>CAJTOZ010000052.1 GCA_910578095.1 uncultured Muribaculaceae bacterium | reverse complement strand
CCGACATCTCTTCATCAGTAAGTCTGACAAGATGTGGATAATAGTTGTAACGACAAAGATACCCCTTGTCAATAGCCTCTCGCATTGAAAACTCAAATGTGTAGTTCTCCGAGTTATCACACCCAAAGAATTTGCGCAACTGTTTGTTACCTCTGTCGTCAAATTGTCGTTCAGGTGTAGCAGACAAGCCTATTCGTCTCACATATTTTACACCCTCAAGCCTATTCAAGATTCTCGGAGATCCCATATTGTGGACTTCATCTGCAATAAGAAGTAGTTTCTTGTTAATTTTACCGCTTATTGAAATCAAATCTTTGAAGATGGAATCTCGTGCAAATGAAGCGTATGTTGCAATTATAATATATGAGGGTTCCTGCTCGGAATAGTTAAACTCTTCTTGAAACTTAATCGCGTCAAGCTCAGATTTCCATGATTTATTCTTCGAGCACACCTTTACAATATGTCCGAAGTTAAATTTCTTACATTCATCCTCCCATTGGTCAACCAACGTCAATGTAGGCACAAG
>CAJTOZ010000051.1 GCA_910578095.1 uncultured Muribaculaceae bacterium | reverse complement strand
CCTGCAGCAGGTCGTAGGCATCGTCGCGGTTGCTGGTGAGCATGTATGCGAAGTTAAGGAGATTGCCCTGGAGTTTCATCAGATCGTTTTGAAATTTCTCGGTTCCCATAATTATAATTTTATGTCGTTTTTTGTGATGATTCTGTGATGTTTCTTTGTCGTTGACGATTCAAATTTACGCAATAATCGACAAATGCAAGCATTTTAAGGTTAATATATGTTAATTGAGCGATTTTTCTTACACAATGCAGGTCATAACACTGTGTATTAGGTGATTATATTTAATGATTATTGTTTCATAGTTGTTACAATTAGTGCATTTTGTCGTCACAACGCCCATTTTGTAACATATTTGAAACACAATTGAAAGCCTTTAGCCACCTACTTTCGGCATTTGGGAGCGCTCTGTGTGCATACTCGGTAGGGATAAGCTATTTTTGTAAAATGCACCGACTACCAACATAAATTCCATACAAAAAATAATATGATTATCCGCAAAAGTACCCAATGTTTTATTCTCAATGTAGGGACGTGCCTTTGGCTACAGTACATGACAATTTTTAG
>CAJTOZ010000050.1 GCA_910578095.1 uncultured Muribaculaceae bacterium | reverse complement strand
AAAATGTATTTTGTAAGTTATTGATACACAGGGGAGGGATAAAAAAGTATGTTTTAAAGCATAAAAAAGTTGCTAAAAAATTTGGAGGATACGGAAAAAGGGTGTAACTTTGCACTCGCTTTCGGGAACGAAGCGGCAGAGAACCTCGAAATACTAAACAAAGTTAAAAAGTTGAACAAAAATTTGGTAGTTCCAAAAATAGTTCGTAACTTTGCAGCCGCAAACGGAAATCCCGGATGCCCGAGAAAATTGAGCACATTGAAAACGATTACAATAGACAAGAGTAGTACAAGAGCAAGGAGCTGTGCAAGGCACAGCAAACGACTCCGGTCAATTCTAAAACACAATAAACGGCAAATAGTTCTGGGGTAAAACCCGGGGCGGACGATTCGGGAAGGTCTTGTGAAAGCAAAAGATTTTAGATAAGTCTTTGCTTTTCTGATTTTAAAAAAAAAGAAAAACAAGATAAAAAACAACGGAGAGTTTGATCCTGGCTCAGGATGAACGCTAGCGACAGGCTTAACACATGCAAGTCGAGGGGCAGCGAGATCAGTGCTTGCACTGATTGTCGGCGACCGGCGCACGGGTGCGTAACGCGTATGCAACCTACCCATTACAGGGGGATAACACTGAGAAATCGGTACTAATACCCCATAACATCCAGGGAGGCATCTTCTTGGGTTGAAAACTCCGGTGGTAATGGATGGGCATGCGTTGTATTAGTTAGTTGGTGGGGTAACGGCTCACCAAGACGACGATACATAGGGGGACTGAGAGGTTAACCCCCCACATTGGTACTGAGACACGGACCAAACTCCTACGGGAGGCAGCAGTGAGGAATATTGGTCAATGGACGCAAGTCTGAACCAGCCATGCCGCGTGCAGGAAGACGGCTCTATGAGTTGTAAACTGCTTTTGTACGAGGGTAAACGCAGATACGCGTATCTGTCTGAAAGTATCGTACGAATAAGGATCGGCTAACTCCGTGCCAGCAGCCGCGGTAATACGGAGGATTCAAGCGTTATCCGGATTTATTGGGTTTAAAGGGTGCGTAGGCGGAC
>CAJTOZ010000049.1 GCA_910578095.1 uncultured Muribaculaceae bacterium | reverse complement strand
TTGTCATGTACTGTAGCCAAAGGCACGTCCCTACATTGAGAATAAAACCTTGGGTGCGTTTGCGTATAATCATAAACATAATGTTTATTTTGTTGATTATTAATTCTTATGTTTCTTATGCGTCTTTTGTTCTTCTGTGCCCTCGCCCTACGCTGTTGCTGTAATTGTACTTTGCCGCAGGCATCGATACTCAAACTTCGGGTATAATCATTTTTGGCTCCTCATTTTTAAATCCTGCGTATAAATTAGTAATTTTGCAATCTGAAACTATTTATGAGCAAAATTATATGAGCGCATTCAACATTCTGGTGCTCGCGCTGGGCCTTATAGCCATAGTGCTGGGGCTGCGCCGTGGCCTGATAGCGCAGGCGGGCCAGATCATAGCCCTCGTGGTGGCCATCATGGCGTGCCGCATGTTCGGGCCGAAAGTGGTGGAGTGGTTCGGCGCCACCGCCCCCTCGGCAACGGTGGACACCGCCATCTCCTATGCCCTCACCTTCCTCGTGGCCTATTTTGCCGTCGTAGTGGTGGTGCATCTGGTGCGCGGTGTGGTGCACGGCGTGCACCTGGGTGTGCTCGACCGTCTGGCCGGGGCCGTGTTCAAGCTCGGAGTGTGGATGCTCATCCTGAGCGTGGTGCTCAATGTGTGGGCCGCGCTGCCCGGCGAGAGCGACATCACCGACACGCGCCGGCACCCCGAGCGGGCCTACATCCTGCGCATTGCTCCGGCCGTGTGCGGCTATGTGATGGAGCATGCCGCCGAAAACTCCCACTACAAATAAATCGTTATATCCTTGTATGGATAGTATGGACAAAGATAAAGACAAGCAGCAGGACGAGATCCTGCGCGATGCCACGCAGGGCGAGTACAAATACGGCTTCGTCAGCGACATCGACACACACCGCATAGAGCGCGGGCTCAGCGAGGATGTGGTGCGCCGCATCTCCGCGCTCAAAGGAGAGCCGGAATGGCTGCTCGACTTCCGCCTGAAGGCCTACCGCTATTGGCTCACCCTCGACATGCCCCGCTGGGCGCATCTCGACATCCCGCCCATCGACTATCAGGCCATCAGCTATTATGCCGCCCCGCGTGCGGCCAAGCGGCCCGAGAGCCTCGACGAGGTGGACCCGCAGATACTGGACACGTTCAACCGTCTGGGCATCCCGCTGGAAGAGCAGAAGGCCCTGAGCGGCATGGCTGTCGATGCCGTGATGGACTCCGTAAGCGTCAAGACCACCCACCGGGAGGCCCTCGCCGAGAAAGGCATCATTTTCTGCTCGTTCAGCGAAGCCGTGAAGGATTATCCCGACCTTGTGCGCCGCTATCTGGGGTCGGTGGTGAGCTACCGCGACAATTTCTTCGCCGCGCTGAACTCGGCGGTGTTCTCCGACGGCTCTTTCGTCTACATCCCCAAGGGCGTGCGCTGCCCCATGGAGCTGAGCACATATTTCCGCATCAACGCCGCCGGCACCGGACAGTTCGAGCGCACACTCATCGTGGCCGACGACGACAGCTATGTGAGCTACCTCGAAGGCTGCACCGCTCCCATGCGCGATGAAAACCAGCTGCATGCCGCCATCGTGGAAATCATCGTCGAGGACCGTGCCGAGGTGAAATACAGCACCGTGCAGAACTGGTATGCCGGCGATGCCGAGGGCCGTGGCGGCGTCTACAACTTCGTGACCAAGCGCGGCCTGTGCCGCGGCGATGCCTCCAAGCTGTCGTGGACGCAGGTGGAGACCGGCTCGGCCATCACATGGAAGTATCCCGGCTGCATCCTGCAGGGCGACAACTCCGTGGGCGAATTCTATTCCGTGGCCGTCACCAACAACCGCCAGCAGGCCGATACGGGCACAAAAATGATACACGTGGGCCGCAACACGCGTTCCACCATCGTCAGCAAAGGCATAAGCGCCGGCCACAGCGAGAACAGCTACCGCGGCCTGGTGAAGGTGGGCCCCAAAGCCGAGGGGGCGCGCAACTACACGCAGTGCGACTCGCTGCTGCTCGGTGGCAACTGCGGCGCACACACGTTTCCCTACGTGGATGTGCTCAACCCCACGGCGATAGTCGAGCACGAGGCCACCACGAGCAAGATCTCGGAGGACCAGCTCTTCTACTGCAACCAGCGCGGCATACCCACGGAGGAAGCCGTGGGCCTCATCGTCAACGGCTACGCCAAGGAAGTGATGAACAAGCTGCCTATGGAATTTGCCGTGGAGGCACAGAAACTTCTCACCCTCACCCTCGAAGGTTCAATCGGATAAAACACGCATCATGCACAACGATATACTATTAAAAGTCAACGACCTCCGCGCCTCCATCGACGGCAAGGAGATACTCAAGGGCATAAATCTGGAAATACGCCCCGGCGAGGTTCACGCCATCATGGGCCCCAACGGCTCCGGCAAGAGCACCCTCAGCGGTGTGCTCGCCGGCGATCCCCGTTTCACCGTCACCGGCGGCTCGGCCACCTTCCACGGTGTCGACCTGCTCGCGCTGTCGCCCGAAAACCGCTCCCACGAGGGGCTTTTCCTGTCGTTCCAGTATCCGGTGGAGATTCCCGGCGTGTCGATGGTCAACTTCATGCGTGCCGCCGTCAACGCCAAACGCGCCTATCTGAACGAGGCACCCCTCTCGGCCAGCGACTTCCTGAAGCTCATGCGCCAGAAGCGTGCCATCGTGGAGCTCGACAACAAGCTGGCCTCGCGCTCTGTGAATGAGGGATTCAGCGGCGGCGAGAAAAAACGCAACGAGATATTCCAGATGGCCGTGCTCGAGCCGCGTCTGAGCATTCTCGACGAGACGGATTCCGGCCTCGACATCGACGCGCTGCGCATAGTGGCCGGCGGTGTCAACAAACTGAAGACATCGCAGAACGCCACCATCGTGATCACCCACTATCAGCGTCTGCTCGACTATATCCGTCCCGACTTCGTGCACATCCTCTATAAGGGCCGCATCGTCTACAGCGGCGGTCCGGAGCTGGCGCTGGAGCTGGAGGAGAAAGGCTACGACTGGATAAAACAACAGGTGGACAATGAACAGTAACGCACTCACACAATACCTCGACCTCTACGCCGCCCATCGCGACGCCATCGACGCCCGCGCTCCCGAGGCCTTCAACCGCCTGCGGCCCGCGGCGGCGGAAGCTTTGCGCGCCGCGGGGCGTCTGCCGCGCAAGGGCGACGAAGGCTATGCCCGCACCGACATCGATGCGCTGTTCGCCC
>CAJTOZ010000048.1 GCA_910578095.1 uncultured Muribaculaceae bacterium | reverse complement strand
CACTAGCACTGGCTCCTCTTGCGGAGGAACTACGTTCAGTTTCCAGAGACCACATGGTGGGCCCCGCCGTTGCCGCCGGGAGAAGAGTCCGACTGGGGCCTCGACGTATGGGTAGAAGACTGGAACGAAATGCCTGATGTGGACATCGGTCTGCATTCCAAGAAAAAATAAAGCATCATATCCGAAAACTTTATTTAATCAAATAAACCAATTCAATAAACAAACCAAAGTCAAAACACAGACATGAAAGCTAAAAAATTTTTGATGGCTTTCGCAGCCATCGCAGCTATCTCCACAGTGAGCTGCACACAGGAAGAAGAACTGTTTGTGAACAACGGCGCAAACAGCGAGACAACCGACGGCGATGCCGTTGCTTTCGGCACCTACCTTGCCGGAGCTCCCGAATCGCGCGCAGCGGTGATGGACCTTCCCGCCCTTAAGGAAGAGGGTTTCGGTGTGTTCGGCTACTACACCGGCACCGAGGACTATAACATCGACAAACCCGATCACCAGCCCAACTTCATGTACAACCAGGAAGTTATCTGGGCCGACAACGCCGAAGGCGGAATGTGGCAGTACACTCCCGTGAAATATTGGCCGAGCAATGCTACAGAAAAAATATCGTTCTTCGCCTATGCCCCCTACACCGACACCTTCGGTGCTACGGGCATCACCGCTATCACCTCGAACACCACAGCCGGCGACCCCAAACTCTCGTTCAAGATGGACGACAACGCCGACAATCAGGTCGACCTGCTCTATAGCAACAACACGATGGATATCCGCAAGCAGGCCATTGCCGAGAAGGTGAATTTCCGATTCAAGCACGCACTGTCGCGCATAGCCTTCAAGCGCGTGGCTGTTATCGATGAGTTTAATGGAGAAAATACCAATGATGATGACCATAAAGATAGTAATCTCGATGGCACGCCGAACCTGAACCTGCATAGCATTAAGCTTACCGACAAATCGACTGTGGTAATCAACAGCGTGTCGATATCTTCAAACGATTTTGGCGACAGCGGCGACCTCAACCTCCGCACCGGCGAATGGGAGAATTATGAAGCCAAATCAAACACCTACACACTCACCGCCGACAACGGCGATTTCATCAACAACACTCTCACTCCCGACAACGCCACCACAGTGATGAACCTCACCAAGGACGATAAATTCCTGATGGTGATGCCCACTCCCGTTAAAGACAAATACAGCAACGAAGAAATCCCCCTCTTGGTGACTGTCAATTTTGATGTCGTCACCGAGGATCCCAATCTCGCCGATGGCCAAAGCAAAATCACAAGCGAGGTTACGGCACCCTTCAAATTTGCGTTCCAGGCCGGCAAATCTTATAATTTCGTGCTTCACATCGGCCTGACATCCGTGAAACTCGATGCTACCGTCGAAGATTGGGCTGACACTGACCACCGAGGGGTGGAAAACATTATTGTAAATACTCCCGTCAATAATGCCTACACTCTTGTTCTCGATGCCCTCAAAGGCCGATTCAGAAACGGCAGCGCTTATTATATAATGTCGAAGTTCGATCTGAATCTGGAAACCGGAGAAGTGGAAGGTGCCACGTTTGATATTCCGTATTTCTATAACAACAAGAGCAATGAAAACTGGGCCGACCCCGCAAATGATATATACTGGCAGTATCAGTTAGACGATTATGGGTTTACGTGCTGGTGCGACCACATTGTTGAAAATCTGGAAGCCCCGATGGAACTACATGATAAGTATGAAGGTGAAGGCCGATTTAAAGGATTTAAATACTACAGCCCCACTCCGCTTATCTTCGAAGATAAGTGGGCTTACGACTACGACCCCACTGCTCCTAACCTGCTGATTCCGTCGGAAACTTCCATCTTCATTCCGGCCGACGACGCCACAAGATTCCGCATCCTCTACGCCGTATGGCCCATCGGCGAGAACCATTTGGATTAACTCTATAGCCTTTAGAGGCTGAAAGCGTCAACCCCGCGCACCAAAGTTCCGGTGCGCGGGGTTTTGATTAAATACAATTATATCAACCTTGATATGAGTAATAGCAGTCGATCCTGGTGAAGAAATACTAAATCTCTTTCTGGCTCATGTCATGTCAGGGCATCGCAGCCATAGGCCGACGATCATTTGCCCGTGCCGGCTCCTGTCTCCTCACGGCGCAGAGCGAGGAAATCGTTGATGCCGCACAAATGCTCACGCACGCGGCCGCCGCCGAACTCATACACCTTCGTGACAAGGCCGTCAAGAAAATCACGGTCGTGGCTCACCACAATGAGCGTGCCATCGAAATCGCGCAAAGCCTGCTTCAGGATGTCCTTGGTTTTCAGGTCGAGATGATTGGTGGGCTCGTCCAGGATAAGCAGATTGATTGGCTCGAGAAGCAATTTTATCATACACAGACGCACGCGCTCGCCACCCGACAGCACCTTTACCTTTTTCTGTCCCTCCTCACCACCGAACATAAAAGCGCCAAGAAGGTCGCGCACCCGCAGGCGGGCATCGCCAACGGCAATATCGTCGATAGTCTGGAACACCGTCAGATTCTCATCAAGCAGCGACGCACTGTTCTGGGCGAAATAGCCTATGCGCACATTGTGGCCGAGCGTCAGTGTGCCCTCATGCCCGATCTCTCCCATGATGGCCTTTACCATAGTCGATTTGCCCTCGCCATTGCGGCCGGCGAAGGCCACCTTGTCGCCACGCTCTATGGTGAACGATGCGCCGCCGAACACAGGCACCCCGTCGTAGCTCTTACCCACACCTTCTGCCACCACCGGATAACTGCCGCTACGCGGACACGGCGGAAATTTCAGCCGCAGCGCCGAGGTATCTTCCTCATCCACCTCCACTATCTCCAGTTTCTCCAGCCATTTCACCTTGCTCTGCACCTGATATGTCTTGGAATACGTGCCTTTGAAACGCTCTATGAACTCGCGGGCCTCGGCTATCTGCTTCTGCTGGTCGGCATATTGCTTCTGCTGCTGTGCGCGGCGCTCCTTACGCAACTCCAGATAGTGGCTGTAGCGGGCCTTATAATCGTAGATGCGGCCGAGCGTCACTTCAATGGTACGTGTGGTGATATTGTCGATAAAACGGCGGTCGTGGCTTATCACCACCACTGCCATGGGGCTATTGATGATGAAATCCTCGAGCCAGCCTATAGACTCAATATCAAGATGGTTGGTAGGCTCGTCGAGCAGCAGCACATCAGGATTGCGCAGCAACAGTTTTGCCAGCTCGATGCGCATGCGCCATCCGCCGGAAAATTCCGATGTCGGACGCCCGAAGTCGGAGCGTTCGAATCCCAGTCCGAGCAGCGCCTTCTCCACATCTTCCTCGAAGTGGGTCATATCTATGGCGTAGAACTTCTCGCTGACCGTTGCCACACGCTCTATGAGCGCCATATAGTCGTCGCTGTCATAGTCGGTGCGGGTGGCCAGCTCATTGTTCATCGCATCAATTTCCGCCTCCATCTCTTTCAGATGGGCGAAAGCCTGCGATGCCTCTTCAAACACGGTGCGCCCATCATCGGTCATCATATGCTGCGGCAGATAGCACACCGTGCAGTCCTTCGGCACCGACACACTGCCGCGTGTGGGCGTGCGCACACCCGCCAGAATCTTCAGCAGAGTACTCTTGCCGGCACCGTTCTTGCCCATAAGGGCTATACGGTCCTTGGGATTGATAACAAACGATACATCCTTGAAGAGGGTCGTCCCCCCGAATTCCACAGTAAGCGCGTCGACAGATACCATAATTCAAATCTTTATGCAAAGCTACAAAATATCCCGCTTATCGACAAACATAACACCACTTGTGGCCACGTACAAAATCGGGACAGCGTTGTTAATACACAACACTGCCCCGATTCTTACACCACCCTGGCCGCAAAAATCAGCGGCCGGCGTACATCTCTTCGTAGTAGCGCTCGTAGGCGCCGGAGGTGATGTGGTCCATCCAGTCCTGATGGT
>CAJTOZ010000047.1 GCA_910578095.1 uncultured Muribaculaceae bacterium | reverse complement strand
GCATGACGGGGTTGCATATTCAGTTCTGCACCACAAACATACTATCTACATTGCGGCCGGTAACCTTATGATGTCAACTTAGGTAATTTTGCGGATAATCAATTAAAAAATTCCAGCTAATATAGTGCGTATTATGCCAATTTTTTATTAGATTTGCAAAAATCTAATAAAATCGCCATGACACGCACGCTTCTTCTGCTCCTTTTGCTTTCGGCCGGTCTTGCTATCCATGCAGCGGGTGAGAAGCGGATGCTCAGTCGCGAACTTGTGCCGATGAGCGTGGAGCAGATTGAAAAATCGACGCTCTGGAACTTTGACAATCAGAATACCGTAGGCGAGCGCAGCCGTGCCTATGTGCGCCGTGCGGGCAATGTCCTGTACGAGAATTCCGACGGTCTGTGCCGGGCATATCTGCAGCGTGGCGATACCGCGGTGTACCGCGGCTACAACTCCGGCCGCAAGGAGTATATGCTTGCCGACTCTGCCGCGCCGGCCTATTGCCTGCCCGAAGGTTTCGTTTCGCCATATACAGCCCATGGCCTTCTCGACGTGGAGTGCCGGCTGTCGGCCGAGGGCAGGCTCGCCTGCCGTGTGTTCGGTCCGGGAAGCATCGTGGCCGGCGGCGACACCCTGCGCCACGTGTACGTCGTGGCCGAACACCACGACGAGCTTCGTTCGTACTCCGATTCCATCCCATCCATCCCGGACAGCCTGCTCGTCTACAGATGGTTGCAGGCCGGCTCGCCGTTGCCATTGGCCCTGCAATGCAGCCGCGGTGGCCAAAACCACCTCTATGTGGCCGATACCCGGGAACTGATTGTTGATGATGCCGGTGAAACAGATGGCACCGACACCGATTCCTGCATCGTTTTCATGCTCGAATCCGCCTCCGTAAGTGTTGCAGATGGTGATGTTTCCGTTGATTTCAACGGATTCTGCTCCGGAAGGCTCATCGATGTCTATCTGCTCGACATCAACGGCTATGCCTATATGCACGAGTGCATCGCGCCGCAGCCGGGCGGCAATGCCGGCTTCCGGTTTCCAGTGCCGCAGTCTCTTTCAGGGCGCTACATCGTGGTTCTGTGCGCGCACGACAATCCTGTGTTAAACCGCAAGATATCCGTCAGCCTATGAGACTTACGGGTGTGATATGCTCATTTCTTGCCGCCGCGGCCATACAGGCTGCTGCGCAAACCTATATCACGCCCGTGAAAAGCGACCTCACGCCGCCCACGCCGCAGTCGGCGCAGCCGGTGGAATACCAGATGCCGCAGCCGGCGCTGCTCACAGGCGCCGTGAACCTCGACATCCCGCTCTACACCATTACGGCAGGCGACTGCTCGCTGCCGCTGTCCCTGCACTACCACAGCAACGGCATCAAAGTGCTCGACGACCCGTGCCCCTGCGGCTACGGCTGGGCGTTGCAGCCCGCGCTGCGTGCCACACGCACCATCCTCGGCCGCCCCGACGAGCATTTCCCGTTTCTCGGCAATATCGCCGGAAACGCCGAAGAGCAGGGGCTCGCTTTCGAGTGCATGGTGAGCATGTTCGCGCCATCCACATATTTCCCGGAGCGTTGCGACAGCCAGCACGACATCATCACACTGTCGCTCCCCGGCAAGACCATCACGCGTGTCATTGATTTCAGGAGCGGACACCCGGAATTTGTCAGTGGCCTCGACATGGAGTATTCGGTCACGGCCGACGACGCGCTCGACAACATCACCGTGACCGGTCCGCAAGGCGAAAAGTATATATTCGGTGCGCCCTATGAGTTCCAGCCCTCGCCGCAGTACAACACCGGCATGCTGCGCACGGCATGGGCCCTCAACGAGATACGCACCCTCGCCGGCGATGTGATATCGCTGGGCTGGACGCTGAAGCCCCACACGGTCCCCGCCACCGGCATGCTCGGCGGATGCTCGTTCATGGACAGCCGCGACATCATGGCCTGGAGCGATGGCAAGGTCGACGGCATGTTTGACAGCGACAACTATGAAAATGCCAATTTCACATCCTTCAGTCCGTGCCCCGATTATCTCACTCTCGAGAAAATAAGCTTTCCGGGAGGCGAGGTAAATTTCAGCTACTCAAACACGGCGGCGGGACCGTTGCTTGAGACCGTCACAACGGACAATCACATAGGCACGGTGAAGACTGTGTCGCTCGCCTATGCCGAGACATCGGGCCGGCCTTCGCTGCTGCGGCAGGTATCAATCAGCGGCGAGGGCGACTACATGATGGACTACAATGCGCAGGGCTATACTCTCGCGGGGCGCTATGCCCAGGACTGGTGGGGGTTCTACAATGCCGCGGCGAACAACAAATCGCTCACCCCCAAAGTGCGGCTGAAACGGCACACGCAGCTGCAGAACACAGAAGGATTCTACGAGGAGTTCGGCGATGCCGACCGCTCGGTCGACACGGAGGCCATGAAGGCAAACATGCTCACATCCGTCACCTACCCCACGGGCGGGAAGTGCGCCTTTGAGTACGAGCCGCACACGTTCGCGCCTGTGCGCGTGGAGACATACGGCGACGAGATTCATCCCGACGACAATCCCTACCTGAGCGTGGGCGGAGGACTGCGCGTGAAATCGGTGACGATGTGGTGCGATGGCTCCGATGCCCGCAAGGTCACATACTCCTATTCGCCGGCTGTTGTGCGCGAGGTGCCATCAATTGCCACATTCATCGATGTGGCCAACACTATTTTCATAATGAGGGAGTTCTCCCCGGGAGCAATGCCGGGAACATCGGCCCTGCGCACCGTAAGTATCAATCCGGTGTCCGACTGCATGCGCTTCGACACCGGCGAAACCCCTCTATGGTATGAGACTGTCACCGCCACATATGAGGAGGGCCGCATTGTGTACCGCCACCGCGACATACTGCCCGTGCACAACGCAATAGACAACGCTTCCTACGGAATGCGGTCGCACAGCAATATAAACCGCGCGTTCAGCCTCGGTCCGCAGCTTGTAGCCGTGGAGACATACCGTGCCGGCGAAGCCTCCGGCAGCTACGTCATGGTAGAGAAGGACAGCATGACCTACGAATCCTTCGACCCCGGCTTCCGCATCAGCTCCACATTCATCCGGCGCGACTACATGCAGACACGCCCCAAGAGCCCGTGCACTCCTGATTTCGACAACTCCTATCAGGTGATAGAAGAGAGCGCACGGGTATGGAACATCGAATGCAACCCATATTCAGTGTGCGCCTACACTGTTGCCTCATTCACCGAGCGCCTTGCCAAGAAGACGCATACGGTGTACACCGACAACGGCGCGTTCGCCACAGAGCAGCGCTTCACCTACAGGCGCGGCACGGGGCTGCCGGAATCGGTGACCACGACCTGCTCCGACGGCACCGCACGCACCGTGACGGTGGACTATCCCGATGCCGCAGTGCAGGGCGTGCAGGCGCAGATGGTGCAGGCGGGGGCCGTAGGCATGCCCGTGCGCGAGACCGATTCCCGCGCGGGAGCCACGGCGGTGCACGAGGCCGATTATACACACACAGCCTCAGGGGCGTTCCGCGTGGCCCGCACCTCGACGGCCTACGACGGCTCGGCCGACAAGGTGCTGTCGCCGCTGTGCTCCTACCTGGCCGGCGGGCAGTTGTGCTCATCCACCGATGCCGACGGCCTGTCGTCGGCATGGCTGTGGGGCTACGGAGGTCTCTACCCCGCGCACCGCATCTCGGGCTACTCCCACGCCGAGGTGCTCAACGCCGAAGGCTCCCGCGCGACCACCCTCAACGCCGAGGGCACAAGCCTGCAGGACGACGACCTGTATCTGGCCATGCACTACACGTGGCTGCCGCTCGTGGGCGTGGCGTCGGTGAGCACGCAGGCTGCAGCAGCCACCCACTATTCCTACGACACTGCCGGACGGCTTTCCGGGGTGAAAATCGGGCAGCGCCCGCTGCAGTCGTTCGCCTATCAGACGGGCCACGATGTGGAGAACTACGTAGAGGCCACGGACCTCATCGACCTCCACAGCGGCGGACGTCACACCGTGCGCACCACCTACGACGGCCTCGGGCGAGCTGTGGCCACAGCCGATCTCGCCACAGGCATCGCCTCGCGCACGGAGTACGATGGCATGGGCCGCCCGGCGCGCACCTCCGTGCCCGGCACCGCTGCGCCGGATGCCTACGCCTGGACCGTTACGTCCTA
>CAJTOZ010000046.1 GCA_910578095.1 uncultured Muribaculaceae bacterium | reverse complement strand
GCATGGCTGCGGCGCCATGCCGCCACCATGAGCGGGTGGGCGTGGATGTTTTCGTCGGCCACACGGTAGAATGCCGTCCACCTCCCCTCGGCATCGCGGGCCTGCACCGGCCTGCGGGCCGAGCGGGCTATCTCGGCGCGTATCACCACGGCAGATGCGTCCACGCGGAATGCCGTGAACTCCACGTGCTGCGCCGGGCGGCAGTACATCTCGGCGGCCTGCTCCACCACATAGATGTCTTCCTCGTTGCGCACGCCGGCCACAGTGCCGTTGTCCTTCACGCCAATGAGCAGGCGTCCGCCGCTGCGGTTGGCAAAGGCGGATATGCTGCGCGCTATCTTGCAGGCATCGGTGATGCTGTATTTGAAGTCCTGGCGCTCGTGCTCGCCCTCGGCTATGAGGTCGAGGATGTAGCGGCGCCCGCGAATGGCCTGGAGGTCTTTCATTGCGGGGCGGGTGGGGGTATGTATTGCGGTGATGTGCTCAGAGGCGCGCCAGCAGCGCGTTCACGGCGTCGAAAGTGCAGGTGGGGGCTGCGTCCCAGAAGTTGGCGTACTGCGCCATATTGTCGGTTTCGGCTCCCGGGGTGTCGCTGATCACGCGCAGCACCACGCAGGGCACATCCTTGAGGTGGCACACCTGTGCCACGGCTGCCGATTCCATGTCCACGGCCACAGCGTCGGGGTAGAGGCCGCGTATGCGCTCCACGGTGGCGGCGTCGCTCACGAATATGTCGCCGCTGGCTATCAGGCCGCGTTTCAGCTCTATGCCGTGGAAGGCATCGTCGGGCAGCGGGCATTCGAAGCGGGCGGGGCAGTCGGCTGCCTGGCCCCATTCGGTGTCGGGGCCGCACCACACATCGTGGTAGGCCACGGCCGTGGCGGCCACCACATCCATCACGCGTGCGCCGGCGCCTGTGCCGCCGGCCACTCCGGTGTTGATGATCAGCGACGGGTGGAAATTCTCGATAAGGGTGAGGGTGCCCACGGCGGCATTCACCTTGCCGATGCCGCACTGTGCCAGCACCACTTCATGGCGCCCGATGCGGCCGATGTAGAAATTGCGGTTGTTGACGGTCACGCGCGACTCGTCCTCGATATTGTGCAGGAGCAGTGCGAGCTCCTTGCTCATGGCTACGATAATTCCGATTTTCATTTGAGAGCGGAGGAGGGATAAGAGAGTGTTTGAAAAACGCTTGTTTGTTTCGTGGTATGTGTATCTGTTGCTTGTCGTATGACCGTCCGCAATTATCGGCCTGAAGGCCGGTTGTGCGTGCCGGAGGCACGCCCCTGCAGTGTGGAGGTTTTTGCGGTTGATCATTTTTTTGTTTTCACATCTTGGCGGCGTGTGGCCTCCGGAGTGTGTACGGCTGCAAAGATACTAAAATTTATGATTATGCGCAAAAGTAGCCGCGTTAACACATTTTAACACGGGGGGGGGTAAATATAATGCTCATTTTCACTATCTTTGCACCAATTTGTCGCATGCATGCGTGCGTGCGGCATCATTTCTGTAGAAATATTCTTAATTTAGTAGTATAAATACCCATGATTAAATCACGTTTTGCTCTTATAGGGCTTTTGGGCGCAGTTGCGTTGGCTTCGTGCACGCAGGAGGTGCCCGAGATACCCTCGTCCGAGCTTTATACCCGCGCTTTTGTCAAGGAGTTCGGGGCTGTGGCCAAGACGCAGGACTGGAACAACGCCACCCGTGGCGAAGTGAAAGTGAGCGTCGAAAATCCCACACGCGTAAAGATCACCGCCAAATTCAACGGCCACAATTACCTACTCGGCAACTTTGCCGATGTGAGCGGTACCCGCACTCTCAAATTCGATATTCCTCGTGGCATCAGCGAAGTCACGGTCCATGCAGCCGGCGAGTCGGTGACCACATCGCTCGGAGGCTCTGTTTCGCTCGCCTCCAAAGGCCGCGCTGTCGTCAACCCCGGCAATGCCGGAGTAACTGCGGAAATCTGCAAGGATGAGGCCGACTGGTGGGTGGTGCCTTTCCTTAATGCCACTGTATTCCGCCGCAAGATGCCTGAGGATTGCTACAACATCAACCGCGAGGGCGTAACGATGGACTTCATGTTCAAGTTCACCGACCACGACTTTATCCTGCGTCCTCTTTTCTGGCAGACGGTTCACACGCTACGCCTCGGCATGTTCTATCTCGATGAGGAGGGCAATCCCGTGCATCTGCCCATCTACGACATGGAGAAGACCAATGATTTCAGCGACGATCTTGTGCTCAGCCTTGTCGACTCGCATGTGTATGAGCAGGTGATAGAAAACTACACTGAGAATGCCACTCTTATGAAGTGCTTCGCCGACAATGGCGTGGACGTGGAAAATCTCGGAGTTATGGACAATTTCGAGCTGAAACCGTACCCTCTCAATGAGTATCTCGCTGCCACTGCCGAGGAAGACCGTGCTGTCACTCACGCCGCACGCCAGTATTTGGAAGATGGTGTTGGTCTCGTGAACAGCAAGACCTACGACGATGGCTCGGAGGTGCCGGAGGATAAGCGCTACAACTATGTGTACCGCTGGCGCTTCGAAAAAGAGGATGGTGCCAAAGATACCGATCCCTACACAAAATTCATAATCACATACACCCACTTTGTCTACGACAATTGGCAGGCCCCTACTAACGATACGAAATTCGGTGGCCAAAATTCGAAAGCCAATCGAGAGGGATATAAATCACTTGTCACCAAAGGTATAAAGATACATGTCGACGATATAGACCGCGAGTATGGCTTCTATATATATTCCGGTTGGACCGATACGAATTTCGACGATATCAACGAGTGGAGCGATGTGTTCTATTCGCTCAGCTCGCTTAACAAGGGTGTGCGCTGGGAGCCGAAAGAAGGTGCCGTGCGCGATGCTGAAGACAAATACAAGGATTCCGACATGGTGCAGATTCCCGGCAGCCGCACTCCGCGCGCCGCTACATGGCTGGGTGAGAAATACAACTGGCGCTATCTGTCGTTTGAGGATGGAAATGTCATTAAGGAGGGAGAACCCTACAATAGGGGCCTAAACGACTTCGACCTGCAGGATATAGTGTTCCTTATTGACGGTGTGGATCCCCACGAAGTGGTGGACAAGGAGGAGCCCGAACCTGAGCCCATCAAGTGGGTTGTAGCCTGCGAGGACCTTGGCAGCATCGACGACTTCGACTTCAACGACGTAGTGTTTGAGATAGAGCATGTGAGCGGCGAGGAAACCGCACGCATCACTCCCCTTGCCGCCGGCGGCACGCTGCCCGTGTACCTGAAATATTGGAACGGAACGCAAGAAGAGTACGTGGGAGGCGAATGGCATGCCCTCTTCGGCAAGCGCACCTCCGAGATGGTCAATACATCCGGCTCATCATTTGTGCGCGCTACGCCCATCGACATCAAAGTGGATCCCGACTTCACTATCGCCACGCGCGAGGATGGCCACTACTACGATGGCGAGAAGAGCTACCGCGACCACATGGGCGGATTCTCCATCGAGGTGGACCGCGAGGACGGACGCACCGACACCGTGACCCCGCCCATGGAAGGCGAGGCTCCGCAGATGTTCCTGCTCTTCCAGGAAACCGGCAAGAAATGGCGCTGGCCCGTGGAACGCAGCCACATCAAGGTTTCCTATGGCGAGTTCCAGCAATGGACCGGACAGGGCGAGCACACGGTGCTCAACGCCTGGTTCGACCGCGTGACCGGTCCGGTGTTCAACAGACCGTAAAGTAAATATAATTGATTATCCACAAAATCACCCAATTGCATCAGAGGGGCATCGCCCGCAATGTAGGGACATCGCTTTGCGATGTATAATATGCCTGCATGCCAATTTTACGTGCCAAAGGGTACCGCCCGCAATGTAGGGACATCGCTTTGCGATGTATAATATGCCTGCGCGCCAATTATACGTGCCAAAGGGTACCGCCCGCAATGTAGGGACATCGCTTTGCGATGTATAATATGCCAGCGTGCCAATTATACGTGCCGAAGGGTACCGCCCGCAATGTAGGGACATCGCTTTGCGATGTATGATATGCCTGCATGCCAATTATACGTGCCGAAGGCACGTCCCTACATTGAGAATAAAACCTTGGGTGCGTTTGCGGATAGCCATTAAATATAACATTAAATATAATATGTAAGACCACAGCGCCGGTGCTTTCGCGAGAAAGCGCCGGCGCAACCTTTTAATGATTGCCGCCCCATGATGTAGGGAGGTACAGAAGGACAAAAAGACATAAGAAACATAAGATGATTACCCGCAAAATTACCCAATTACATCGTAGGGGCATCGCCCGCAATGTAGGGACATCGCTTTGCGATGTATCAAATGCGTGGCTGCTGCTTATACGTGCCAAAGGCTACAGTACATGACAATTTTTAAAACGCTGTCAATTAGGCACAAAAGGCTT
>CAJTOZ010000045.1 GCA_910578095.1 uncultured Muribaculaceae bacterium | reverse complement strand
CTTCCCCAAGGACCGCATCGCCGCCGCCGACTGGCAGTACATCACCGACAAGTGCCGCGAGGCGCTGGGATTCTGCAAGTGATTCTTTGAAGAACCACACGAACCACGATTTTATAAATACTGCGGGGCAGCCATTCAGGCTGCCCCGCAGTGTTTATTCGGCAAAATTTAGTGCCTTTGTGCCATAAGCCCCTAATCAACAAACTGCTATGGCGCAATATTTTGCTACAAATCAAAGTTCGATTTTCTTGTAGCGGGGCACGAGGAGCTTTATGATGCACCAGGCGGCCAGGTAGCAGACAGCGCAGATGCAGAATACGATCATGTAGCCGGCCGGCTTACCGATGAAACCGAAGAAGGAGAAGGCGGATCCGGCGGCCGCGGCGTAGTCGAAAAACATGCCGCTACCTTTGTTGATGATGTAAGATCCGATGCCTCCGGCCATGGTACCTATACCCACGATGGAAGCCACCGTGCTGGTGGGGAACATGTCGCCGATGGTGCTGTAGAGGTTGGCGCTCCAGGCCTGGTGGCCGGCGCATGCTATACCAATGATTATTGCGGGCCACCATGCGGAATACACGCCGAGAGGCTGTGCGAGCAGCGCGAGTACGGGCATGAACGCAAAAATGAGCATGGCACGCATGCGGCCTGCGTAGGGGTTCATGCCGCGACGCTCCACAAAGAGTTTTGGAAGATAGCCACCACCGATGCTGACCACGGTAACAATAAGATATAGCGTAAAGATAAGAGCCTGCCCCATGGGAGTATAGGAGGCGTAGCCATACTGATCGGAGAAGTAGGCCGGTGTCCAGAACAGGAAAAACCACCACACGCCGTCCGTGAGAGCCTTACCGGTGATAAAAGCCCAGGTCTGGCGGAAAGTAAAGCAGCGCCAGAAGGGGATTGTGTCGTGCTCCTCGGCTTCTATCTGCTGTTCCGTTTCTCCGGCTTCGTCCTGTCGTATGTAGGCCAGCTCGGCTGCGTTGACATGTGAGGAATCCTCGGGTGCGGCATACATGCGCATCCAGAACCCCATCCACACGAAGCCCAGCGCTCCGATGATTACAAAGGCCATCTCCCATCCCAGCGCGCGTGCCAGCAGAGGGATACTGAGCGGAGCTACCAAAGCGCCCACGGAAGCGCCGCTATTGAACACCGCAGTGGAAAACGCACGGTCCTTCTTCGGGAAATACATGGCCGTCACCTTGATAGCGGCAGGGAAGTTGCCTGCCTCACCAAGCGCGAGCAACGCGCGACATCCCAGAAAGAGCCACACACTCACCGATGCCACAGCCAGTGCCAATGCGCTTCCGCTCTCTATAGCATACAAGGCCTCAATGGATTCCACTCCTTCTATATGCATGGTGGCCCATCCGCATGCCGCATGCAAACAAGCTGCAAGCGACCATACGAAGATAGCCCACACATAGCCGCGCCGCGCGCCGGCCCAGTCGATGAACTTGCCGGCGAAAAGGCTCACGGCTGCATAGAACAGAGAGAAAAATCCGGTGATGTCGCCATAATCGGAATCGGTCCAGTGAAACTCCGGAGCTATGAAGTCTTTCCACGTAAGCGACAGCACCTGGCGGTCGAGATAGTTGATGGTGGTGGCGAAAAACAGCAATGTGCATATAGCCCATCGCCAGTTGGTGGGGCGTGCGGATTTGTCGGTCATCAGAATTTAAAATAGTTCTTGGCGTTGTTGTAGCATATATCCTCTATCATCTGCTGCACACGCTGCTTCTCATAGCCTGTGTATGGAATCAATCCTGCTTCCACATCGGCGCCCACCAGATCGCAGAGAGTGCGGCGGAAATATTCGTGACGCGGATACGACAGGAAGGAGCGCGAATCGGTGAGCATTCCCACGAAACGGCTGAGAAGTCCCAGCAGGGAAAGCGTGTTCATCTGACGGCGCATGCCGTCGATCTGGTCGTTGAACCACCACCCGGAGCCGAATTGTATTTTGCCCGGTACGGATCCATCCTGGAAGTTACCTATCATGGTGGCCATCACTTCATTGGCGGCGGGATTGAGATTGTAGAGTATGGTGCGGGGCAGTTTTTCGCGGCTGTCGAGACGATCGAGAAAGCGCGCGCAAGAAGTGGCTGTGTTGAACTCTCCGATGGAGTCGAAACCAGTGTCGGGACCGATAGCGCGCATCATGCGCGTATTGCTGTTGCGGATGGTGCCGTAGTGGAATTGCTGCGCCCAGTCGGAAGCATGGTCCATCTCGCCGAACAGCACGAGCATAGCGCTTTTGAAGCGGCGCACATCGGCTTCCGGCACAACCCGTCCTGCAAGCACATCGGCAAATATGCGGTCGATGTCGGCCGCCGAATAATCCTCGGCATAAAATTCTTCCAGGCCATGGTCGCTTAGACGGCATCCGGCCTCGGCGAAAAAGTCGTGACGGCGCTGCAGAGCCTCTGCCAGCTTGGCGAACGACGTGATACGCACCCCGGAAACCTCACTCAACCGCGAGATATACTCACCGTAAAGAGCCGGATTTTCCACTGCCATGGCCTTGTCGGGCCGCCATGTTGGCAGCACTTTTATTTCAAAACCGCTGTTGCGTATCGCGAGATGATGCTCAAGGGTGTCGGCAGGATCGTCGGTGGTGCACACAGTCTCCACCCCGTAGCGGCGCATGAGACCGCGCGGTGTCATGTCGGGACGCGTGCGCAACTGCATGTTGCACTCGTCGAATATGCGGCGCGCACTTTCGGGATTGAGCGTCTCGTCTATGCCGAAAGCAGTGCGCAGTTCGAGGTGTGTCCAGTGATAAAGAGGATTGCGGAAGGTATAGGGCACGGTAGCGGCCCACTTCTCAAACTTTTCCCAATCGGATGTATCGGACCCGGTGATGAAGCGCTCGGCCACGCCATTAGAGCGCAACGCGCGCCATTTATAATGGTCGCCGCCGAGCCACAGCTCGGTGATAGACCCAAAAGGGCGATCGGCCGCTATCAATGCCGGGTCAAGATGGCAGTGATAGTCGATTATTGGAAGCCGCGAGGCGTGATCATGGTACAACTCGCGTGCGGTGGGGGTGGTCAGCAGAAAATCGGCTGTCATGAACTGTTCCATGGCCGCGGGATTACATTGCGAACGCGTTGAAACCTCCGTCCACCACAGCCACTGTTCCGGTGACAAACGCAGAGGCCTCGGCCATCAGATAGTGAATGGTGCCGCACAACTCCTCGGCTTCACCCATACGGCCAAAAGGTGTCTGCCGTATCACATCGCGCCCGCGCTCGGTATAGGAACCGTCGGGATTGGTGAGCAAAGCACGGTTCTGCTCGGTGATGAAGAATCCGGGAGCAATAGCGTTGACACGGATGCCCTCTCCGAATTTTTTGGCGCACTCGGTGGCCATATAGGCCGTGAAGTTGCTGATACCGGCCTTGGCGGCGGCATATCCGCATACACGCGTCATGGGACGGAAAGCGGCCATCGACGAGAAATTGATGATACAGCCTTTTCCTTGAGCGGCCATCGGGTGCAGAAACACCTGCGTGGGTATCACTGTGCCAGTGAGATTCAGCGACAGCACCTTCTGGAATTGCTCGGGGTCAAGGTCGAAGAATGTCTGGTCAGGGGCGATGGTAGCACCTTTCATATTGCCGCCGGCAGCGTTGAGCAGAGTGTCGATGCGGCCGTAGCGGGCGAGAATGGCATCGCGGTTGGCTTCCAGCATGGCCTGATCCATTACGTCGGTCTTCATGAATTCGATGCTGCCTGCGGGTTTCTCCGCCATCACAGCCTCTACGATTTCGCGACCCACATCTTCCTTGCGGCCGAGGATTATCACACTGGCACCCTGATGGGCCAGATACTTGGCTATGGCACGACCGAGCACACCGGTTCCACCGGTGATGACGGTTACGTTGCCTTTGATGTCGAATAGATTTTTCATTGTTTTTCGGTATTGACTGTTGCCATTATGCCGCCTACCATGCCTAAAGCAAGCATGCGGCCGTGGAAAGAATAGCCGGCGTTGTAGCCCATTTTCTCATCGCCGAGCATAAGCGGGGCGTGGTCCACACGCATAGGCACGCCAGGGCGCTCCCGCTCGAAGGTGCGCACCACATCGATCAGACGTGCATCGAGATGCGAGGCCTCGCGGAAGTCGCCGTTGGGAAGCACGTTGCATATGCGGGCATGCACGAAATGGGTGCGTGCGGCATATTTGCGCGCAAGAGCCGGCACATCGTTGTGCGCGCCCGCGCTCAGAGATCCCGCGCAGAATGTAAGGCCGTTGTGTGAGTCGGGCACAGCGTCGAGAAACCACTGTATGTCCTCGTCGGATGTGACTATGCGCGGCAGGCCCAGGATCTGGCGGGGAGGATCGTCGGGATGCACGCACATGTTGATGTCCCACTCGCGGCACACCGGTATTATAGCCTCGAGAAAATATTTCATGTTGGCCCGCAGATCGTCCCGCGTCATGCCGTCGTAAAGGGCCAGCAGCTCGCGGAATTTTTCCACGGGTTTGAGATCGTTTTCAGAGATGTTGCCGTTGACAAATCCTTGCGTCTTGACAATGATGTTGTCAACGAGGCGGCGGCGCCCTTCTTCGTCCATCGTGGATGCTATCTCGTCCATACGGCGCAAGGTTTCCTCGTCGTAGTCGGCACGGGCATTGTCGCGGCCCAGGATATGGCAATCAAAATAGGCAAATTCCGCCTTATTGAAATAAAGGTTGGAGGTGCCGTCGCCGTTGGGATACTCCAATTCGGTGCGTGCCCAGTCGAGCACAGGCATAAAATTGTAACATACGGTGCGCACACCCGCGCGGCCGAGATTGGCCAGGCTTTCCTTATAGTTTTCTATAAGCAGGTCGCGGTCGGGACCGGCATATTTTATGGCTTCGCTGACGGGAAGGCTTTCCACTACCGACCAACGCAGGCCGGACGCCTCGATATAGTCTTTCATTCTCATGACCTCATCAAGGCTCCATACCTCGCCATTTGGAATATGGTGGAGCGCTGTAACAATGCCTTCGACGCCTATCTGGCGGAGCATATCAAGGGTGATGGGGTCCTTGGGGCCAAACCATCGCCAAGTTTTTTCCATTGTGTGATTTTTTAGATTGTGAAATGAAATTGATACAAAAGGACAGAAAGGACAACATCAACAAAGAAATATTTGTCTGTTCTGCCTGTTTTGTCCTTTTGTATCAATTGTCAGTCATGACATGCGGCAGGTTATGCGTACATGTTGACGATGGCCTCGTAGAGCTCCTGCTTGCCGGAGGTGGCTGCGGGCTCGCCGTGGCTGCGGCCGTAGTCGGCCAGCTGCTCGAGGCTCAGCTTGC
>CAJTOZ010000044.1 GCA_910578095.1 uncultured Muribaculaceae bacterium | reverse complement strand
TGCACCACAAACATACTATCTACATTGCGTGCGACGCCCCTCTGATGTAATTGGGCGTTTTTGCGGATAATCAATATAAATTATGTCTATTCTGTTCTTTTGTCCTTTTGTGCTCCTGCTACACGAGCCTGCATATAACATATAACTATGCGCCGTAATTCAGGCTTGTACAAAAAAAGAGGATGCGCCTCACGGCACATCCTCTTCGCGCTTCAAGGTGGACTCGAACCATCGACCCTCTGATTAACAGTCAGATGCTCTAACCGACTGAGCTATTGAAGCTTGTGTGATAATGATTTTGTAGCGCTTCAAGGTGGACTCGAACCATCGACCCTCTGATTAACAGTCAGATGCTCTAACCGACTGAGCTATTGAAGCGTTTGTGCTGTCCCCTCCGGGATTAGCAGTGCAAAATTAGTATAAACATTTGAATCTTGCAAATGTTTTGCCAAAAAAATGCATTTTCTGTATCTGAAACGCCAAAAAAACGGGCGATGTCGCGCTACTGCTGCAGTTCCGACGGGTGCTTGAGGAAATATTGCTTGAGCAGTTCCTCGATGTTGAAGTAGTAGCCGGCGGGCTGCTTGTCGGCGTGTTCCACCTCTATATAGTCGTAGAACGGTGGCTCGAAGCGATGCTGCGTGGCTTTGATACCCTTTAGATTCAGAAAATCGTATTCGTGCTGCGGCGACACCACTATCCATGCGTTGTCGCGGTCCACGCCCGTGCCGCTCGCCGCTATTACCAGCAGCAGATGGTTGAGCTTGTTCTGCCAGATGCGGGCCAGATTGGTGCTTCCTTTCTGCTCGTAGGCAAATATACGGTTGTTCAGTTGCCGCAGGTTCACAGGGTCGTCCTCCACGGCCTGCATGCTGTAGTCGAGTATGCGCTGCCGCTCGGCGGGAGTAAGGTCGCCATCTTTGGTGAAAAGTGGCGCGAGCGCTTCGAGCTGTTCGGGATGTGCGGGCTTGCGGTAGGGGTCGAAATCCTCCTGGAAGAGCGTGCCGTAGTAGAGATACTGGTATTCCACGCCCGTCATGGTGGTGTCGTTGCGCATGAATGCCTGCAGCAGGGTGGGGTAGTAGTAGCGCGAATGCTCGTCGGTGGTGGCGGTGCGTATGGCGTCGAGGTCGGGCTTTCCGAGTGCGGCACGTGCAGAGGAGCCTGCCGTGACTGCGGAGGCGCTGATAGCGGCTGCGAGTATGGCGGCCGCGCATATGATGTGGCGGAGTATATGCATAGCTGGAGAAGATTGCTTGTCTTTACAAATTTACGTAATTTGGCGCCAAATCTTACAGTCTCAAAGATTTTTTCACGCGTTTTTGCAATATTTAAACAAGCTGCCGGTGTCTTGCTTGGCAACATGAGGATTTTTTGGTAACTTGCGTTCATGAAAAAGAATACTGCTGCTTCAGCTATAGCTATGCCGCCGCGTGCTGGCGGCGACACGCCCACATTCCCTGCCGAGGCTCGCCGGCTGGTGGTTGTGGGTGCCAATGGTGCCGGCAAAACGCGTTTTACGGCCCGCATGGCTGCCGATCTCGGCGACAGGGCATATTGCCTGTCGGCGCTTCATGCCCTTTATGGAGGCGTGGGTGTGCGCGATGGTGTGGACGCCATCTACGAGCGCAGCCTCGCTACATCGCCCGGAATGCTTCGCGGCGATATCTCCGGAGGCTTTGAACGCACCATAGCGCTGCTGCTGGGGGAAGAGATGACGGCCCTGCTGCGGCGTAAGTTTGAGCACGATGCCGTCGAAGCCGCTCCGCGCCCTACGAAGCTCGACCGCACCATAGCTGTGTGGCAGGAACTTTTTCCCGACAACCGCATCCTCGTGGAGGGCGCGCGCCTGCTGGCTGAGCGTCGCGACAGCCCCGGGGCCTACGCCACATCGCGCCTGAGCGACGGCGAACGTGCCGTGCTCTACTATATAGGTGCCCTGCTGTTTGCGCCGCGTGGGGCTGTGGTGATGGTGGATTCGCCGGAAATGTTCATGCATCCTGCCTCGATGGCCGCGCTATGGAACCGCCTGGAGCAGTTGCGGCCCGACTGTACGGTGGTCTACACCACTCACGACCTTGACTTCGCGTCCTCGCGCGGCGATGCGCATGTGGTGTGGGTGCGCGGCTACGATCCGGCCGCCATTGCCTGGTCGTACGACGTGCTGCCGCCCGATGCGGGTTTCGGCCCTGAGATATACGCCGCGCTGATAGGCGCGCGCAAGCCTGTGCTGTTTGTGGAAGGCGACGGACTGCACAGCATCGATTCCAAGCTTTATCCGCTGGTGTTTCCGGACTATACGGTGCGCTCGCTCGGAAGCTGCAACAAGGTGATCGAATCAGTGCGGAGCTTCAACGACCTCTCGGATTTCCACCATATGGCGGCATCGGGGATAGTGGACCGCGACCGCCGCGATGCGCGCGAGGTGGCTTATCTGCGCTCCCGCGGCATCATGGTGCCGGAGGTGGCCGAGGTGGAGAATCTGTTTATGCTTGAGGATGTGGTGCGCGCCGTGGCCGCGCGTCAGGGCGCCGTCGATCCCGATCGTGCTTTTGCCGCCGTGCGGCGCGATCTGTTGCGGCTATGGGCTTCGCAGATCGGGGCGCAGGCTCTCGAGCATACGCGCCATCGTGTGAAAAGCGTGGTGGAGCATCGTGTGGATTGCCGTTGCGACAGCATCGAGAGTTTCGAGCGCCATATCGACAGTCTGCGCTCCATCGCATCGCCGCGGGAGGTGTACAATTCGCTTCGCTCCGAGTTTCGCGCCATGGAGCGCAACGGCGACTATGCCGGCATCCTGCGGGTGTTCAACCACAAAAGTATGTTGCAGCAGTGCCGTGTGGCTGAACATTGCGGGCTACGGCGGAGCGACCGCCATGCCATGCCCGACGCTGTGCTGTCGCTCCTGCGCAGCGATTCGCCCTATGCGGCGCAAGCCCGTGCCGCTCTGCGTGCGGCATTTACCGTGGCAGGATAGCGGTAATGCGCCCTGCCCTTGAGGGCAAAATTGACTATCAGAAAAAAACGAGGTTCGGTTCGCAATGCGTGCCAGGGTATGGCACGCGAAATAGCATTGTCGGAGCATCGCACGTTGGATTCGCTGCGCAGTTGCTCTGTGGTCGTACAATTGTTATATTTTATTAAATGTGCAATATTTTGGTTAAATATTGCTAATAAATGGGGGGGGGTAATTTTAGTATGTATAATTCGCTAAATTTGCCGAGCAATTAAAAGCAAATATTCCATTCTTAAAAAACGACCTTTTAAACACACATTTCCTGCAATGAAACGTACAAATTTGCCGTATATTCCGGCAATCATTCTCTCCATCCTTACGGCAGCATGCAGCGATGCACCGCAAATACCCGCCGAGGAGTTGTACGTGCGCAGTTTCGTGAAAGAATTCGGCGTACCTGCAAAATCGCACACATGGAGCATGGCCTCGCCCGTGGAAGCTAAAATCAGCCTCGGAGGACACACGAACGGCACCGCTACATTCTATACCGATGCACCCGGCGCTCCGGGATGCGCCATTCTCGCACAATCCACCGTGTCGGGCGGACGTTCCTCGGCCCGCTTCGACATACCTCAAGGCACTGAGCATGTATACGCCAAGATAACGCTGTCCGACGGCACTGCCGCCTGGAGTGGCCTCGCCCACATCGAAAACGGCATCATCAGCATAGGCGAGACCGGCTCGCGCGCCGGCACCTGCCCCGTCACCGCCGCGCCGCTCGAATACAAGGTAAAGCGTCTGGCCGATGAAAACCTTGAGGCCATGAAACCTTATGTGACCGAACACAGCAAAACTTGGGAGGACATACAGGCAGAGCACAATATCCCGCCATTTCAAAAGGTGGAGGTGAGTGTTCCGCGTCTGTACGCACTGAACAATTTCGACTACAGCCGCCGCACACCCGAGTTTACCAACCTCGACATCATCCCCGTCATATTCAGCTACATCAACGATGAAGGGGAGCAGAAAGCCGGACTGTTCAACAATCCGTCGGACTACAATTTCAACGACCACGACGACAACGTCACATATTACTTTTTCAAAAACAAGATTCTCGACCCTGACGTAACATTCAGCGTGCGCGAGACCGGCCGTGTGGATCTCGACCTCATGTGGCGCACGCCGCAGAGCGAGATGTACTGGGGCTACTACTATTATAAGCCCGAGGACGAAGCCGCTCTGTATGCCGATCCCAAGAGATTCTTTGAGGAAGTGCCCAAATACGTGATGTTCCGCCGCAACAGCGTGGACCCTGAGCACGGCATGTCCGGCGACAACGGAATGTTACAATTCAAATACTGCGAAAAATGGTCAATGCACCCCAATCTCTACAATCCTTCGCAGAACCACGATGGAGAACATGAGTGGACCGATTGGCAGAACCTCACGAGCGACCTCTGCAAGACCCTGGCCAACAACATCGGAAAGTTCCGTCCGAGCATAATGCGGAG
The DNA here is from genome assembly GCA_910578095.1 of uncultured Muribaculaceae bacterium. GTDB lineage: Bacteria > Bacteroidota > Bacteroidia > Bacteroidales > Muribaculaceae > CAG-873. The sequence continues at coordinate 1,242 of CAJTOZ010000044.1, read as the reverse complement.
TACACGCATAAGCCTTGTCTATTTCGGCGAGGATGGTGAGGGTGAATCGTCGTATGAGTTCCCGGCCGGCACGCGCATAGGCTTTTTCTATGGCAGCGTGCAGGAAGACGAGAAATTCTATTTCGGAAAATCGGCCATGAACTACTACCTGTTCCACCACAAAAACTACACCATGAGCGGCTATCCCATAGATCAGATAGCCCCGAACTACCGCGGCATCTACGCAGCCAAATTCCGCTTCAACGGCAGCACATACATAGGCTTTGAACTTGGTGATGGCGACAATGATTTGAACGACATGGTGTTCCGCATCCACAACACATGGCCGCCCGAGCAGGACCTCACGCCCGACGATCTTCCCAAACCCGAGCCCAAAGAGTGGATCCTGGCCTGCGAGGACCTTGGTAACAATGACGACTACGATTTCAACGACGTGGTGCTCAAGCTATCGCACGTCGACGGCACCGACGAGCTGAACGTAACTCCCCTCGCCTGCGGAGGTGTGCTCAACAGCTACGTCTATTTCGGAGGCCGCGGAATAGAGCACATGTGGGGCGAGATTCACGATCTGCTCGGAGTGCCGCGCGGCGCCATGGCCGGAGTGGGTCTCGGATATCAGGACATCGATTTCTCCAAAGTGGAGACGCGCACCTTCAAGGTGCCCGAAAACTGGCTCGCATCCGAGAGCTTCAGTGATTTCACGATCTTCACCGAAAACGAAGGCGCCACCCACGTCAACGAAGGTGTGTGGATAGAGGCCATTTCGGCGCCCGGCGGCGAGCACGAGTTGTCGGCTCCGCAGATGCTGCTGCTTCCGGCCGAATGGCGCTGGCCCATTGAGCGCCGGCACATCACGCACGCCTATCCGATGTTTACCGGATGGGTGGGCAAACCGGGCGAAAACAGCGGCTGGACCACCGGCACCGAAGGCGAGCATCACCGCTATAGCCGCATCGACCGGTAGAAACCGGCTCAAGAGAAACGCTCTTACAATCGCAGGGACGCACCACGGTGCGTCCCTGCGATTGTAAGAGCGTATATTTCGGTGCGGGTCCATATTAATGCCGTGAGCCCATAAATCACCTTAGATTTTGGTTGTCACAGAAGCACAAAATGACAAAAGAAACAAAAGGATTGATAAAATGGTTATCCGCCAAAGTCCCCAAGGTTTTATTCTCAATGTAGGGACGTGCCAAAGGCTACAGTACATGACAATTTTTAGGTAACGGTTTGTGGTGGATG
>CAJTOZ010000043.1 GCA_910578095.1 uncultured Muribaculaceae bacterium | reverse complement strand
TCTTCTGTTCCTCTGTTCTTTTGTACCCTCGCTATACAAGCTTACATATAACTATTTTTGACAACTCATTAGTGGCAAAAAAGTCGCGCGCAGATGGCGGGAAGCCCACCTGACGGTGAGCGCGCCTGTGATGGGTGCGGAAACGCAGGCTGTCCCTACATTGCGGGCGCACAGCGTTTTGCGCTTGCATGACACGCATAATCGGAAACGCAGGTGTCCACGGTGTCCACGGCTGCGGAGGCGTGGACACGTGGACAGTGTGGACACACGGGGAATCAGCGCCCCGAGTGGTAGAACTCCACGATACGGGTGCGCAGGATGCTCTCGTAGCGGGCCTGGACGAGCTCGGAGCGCGAACGGAACCATGCGCTCTTCGCCTGCTCAAACTCGGAGGCGTTGGCCTTGCCGTAGTTGTATTTTTCCTGCATGGCTTCGAGTGCGGCGCGCGACGATCGGGCGGCCACCTCGCCGCTCGCGCACTTGCGACGGGCTGCCGTGGCCTGGCTGTGGGCCTGACGGATGTTCTGGTAGAGCTGCATGCGGGCGTCGTCGAGCTGCAGTTCGGCTGTGATCTGCGAGGCCTTGGCGCGGCGGATGCTGTTGCGGGTGCCGAATGCGTCGAAGATGGGGATACTGAGCGAGAAGCCAAGGCTTTTGCTGAAATTGTCGCGCATCTGCCGCCCGAACGTGTCGCCGGGAATACCGCCCACCTTGTAGTAGTTGCTGCCGAGGCCGGCGCTGAACGAGAGTGTGGGCATGTAGCCGGTGCGGGCGAGAGATACGTTGCTCTCGGCGGCTTTGACATTCAGTTCGGCCGCACGCACGCCGTGGTTGGAGGCGAGCGCTCCGGCAAACACCTCATCGACCGATGGCAGAGGCCGCTCGGCGGTGTCGAGAGGGCGCACATCGAAGCTGTCGGCATCGGTGAGCTGCAGCAGGCGCGCCATGGCCACGAGGGCCAGCACGCGGTCGTTGTCGGCCGTCACCTCCGTGAGTTCGTCGCGTGCGAGCTGCGCCTCGGCCTCGAGCACATCGAGTTCGGGGATCTTGCCTGCTGCCAGGAGCTCGCGGCGGCGGGCAAGCTCGGTGCGCGAGAGCTGCACCTGGTCGGCCGCCACGGCGAGCATCTCCTTGCAATATAGCACCTGCAGATATTGCGCTATCACGTTGAGCGTCACATCGTCCTTGGTGGCCTCGTGCTGCTCGAGGACGGCACGCAGCGAGGCCTTGGCATAGTCGAGGCGGCGCACCCCGGCGAGGCCCTGGAAGATGGGCATGTTGAGCCCCACGTTCACGCCGAAGCTCTGCGTGTTGCGGTTGGCATAGGTATTGTCGGCGGTGAGGCCGCGGCCGAAGGCGAAGCTCTGCGAGGCGCCGGCGGCCACGGAGGGCAGGAAGCGGTCCTTGGCCTCCGTGACGCCATACTCGGCGTTGAGACAGTTGACCTCGCTGAGGCGCACATTGATATTGTGGGCGTGGGCGTAGCTTATGCAGCTGTCGAGGCTCCACTCGCCGGCATGCGCGCCGGCTGTGCCTGCGGCCAGGGCTATGGCCGCTATCATCATGGCTTTCATGGCTCAGTCGGCTATTTTGGCACCGCGCAGCTGCACGAGCGAATCTATTCCACCCTTGATTTCAAGCTTGATGCCGTCGCCGAGGCCTGCCTGCACAGCCGTGCGGCGCCACTGCTGCGCCGGCAGCGAATCGGTGAGGCAGTAGACATAGGTGCTGTCGCCGGCATACTCCACCACGCCCTCGGGCACGGTGAGCACATCGGCCACGCTGCGCAGCGTCACGGTGGCGTTGGCCGAGTAGCCCGCGCGCAGGCCCTCCTCGGGGAGGTCGGACAGCGCGGCCTTGATCTCAAACGTGTTGGCACCGTTGGCGTTCGTGCCCTTGGGCGAGATATACTCTATCACGGCCGAGGGGTGCACGTCGGGCATGGCGCCGATGGCTATGGTCATGGGCATGCCCGTGGCCAGCTGTCCCACTTCGGTCTCGTCGACATTGCCCTTGAAGATGAGGTTGTTCATATCGGCCACGGTGGCTATGGTGGTGCCGTCGTTGAACGTGTTGCTGAGGATCACGGACGATCCCACCTTCACGGGCACGTTGAGCACCAGGCCGGAGATGGTGGCGCGCACCATGGTGTTGCTCTCCTTGGCGTTGAGCTCCGACACGCCCTCGCGCACTATGCGCACGGCGTCGCGGGCGCCGGCCAGCTCGCGTGCGGCGCGCTCCCATGTGGTGCGCGAGGTCTCGAACTCTTCGAGCGATATCACCTTCTTTTCGTAGAGCATCTTGTTGCGCTCATACTTGGCGCGGGCATCCTCGAGGGCCACCTCGGCCACTTCCACGCGGTTTTGCGCCGACGATAGCTGCGCGGCCTCCGGAATCACCTTGATGCGGGCTATGATATCGCCCTCGCTGACGTATTCGCCGGCCTCGACGAGAATCTCGGAGATGATGCCGGATATCTGCGGCTTGATTTCGATCTCGTCGCGCGGCTCGATGGTGCCGGTGAGCACCGTGGTGCGCACTATGTCGCCGCGCTCGGGGCGCACCAGCGCGTAGCGCTCTTCCTTGGGGCGCGAATTCATGTAGAGATAGACAAAGGTGCCGATGAAGATGGCGGCCACCAGGGTCCATAGCAGGATGCGGAAAAACTTTTTCATTTTTTCTTTATAGATTGTTTGTTACTTATCTTTCATGGCCTCCACAGGCTTGATGCGCATGGCCTTGATGGAGGGGATGAGCCCGGCGGCGGTGCCGAGCAGGAGGAAGATGGCGAGGATGGTCACGGCGCCGGCAAAGCTGAGCTGGAAGCCCGCCGAGGCGACGCCCGGCACAGCCGTCATGGCGTCGGCGCCGTACAGCACCAGACACGCGAACGTTATGCCTGCCGTGCCGGCCACGGCCGTGAGCACCATGCTCTCGGAGAGCACCTGCACGATGATGTCGCGTGGGCGGGCACCGATGGCGCGGCGTATGCCTATCTCGCGGGTGCGCTCGCGCACGATTATCCACATGATGTTGCCCACGCCTATGATGCCTGCTATCAGCGTGCCGGCGCCCACGAAGAGGGCCAGCAGGTCGATGCCGGTGAATATGTTGCCGGCCATCTCGAATATCTCGCTGACGTCGATGGTCCAGAACGCCTTTTCGTCGTCGGGATGGATGGGGTGTGCGGCGCAGATGGCGCGGCGTATCGCCGGCAGCACATCCTTGGGCTTGTAGCCCGGGCGGACGGTGAACATGAAATAGTCCACCTTGTTGCCCATGTTGTAGGCTATGCGCATGGGGCGCATGGGCAGGTAGACACTGTCGTCCACGCGCCCCTGGATGTTGGCCTCGCCGATCTGCGACACCACGCCCACACACTTGTAGTACATGCCGTTGATGTTGACAAACTTGCCGAGGGCGGCCTGCGGGTCGGCGCCGAACAGCTCGTCGCTCACATTCTTGCCTATCATGGCCACACGGGCGTTGTGGCGCTCGTCGCCGCTGTTGAGCAGGCGCCCGGCATTCACGCGCACCTCCTGAATCTTCCAGAAATCGGGCGACACGCCGTTGATGTTGCCGTTGGTGGTCTTTGAGCCGTAGCTCATCGCGCCGTAGCGCGACACGATGGGGCTCAGCAGCTCGATCCTGTCGGTGGAGCGCTGCACGCGCTCCACATCGTCGACCGTAAGGCTCCAGTACATGCCTTTGTTGAAACCCTTGTAGGGGATGGACGTCTCGCCGGGAATCACCGCCGCCATATTGGAGGCTATACCATCGAAATTGCGGAACATCATCCCCGCCAGGCCGAGGGCGCCCCCGTGCAGCATGGCCAGCATGGCCGTGCCCCAGAATATGCCGAAGCCCGTGAGGAAGGTGCGCGTCTTGTTGCGCGACAGCGTGGCGCCTATCTCGCGCCAGTTGTCAAGGTCGAAAATTGCAAGTTTCATTCGTCGCGGAGGGCTTCTACGGGTTTAACTTTGGTTGCCTTGATGGCCGGAAACAGGCCGGCGAGCGCGCCCACAGCCACGAGCACCACCGTCACCTCCACGGCCACGCTGATGTCGACACGCGGGTTGTACAGAAAATCGGTCTGGCCGAAGAGCCTGTCGATGATTTCCGTGGCCACGATGCCCAGAAACACGCCCACATAGCCGAACAGCGCCGTGATGGCCACACTCTCGGCCAGCACCTGCACCAGGATGCTGCGCGGCTTGGCGCCGATGGCGCGCCGCACGCCTATCTCGTGGGTGCGCTCGCGCACGCTCACAAACATGATATTGCTCACGCCCACGATGCCGCTGAGCATCGTCAGCAGGCCTATCACCCACACCACCGTCTGCAGGATGGCGTTGGCCTCCTGGTTGCGTATATAGTTCTCGAAACGGTTCCACACATGCACGGCGCCGGCATCGTCGGGCGCAAACTCGTGGTTCTGCGCCATCACGGCGCGCACGCCCTGCTCGGCCTCGTCGGCATCGGCAGCGTCGCGCATGCCGGTGAGCTTCACGCTCAGGTTGTTGATGCGGCCGTCGTTGCCGCGCAGCATCATGGCCGTGGAGAAAGGCACGTAGGATGTGCGCTGCCACTCGTTGTCGTACACGCCCACCACGGCCCACGACAGCCCCATGCAGTCGACACGGCGCCCCACGGCCGAATCCTCCGAGCCGAAGAGCAGGCGGGCATTGTCGGTGTTGAGCACCATCACCTTGCGACGCTCCGAGAGGTCGCGGCCGTTGATGAACCGCCCGTGGCGCATGGTCACTCGCTCCGCCACATCGGCGCCGGGATACACGCCGTAGATGCCGTCGGTCACATAGTCGCGCATCGTGCGCACCTTGGCCGAATCGATGCTGATGCTTCCCATGGCCGATTCCACAAGGCGGCCGCCGCGCCTGCCCACAGGGTCGATGTCCGATTCCTCGAGCCTTATGCGGCGCCCCTCCTTGTAGCCCTTGTAGGGCTTGTTGGTCCAGCCGCCCCACAGCGTCAGGTAGGAATAGGCCTCGGTGTTGCCGTTGCGTGTCGAGGAATTGTATATGCCGCGGCTCACACCCAGCAGCACTATGAGCATGAAGATGCCCCACGCCACTGCCAGGCCTGTCAGAGCCGTGCGCAGCTTGTTGTGGCGCAGCGTCTGCAGTATCTCGCGCGCAAGGTCAAGCATGGCCGTCGGGGTCTATGCGTCCGTCGGAGATGCGGATCACGCGGTTGGTCTGTTCGCCCACCTTGGGGTCGTGCGTCACAATCACGATGGTCATGCCCTCGGCGTTGAGGTCGCGGAACACACGCATCACCTCGCGCGAGGTGTGCGAATCGAGCGCACCCGTAGGCTCGTCGGCCAGGATGATGGATGGCTGTGTGATCAGGGCGCGGGCTATGGCCACACGCTGCTTCTGGCCGCCGGACAGCTCGCCGGGCAGATGGTGGGCACGGTCGGCCAGCCCCATGCGCTCGAGCTGCTCCATGGCCATGGCGTTGCGCCGCCGGCGCCCTATGCCGCGGTAAAACAGCGGCAGCGCCACATTCTCGAGCGCATTCTTATAGCCTATGAGATTGAAGCTCTGAAACACGAAGCCTATGAGGCGGTTGCGCAGCTCGGCCGCACGGTTTTCGCTGAGATCGCGTATAAGGGTGCCGTCCAGCACATACTCGCCCGTGTCGTAATTGTCGAGTATGCCCAGAATGTTGAGCAGCGTCGACTTTCCCGAGCCGGAAGCGCCCATGATGGAGCACAGCTCGCCCTTCTCTATGCCGAGGTTGATATCCTTCAGCACATGCACCGGCACAGCGCCGGGATACGTTTTGTTGATGTCGCTAAGCTGAATTATCATTTACAGATGTGATGATTGTAGATTCTTTTCACCTATTAGACGCGCATGGTGCCCGATAATTACACCGGGCACCATTTTTTTATTGATTATCCGCAAAAGTACCCAAGTTGACATCATAAGGTTACCGCCCGCAATGTAGATAGTATGTTTGTGGTGCAGAAC
>CAJTOZ010000042.1 GCA_910578095.1 uncultured Muribaculaceae bacterium | reverse complement strand
AAGAGTTCTATGCGATGATTTCGTAATTTTGCACTTGCTTGTTGAGAGTAAGGGCTTAGAGAATACACTATTGCGTTTTCGGCTCTCGGAAAAAAGTGGTAACTTTGCACCGCTAAAAAATGATTCTCTGCAAAAACGCCGATAGCCCTATAATGTTGACTTGGGGTATCTTTGCGGATATTCATTATAAAAAACATCAATGACATGACCGGGACCGATATTTCCGAAAAGGTACATTATATAGGTGTCAACGACCGCACCACCCCGAAGTTTGAAGGGTTGTGGCCGCTGCCCTATGGTGTGAGCTACAATTCCTACGTGGTGTGCGGCGAAGATAGGATCGCCATCATCGACGGCGTGGAGGCATCCCACGCACGCGAACAGATAGAACTGATAAAGGCACGCATCGGCGATCGTTGCCCCGACTACCTTGTGATAAACCACATGGAGCCGGATCATTCCGGTGCTATCGCGGCATTGCGCGCCGAGTGGCCCGATCTGGCAATAGTAGGCAACGCCCAGACCCTAAGCATGGTCCGCGGTTTTTACGGCGTGGAGGGACATACCATCACTGTGAAAGATGGCGACACCCTCGACCTGGGCGCCGCCACCTTGCAGTTTATCCTCACCCCGATGGTACACTGGCCCGAAACCATGATGACGTATATGACCGAAGAGCGCACACTCTTCAGCGGCGATGCCTTCGGATGCTTCGGCGCCCTCAACGGCGCTGTAGCCGATACCGACATGGACACCGACCGCTACATGCCGGAGATGGTGCGTTACTACAGCAACATCGTGGGAAAATACGGTGCTTTCGTTCAACGTGCGCTCAAAAAACTGGCCGATGTCCCCGTCGGCACCATCTGCTCCACCCACGGTCCCGTATGGCGGCAGAGAGCCGCCGAAGTAGTCGGGTTGTACGACCGCATGAGCCGCTACGAGCCGCTTGACAACGGAGCCACCGTGGTGTACGGCTCCATGTACGGCAATACTGCACGCATGGCCGAGGCCGCAGCGCAGGGACTGGCAGAAGCCGGCGTGCGGGATATCTCGGTGGTGAACGCTTCTACCACCGACCTCAGTTTCATATTGGCCGACATTTTCCGCCACCGTGGTCTTGTGGTGGCTTCGCCCACCTATTCCGACGGCATTTTTCCGCCCGTAGGCGCGGTGCTCGAGGCAATGGCTCTCCGGGGCGTGGTAGGGCGCGAGGTGGCCCTGCTCGGATCGCACACCTGGGCCCAGCAGGCAGTCAAGACCATGGGAGCGTGCATGGAAAAATGCGGCATAGTGCCTGTTGGCGATCCGGTGGTGGCAAAGCAGGCCCCCACCCCCGACATTCTCGCCGCATGCCGCGAGGCCGGTGCCGCGGTAGGAGCACGCCTGCGCGGCGTAGAATAGGCTTCAGCGCACAGAGTCGGCCGGTGCATTCATTTTAAGGGTTTGCTCCTTGGTAACTCACGCCAGTTGCGGTTGAAATTTTTGTGCGACTTGTACAGTGTGATTCCCGTTAGCTGCTTCAGCATCGATAAGGCACGGTAGCCAATGTTGAAATTCCGTTTATTCACATGCCGCCCCACCAGCCGTTCGTCGGGGCGCAGATCCGTGCGCACACGCGCGGCATCGATATTGTTCACACGGTCGACAAGCGCCTGGACGGATGGCTGCAATGCCGGAGCTTCCATTGGCTCGTATATCTCCATATCGTAGCTGTCGAATCCGCATCTATCCCATTTTTTAGCCTCCTTTACGCCAATATATTCCCGGTCGAGCACATACAGCTCCGTATAGGTGGTCACGAAAAACGGCTCGTCCACGCGGTGAAAACGGAACATGCCATGACCGCGACCACGGGATTCGATGTTGAAAGAATAGCCAGAGAGGTCGACAGGCCCTGCCGGGCCAGCCCCCACATCTCTATAATTGACACGCATGCGGAATCGCTCAAAATCGATATTGGCATTGCCGAAGAACGACTGCATGCCCGGCGCCCATCTGCGGCACGCGCTATCGGCCATCACGTCTACATCGACATCCATCCGCCCGTCGGCTTGCATGCGCCAGGTCTCTGACACACCGTACTTGCCGTGAATCTCGACGGGAGAGCCTGCCGAGGCCGACACTCCGGCGGGAACGGATACCGATGGCGGAAAGCCCACCCAATCGCCCCACGAGAAATGTTGGTTGCATCGGTCGCTCACACTGTCAAGCCCTGCAGCATTTGAAAACCGGTAGTACGACCTGGAATTAAGCACCCGAGGATGCCTCCATCCCTTGAAACGCAGCTTGTTGTCGTCGGGCAGCATGAAGTCCACCATCTTTTCCCTGAACAGCGTGACCGTATCGGTATAGCTCGACAATGTCGAGTACTCCCTTACGTAGGCAAGGATATGCAGCAGCTTTTTTTGCTTTTCCGTGACTACAAACTCCGGAAGCTCAGCCACGCTCTCCCGCAGCAACACCGTGTCGGCGCTCCACGGCGATGAAACGCTCTTCTCATGATAGCCCATGTAGCGGATTGTTATGGGATAATCGGCTTCCGTGGCACAGGAAGCCGCGCCGTCGGCCCGGCTCATACCGATGAAGCGTCCCTTTCGGTCAAAGATGGAGGCATTCGCCAACGGAGCACCGGAGAGCGAATCCGCAACGACAGGACAGCGGGTCTGCGAAGCCGCAACGGCGGCACAGCACAGCAGCACCGGTATGGTCAGAAGTGGCCTCACTTCGGCGGATACGCCACGCGGGCGTGGTACATGGTCTTGAGGCGCTTGACAAAAGCCTCCTTGATAGCGGGAATGTCGCGGAAAGCTATCGTGCTCTCGTTATGCAGGCCATCGGCTATCTGGCCATCTATGATACGATTCACCAGATCCGATATGGCCGCATCGGTATATTCCGGCAACGACCGGCTCGCGGCTTCCACACTGTCGGCCATCATCATCAGCGATGTCTCACGCGAGCGCGGATTCGGCCCCGCATATGCAAACGGCGACTTGTCGGGCGCGGCACATCCGGCAGCTTCGGCCTCGCGGCAGGCCAGGATATAGAAATATTTGGCAAGACCGCGCCCATGGTGCTGCGAGATGAAGTCCCGCACCACAGCCGGAACGCCGGCTTTCTCGGCCATGCGCAATCCGTCGGTGACATGAGCCGTGATGATGCGTGCGCTCTGCTCCGGGCGCAGCGTGTCGTGCGGATTCACACCATGCTGGTTCTCAGTGAAAAACGCCGGATTGCGCAATTTGCCGATGTCGTGATACATGGCTCCGGCGCGCACCAGCATCGTGTCGGCGCCTATAAGACGGGCCGCATCGGAAGCCAGATTGGCCACAGCCATCGAATGCTGGAACGTGCCGGGGCATTCATCGCTAAGACGCCTGAGCAGGGGATTGTTGGTGTCGGCGAGCTCCACAAGGGTAATCTTGCTCACAAAACCGAAAGCGCGCTCGGCAGCAAACATCAGCACATACGCCAGCTGCACGAGAGCGGCACTGATGCACAGGAATATGACCATTCGCCACGACCATCCGGCAAACGACCCGTTGAACATCAACTCTATGGCCGGATAGGCCAGCAGGCACACAATACCCACGAACGCCGACGCACGCAGCATCTGGGAGCGGCGCGCCACCTCACGCAGTGAATACACGGCAGCGGCCGCAGCAGCAGTCTGCATGAAAATGTACTCAAGCGGGAATGTGGCCAGGGCCGCACACAGCAGCGTGATACCGAGAGTGGTCACTATGGCCGTGCGGCCGTCGAAAAACACCTGCACCAACGCCGCCACTATGGCCATGGGCACAAGGTAGATACCCAGCACCACATTGCGCTCCAGCAGCGAGGAGAACATGAAGAAAATCACCGCCAGAAGCAGCACGAACATATAGGCCCGCGGATTGTCGGCAATCGCCGGACAGAAAAATATATAATAGGCCACAAGCATCGCCAGGCACAACAGCACATACACCACCCGCCCGAGCAGCATCAGCGTGTCGGACGATGTGGCGCCGCGCAACTGGTCGTGAATCATACTCTCGTAGGTGTGGAGGTTGGTATAGTCCTGCGGTGTTATCACCATACCCTTGTCCACGATGGTCTGTCCCTGCTGTATCACGCCGCGGTCGGCCGTCAGAGTGAGATAATCATAGTCGTAATGCCGGCGGCTCTCCACAGAATCGTACACTATATTGGGACGCAGGAGCGTGGGCAGCGAAGCCGCGAGATAACGGCGGTGGGCCGAGTCAACAGCCAGCGAATCAAGGCGCCGGTAGATCTCGGCAGGCGAAGTGAAAGCAGCCGTGCTGATCTCACTTAGAATATTCTTGTCGAGCACACGCACACGCGAAAGCGTGCCGGCGGATATGCGGCGCCGCGTATCGCTGTCCACCACTCCCGAAGCATATATGCGGCGCAGACGCGAGGCCGTGGCCTGGCGGTGCGGCCCCGACGGCAAAGCCGCCGCTATGGAATCGGCAAGAAGCTGATTGATGCGGAACACCGGCACAAAACGGGCGTCCAACGTGTCGCGCATGCGGTGGAGCGTCGCAGAATCAGGGTGAACGGGGATATCAAAAGGAGCTATCAGCTTGGCATAGTTCCACGGCCTACCCTCCTCATACTTGTAATGCGTGGTGTCGGCCTGCGGAAAACACAGGAGCACAAGAACGGCTGCAGCCAGAGCAAGCAAGCTCTGCCACACGATTTTGCTGCTGGAGAAAAACTTGGTCATAGTGGCTATTTGATGCGCGCGGCGCTCTGCACGCCGTCGATTGTGAGGACACGGCGGCAGAGATCGGCAGCCGCCGAAGCGTCGGAGATGCGCACCCACAGGTCGCAGTGGAACACACTGGATGCAGCCTCGATCTCAAGACGCCGGATATCTATCGCCATGTGAGTGGAAATCATATGCGTGAGCTCCTGAAGTATCCCGTGGCGGTCAATACCCTCGATGCGTATATGGGCCATGAACCGCACCCGGGGATTATCCCAGCGGGTGGCCACGATGCGCGGACCATACCCCACCTTAAGCAACGCCGCATGCTCGCATGTGAGCGCATGCAGCTCCACCACACCATCATCGGCGATAAAGCCCATCACATCATCGCCGGGTATAGGGCTGCAACAGTCGCACAGACGGAAATTGGCACTGCCGTCCGGCTCAATGCGCAGCACATACGTCTCCTTGGGATTCACCTTCGGCACCTCCGCAGGAACAGCAGGCACAGCAGCCTGCTCCTTAGGCTTCATGCCCAGGCGCAGAATCTTGCGCAACAGCCCGGTAGAACTCTTCTGCTCCTGCTTGCGCAACGTGTCCACAAGAAAATCGCCCAATATTATCTCGTCGGCGCCAAGCTGATAATACAGATCATCGCGGTTGGCCGCATGATACGTACCGAGAAGCTTCGACACCACCGCCGGTGTAGCCGCTATCGCATTCTCATCCAGCCAGCCGTCCAGAATCTCCCGCCCGCGGGCAATAAGCGGCTGGCGCGTCTTGCGCAGCGCCGCCCGCAGACGCGTCTTCGCACGCGCCGTCACAAGAAAATTATTCCACTCCGGCTGCGGCGTCTGCGTCTTCGACGTCAGCACCTCCACCTGGTCGCCGCTGTTGAGCGGATGGCTCAGCGGCACAAGCTTATGATTGATCTTGCCCGCTATGCAATGCATTCCCAGCTCCGTGTGCAGCTCAAAAGCCATATCAAGCACCGTAGCTCCGGCAGGAAGCGTCACAAGCTCCCCGCTGGGAGTGAACACCACAATTTCCGATGAAAAAAGATTCAGCTTGAGAGTGTCAAGAAAATCAATGGCCGAAGGCTCGGGATTCTCAAGAATATCCTTGATAGTGCGGAGCCACGCATTCAACTCGCTCTCCTCATCGCCCTCGCCTATCTTATAGCGCCAATGCGCCGCAAATCCCTTCTCGGCCACCTCGTCCATGCGGCGCGAGCGTATCTGCACCTCCACCCAATTGCCGTCAGGCCCCATCACCGTGAGGTGCAGAGCCCGGTAGCCGTTGGCCTTCGGATTCACCACCCAGTCGCGCGTGCGCTCAGGATGCAACTTATATATATCGGTGATGGCCGAATAGATATTCCAGCATATATTCTTCTCCCGCGCAGGATCGTCGCATTCAAAGACAATGCGCATCGCATACAAGTCGTACACCTCCTCGAAAGGTATATGCTTCTGCTCCATCTTGCGCCATATGCTGTACACACTCTTCAAGCGGTCCTTGGCTTCATAAGTGAGACCCATCTCGTCGAGGCGCGCGCGGATTGGGGCCGCAAAGTCGGCAAACGCCTCCAGGCGGCGCTTCTCCGTCTCGCGGATCTTCGCGCTGATACTCTCATACTCCGCCGGATGCTCATACTTGAAACTCAAGTCCTCCAGCTCCGTCTTGATAGCGAAAAGACCCAGACGGTGGGCCAGCGGAGCATATATATACAGCGTCTCTCCGGCAATCTTATACTGCTTGTTCGGCGGCTGAGCACCCAGCGTGCGCATATTGTGCAGGCGGTCCGCCATCTTTATCAGCACCACGCGGATATCTTCGCTCATCGTCAGCAGCAACTTACGGAAATTCTCCGCCTGCGCCGACGCCTTATCGCCGAAGATACCACCCGAAATCTTGGTCAGCCCCTCGACTATCTGCGCCACCTTGTGGCCGAAAGCACGCTCGATATCCTCCACCGTATAATCCGTATCCTCCACCACATCATGCAGCAACGCCGCACAAATACTCGTGGAGCCGAGCCCTATCTCCTGACTCGCAATACGCGCCACCGCGATAGGATGCAGGATATACGGCTCCCCCGAACGCCGGCGCACACCCTTATGGGCCTCGCGCGCGAAACGAAACGCACGCTCTATCACCTCGACCTTCTTGCGATGATTGCTGCGCAGATATCCCTGCAGCACCTCATCGAAGGCCTGTTGCACCATCGCGTCCTCCTGCTCAGGCGTAAGCTTAGCCGCAACGTGCTGATTGTCATTCTTTTTAGTGTCGGCATCCATATTCATAGCTTGATAATCGTGGCTAATATCCCAACATAAGCACAAAAATACCATAAATTCCCCAACTACCAAAAAAAAAGCACCCACAACCGCCTCTCTTACTCTCAACAAGCAAGTGCAAAATTACGAAATCATCGCATAGAACTCTTTAA
>CAJTOZ010000041.1 GCA_910578095.1 uncultured Muribaculaceae bacterium | reverse complement strand
CAGCGCGCTGCCATGACAGCGCGCTGCTGCGCGGCGAGCGGGTGGAGGTGATTCCAAACGCCTTCCCCGTGGAAGATTTCTCGCTGACGCCTTCCATGAGCCGTGCCGAGCTCGGCCTGCCCGACGACGGGCGCCATATAATCGTGATGGGTGCGGCACGTCTCGACGACCCCATCAAGGGGCTGCCTATAGCCGTCGATGCTCTCAACAAGTTGGCGGAATCGGGCTACGGCGACAGGTTTCTGCCGGTGTTTTTCGGTGCGTTGCGCGACCGCGCGGCCCTCGCCGCCCTGCGGGTGCCTCATGTGCATCTGGGCACAGTGGCCGATCCTGCGCGCCTGCGCGCTCTATATGCCCATGCCCGTGCCGTGCTGTCGACATCGCTCTACGAAACTCTGCCCGGCACCCTTATTGAGGGACAGGCCTCCGGGGCCTATCCCGTGAGTTTCGGGCGCGGCGGACAGGGCGATATCATTGACCCGCCGCGCACAGGCTACATTGCGCGCCATCTCGACGCCGCCGACATAGCCTGCGGTCTGGCTCGCGCCATCGACATCGCGCCGGACCGCGAGGCACTGCGGGCATCCGTGGTCGCGCGTTTTTCGTCGGAAGTGGTGGCGCGCCGGTACATACAGCTGTTCCGAGAATTGAAAAAACTTTGATTTTTTATGGAAAAGCATGGAGCGTATACCATGCTTTTTGCTTATATTTGCAGAGCAATAAGAGTTTTTAAAACAGCCTCTAAATCGCAAATTCAAGTAATCATGAACAAGAAATTCATCTGTGTTGTCTGCGGCTATGTGCACGAAGGCAATGAAGCTCCCGAAAAGTGCCCCATCTGCGGCGCTCCCAAGTCGAAATTCAAAGAACTCGATACCGAGGCCGAACTCCAGTTCGTGACCGAGCATGAGATCGGCGTGGCCAAAGGCTGCGACGAGGAAATGATCAAGGACCTCAACGCACACTTCAACGGCGAGTGCGGCGAAGTGGGCATGTACCTTGCCATGGCCCGTCAGGCCGACCGCGAGGGCTACCCCGAAGTGGCCGAGGCCTTCAAGCGCTACGCCTGGGAAGAAGCCGAGCACGCTTCCAAGTTTGCCGAACTGCTCGGCGACTGCGTGTGGGACACCAAGACCAACCTTGAGAAGCGCATGGCTGCCGAAGCCGGTGCCAACGCCGACAAGATGCGCATCGCCAAGCGTGCCAAGGAACTCGGTCTCGACGCTATCCACGACACCGTGCATGAAATGGCCAAGGACGAAGCCCGCCACGGCCAGGGCTTCCAGGGTCTGTTCAACCGTTTCTTCAAGAAATAAGAGCACACCCCAGCCGAAATAAAAGAAATGAGCGCGACACCCCTGCGGGTGCCGCGCTTTTTCATCAGCCAAACAACTCTGAATGGCTGCCTATTCTGATAAGCTTGATGATGTCTGATTCCTCATCGAACCATATCAGTAGATAATCATTCTCTATATGGCACTCCATATATCCTGCGTATTCCCCCGACAGCATATGAGCGCGGTATTTGGGCGGTATCGGCTCCCCTGTGCGGAGATATGTGTCTACAAAATCATAAAGAGAGCGCAGCTTCTTTGGCTGATTGGCAAATCGTTTTAAATCCTTTTTGAAACTCTTTGCAGCCTTTATGTCCTTCATTTTACGTCAAGAGACTTCAGGAATGTGTCGAAACTGCTCATATCTACATCCGATAAGTTTTCATCGTTTTTAGCGTCTTTCATGGCAGTGATTGTGGCATTGTTGGGGGTGTTGAAGGCCACGTCCATAAGAATCGTCTCTACAAAATTGTTGAGGCTGCGGTTGTTGCTTGCGGCCATCTGCTTTAGGCGGGCGATGAGTTCTGCGCGGAGGCGGAACATTGCCGGGCGCCGATTTATTGCTGCTTCCATAGTGATATCATTTATGTTGCAAAGTTATATCATATATTATTTATAAACAAGTATATTGTGGATATGTTTGCAAAAAAACCTCCCGCCGGCATCCGGCGGGAGGTTTCTATAATGGGTGGCTTCTCAGCTTAGAGCTGGGGACCGGCAGCTACGAGAGCCTTGCCGGCAGCGTTGTTTTCGTACTTCTTGAAGTTGTTGATGAAGCGCTGTGCGAGGTCCTTGGCCTTGACGGTCCACTCTTCGGGGTTGGCGTAGGTGTCGCGGGGGTCGAGGATCTTGGGATCAACGCCGGGAAGCTCGGTGGGAATCTCGAAGTCGAAGATGGGGAGCTTCTTGGTGGGAGCCTTCAGGATGGCGCCGTCGAGGATGGCGTCGATGATGCCACGGGTGTCGCGGATGGAGATGCGCTTGCCGGTGCCGTTCCAACCGGTGTTCACGAGGTAGGCCTTGGCGCCGCTCTTTTCCATCTTCTTCACGAGCTCTTCAGCGTACTTGGTGGGGTGCAGTTCCAGGAATGCCTGGCCGAAGCAAGCCGAGAAAGTGGGGGTGGGCTCGGTGATGCCGCGTTCGGTGCCGGCGAGCTTGGCGGTGAAGCCGCTCAGGAAGTAGTACTTCGTCTGCTCGGGGGTGAGGATCGAAACGGGGGGCAGCACGCCGAATGCGTCGGCGCTCAGGAAGATCACGTTCTTGGCGGCGGGACCTGCGCTGATGGGGCGTACGATGTTGTTGATGTGGTCGATGGGGTAGCTTACGCGGGTGTTCTCGGTCACGCTCTTGTCGGCGAAATCGATTTTGCCTTCAGCGTCCACGGTCACGTTCTCGAGGAGAGCGTCGCGACGGATGGCGTTGTAGATATCGGGCTCGCTTTCCTTGTCGAGGTTGATAACCTTGGCATAGCAGCCGCCTTCAAAGTTGAACACGCCCTTGTCGTCCCAGCCGTGTTCGTCATCGCCGATGAGCAGACGCTTGGGGTCGGTGGAGAGGGTGGTTTTGCCGGTGCCGCTGAGGCCGAAGAAGATAGCGGTGTTCTCGCCGTTGAGGTCGGTGTTGGCCGAGCAGTGCATGGAGGCGATGCCCTTCAGGGGAAGGAAGTAGTTCATCATGGAGAACATACCCTTCTTCATTTCGCCGCCGTACCAGGTGTTGATGATCACCTGCTCGCGGGATGTGATGTTGAACACAACGGCGGTTTCGCTGTTGAGGCCGAGTTCCTTGTAGTTGGTGAGTTTAGCCTTGGAGGCGTTGTACACGATGAAGTCGGGCTTGAAGTCCTTGAGTTCTTCAGCGGTGGGGCGGATGAACATGTTGGTCACGAAGTGAGCCTGCCATGCCACTTCCATGATGAAGCGGACAGCCATGCGGGTGTCGGCGTTGGCACCGCAGAAACCGTCGACCACATAGAGTTTCTTGTTGCTGAGCTCGTCGATAGCGAGGGTCTTCACAGCCTTCCAGGCCTCCTCGGTAGCGGGTTTGTTGTCGTTCTTGTACTCTTCGGTGGTCCACCATACGGTGTCCTTGGAGTTTTCGTCGAGAACGATGAATTTGTCTTTGGGCGAGCGGCCGGTGTATACGCCGGTCATCACGTTGACTGCATCGAGCTCGGTTTTAACGCCCTTCTCGAAGCCTTCGAGGCTGGGAGCGGTTTCGTCTTTGAAGAGTTCTTCGTACGAGGGGTTGTAGACAACCTCTTTCACGTCCTTGATGCCGTAGGTCTCAAGGGCTTTCTTGATTTCTTCGATCTTGCTCATTACTTATAAGAGTTATTTGAGATATATTTGAATATTATTTCGGTCAGAGAGAGAAGCAAGCGTCTCGCGCTTGTTTATCAAGTGCAAAGTTACAAACAATTATTGAATTGGCGTGCAAATTGAGGAAAAATTTCTTTAATTCTTCTTAAGAGCCCTTGATGCGCGTGGCATTCATGATGCGCTTCTCCGGCGGCAAGCCTATAATGGGTTTATCTGCCACAAGCAGGAATGCCGGTGAATAAATCATCTTGGATTTTCCGCGGGCGCAGAAGCACAAAAGCGCAAAAGAAACAAAAGAACTGACAGCTAATAAAATAACTTGTGTCTCTTATGTTGTCTTGTGCTTTTGTACCCTCGCTAATAACTATGAACCGTAATTTAGGTTTGTGCCGTCTATCTCACGAGCATTTTGCATACGTTGCCGCCCTGACGGCGTATCACGATCCGGCCGGCTTCGGGCTTGTCGATGCGTGTGCCCTGGAGGGTGAAGAACTCAACGGGCGCATTGTCGTCGGCCTCGATGCTGGCGATGCCGGTGGCGGCGGAAAATGTGAACGATATGGAGCTGAAACGCACCTGATCGAGGGCCACAATAGTGAACGTGCCCTCGGCATAGCCCGTCCAGCACAGGATGCCCGCGCCCTTTCCGTCGCCTGCAAGGGTGCCGGTGGCCGCGCCTCCTGTGCCCACCTCAAACGGCCCTTTCGAGGCCTGCACTGTGGTGCACTCGATGTGGCTGACGGCAGTCCCCTCCGGCGGCGTCACCCGTATGATGTCGCCCTTGTAGAAGCGCACATGGTCGGCGAAGGCGGCGGTGTAGCTGTTGGTGCGGCCGTGCTCGAATGCGATGGTGAGGCCATGGTCGGAGAAACTTTCGCCTATCAGCGATGTGGCCTCGGCGTTGTTGCTGTCCTGCATGTGGCCGCCATCGGCGTTTACGAGCGCCGTTCCGCTGCCGGTGGCGTCGGGGGCGATGAATGTGGCGGTTTCGGCGTGTGCGGCCGATGCCAGCGCGAGCGCTGTGGCAAGAAGTGTCAGTCGGATGGTGCTGTGGCGCGCACCGGTGGCAAAAAGCATGATGTATGTGTGTGAAAATGAGCGCATGATGGTGGTGGCAAAGGTAGCTATTATTGTTTGTATATGCGCCATGGCCGATACGTTTTTTTTGATGAATATCCCGAGTTATACACGGCCTCGTGTGGCGAGGGAGCAAAAGGATGAAAAACACAACATGTTGATAATAAATAAAATAATTTGTGTTTCTTATGTCTTTTCAGTCCTTTTGTATCCTCTCTATATCGGGGTTGTATCTTCACAATGCACCGTGATTTAGGCTCGAGACCTCTTCTCCTGAGGCTGTAAAAAATTGATTATCCGCAAAATTACCCAAGTTGACATCATAAGGTTACCGCCCGCAATGTGGGGACATCGCTTTGCGATGTATAATATGCCTGCATGCCAATTTTACGTGCCAAAGGCACGTCCCTACATTGAGAATAAATTTTGCGGATAATCATTAAAAAACTCGGACGCGCTGAGCAGCGCGTCGGAGCCGTATGTTAGTGTCAGAGATGTCGCGATTACTTCACGAGCACTTTGCTCACCTTGTTGCCCTGACGGCGGATCACGATCTGGCCGGCTTCGGGCTGGGCGATGCGTACGCCCTGGAGGTTGAAGTATTCAACAGCTGCATTGTCGTCGGCGTTGATGTCGGCGATACCGGTGGAGCTGCTGAGCTCGTACTTGGTCACGTAAAGCGAGGGCTCGCCCTTGTAGATGGTAACGACAACGGTGATGTCGTAGGTGCCGGCGGCTACGCTTTCGAGGGTGTAGTTGTTACGGAAGCTGAGTTCAACGCCATCGCTGGAGGCGGTGAAATTCTCCTTGCCGGCAGGGCTGTCTTCGGTGAGAACTACGTTCTTGATGGTGATGACGTTGTTTACGAGAGCGGTGGTCACGTCCTTAGCAGCAACCACTTTGGGAACGAAAGTACCGGCGGTGGCAGCGGGGATGGTGGCGTTCTCGATTTCGGGTGTTACACCGTTGAAGAGCTTGTAGGAACCCTTGAGGCCGGCGGGGATTACATCGCCCTGCTGAAGGGTGTTGGAGCCGTAAATCTGGATGAAATCGCCTGCGGGGTCGCATACGAAGATGTTGCTGTATTTAACCCAGCCAACCTGAAGAGTGCAGGTGGTTTCGAATTCTACGCCCTCTTCAAGAGCAATAATTTCAGCTACGGAGCCTACTTTCACAACTTCGGGATCGGGACCGGGTTCGGGGGTAGAGCCACCTTCGCCGCTGAACACCATCTTAGTGATCTGGGCGTTGTACTTGTTGGCGGTAGCAAGACGCAGAACGGTGCCTTTCGCCTGGTAGGCTTCGGGGATAGCAAATGTGAAGTCTTTGCCCTTTTCATCCAGCAGAACAGCATCACCGATGTTGGTTCCGTCGGCGGAAAGTTGTACAGTTACTTTCACGGAGCCATTGGTGCCTGTGGTGATAACGATGGACTTTGTTGCTTCGGGAAGCGTCATGTCCATGTAGGCATTGCCAGAGTAGTTCTTTCCCGAGATCTGGAGATAAGCGGCTTGCTGATATACGCCTCCCTTGCAGTTTACGAAAGAGAAGTTCACGCCGTCAATTGTAGCTGCGGTTGCGGTTTCAGATTCACTTTCGGGCAGTTTAGCCTTGTTTTCAGCGAAATTAACGGTTACGTCGGCAGAGGCAGTGAGTGCGCCGAGCATAACAGCCATGGAGAGTAAAAATTTCTTCATAGAATTTGTATTTGGGTTAAAGTATTGGGTTGGTTGATATAATTACGTAAAATAAAATACCCCGTCCTGCAATAGACACAAGGTCAGGCGCAGCCCGGAGCATGGAGTATATGTGAAGAAGTTGAGATATGCGAATGGTGAAACACGAAAAAGGCGGGCATCCGTCGCTTGAACGGAGCTGCACTCGCTGCATATTGTTGCCTCGGTGTTTTCATGCTGCAAAGTTAACACATATTTTTAGCGTCGGCAAATATTTTTTTGTTAAATTTGCATCGGTGTCCCCCTTATTTTTCCTAAGAACATGCAATATAAAACATCCGACACAGACAATGCCGCACGCGGGCGTCTATGCTACCTCAGCCGCCGCTATCGCGACCGCCGCACCGCCGGCAATAAAGCCAAGAGCGACTACGAAGACATTCTGGCCGGCTGCGGTGCCGTGAATCTGGGCCTGCGGCGCAGCTATGGCCGCGGCGCAGTGGCCACATTTGTGCGCAATCTGGCGGGTGTGGCGCGCTATGTGCTGAGTGTGCGCCGTGGCGACACCGTGGTGCTGCAGTATCCCGTGAAGAAGTATTTCTCGCTGCTGTGCCGCGTGGCACGGTGGCGCGGTGCGCGCACGGTGGCGCTGGTGCACGATCTCGGCTCCTGCCGGCGCCGTAAGCTGAGCGAGGCGCAGGAACTGCGCCGCCTGGGCCGCGCCGATGTGGTGGCGGCCACCAATGGCGCCATGGCGCAGTGGCTTGAGGAGCGCGGCATGCCCGCGCATCGCCTTGAGGCTCTGGGGCTGCACGACTATCTCTCGGACGCCGAGCCGCGCGAGCCACAGGCCGCGGCGCTGACGGAGGTGGCCTACGCCGGATCGCTGAACATGCGCAAGAACGCCTTTCTGCTGCGCATGGCCGAGCTCGGCCATGCGCTGACGGTGCACCTCTACGGCACGTTGCGCGATTACGACCCGGCCGACGGGACGGCATCGCACATACACGAGCATGGCTTTGTGGCGCCCGACGACTTCATTGCGGGCGCCGAGGGAGCGTGGGGGCTGGTGTGGGATGGCGATTCGCTCGACGGATGCACGGGCGACTGGGGCGGATATCTGCGTGTCAACACACCGCACAAGAGTGCGTTTTATCTGCGTGCAGGCCTGCCGCTGATAGTGTGGAGCCGCTCGGCCATAGCTCCGATAGTGCGTGAGCGCGGCCTCGGGCTGTGTGTGGAGTCGCTGCGCGATCTGCCGCAAGCGCTTGCGGCTGTGACACCGGAGCAGTATGCCGCAATGCGCTCGGCGGCCCTTGCCGCAGGCGCCGAAGCTGCCGCGGGCGCCAATCTGCGCGCTCTGCTCGCAAGATTGGGCTTCAGCGCTTGAAAAGGGCGTATTTCACCACATTCCATGCGTGTTTGACGCGGATTTCGATGCGTCGTCCCAGTTTGCGCTTGCGCCAACTGCCATACACACGGTGCTGCCCCACGGTGTCGCCGTCGATGGGGTAGCGCTTGCGTGGCGCGAGATAGCGGGTGGGGTGGACGGTGAGGCCCGGCAGACGCATCTCGCGGTCGATGCTCTCGTAGCCGCGCTCCACGGCCAGGGCGCGCATGACAAAAGGCGATATGGTGTCGTCGTGCGAGCCGTCGGGCAGCGTATAATGGTGGCTGCGGTAGTAGTCGACCAGGGCGCCGCAGAAGTCGTTGCCTTTGTCGCCCATCAGGAATGCGGCCTGGAGCCCGAAACCCTCGTGGGCCGGATAGATTTTCTCGTGGAAAGTGGAGAATCCGCCGGGTTCCGGCAGGAAACGGTCGAAGCGGCGGTAAAGGAATATGTCGCTGTCCATGTACACTCCTCCCTCGGCCCACAAGGCGTAGAAGCGCACCACATCGGCGGCGAAGGCCCATCGGCGGGCGTCGAGAGCCTCGTCCACATAGGGAATGCCCAGCGCGCGGGCCTCGGCCATGCCCCACAGCTTTATCTCATAGTCGGGCAGCACGCGGCGCCACGAGTCGAGACACACTTTTATTTCTACGGGGTAGGGGTCGGTGCTGAACCAGCACATGTGTATAATTTTCGGTATCATGCTGCAAAGATAGATATTTTTTTATAACTTTGCACACAAAGCGAAAAACCATCAAACCCCAGCATAATGAAACGTCTTCTTCTCATTCTTGCCGCAGCCGTAGGTCTCGTGTGGACCGTGCAGGCGCAGGAAAAACGCACCGCCGTGCAGACGGCCGGCATAGCGTTCTACAACCTTGAGAACCTCTTCGACACTATTCCAAACAATCCCGAAGGCCGCGACGCCGAGTACACTCCCGCCGGCGCCAAGCAGTGGGATGGCCGCAAGTACCGCAACAAGATCAACAACCTTGCCTATGCCATCTCGCAGTTCACCACCAAGACCACGCCCTACGGCCCGGCCGTGATAGGTGTGAGCGAGATCGAGAACAAGTCGGTGCTCGACGACCTCGTGGCCAACCCCGCTCTCGCGCCCTGGAAGCTGCAGGTGGTGCACCACGACTCGCCCGATGCCCGCGGCGTGGATGTGGGTCTGCTCTACAATCCGCGCTACTTCAAGCTGGAGAATGTGACCAACCACCGTCTGCATGCCGTGCCTTTCCGCACGCGCGACCAGATGTGCGTGGTGGGCTCGCTGTTGGGCCAGCGCATAGCCGTGATAGTCAACCACTGGCCTTCGCGTCTGGGCGGCCAGGAGCGCTCGGAGCCCAACCGCAGGGCTGCCGCCGCTCTCAGCAAGGCCATCGCCGATTCGCTCTGGAAGGTGGACCCCGAAATCGGTGTCATCGTGATGGGCGACATGAACGACGATCCCCAGGATGCCTCGTGCGCCCAGGTGCTGGGTGGCAAGCGCAACATCAAGGACGCCAAGCCCCACGGTTTCTACAATCCTTTCTGGGAGATGCTCGACAAGGGCATCGGCACTCTCGCCTACAAGAGCTCGTGGAACCTCTTCGACCAGATAATCATCTCCGGCAATCTGGCCACCGCGCCCGAAAACCGCTGGCACTACATGCGCGCCATCGTGCACAACCACGATTTCCTTAAGGACAAGGAGGGCACGCGTCAGGGCTATCCCAAGCGCACTTTTGCAGCAGGCAGCTATCTGAACGGCTATTCCGACCACTTCCCCACCGAGGTGCTCCTCGTGCGCAAGGTGGAGAGAAAGTAGGTCGCAGGCGATGAAGCGTCTTCTCTATATCGTCATATCGGCAATAGTGCTCGCCGCATCCGTCGCTCCCGCGGCAGATGCGGCGAAGCCGCGTACGGCCCAGAAAGCAGGGGCGCGCAAGAAGGCCGCATCGCGCAAAAAAGCCGCTCCCGCCAAGGCGCGTACGGCCGGCGATGTGCGGCGCGAGCAGCGGCGCACGGCCGGCGACATAGAGAAGACACAGAAGCAGATCAGCAGCAACACTCGCGAGACACGGCGGCAGCTCAACCGCCTCGCCTCGCTCGATGCCGAGATAAGCCGCAATGAAGCGTCGATAGCTACGATGCAGCGGCGCGCCGATTCGCTCGGGAAAGCCGTGGAGCAGCTTGCCGACAGCATCACACGCATGGAAGCCCGGGTGGGCGCCATGCGGCAGAGCTACGCCCGCAGTCTGCGGGCCATGCGCGCGCGCCGCACGCAGGTGAGCCCCATAGCGTTTGTGCTGGGCGCCGGCAGCATCAGCCAGGCG
>CAJTOZ010000040.1 GCA_910578095.1 uncultured Muribaculaceae bacterium | reverse complement strand
TTAAAGAGTTCTATGCGATGATTTCGTAATTTTGCACTTGCTTGTTGAGAGTAAGTGCATATAATGTTTAAGTGCCGTTTTAACTTTTTTTGCGGCAAAATTGTTAATTTTGTAGTATGAAAGAATTTGTAATCAGCAAAGAGACCACCGAGCGCGCCGTGCTCGTGGGTCTTGTCACCCCGCAGCAGGGCGAGGCCCGCGTGCAGGAATATCTTGATGAGCTGGCATTTCTGGCCGATACCGCCGGAGCCCATACGATGGCCCGCTTCACACAGAAGATGGACTATCCCAACCCGCGCACTTTCGTGGGAAAGGGCAAGCTGGAGGAAATCAAGGCCTACGTGGAGGCCAACGACATAGGAATGGTGATTTTCGACGACGACCTCTCCACCAAGCAGGTGAGCAATATCGAGCGTGAGCTGCAGGTGAAGATACTGGACCGCTCGAGCCTCATCCTCGACATATTCGCCAAACGCGCGCAGACAGCCATAGCCAAAACGCAGGTGGAACTGGCCCAGTATCAGTATCTGCTACCGCGCCTCACACGCATGTGGACACACCTCGAGCGCCAGCGAGGCGGCATAGGCATGCGCGGCCCGGGCGAGACACAGATCGAGACCGACCGCCGCATCATCCTCGACAAGATAAGCCGCCTGAAGGACGAGCTCGGAGCCATCGACAAGCAGAAGAGCATACAGCGCAAAAACCGTGGCAAGCTCACGCGCGTGGCCCTGGTGGGCTATACCAATGTGGGCAAGAGCACACTGATGAACGTACTCAGCAAGAGCGATGTGTTCGCCGAAAACAAGCTTTTCGCCACTCTCGACACCACAGTGCGCAAAGTCACTATAGAAAACCTTCCGTTTCTGCTCACCGACACCGTAGGCTTCATACGCAAGCTCCCCACCCATCTTGTGGAATCTTTCAAAAGCACGCTCGACGAGGTGCGCGACGCCGATGTGCTGGTGCATGTGGTGGACATCTCCCACCCCAATTTCGAGGAGCAGATAGAAGTTGTGAACAAAACCCTGCGCGAGCTGTGCGACGGTGCCGACAAGCCCATGATAATGGTGTTCAACAAAGTAGATGCTTTCAGCTATGTGCCCAAGGACGATGATGATCTGACCCCGCGCACACGCGAGAATATCTCGCTCGACGAGCTCAAGGCATCATGGATGGCGCGGATGAACGACAACTGTGTGTTCATCTCTGCCAAAAAGGGTATCAATATCGACGAGCTTAAGGATAAGATCTACGAGCGCGCACGCGAGGTGCATCTATCCCGCTTCCCCTACAACGACTTCCTGTACCAGAAATACGACGAGGAGCAGGAGGGAGTGTGAGTCCGGTGCCGCGCGTTGCGCGGCACGGTCACGCTTCCGCCGGAAGCGGCACTTCAAATATTGAGAAATTGACAGAACCGTAGGCTCGGTGTTCCCGGAATCCCGGGAGCGCCGAGAAGTCGTGCTTGCGCGAATGCTCCACCACCACCACAGTGCCTGGATGAAGCATCTGCGAGCCGAGGATGGCGGCAGGCACCTCGGCAAAGCCAGGCATATCGTAGGGAGGATCGGCGAAAATAATGTCGAAAGTGGCCGTGCAGGTCTGTATGAAGCGCAGGGCGTCGCCACGCAACAGCCGCAGATTGTCGGCGTTGAGCTGTTGCGCCACCTTGCGTATGAAGGCATACTGCACCGAAGCCTTTTCAACAGCAGTGACCTCGGCACATCCGCGCGACAGGAATTCAAAACTGATGGCGCCCGTGCCCGCAAAAAGGTCGAGGGCACGCGCCCCCTCGAGATCGACTATATTCTCAAGCACATTGAATATGTTTTCGCGCGCGAAGTCGGTGGTGGGGCGCGCCGAGATATTGGAGGGGACATCGAAACGGCGGCGGCCGTATTTGCCTCGGATTATTCGCATAACGGAAGTATTACGAGTGGGAAAGGAGTGGACAGATCTACGCCATCGGCAAGCATGCCCGAAGGAAACACCCACGGCATCACACACGGCGCAAAACCGCGCAACGCAGCCACGAGCGCATCGCGCCCGGCCGGCTCACCGGCCACATAGAAGCGCAGATGCGGCGATGCGATGCCACACGTCTGGGCCAGCGCCGCGGCATAGTAGGCCATGTCGGCAGCATCAGCACACGCATAGGATGTGGCGCCAAGAAAATGTGCGCCGTCGAATGCCATGAAGTCGGCACATCCTGCGCCGGCCACAGCAAATAGCTTCGGGGCATTGCCGCTGTGGGGAGCCTTTGCGGCGAAGTAAGAAATTTCCGGCACAAGCGCATGACGCACACGGGCATCGGCGAACGTGCGCGACAGGAAAGCGGCTATGGCCGGATCGCACGCGGCGGCCACGACGGCCCCTGTGCCATCGGCCCGGGCTGCGATCCAACGCTCGTCGGCATCGTCGGGCGACGTGTGCAGCAGCGAGGCCACATCGGCGAGCGCATCGGTATCGGATGCAATTTCCGCCGGCACTATGGCGAAACGCGGAGTGCGCAGCAGCACGGTGGTGCGGTCGAAGTCGGCCAGCAGCATGGGATTGTCGTACACGGCATCCTCAAGCGCCCGAAGCGGCGTCACGCCTTCCGCCAGACGTATGGTACGGCACAGCACGGCCTCCTCGCCCACCGTGGATGTGGCGGCCACAGTGAGTGTGCGCGCCTCCATGTCGAGCAGCATTCCGAGCCTCCACAGCCGTGGGTTGGCTATAGTGCCTGCGAGCAGTGCGTCGCCGTCGGCCGCCATCAGTATTGTTCGGATTCGTTGGGGAAATCGCCGTTCTTCACATCATCGATATAGTGGCCCACGGCATCGTTCACTGCAGTGCCCAGATCGGCATAACGGCGCAGGAATTTGGGCTTGAAGCCCTTGTTCAGCCCGAGCATATCGTGTACCACAAGCACCTGACCGTCGCATCCGGAGCCGGCGCCGATGCCGATGGTGGGAATGGTCAGCGCAGCCGACACACGTGCGGCAAGCGCGGCAGGAATCTTCTCCAGCACAATGGCGAAGCAGCCTATTTCCTGCAGCATGCGGGCATCGGCCACAAGCTTCTCGGCCTCAGCCTCGCCCTTGGCGCGCACGGCATAGGTGCCGAACTTGTTGATGCTCTGCGGCGTGAGGCCAAGATGCCCCATCACAGGAATACCGGCCGACAGAATACGCTCGATGCTCTCGCGCACTTCCGATCCACCTTCTATCTTGACTGCCTCCGCGCGGCTTTCCTTCATGATGCGGATGGCCGAGTGGAGCGCCTCCAGCGAGTCGCCCTGGTAGGTGCCGAAAGGCATGTCGCACACCACAAGGGCGCGTGCCACACCATTGCTCACGCACTGGGCGTGGTATATCATCTGGTCGAGTGTCATGGGCAGAGTGGTGGCGTTGCCCACCATGACATTCGATGCAGAGTCGCCCACGAGAATCATGTCAATGCCGGCCTCATCAAGAAGCTTGGCCATAGTGTAGTCGTAGGCTGTGAGCATCGCTATTTTTTCGCCGCGCGCCTTCATGTCGATGATGCGCGAGGTGGTCACTTTCTTTTTATCGTCGGTTGTGTTTGTAGACATTTTACTATGCAGTAATGGTTTTACGGGGACAAAATTAGACAAAATCGGCGAAAGTATCAAATTGAACCATCACATGCCGTAAAGATCTGATTTGCGAAATCCGGCGGAAATGCGTAACTTTGCACAATCGCAATTCAGCGGTTGCCTAAATTTTTATTTATGCAAATAACAAATTTTGCCGAGCGCCCATCGCTGCTTAGCCGCTACATGATGGAGATGCGCGACAGCAATGTGCAACGCGACCCCATGCGTTTCCGCCGCAACCTTGAGCGCGCGGGAGAGATAATGGCCTATGAAATAAGCAAAACGCTGCGCTACCGGAAAGAAGAGATTGTGACGCCTCTCGCACCCTGCGTGTGCGATGTGCCTGATGAGCAGATTGTGCTCGCCACTATTTTCCGCGCCGGCGTTCCTTTCCATCAGGGCTTCCTGAAATATTTCGATTACGCCGAAAACGCTTTCGTATCGGCCTATCGCAAATATAAGGAAAAAGAAAATTTCGACGTACTCATAGAATATCTGGCATCGCCCCGCCTCGATGGCAAGACCCTGATCCTGTGCGATCCGATGCTCGCCACGGGTGCATCGATGGAGCTCAGCTTCCGCGCGCTCCTCACAAAGGGCACCCCCGCCCACATCCATGTAGCATCCGTGATAGCATCGCAGGCTGCAGTGGACTATATCGCGGCCAAATTCCCTCAGGACAAGACATCCATCTGGGTGGGAGCCATCGACGAGGTGATCAACGAGCACAGCTACATCGTGCCCGGCCTCGGCGACGCCGGCGACCTCGCCTACGGCACCAAGGACTGATACTGGGATTCAGCGCATGCCATCGGTGGCTATCGCTACCGAGATAGCCTCATCGCCATCGACGGCACACAGAAGAATAGCGAAGCGCCTCGCGGCTCTCCCCGGAACCGCGACAGTGGCTTCGTTTTTTTTATGTCCGAGCGGCAGACGGATGTCGCGGCGGAAGTCGAGACCGGGGGTCAGGGCGGCTTTGTATATGGCCTCCTTCAGCGTCCAGGCCGTCAGCAGGCCGCCTGGCACCGAGCCATACTCGGCCAACTCGGCTTCCGAAAGCACCCTCGGCGCCACCCTGGCAAGCTGGCCGCGGGCTGTCTCGGTGTCTACGCCCACAGGCGCGCCCTCACACACGGCCAGCGCGGCGCGCGAGCGCGAGTGGGATATGGAGATGCGTTCCGTACGCCCTGCAAGCACCGGCGCTCCGGACGGAGCATGCTCCAGCAGGAAACCATCCGGAAATGCCTCACACAACAACGACTGCACCGCGGCCAATTCGGCCTCACGGCGCGTGGCCGCGGGTGGCAGCTGGCACGTGTACAGCACCACCGGGCCTATGTGACGCACATCAATCATCGGACGACAAATTGGTGAAAGCATGTATCAGGTCGCGCCGCAGAGCAGCCACCACAGGCTGCAGCGAATCGTAGGGCGCCGATGCCGGAACATCCAGACGCACTGCGCCGCTGACCACGCGCCGCCCGCCATCGGTGGACACAAATTGCAACGGCGTGCCGGAGCCGGGCGCTTCCACAAGCGCCGTCTCGAAAGTGCCATCGGCAGAGGTCACATGGATGGTAGAGGCATGAGCACCGTTGAGGTTGAGCGACATACGCTCGCGGCGGTTGTCGAGCACTGCGATCAGAGCTTCCGCACCGTCCACCTCCGAAAAAGTCACATACACATCGGCATTATAGACAGGATAGTGCAGCGTGAGCCATCGTCCGCCGCTGTCGGTGCGGGCTTCGGCGGCGGTATTGGCCTCAAAAGGCATGGCCGCACCGGCCACACGCACGTAGGCACTGTCGGCCACGGCTATGCGCGGATAAGCCCTGCGGCGCGGCACCGGCGCCTCATCGCGCCCTCCGCACGCCGCAAGCAGCGACATCAATATGGCAAACGGGACCGCACGCCGCATATCATTCCTGCACTTCGGGCATCACCTTCACGCGCACCTGCGTGATACGATGGTCGGTGACATCCAGCACCAGAAAGCGGCAACGGCCATACACGAGCGGCTCCTTGTCCTTGGGGAAGTCGCCTTTTATGGCCAGCAGCATGCCGGCAAGGGTTTCGGCATCTTCCGTGACATCCTCGTAGGCGTGCTCGTCGAGACCGGTGATACGGAAAAAGTCGGTGAGCAGAGTGCGCCCCTCAAACACGTAGGTGTCGTCGCGCAGGCGCTTGTACGTATTGTCGGGCTCATCGTATTCATCGTCAATATCGCCCACTATCTCCTCCAGCACATCCTCCATCGTGACGATGCCCTGTGTGCCCCCGAATTCGTCGACCACTATGGCCATGTGGAGTTTGAGCTTGCGGAAATCCTCAAGCAGGTCGTCGATCATGCGGCTTTCGGGCACATAATACGGCTCGCGCAGCAGTGTCTGCCACTCGAAGCCGTCAGTGGCCCGTCCCACATACGGGAGAAGGTCGCGCGAATAGAGCACGCCGCGGATATTGTCCTGCGTGCCCTCGTACACCGGCAGACGCGAATAACCGCTCTCCACCACCACCTTCATCACATCGTCGAAAGTCATTCCCATGTCGAGGTCGGTGATGTCTATGCGCGGGGTCATGATCTCCGATGCGGCCGTGTCGCCGAATTTTATTATGCCTTGCAGTATCTCCTTGTCGTCGTTGGCCTTGACATCGGTGATGTCGAGAGCAGTGGAGAGCTCGTCGGCGGTGACAAGATCGGTGTGTTTGCTGACCACGCGCTTCACTATCGTGGACGAGCGCACGAGCAGGCCGGACACCGGCGACAGCACCCGCTCGAAAAACGAGATGCCGGCCACGGCGAAGCGCGCCCACTGTGTAGGATAGTTATTGGCGTAGATCTTCGGCATGATCTCGCCGAAGAGCAGGATGAGGAATGTGAGCAGCACCGTCTGAAGCACGAAACTCCACACAGGCGGCATTCCGTCGAACACGGGACCGAGAGCGAAGTTACAGAGCACCACGATGGTCACGTTGACAAGGTTGTTGGCTATGAGAATGGTGGCAAGCAGGCGCTCGGGCTTGCCGAGCAGACGGCGTATGGCCTGCCCGCGGGGCGTATCGGCCAGTTCGTCCACCTGCGCCGGAGTAAGCGAAAAATAGGCTATCTCACTGCCCGACACGAATCCCGACACCACAAGGGCGAGCAGGGCAACCGCGAGGGCTATCGTCTGGCCCACACCAAAAGCGGGCACCGAGCACAGTAAGTAGGGTATGAAATCGGCCGTCAGCACGGCCGGTAAAGGCTCTAAATCCAAAACTATATATATTCGTTAGACATGTTCTGCTTCTTGCAGGCGCCGCAAAGTTACTATTTTTCGCTTAGATACGCAAGCGGTCAATACCAGCTGATACCGTTGGACGTGGACGAACGCTTGTCGTACTTGAGGTCGCTGAGCAGGGAGCTCTTGACGGCGATATGAAAATTGTAGCTTTTATAGGGACCCACGGGCACAAAACTGGCCGACATCTGGAAACAATGTAGGTCGCGGGTGATGTTGCAGTTCATATAGGCGAGCTTGTGCGTGTCAAAATTATAGGAGGCGGAGAATGTAAAATTCCAGTTGGGCGTAGGCCGCAGGCTGCCGGAGAAGCTGAGATTCTGCGTTATGCGCCCGTCGTACTCCATCTTCTGCTTGTTGAATGCGCCGTACGAATAGTTGATGGAGTAGTTCACAGAAAGGCTCCACGGCACCTCCCACTTGGCATAGCCGTCGGCTCCCATCTCCGTTTCGTCGTCGTGCGAGTGGCCGCCGCGGCGGTTGCGCCCTCCGGAATTTCTGTCGTTGCCGTTGTCGGCATCGTCGCCGTCGTTCTTCTTGTCGTCTTTCTTTTTCTTTTTGAAAGTGTCGTTGTTGAAGGTGTAGCTGAACGATGTGCCGGTGTTGCGCAGCCTGCCTATGCCCTTACCTGAGGCGATGCGCAGTTTATTGACACGCACGGGACTGCCGGATTCGTTCAAGGCGTAGGTGTAGACATCCCATGTGGCGCTCAGGTTGAGGTTGAAGCCCTTGGTGAGGCGCAGCAGGATGGATGTGTTGATATCGCTCCAGCGCAATGAGTCGGCGGCAAAGTTATAGCTCTGCGAGATGTTCAGATTCTCTATCAGAGATATTTTCTTCTCGCCGATAGAATCGTTGTCGCTCTTTACCTTCATCTCCAGATTGTTGGCCAGATTGTAGCTGAGCGAGCCCGTCTTGCCCTCGGAGGGCACCCCGAACAGGGCGTTGGGGAATAGCGAGTAGCGGCGCGTGCGCTCCTCGCCGCTGCGGGGGTCGGTGTAGCTGTACTGCCCGTAGTAGCCGAAGAACGAGGATCCGTAATCGGGCGCCGCCGAGAACGATATGGAGGGCGTGAACACGTGGCGTATCATCTTCACCTTCTTGCCCAGGAAGCCCAGCGGCTGATAGAAGCCGTAGAGCTTGGTGTCGAGCGACACGCTCGCGCGCATGTCCCATACGTTGTAGAGGCTGTAGGTGGTGTCGCATATCTCCATGCCGGCCACGGGGTCCCACTGGCGGCGCACCTTGCGGGTGTACATGCGGTCCTGCAGGTCGATGCTGGGCGTGATGTTGATGTAGTTGAACACATTGAACGTGGCCGAGATGGGCACGCGGTGGTTCATGCCATTGCGCCAGTCCTTGATGAGGCTTTTCTTGAAAAACTCGTCCTGCTTGGCTGTGAGCGAGTTCTGGAACTGTCCGTTGTAGCTGAGTTTTATTTTCTCATACCACCGCTCGGAGCCGGCAGCCTTCTTGCGCTTGAAGGGCTGTGTCTGGCTCATGGTTAGGGTGAGGTTCGGGAATCCCACGGTAAGAGTCGAGTCCTGCGTGCGCTGCGACACGTTCATGGTGGCCGAGAGGCTCCATTTCGACTGCGGGAAGCGGTAGGTCATGTTGACGGTAGAGCTCTTGGTGCTCTCCGTGAACGCGTTGGAGTAGTAGCTGTTGAGGTCGTTGCGGGTATAGCCGCTGGTGGTGAAGTTGACCGACGCCGAAAGGCTCATATTGGGATTGGCCTTTGAATCCTGCGAGTGGCTCCATATCACCTGGAAGTTTTTCTGCAGCGAATAGTCCGGCGAACCTTTCTCGCCGTTTTTCGTGAGAAGATAGGCTATGTTGAAGTTGCCGCTGTATTTGTAGCGCTTGGCATAGGTGCTGCGCGCGTTGAGCCCCCACGAGCCCTTGGTGTAGATTTCGCCGGTGAGCGCCAGGTCTATGTTGTCGCTTATAGCGAAGTAGTAGCCGCCGTCGCGCAGATAGAAACCGCGGTTGTAGTCGTCGCCAAAGGTGGGCACGATCACACCCGAGGCATATTTGTCGCTGAAGGGGAAATAGCCGAACGGCACAGCCAGCGGCAGCGGCAATCCGGCCAGCACCATATACGCCGGTCCGGTAATGACATTTTTGCCCGGACGCACCTTGGCTTTGGTGAGTTGCAGATAGAAGTGGGGATTGTCGTGGTCGTCGCAGGTGGTGTAGCGTCCATCTTTAATGTAGTAGCTGTCGTCCACATCTTTTTTCGTGAGACCACCCGTCAGATAGCCCTCGCCCTGCTGTGTCACCACATTGTGTATTATACCCTTTCCCGACTTGAAATTGTAGCGCATCGTGGCTGCCTCATAGTCGGAACCGCCTTCATGAAATACGGGCGTACCCTCCATCTCGCCCACACTGTCGGCGCGTCCCACGGCATACACCGTATTGTCGCCCAGATTCATCTCTATCTGCGCGGCATCGAGCTTGATATCGCCGTATGTCACAGACCCGTCGCCATACATGAACGCCGAATCGCGGCGCACGATTATCATCGAGTCCGACGACGAGAATTCGACGGGAGCGTCAAGGTCGACCCTCGTGCGCACTATCCGCGATGTCGGCGTCGGTGGTGCGGCCTTGCGTGGCGCTGCCGTGTCGGGCGGTGGCAACGGCGCCTGTGTGTCGGCCACGAAGCTGTCGGACACGGCAAGCCGCAGAGGCAGTTCGGCAGCGGCAGCCGGACGCACCACATCGTCCTCGCCGGCGCCCAGAGCGTGCACGGCAAGCCCGGGACCGGCCATGATGGCGGCCGCAAGACCGAGGATATAACGTCGCATAAAGTGCATAATCGCCGCAAAATTACAAAAACTATTCGGCAATACCGCTTTTTATTGTGTTAATTTGCGCGAGGCGGGGCGCGCACAGGCCCACGGCAGCCACCGCACGCACGCCCATGCTGCCAAAGGAGTGAGCGCCACCACTATCGGGAGCGCCTGCTGACGAGTGATGCCCAGCAGCTCAACGGATGCCATAAGAATGATATAATGCACCACCAGTACCGGCAGCGAGAAACGCCCGGCCAATGCCAACGGCCGACACCGTTCCAACAGGCTCCCGAGCGCCCACATGGCCAATATGCCGCACATGGCCGATACCACTATGCGGCTCCACGGGCCACTTGCCACCACCGCATGCCACCACACAGGCATTGGCCCCACAAGCCATGCTGCGGCTATAGCGCCCGCAAACACCGCTACGGCCACCGCCGGACGCATTTTCATCGCTGCCGGAGCCACCGAGCATGCCACCATATGGCCAAGCCACATAAACATGGCCATGGCACACGCCTGCCGCAGCGCCAGAGCGCCGAATATACCACGGAAAAATAGCGGAAGTACTTCCGGTTCAGGCGACAGCCTGAACGCCGCCCACGACAACGCACACAACACACCCAGGGCCGCCATGCGCTGCCGCTGTGTGCCACACAGGCGGGAGAGCGCCCAACAGCCCACCGTGGCCACAAAAAGCGCGCGCAGGAAGTAGAGCGGCACATTGGGCTTACTGACAAGCCATAGGTAGACACCATGAGGCGAAAGCCTCCCGTAGCGGGAGCCCACGGCGATATCCACAATCAGACCCCCGAGCAGCGCAAACACCACCCACGGCAACAGCAGACGCCGCCAACCTCCGGCCACCACCTCGCGCGCCGTGCGATGCGATGGCAGAAACAGCCCTGAGAGGAAGAAAAACAGTGGCATATTGAAGCTGAAGTATATGCTCGTAAACGATGAGGTCCACACATCGGGCAGCACATGACAATGCTGCACCACCACCATGATGATGCATATACCCTTCATAATATCCACAGTAGCTACACGTGTCGTTTTGCCCATTGCAGTCGCAAAATTACAGACAAAAAGTGCACAGTGCTCTTAAATTTTCATAAAAATGACATTTTTCGATTTCGGTCCACAGAAAAAATCATACCTTTGGCATCCCCAACTATATTCAAGAGAGAAAAATGCTTAGAAATACCATTCTGACGCTGTTGGCGGCATCGGCCGTGCTTGCAGCGAATGCAGTGCCTGCCAAGCGAGGCATCCACAACATCACTCAGCCCGATGGCACCACGCTGCCCGTGCTGCTCGTAGGCGATGAACATCGCCACATCTATCTCACCCCCGACTCGCTGCCCATAACCCCCGGCGCCGACGGCTTCATGGAATACGGGCGCCTCGACGGCGACCGCCTCATGCCCACCGGCGTGCGCGCAAAGGCCGACGCAGCGCTGCGCACCGCAGCCGAGCGCGCAC
>CAJTOZ010000039.1 GCA_910578095.1 uncultured Muribaculaceae bacterium | reverse complement strand
GGCGCCGGCAAGCATTGCGCATGCGGGCTGCATCTCCTATGTATGAGATGCAAGGCTTCCGCCTGCAAAGTTAATGATAATTATTGGATTGACAAAGCACTAAAATATTATAGCTCGGAAATGTGAATTTTTTCAAAGCACGAAAGAAAGCGATTGAGAAAACAGCGACAATCCGACATCGCCCTGAAGCATAGCCGATTGCCTGATCCTGTTTTCTCATCCGCCACGCGCACTACCTTGCATCTCATACATAGGAGATGCAAGGCTTCCGGTGTTTTTCAGCCGCGGCAAGTGAATGTTGAGATACTTTGAGGCATGCCGGAACGTTATATATAATGCACAAACGCCAAACAAACGAGAGCCATGTCGGAAACAAAACCGGATAAGATACATGTGGCCGGAGCCAAAGTCCACAATCTCAAAAACATCAATGTAGACATACCCCTCAACCATATCGTGGGTATAGCCGGCGTGTCGGGGTCGGGAAAGTCGTCTCTGGCGCTCGGTGTGCTATATGCCGAGGGCTCCCGGCGCTATCTCGACTCGCTGTCCACATACACCCGCCGAAGGATGACACAGGCTCCGCGGGCTAATGTCGACGAAGTGCTGCATGTGCCGGCGGCTATCGCTTTGCATCAGCGGCCAGGCGTGCCGGGCATCAGAAGCACTTTCGGAACCGGCACCGAGCTCCTGAACAGCCTCCGGCTGATGTTCTCCCGCCTTGCCTCGCACCGCTGCCCGCACTGCGGCCACTACCACACGCCCACTCTTGACGTAGCGGCCGAGAAAGAGCTTGTGTGCGACCATTGCGGTTTCCGATTTTATGGTCCGTCGGCCGAAGATCTGTCGTTCAACAGCGCGGGCGCGTGCAAAAAGTGCGGTGGCACGGGCACGGTGATGGCCGTAGACCTTTCCACGCTCGTGCCCGACGAAAGCAAGACCATCGACGAGGGAGCGGTGGCACCCTGGAATTCATTGATGTGGTCGCTCATGACAGATGTGTGCCGCGAAATGGGCGTGCGCACCGACGTGCCGTTCAATCAGCTCACACCAAAGGAACGCGACATCGTGTTCAACGGTCCTGCCGAGAAGAAACACATCCTTTACCGACCGAAAAACTCCGATCAGGCAACCGAACTCGATTTCACTTACTACAGCGCGGTGCGCACCGTGGAAAACGCATTGAGCAAGGTGACCGACGAGAAGGGCATGAAACGCGTGGAGCGTTTTCTGCGCAGCGATGTATGCCCCGCGTGCCACGGCACACGCCTCTCCGAAGCCGCCCGCGCGCCACGCATCGATGGCATAGGCCTGGACATGGTATGCACCATGACGCTGGAACAGTGTATATCATGGGTGCGGCATGTGCCCGACACTCTTCCGGAAGAGATGCGCCCGATGGCTACAGGTATCTGCGACGCCTTTCTGTCGACCTCACGGCGCCTCATCGACCTGGGTCTCGGCTATCTGAGCCTCGACCGCGCCTCGGCCACACTGTCGACCGGCGAACGGCAGAGGATGCAGCTCGCGCGGGTTGTGCGCAACCGCACCACCGGCGTGCTCTACGTTCTCGACGAGCCTTCCATCGGGCTGCACCCCGCCAATATAGACGGCCTGACGGGTGTGATGGACGACCTTGTGGCCGATGGCAATTCCGTGGTGCTTGTCGACCACGACACCCGCATACTCCGGCATGCCGACTGGATAGTGGAGATGGGGCCCGGAGCGGGCAGCGATGGCGGCCGGATAGTGGCACAGGGTTCCGTGGCCGATATCGAGAGCGACAGCGCCTCCGTCATCGGCCCTTTCATGCGAGAGGAGGCTGCAGCCACTGTAATCCCGGCCGTGGACGACAACGATATATTCTCAAAAGGCGCCATCACGCTCTCCACCGGTGCCATTCACACTGTGGCACC
Source organism: uncultured Muribaculaceae bacterium (assembly GCA_910578095.1). Classification (GTDB taxonomy): domain Bacteria; phylum Bacteroidota; class Bacteroidia; order Bacteroidales; family Muribaculaceae; genus CAG-873. Next base: position 10,876 of record CAJTOZ010000039.1, on the reverse strand, counting down.
GCTTGAGGTTTCCATTCCCAAGGGCAGGCTGACGGTAGTGACCGGCGTTTCCGGCTCCGGAAAGACAACACTCATTCTCGAAAGCCTTGTGCCGGCACTGGAAGCGGCAATCGCCGGCACAACGGCGCCGACGCACGTCAGGAGCATACACGCGCCGGGCATCGGCCTCGTAAAGCTCATAGACTCTACTCCCATCGGCGCCAACGTGCGCTCAACGGTGGCCACGTATGCCAACGTCCACGACGACCTGCGCAAGATCTTTGCCCGCACCGGCGAAGCGAAAGAGCGTGGATACAAAGCCGGCGACTTCTCCTACAACACGGGTAGGCTGCGCTGCCCTGTGTGTGATGGCACCGGCAGCGTGAGCCTCGACGTGCAGTTTCTGCCCGATATCGACATCCCGTGTCCGGAATGCCGAGGGTCGAGATATTCCAGAGAAGCATCATTGATTCATTGCCATTGCCGCAACGGTGCATCTTTTTCCCTACCGCAGCTCATGGAAGCCGACATCAGCAACGCCATGCACATGTGCTCCGATTTCAAGAGCGTGGCATCGCGCATCACTACCCTCAACACCTTAGGCCTCGGCTATCTTACTTTGGGCGAGGCCACGCCAAGCCTGTCGGGAGGAGAAGCACAGCGCCTGAAACTTGCATCCGAAATGGGTCGGGAGCAGGACAACGCCGTATTTGTGTTCGACGAGCCCACCATAGGGTTGCATCCGCTGGATGTGGTGAAATTGCTTGAGGTGTTCCGCCATCTTATCGAGGCCGGTGCCACAATCATAGTGATAGAACACGATCTCGATGTGATCCGCAACGCCAACTACATCATCGACATGGGTCCCGGCGGCGGCATATCCGGCGGACGCATAGTGGCCACCGGCACACCGGCGCAGATAAAGGCCAGCAGGGAGAGCGTCACAGGAAAATACCTGTGAGCACCGTGCCCCGATGGCTCCGTCATATCAGATCGGCCACGCAGCCGTTGGCTCTGTCCACTTCGCTATCGGCTATGGAAGCGAGATAGATGCGTGTGGTGAGTTCCGAGTCGTGGCCCATACCCTCGCTTATCACCTTTATCGGCACATCGTGGTCCCGTGCGATGGTAGCCCAGGAATGCCGCGGCGTATAGGAAGTGAGCACCTCATCCACCCCTGCCATGGCGGCAAGACGCTTAAGACGCAGATTGTAGCTACCGAGAGCGCTTCGGTAGCTGCGGTACAGCTCGGCCGACGGCCCGCCCCCGAGCACGGGAAAAACATACACCGATTCCGGCGAGGCATAGCGGCATATTATGCCGCGCAACTTATCGTGCAACCCTATGCGCAGACGGCGTCCGGTCTTGCGGCGGCAATACTCTATCTGCCTATCCGTGATATTGTCGCGGGTAAGCATTATGGCATCGACAAAGGCCATGCCGCGGGCATAGAAACAAAACATGAAGATATCCCTGGCAAGTGCCAGCCGGCTGTCAGGAGGCAGCGCAACCGAAGCAATGCGGCGCATGCTCTCCACCGACACCGCCCGCTTGCGGGTGCGGTCGAAACCGGTATATACGCCGCGAAACCACGGCGCGGGAATTTCGTCGATGCCTCCGGCATCATAAGCCCGGTTGAGTGCAGTACGCAGCAGCCGCATGTAGAACGACAGCGTGTTGCGGCACACAGCGCTGCGGAGCAGGGCCTCGGCGTAGGTACGCACAAATTCCTGTCCGAGCGGCCGGGCGCCGGACATCAGCCGCCGGAGGCTTGCGGCCAGGCTGCGGTAGGCACACGCACTGCCCGGACGCCCGGTGGCTGTGAGATGGTCGGATACGGTGTCAATAAAATCGAGGAGGGAAGAAGTGTCGGAAATGGAGATTTCGTAAGATACGCACATATTGGATGAAAGTTGTAGCCTCGGGAGGCCGCACAGCATGTCACAGACTGTCAAGAACGCAGCGCATACCGTAGTCGCCGGAGGCTGTGAGTGTATCGAACAAATCCATTATCTCTTCCATCATGGCGCCGTCCTCGGTTTCGCGGAAATGCCTGTACACCGAAAACAACAGTTCGGCAGTCTCGCTACGGCCATAATGATTGTCCCCGTCGCCCTGCGACACAAGGTTGCGGAGCTGCCCGAAGCAATCGGCCGGCCTAAGCGCCACGCAACGGGAGAGATAGTCGGTGGCATCGCCGCCCTCATTCCCGCGCAGAATGGGATCCACATCCATCCTGGCAGCGAAGACGGCAAAATCGCCGGGGCCGAGATGCCTCAGCCCGGAGCGGTAGGCATCGGCAATGGAGGGACGCGTGTCCCGAAGGTAGCGCAGCACTATATCACGTGCTGCCACAGCATAGTCGGCATCGTGGAGATATTCCAGCGCCACTTTCACAAGCCCGGCTATGTGGGCTGCATCTTCGCTTTCCATCATCGAGCCGAGCAGCTTGCGGGACTGCGCGCCTGACGGCTCGTGGGCTGTGCCGAAAAACAGTATGCGGGGCAGCACTCCGGCATTATCTTCCCCGGGATGTGCATTTTCGAAATGGTCCAGAAGAAGCTCCGGACGGGTGTACCAATAGAATGCCGCCAGTTGGGGAATTACTGCCGGAACAAACAGGCCCGTGCCGGGGCCGGCAGCCAGGGAAAGCAGATCCGGGAACAACGCCTCATCGAACGCCGGCGACTTGGACATGCACCACAGGGTATAGATCTGCAACTCGACAGGCATGTCCACGAACAGGCTCCCGACAGTGCCGTACACTCTCCGGCGCAACTCCCCGCAGCGGCAGATGGAGGCCATGCACTCTACGGCATATCCCTGAATGCTATTCGCTCCCGCCATCAGCATATCGGACACACCGGTGGTCGCGGATTCATGGTGGCGGAACGGCCGAGTGATATCGCGTCGGGCAATTCCGTCCAGAGCGTCATAACGTTCCATGAGTTCGCTGTCGGTGAACAACGCGAATATAGCGTACAATTCATAGCGCTCTTCCACATCCATCTCCATGCCCAACAGTGCTTCCACAGCTCTTTCCCGCAGGCATGCGTCCGCATCGGGCGAGGCAAGCAATCCTGATATGGCTGCAAGCCTGTATACCATCAGCACCGACGCATCCTCTGCCACAGAGATCGCGAAAGATCCGAGCCGGACCACATCTCCGGTCAAGACTTCGGTAAATGCTTTCGCATGGTCGTGCGGCGAGAAGTAGCGGTCGTGCAACCTCCTGCTGTCACACCTGAACGACTTGCGCCAGGCCCGCACCGACATTCTGCGGTAGACAGAGGGCGACACAAGCGTGCCGGAGCACACAATTCCGGCTGTAACGCTATGCTGTGGCCGTGACGGAGCCCCCCACGGGGCATATTGCCTTTCCAACGCCAGATAGTCGCGCCGCACTTCCGCCGGATAATCGTCGCATGGTGTGGCACTATACAGCAGCCACCGGAAATAGCCCGACCACGGATACAAGCGTTGGCCCCACTCGCGCCCGAGGTGCGGCTTACGGTCGCGGTCGCCGGTAAATGCAGCGCTCAGCTCGCGGTAGCGCTGGCGGGCGCGCACATCGCATGCGCGATAGGCTTTCTTTATGAGCTCGTGCAGATGATATCGCGTGGCGTATCCATCAAGCAGCCGGCCTACAGCAGCCGCATCCTCCATCAGCGCCATGAATTCCGGCACGAACACATCGGGAGCCACAGCCATGACCTCCATGGCCACCCTGGCACATGGCACATCCCCCGCGGCCAGCAATTCCGCAACGCGGGCCCGTACCCGCGCAGGTTCATCGGCTGTGCGCGCCGTCAGCACGGCAGCCATCATGGCCGGAACACGATCGGCGCCGTCCTCACTGTTGAAACGGAAGAAAACTGCGGAACCCGCGGTCCTGACCACCCGCAACAGCATATCGAAAAGCACCCACGGAGAGGCATCCATCAACGGCGCGCACACATTGTCGGCCAATTCCCTGATAGACAGATCGGAGTGATCGCGTCGGCGCCTGTTTTCCTTCACCGCCTCGACCAGCAACGGCTCAAGCACCTCAGCGGCAAAAACCGGATTCACCGCAGCCGCCCTCTCCAGGCAATGCATCTGCTGCCATGATTTCATAGTATGTCCGGCCTCACGGTAAAGAGCGCACACCGCCTCTTCCGCATAGGCCGTGGCAGCGACACGCAGCCCACGGCGGGCAAGCGTAAGGCGTGCGGAGGTATCGGCCACCGAAGCTATCATATCGGCCACTTCGCGCGGGCTGCTGTCTATATTCCGCTCGCACAGCGCGCACACAGCCCCGAACAAATCATCGCCGGAACGCATATCGGCTATATCGGCCCCGATTATAGAAAGCACAAATTCCAGCACCCGCGGCGCGCGCACCTGCCCGACAAAGGCATGAAACAACTCCGGATCTGTGCGTCTGAGGGTGGCCACCAGAGATTTTTCGGCACGCAGAAGCTCTTCATGTTCTGCGAACATACCCATGGTCATAAGCCTCAGATGCGGCCGCACAGATACAGATGTGAGCCGGAGCAGATCGGCGCGGTACAGCTGCGGAGACTTACGGCGCAAATAGTCGCAGACAAACTTGATGCGCGAGCGCACGAACAGCCCCTGATGGCCGGCAAGCATACCGGCCACCGGCGATTCGCCGCGCACCGCGCAAGAGCGCGCCACGACATACTCATAGAATGTCTGATGAAAAAAACGGACCATCATGCCGCTCCCGGCCACAATGCCCTCGCTTTTCAGAAATTCCACAACCCGGAGCGTGGCGGCATCCCCGTTGTATTCCACACACAGCGATCCTTCGGCTTCCATAGCCATGGCCAGATCCTGCACCACCGTCTCGACCTCCGACGGTTCAAGACCGCCGGAAGCGCTCTTGCAGCATATCACCGAACGCCACAGTTCGTCGTAAAGATCGATGCGCGACAGGATACCGCGCCCATCGCCTCCGCCCGATGCGCGCACCCGGCAATATATGTCGAGATTCTGCGGCAATGTCAGCATTTCGGCAAAACGCCCATCGCCGGCCTCGGGCACGATTTTCGCCACATCCTCGGCCGGCAGCAGCCCCACACGGATGCGCACACACCCCTCGCTGCGCTCAAGCGTACTGAGCGCGGGGTCGTTGGACAGATCAAAATCACGGCACGACACCACTACACGCACATTCCGGCCCTGACGCAGGGCGCTACGGCCTATCAATGCCATGATGTCGTTAAGATGGCTGCGGTCGGCCGACATGCTTTGCGACAACGCGTCTATCTGGTCTATCACTATGACTGTAGGCGCCAGCATCGACACCAAGGTATCGATGACCGATGCCGATGCCATTCCCTTGGCCATCATATCGGCCTTCAGCGGAAGCACCCGCTCGCCGGCGGCCTCCAGCCTGTCGATCATACCGCTGAGCATCACCGACTTTCCGCATCCGGCATCGCCAGTCAGCAGTACCAGCCCCGATGATGAGCCCACTGCCTCGTACAGACGCTGCTCCTCCGGCCGCACGATATGTGAGCCGGGGCAACCGTACAGTTCCCGCGGAACAGCCTTGAAAGCTGCGCGCATGGCGTCGAGCGTCTTTTCAGCATCGTCCCGGATGCTCCTGCACAGCGCAATCTTGCAGCGGCATATCTCCCTCCACCGCTCCACCACGCTGCCTATATTGCCGGCATCCGCCCTCTCATGGTCCTGAAAGTGGTATGTATAGGAATTCTGCACTCCCTTGCTCGCACACTCTTCGATGAAATCGTCATCGATATACTTCCAGTAGAAACACTCTTCCTCTTCGTCGGCAGCAATCAGCATCACCACCTCATTCCGGCATCTTGCCGCATATCCCGGCAACGATGCCGGCACAGAATATACGGCGCGCCCACGGTCGGCAGCAGGATAGTGCTTCAGCTGCACCGTGATCCGCGCGGTCACACACCCCGCGCTGTCGAGCAGCATGATGTCGCCGTCGATGTTGGCCCGTTTGTCCTCCTCCGTAAGATGCGGTTTTGCGCCGGAGCGGAAAAGAATACGATCCACGCAGATACGCGCGGCCTTGTCCAGCTCGGCCTGCAGGTAGCTGTCTTTCCCCACCGGGAAAAGCGACATGCCGTCCATTGCCCTACCCTCAGCCGACACGTCCATGGGTGCTCGCGGAAGCTTTCAGGGTTTTATCCGTTATGGCACATACACACGAATCGGACCACACATTCTCGGCGGTCTCCACCATATCGATGATGGTATATATCGGCAGTATCACACCCATGATACCCACATCGGCACCTATGCCGGCCATGAGTGAGAGCGTGAGAAAATAGCATCCCATCGGCACTCCGGCATTGCCGAACGCCGAGACCACCGAGATCAGCAGCCACACAAGCATGCTTCCGGCCGACACGTCCATGCCATTGTTCTGCATCACAAACAGCGATGTCACCAGAATGAACGCCGCACAGCCATTCATATTGACCGTGGTGCACACCGGGAGCACGAAACGCGCCACTTTGGGATCGGCGCCCACGCGCCTCTCGGCGCTGTCCATAGTCACCGGCAGCGTGGCCGCGGAACTTTTGGTGAAGAGCGCCATAAGCACGGCGGGCATCATGCCCGAAAGTACCTTGAGCGGGTTCAGGCCCTTGGCCAGCAGGAACAAGGGCAGAATCACGAAAAACTGCAGGCAGTTGCCGGCCAGAATCACCAGCACGTACTTACCCAGCGAGTCGAGCATGACACCGCCACCTACTTCAGCCGCCAGTTGCGCGGCAAAGGCCGTGATACCGAGCGGCAGCACGGCGATGAGCCAGCGGATGAGCACATACAGCAGTTCCTGCAGTCCGGCGATACCATGCATGAGGGCGCGCTTCTGAGGGGTGTCGGGCATCCGCGACAAGGCTATACCCACAGCAAAACACAGCAGGAGCAGCCCGAGCACGTTGCCGTCGAGAAATGGCCTTACTATATTGTCGGGCACCATCGACATCAGATGGTCGGAATATGAAAACTTCGTCAGGTCGGACGGCACCGCCTCCCCGGAGCCTATGGCTGAGGCCGGTAGATTGCCCGGGGCCACGAGCACATAAAGCCCGAGCGCCACAGCGGCAGCGGCTGTGGTGGTGAGCAGCGTGTAGGTGAGAGTGATGCGGAACATGCGTCCCATCCCACCGCCTTTACCCAGCGACGCAAGCGTGGAGACAATGGCGAGTACAATGACAGGTACGGCCAGCAGGCGGAACAGACGCGTGTACACCGTGGCGACAATGTCGGCGGCGCGGTCGATGGCATCCACCCGTAGAAGCCCCAGCACCACTCCGACGACCAGTGCCGCTATCCATAGGATTATCTGTGATTTTTTCATATCTGCAAAAACTTCCTATTATAACAAATTTGTGGACGGAGGTCCGTCCACAAATTTAGTTATTTTCCGTAGTTTTAGCTATGCCGCGTCATTTTTTTTGCGGAACAATGTCCCAGTACACCACGTAGCGGGTGCGATGCGTGTCGTAGAGCGGGGCGAGTATGCGGCCGTCGGCCGTGGCGAAAGTGAGCCCCGGGCCCTTGCGTGTCAAGGCCGAGGCCGGACAGGCCGGATCAATGGATAGTTGTGTCGGGAGTCCGGCGGGGATATGGTAGTCGTAGGTGTAATAATCGTTGCGCACGGTAGGATCGGAGAACGGTGCGGGATCGCACATGCCTTCGGTGCCGAGCTGTCCGGCAAGTACGATGGGGCCATATAGCACGGCACCGCGGCAAGGATTGTCCGGAGTGGTCTCCACGCGCAGTTCCATGGGATAGCGCACCGCTATGCGGTCGCCGGCGCGCCAACGGCGGCGTACGGTAAAATAGCTTCCGGGCTCCGATTTCACGTGTATTTTACGACCGTTGACCGTGACCTCCGGCAGGCCGCTCCACCGCGGATGGCGAAACGCTATGGCCAGCGGACGCGCCGAGGAAGCCTCTACGGTCCACTCGGCTGTGTCGCTTTCAGGAAACGCCGTGCGCTGCACAAGGCTGAATCCGAGCTCGCGCCAGTTCAGGCGCGACGGAATCAGGAGATTCACAAAGAGCGTGTCGGCATCCGCGCCCGACGGCGTACGGTAGTAGATGGCCTCGGCATACTTGGCGTGGCTCTCGAACCCACTGCCCACACAGCACCAGAACGATTGTTCGGGAGTGCTGTACACCTTGTGGGCGCCGCTCAGCATGGGCAGGAAATAGCACACCATTCCGGACGCCGTGTCCTGCTGGGCCAGAATATGGTTGAAGAGCGCGCGCTCGTAGTATTCGGCCACATCGGCGTCGGCATCCCAGCAGAAAAGATGGCGGGAGAGCTTCAGCATGTTATAGGTGCAGCAGGTCTCGCCGGTGTAGCCGTTGAGATACTGCGACATTCGTGCCGGATCGAAAAAGTGCTCCTTCTGGCTGCACGACCCTGTGGTGAAGCAATGATGGCCTGTGGTATGCTCCCAGAACAGACGTGCGGCACGGCGGCTCTCGGACGCGCGGGTAAGCTCGTAACGGCGAGCCTCGCCGAGGAGCTTGGGGATGAATGTATTGGTGTGCAGAGTGCCGAACGAGGCTGTGCCGGAGCGCAGCGGATCCACCACGTCGTTGTGATGAAAAAATTCTGCAAGCTCGCGGAAACGTCCGTCGGCTGTGACGGCGTATAGATTGAAGAACGCCTCGTTCATACCACCGAACTCATTGCGCAGCATCAGGCGCCGCGTGCTGTCGGGGAGCGCCATAAGCTTACCGTAGGCCCAATCGCCCATGCGGCGCGCAATGTCGAGAGCCTGCTCATTGCCGGCATACAGATATTGGTCGATGAGGCCGGCAAGGATTTTGTGGAGAGTGTACCACGGTGCCCATACCGGGCGCCCGAGTATATTGCGGTCTATGAGTTGCTCGGGAAAGGCGCTCAGATAACCCGAGGAGCCGAGCGCCGCCTGCACCTCGGCCAGCCCGGCCACGAGACTGTCGGCCTTGGCCTTGAACACATGCTGTCCTGTGGCCGCATACATGAGTGCGCACGCCGAGAGCATGTGGCCGGTGGTGTGGCCGCGCAAATCGCAGTCAAGCGACTCCCAGCCACCGAGTTTGCGCACACTCTCGTAGCCTCCCTCAAGACCGGCAAACACGCCGGCGTTGTTGCGGAAGCTATGGAGCAGCCTTGCGGCCGGTATCGACACCATCCAGGCTGAATCGCGCTCAAGATTGTCGCGCACGCGGCCAGGCAGCAACCGCACATCGGCAAGATCAAAGGCCTCGGCGCGCACGGGGGCGGTGTCGTGCACACGCACACGCGAGGTGTGCTGTCCGGGATAAAGCGACTGGGCATGCACGCCGAGAATAGCGCACATTGCAAGCAGGAGGGTAATGGCTATGCGTGTCATTTCTTTACGATATTTTTGATATAGATAATACGGCAGAGACCCGCGCGCTACTCATTTGCAACCGGATTGCACCACAAAACCACTATCTTTGCATTGTAAAAAAGATTCTGAATTATGGACATAATGAATATAATACATGTGTTCTGGGCCATGCTCTGCGAGATGGCCCCCTATCTCTTGCTGGGTTTCGCCATAGCCGGTGTGCTGCACGCCTTTGTGCCGGCCGGCGTGTATAAGGCGCATCTGGCCCCCAACACTTTCGGCTCCGTGATGAAAGCCGCCCTCTTCGGAGTGCCGCTGCCGCTATGCTCCTGCGGCGTGGTGCCCACTGCCATGGGTCTGCGGCGCGAAGGCGCATCGCGCGGTGCCACAGTGTCGTTTCTCATAGCCACACCGCAGACGGGAGTGGATTCCATAGCGGCCACATATTCCATGATGGGACTGCCGTTTGCCCTCCTGCGCCCCATAGCCGCACTCGTCACCGCACTCGGAGGAGGCGCGCTCGCCAACCGACACGCACGGCGTACGGGCGCCGGAGCACAGGCCACACAGGAACCGGGCGGCAACCCCGACACGCGTCCGGCCGGACTGGCGGCACGCACGGCGGCAGCACTGCGCTACGGCTTCATGACAATGATGGAGGACATAGGCCGCTGGCTGATTCTGGGTCTTGTGGTGGCAGCTCTCATCACCGCGCTTGTTCCTGCCGACGCGCTCGCAGGCCTCAGCCGCTACCCGCTGCTGAGCATGCTCGCGGTGCTGGCGCTCAGTGTGCCCATGTATGTGTGCGCCACCGGGTCCATCCCCATAGCCGTGGCGCTGATGCTCAAGGGCCTTTCTCCCGGCGCGGCGCTCGTGCTGCTGATGGCCGGACCGGCCACAAATGCAGCCTCCCTGCTGGTGGTGCACAAGGCGCTCGGACGCAGCGTGCAGGTGTTCTATGTAGGCGCGATAGTAGTGGGCGCGATAGTGTTCGGCCTGCTTGCCGACTATGTGCTGCCGAGGGAATGGTTCGTGCTGCCGGCGGCCGAGACCCTGAGCTGCCACGCACCCGGCGCCGGAATGCACTCCGGATGGCTGTCCACGGCAAGCGGCATAGTGCTCTCGCTGCTGCTCGTGCGGGCATTGTGGGCCCGCTTCCGTGGCCACTCCCACGACGATTGCGACAAATGTGAAACTTCTAATTCTGACAACACTATGAAAGTATATGAAATCAAAGGCATGATGTGCAACCATTGCCGTGCCAACGTTGAAAAAAGCATCGCTGCCGTTTCCGGCGTGGAAAACGTAGATGTGGATCTGGCCGCCGGCGAGGCGCGCGTAGAAGGCAACGCCGCGCCCGAAGCGGTGATAGCCGCAGTGGAGGCCGCCGGCTACGACTGCAAGGAAAAGGCTTAGACACCCACAGGACTCCCGGAGTCCTATTGTCTCGAACATTAAAAAAATATGCTTATCCGCAAAAGTACCCAAGGTCTTATTCTCAATGTAGGGACGTGCCTTTGGCA
>CAJTOZ010000038.1 GCA_910578095.1 uncultured Muribaculaceae bacterium | reverse complement strand
ACGGAGCCCGGCAGCGCTTCTCTCCCGCCGACTACCACCAGCTCGCCGAAGCCTTCCGCCACATCGCGCGCCGTCTCGAGCAGCACGCCGCCGAGATCGATGCCGCCTCCCTCGACGAAGAGTAACACACACACGCCCCCCGCTGCCATCAGCAGCCCAAAACAGGTGCAAAATCGCCATTTGTTTTTTTCATTGAATATCATTAATTTTGCACCATCATCCTCCAGGATGTGCAACAATGCAAATTTACTCTTAAACAAATTAATAACACTCTGATTCACAGCGCCAAAACCTGCGACTAAGAAACTTCCCAAGCTAAAAGTCGCGGGTTCGAGTCCCGTCTGTCGCTCAAAGTTGCAAAAAGGCTAAAAGGAGATCTCAGCAGGGGTCTCTTTTTTTATCGAAATGACATAGGATATTCTTCAGCTCACAGTTTCGTTTAAATAATGTAAAGGAAATCGGCGATTTGAAAAAAAATAGCTATATTTGCAGCTATGAGTGAAGAACTTGACACAGTGGAGCCGCGGGCTGTGGCTGCGGCAGACTATAGCGAGGATGATATCCGTACCCTCGACTGGAAAGAACATATCAGACGGCGCCCGGGCATGTACATTGGAAAGCTCGGCGACGGCACCAATAGTGACGATGGCATTTACGTGCTCCTCAAGGAGGTGCTCGACAATGCCATCGATGAATATATGATGGGCTTCGGTAAGCAGATTGATGTCACTATCGAGGATGGCTCTGTCGTGGTGCGCGACTATGGTCGCGGTGTGCCGTTGGGCAAGGTCGTGGATGTGGCGTCAAAGATGAACACCGGAGGTAAGTACGACTCCAAGGCTTTCAAGAAAAGCGTGGGACTTAACGGCGTGGGCATCAAAGCCGTGAATGCGCTCAGTGTGTTCTTTGAGATAGAAAGCGTGCGCGACGGGGAGCTGAAGCGCGCGGTTTTCAGCATGGGCGAACTTAAGGAAGAGAGCCCTGTGGTGCCAACGGATCGCCCGAACGGAACATTGGTGCGGTTCACTCCGGATGCGTCCATATTCCGTGAATATCTTTACCGTGACGAGTTCATAGAGCCCCTGCTTAAAAATTATACCTTTCTCAACACGGGTCTTACCATCATATACAACGGACGCCGCTTCTTCTCGCGTCACGGGTTGCTTGATCTTCTCCGCGAGAATATGACAAAGGAGCCGCTGTATCCGATAATACACCTTAAAGGGCAGGATATAGAGGTGGCTATAACACATGCCAACCAATATGGCGAGGAGTACTATTCTTTTGTGAACGGCCAGCACACCACACAGGGAGGCACGCATCTCAGCGCCTTTAAGGAGGCTGTGTCGCGGACGCTTAAGGATTTTTTCGGCCGCAATTTTGAATATTCCGATATCCGAAATGGTATTATTGCCGCTGTGGCTGTGAAAGTTGAGGAGCCCGTATTTGAGTCGCAGACCAAAACGAAACTCGGTTCCAGGGATATGGGGCCCGAGGGACCCACTGTGGCTAAGTTCATAGGCGATTTCATCAAGAAGGAACTCGACAACTATCTGCACCGCAATCTTGAGGTGGCCGATATCATACTTAAAAAGGTGCAGGAAAGCGAGCGCGACCGCAAGGCTATGGCCGGCATCACCAAAAAAGCCCGCGAGAAGGCCAAACAGGTGAATCTGCACAATAAAAAATTGCTTGATTGCCGTGTGCATCTCAACGATGCCAAGGGCGATGATGCGCTGAAACTTGCATCCTCAATTTTCATCACCGAGGGCGATTCCGCAGCCGGTTCCATCACCAAGATACGCAATGTGGCAACTCAGGCTGTGTTCTCGCTGCGCGGAAAACCGCTCAACACCTTCGGCGTCACCCAAAAGGTGCTGTATGAGAATGATGAGTTCAATCTGCTCCAGGCTGCGCTCAACATCGAGGAAGGAATAGACGGGTTGCGTTACAATAATGTGATTATTGCTACCGATGCCGATGTGGATGGTATGCATATACGTCTGCTGATGATCACGTTTTTCCTGCAGTTTTTCCCCGATCTGATAAAGAAAGGGCATGTGTATGTGCTCCAGACGCCTTTGTTCCGTGTGCGCAATAAAAAGACCAGCAAGCGGTCCGGCTCCCGCGGCAAAGCCTTGCAGGACGACACCGTCTACTGCTACTCCGACGAGGAACGCATCGCTGCCATCAACCGCTTCGGCGCGAACGCCGAAATCACCCGATTCAAAGGTCTTGGCGAAATATCGCCGGAGGAATTCCGCAATTTCATAGGGCCCGACATGCGTGTGGACCGTGTGACGCTGCGCAAAGAGGACGCTGTAGCGGAATTGCTGGAGTTTTACATGGGTAAAAACACCATGGAACGACAGACTTTCATCATAGACAATCTTGTAGTGGAAGATGATAAAGACATCGCACTCTGAGCGCACCATGCGCACAGCTTTTTTCGCGGGCTCTTTCCGCCCCTTCACCACTGGCCATGCGTCCATCGTAACCCGCGGACTGGATATTTTCGACCGTATAGTGGTTGGCGTGGGGGTAAACTCTGCCAAGCCCGACGACCGCGTGCATGCAGAGGACGCCGCTCAGGCCATACGGGAGGTTTTTGCCGGCGACGACCGCATCGAAGTAGTGGTTTATGACTGTCTGACAGTTGACGCGGCGGCCGCCGCCGGGGCTTCGGCTTTGCTGCGCGGAGTGCGTTCGACACGCGATTTCGACTATGAACGAGATCTTGCCGATGTGAACCGACAACTATCCGGCATCGAAACCGTTTTATTGTATAGCCTGCCCGAGCTGGCGGCTGTGTCGTCGTCTATCGTGCGCGAACTCGCATCCTACGGCCGCGACGTCGACGCTTTTCTTCCAAAACCCGTTCACAACCAATGAAAAAAATTGTTATAGCCATAGCCGCAGCCGGCGCTCTCCTCGCCGGTGCGCAGACACGTGAATTCAGCCCTTCGCAGAAATTGCGTTATGCCGAAGGGGTCATATCCAATTTTTATGTGGAGAAAGTCAATGAGGACAGTCTCGTAGATGAAGGGATAAAGGCTATGCTGGCTACTCTTGACCCTCATTCGCAATACTCTACTCCGGATGAGACGCGCGAACTGAATCAACCGCTCGAAGGGCACTTCAGTGGTATAGGCATTATGTTCAACATGGTCAAGGACACCGTCTATGTGATCCAGACCACAGTGGGCGGCCCTTCGGAAAAGGCCGGTTTGCGCCCCGGCGATCGTATCATCAGTGCCAACGACACCGTGATAGCCGGCAAGCAGATGAAAAATTCGCAGATCATCAAGGTGTTGCGCGGCCCCAAGGGGTCGCAGGTGGTGCTCAAAGTGAAGCGTGGCGGTGTGGAAGAGCCTATAGAATTTATCCTGCGTCGCGATGATATCCCCATATATAGCGTGGATGATGTATATATGGCCAATGATTCCGTAGGCTATATCCGTGTGAGCCGCTTTGCCGAAAGTACGGCCGATGAGGTGGCCAAGGCCATCGCCAAGCTGCGCCGCCGTGGCATGCGCCATGTGCTCATAGATCTTGAAGACAATGGAGGCGGTTATCTCGGCGCCGCCGTGCAGCTCGCCGCACAGTTCCTTCCGGAGGGCTCGCCGGTGGTGAGCACCGGTGGCCTGCGCAGCGAGCCTATGACCTTTTCTGTAGAGGGAGCCTCCGGCGACAGCCGTGGCCGGGTGGTGATAATGGTCAACCAATATTCGGCCTCAGCATCGGAGATTCTTGCCGGAGCCATGCAGGACAACGACCGCGGTCTCGTGGTGGGTCGCCGCACATTCGGCAAGGGCCTGGTGCAGCGTCCGTTCCCATTCCCGGACGGTTCGATGATACGCCTCACCACAGCGCGCTACTACACTCCTTCGGGCCGTTGCATACAGAAGCCTTACGAGAAAGGCCGCGGAGAAGATTATCAGCTTGACATGCTCAACCGCTATAAAAGCGGCGAATTGTGGAGTGCCGACAGCATACGCTTCGATGAGAACCTGAAATGCAAAACATTGCGTAACGGCCGCACAGTATATGGCGGCGGTGGCATCATGCCCGATGTGTTCGTGCCCGTCGACACCACGTTCTTCACTCCCTACTACCGCGACCTTGTGGCCAAAGGCATAGTCAATACCTTTGTCGTAGGAAAAGTGGAGCAGGACCGCAAGCAGCTTCTTGGAAAATTCCCTGACGAGGATGCGTTCTATGCCGGTTTTGAAATCTCCCCCGAGATGGAACAGCAGCTCTTCGATGCAGCAGCGAAAGAAGGGCTCGAATTCAATGAAGAGCAGTGGGCGCGCAGCGCCGTATATATCCGGGCCATGCTCAAAGGACTTATGGCACGGGATCTGTACGACAACGGATCGTACGTGCGCGCCACTAATCCCCTGAATCCGGTATATGAAGAAGCCCTGCGGCTTATTTCCGACCCGGAGCGCTACGATTCGCTTTTAAGAAAAAAGTAACCAATTCACCGTATATGCACAAAAAATTGCGCACATTAGCTTTGACCGGTGCCATCACCATTGCTTCATTTGGCACGTATGCTCTGGACCTCCCTGTGAAGAGTGTCAACGGCAACCGGTATTATTACTATGAGGTGGAGTTCGGAGACACCGTTTACTCTTTGTCCGATTCTCTCGGTATCAGCCGCGATGACATAATACGTTACAACCCCGGCGCTGCTGATGGCGTCAAGGCCGGTACGATACTGTATTTTCCCTATGAGGTGTTTGCTGCTGCCGGCAGCAAAACGATAAGTCATGAGGTGAAGCGCGGAGAGACGCTTTTCGGCCTTGCCCACCGCTATGGTGTCACTCCCGATGATATAGTGGCAACCAATCCGGAGACGGCCGACGGACTTAAAAGCGGACAGATTGTGTTGATCCCGGTGTCGACAGATGCTATTGACGGTGCCACTCAGCCGGCACACTCTCCCAATGAGACGCCACTGTATGTGGCCTCCGAAAAAGAGAGCCATCCTCAGGCTCCGGCTCAGGAGCCAATGGCGGTAGGGGCTGATACGGCCTTGGTTGCTACGCAATCCCCTGCAGAGGTGGACTCGGTAGAATTTGTGCGCGAGGCTTCCATCGCTGTGATGCTGCCGTTTGCGCTCGGAGAGGAGAATGTGTCCAAACAGTCCCAGCTGTACACCGATTTCTATAAAGGAATGCTTATTGCCGCCGATGAGTTGCGTGCAGCCGGGCAACCTGTGTCCATAAATGTGTTCGACAGTAGCGATTTTGTCGTGACCGACGGTGTGCGCACGGCTTCGGTGATAATAGCTCCCGAAGACGACGCACAACTTGGTGCCCTGGCGGCTGCGGTGTCCGACACCGACGGCTACGTAATCAATATTTTTAATCTCAAGGACGAGAGTTATCTCACCAATCCTTCGATTGTCCAGGCCAATATTCCGCATTCGGCTATGTATGCCAAGGCATACGCTGGTATGCGCGACCGTTTCGGCGACATGCGCCCGGTGATTCTCCGAAATAATAACGGCCGTGCCGAAAAGAGCGCGTTCACCGATTTTATCCGTGAA
This sequence comes from uncultured Muribaculaceae bacterium, assembly GCA_910578095.1. Classification (GTDB taxonomy): domain Bacteria; phylum Bacteroidota; class Bacteroidia; order Bacteroidales; family Muribaculaceae; genus CAG-873. The sequence continues at coordinate 8,265 of CAJTOZ010000038.1, read as the reverse complement.
AAGTACATCGCCGATGGTATTGCTCCTGTGGAGATAGGCTACAACGGGACGTTGCGCTCCTCCGATCTGGATATTCTTGATGCGGCTGAGCGCTATGTGATAGTGCCTTCGAGCGGAACGCTTGCCGAATTCAACAAGATGAGCCACGGACTGAAAGCGTTTCGCGATGATCCTTCGACTGCGGCTATCGAGATCTTCGGCTATCCCGACTGGACTGCTTTCCGCAACGATGCTCTTGATATGCTTCATGCGCTCGGTGCCACAATCTACACGCGCGTGTTTATAAATCCCGAGGGTGATGATGCCCGTGCCATAGCATCCGGCTTCATGGATAACTTCGGAGCCGCCCCGATGGAGGTTGTACCCAATCAGGGGGCTTTGGGCTATGACGTGGCCTCGATGATCATATCCAACCTGCGCGCCCACGGCGGTGTCTTTGATCCCGAGGGCGATGGGTTGTGGCGCGGACGTCAGTCGGCTTTCCGTTTTGAGAAGGCCGGCGACGAAGGCGGTTTTGTGAACAATGCGCTGTACATTGTGACTTTTGCCAACGACAAAACCACACAAAGCACCGTGCTGTGATGAAAAGGATTACCGCCATATTGCTGTCGCTGGCCGTTATGTGCGGCGCAGCGCATGCGGAGACGCACTATAAGCCTCATATATCAGTGGGTGGTCGTGTGGGTGTGAGCCTGTCCAAAATGGATTTTTCGCCCGGTGTGAAGCAGGGTTGGTTGCAAGGCACCGCCGGAGCGGTCACATTCCGGTATACGGAAGAAAAGCTGTTTGGCCTGATTGCCGAGTTCGGCTGGGAGCAGCGTGGCTGGAAAGAAAACTTCGAGGAGGCCAATGACCTGTTCAGCTACAGCCGCACGCTCACATATCTGCGCCTGCCGGTGATGACGCACATCTATTTCGGCTCGCCACGCTTCAAGGGGTTTGTCAATCTTGGTCCGGAGGTGGGCTATATGATAGGCGACAAGATATCGTCCAATTTCAACTACGAGTTTCCGGGCGATGTGGAGGGATTCCCGCCCAACCGCATGGTGTCGCAGATGAGCATGGATATCTCCAATAAGTTTGACTATGGTATAGCGGCCGGTATCGGTTGTGAATTCTATGTGCAACCGCGTCACAGCATCACTTTTGAAGCTCGCCTATATTATGGTCTCGGCAATATATATCCGGCAAAAAAGGCCGATGTGTTCAGCGCCTCGCGCTGCATGAGTATAGAAGCTACCATAGGCTATAATTTCAGGCTGAAGTAAGCGTTCTGTACAGCCGTAGGGACGATTACCTTATCGCGCTGAAGCACGAGTAAACGTAAGGTACCCCGAGAGCAATATACGGAAGACTGTAAAGATAGAGGGCCGGAGGGCAGAATAAGACCATGCGTCTGTGGCCGGGCCACAGACGCATGGGGTAGTAGGGTCTGTATCTTCTATTCCACGTCTAGGCCTGCCTGGAGGCGCTGACGCACGACTTCGTACATCATGACACCGGCGGCGACGCTGACGTTGAGGCTACCGATGCGTCCGAACATCGGGATGGCCACGGGGGTATCGCATAGGGCAAGGACTTCGGTGGAGATGCCCACATCCTCGGCGCCCATTACTATCGCTACGGGTCCATCGTAATTTCCGGTAGTATAGAGCCGGTCGCTTTTTTCGGTGGCGGCTACTATCTGGTAGCCGTTGTCCTTGAGGAAGCGTACGGCTCCGGCTATGCTGCGCTCGCGGCACACAGGGAGGCTCATCAAGGCTCCGGCGGAGGTTTTGACGGCATCGGCGTTGACGGATGCTGCGCCACGCTCGGCAATCACGAGCGCACCCACTCCGCAGCAATCGGCTGTGCGCGCGATGGCGCCGAAGTTGCGTACGTCGGTGATTCCGTCCAACACTACTACGAACGGTGTGATTCCGTCTTCATAGAACTGTGGTACGAGTTGCTCGAGAGTGTAGTAGTTTACGGCTGCGACATAGGCGATGGCTCCCTGATGGTTTTTCCGGGTGACACGGTTGAGCCTTTCCACAGGCACACGCTGTGCCACGATGCGCCGCTGGCGGACGATGGCCATTAGTTCGTCGGCCAGCGGGCCGTGCAGGTCTTTTTTGATGAGCAGTTTGTCGATCTGTTTGCCGGCCTCGATGGCTTCGATGACGGCGCGTATACCAAATATGTAGTCGTTTTTTTCCATGTTTCTATAATTTAGCAAGTAGCGAGCGTGCTGCAGCCAAGGCTGCTTCGTTGTCGGGGTCGCCGCTGAGCATAAGGGCGAGTTCGCGTTGGCGTTCGGGCTCTGAGAGGCGTGATATGTGGGTTTCGGTGCTTTGGTCGGTGTCTTGTTTGTAGACGCGGAAGTGTGCGACGCCGCGAGCGGCCACTGCCGGCAGATGCGTGATGGCCACCACCTGCAGCCGGTCCGACAGCCCCAGCATCATATCGGCCATGCGCGATGCCACATCTCCGCTGACACCGGTGTCCACCTCATCGAAAATTATGGTGGGGAGTGCCATGCGCTCGGCCACGATGCTCTTGATGGTGAGCATCAGGCGCGATATCTCGCCGCCGGAAGCGGTGCCGCCAATGGGGAGCGGTTGCTGATTTTTGTTGAATGCGAAACGGAATTCGATGATGTCGAGACCTGCCGGGGTGAGTTTGCCGGCGTTGAAGGCTATTTCGCACCGCAGGTTTTTCATTCCCAGTGGTGTGGCACGTAGGGTGAGTTCCTCTGCGAAGTCCATTGCTGCCGCGCGGCGTGTGTCGCTAAGTTCGCGTGCAAGCAGCATGGCTGTTTTTTTTGCTTTTCTGGCCTGCATCTCGAGCTCGGCGAGGCTTTCGTCGCCGCCTTCGATCGCAGCGAGTTTGGACCGCAGGCTGTCGCGGAGCGCGATGAGCGCGTCTACGTTTTCCACATGGTGCTTGACTTCCAGGGAGTAGAGTGCTCCGAGGCGTTCCTCCACGGCATCGAGCATGGAGGGGTCGGCTTGCACGCGGGAGTCGATATCGGAAAGGCTTTCGGCTATGTCCTGAATCTCGATGCGTGCCGATTCGATGCGTGCGGCGAGTTCCTCGCCATCGTCGAGCACATCGCCGAGAGCCCGGCAATGGACTGCGGCTTCGGCAAGGGCGGATATGGCATTGAACTGGTCGTCGGCCATGGGCCCGAGAGCGGAGCGCAGGTGGTGCTTTATCGCGGTGGCATTGGCGAGTATTTCGCGTTCGTGCTCGAGTTCCTCCTGTTCGCCGGGGCGCAGCTCCATTTTGTCGAGTTGCTCGAGCTGATATTGTATATATTCGGCATCGGCAGCGCTCCGTCGCAGGAGCTCGCGCATGTCGGTATAGGCTTTGAGGGTGCGGCGGTAGGCTGTGTAGGCTTCCGTGTAGCGCGCCCGGAGGTCGCTGTTTTCCGCGAGGCTGTCGATTATGGACAGTTGGTAGTCGGGGTCGGCGAGCAGGAGGTTCTGGTGCTGGGAATGGATATCGATGAGGCGTAGCGCCACTGATTTCAGCACTTGCAGCGTGACAGGAGTATCGTTGATGAATGCCCGCGAGCGTCCGCCCGGCAGTAGTTCGCGCCGCAGGATGCACATGCCGTCGGAGGCTTTGTCGAGTGCGTTTTCTTCAAAAATCCGGTCGATGCCGGCAACGTCCTTGACGATGGCCTGTGCTTCTATGACAGATTTGCGTCCGCTGTCGCGCACGGCACGCATGTCGGCTCGTCCGCCGAGTAGCAGGCCGAGTGCTCCGAGCATCACGGATTTTCCCGCACCGGTCTCGCCAGTGATGATATTAAGCCCTGCCGAGAGATCTATGTCGATGCATGATATGAGGGCGTAGTTGCTGATGTGCAGAGATTTTATCATCTTGTTTCCTTGCCTTTCTTGATTTCCTCCAGGCGTGTCTGCTCGGTGGGGTAGATGGGTTCGAGAGTGTTGTAGGCTTTGGTGCGTTCGTCGGACGGCGCCTGGGAGTAGAGGTTGACGAGTTCGTCGATTTTTGCGTCCTTGAACATTGACAGCGCCACAGACATGGGTGCCACCCGTGCCACATCGGCCAGGATTGACAGGGTGCCTGTGATGGCGGCTCTGCCTTTGTCGGGGCTGGTGGCCATTTCGTCGAGACCGCGTCGGTGGTAGGTGTAGAAGAGGTCGCGCAGCCCTTCGGTGGAGGCATCGGTGAATGCTGAGAGTACGGCGCTACGGTTTTTTGTGTCTTCGAAAGCTTTCCAGCCGGTTTCGCCGGAGCTCTGTGCCATCTGGACTATGCTCTTGAGGCGTTCCCAATAGACTTCGCCTCCGCGAGGGGAGAAGGAATCGAAGTCCATGGCGAGGAAGAGGTAGGCGTAGAAATTGAGTATGGCAGTGAGCTGGCTTTCCTGATGCGAGAGTGTGAACACGAGGGGTTCGTTCTCGCGGTAGACGAAGTCGATTTTCGTGTCTTTGAAGTTGAGGAGGGTGGTGGTGTAGCTGCTGTTGTAGACCGGTCGTATGCTTTGCACCTGAAGGTCGCCGCTGACGTTTCCGTCCTCGGTGTATTCTTTTACGGTGAAGAACATCCGGCATTCTATTTTCTCATTGGCGGCGAACTGTGCGTTGCTGAACACGGTGGTGTTCATATACTCCGAGATGGCCTGCTGAAGTGTCTGGAACACTTGTTTGTAGGTTCCTTCGACCTGGTCGGAGTTTACCTCGACGGTGCAGTTGAGTTCCTGTGCGGAGATGTGTCCGCACAGCGCCGTGAGAGAAAACAGCCATATTATTATGCCTGCGAATGCGCGCATTGTTCGATTTCGTTAAGGATGTCGGCAGCTACGGCGGCTTTGCTTTTGAGGTGGTAGCGGGAGGTGTGGCCATCGGCCCGGAACACGGTGATTTTGTTTGTGTCGGTGCCGAATCCGGCTCCTGCATCCTGGAGGGAGTTCATCACGATGAGATCGAGGTTTTTGCGCTGCATTTTGTCGCGCGCGTTCTGTTCCTCGTTGTCGGTTTCGAGAGCGAAGCCAACGAGCAGTTGGCCGTGGCGCTTGGCGGCGCCGAGTGTGGCTGCGATGTCGGGGTTGGCGGTGAGGTGGAGCCGGCAGTCGGGTGTGTGCTCGCGCTTGATTTTATGCTGCTCCACGGTGGCGGGAGCGTAGTCGGCCACGGCTGCTGTCATGATGGCGATGTCGGCGTCGGGGAATGCTTTTTGGGCCGCTTCGAGCATTTCGCGTGCGGACTCCACATGCACTACGCTGATGGCCGGATGGCTGGCATGCAGAGCTACGGGCCCGCTGACGAGGGTCACGCGTGCGCCTCTGGCTGCTGCTTCCTCGGCTATGGCGTAGCCCATTTTTCCTGTAGAGAAGTTGCTTATGAAGCGCACGGGGTCTATGCGCTCGACGGTGGGACCGGCCGTGATGAGGACGTGGTGTCCGGCGAGAGTGGTTTCGGGAGCGGCTGCGGCTTCGAGTGCTGCTACAATCTCGGCTGGTTCGGCCATGCGCCCTTTGCCGCACAGGTGGCTGGCGAGTTCGCCTTCAGCGGCTTCAATGATGGTGACGCCATCGGCGCGCAGTGTTTCAAGGTTGCGTGTGGTGGATGGATGGGCCATCATGTCGAGGTCCATGGCCGGTGCCACGAATACGCGTGCGCGAGTGGAGAGGTATGATGTGACGAGCATGTTGTCGGCTACGCCCGTGGCCATTTTTGCGATGGTGCATGCTGTGGCGGGTGCTACGACGAAGAAGTGGGCCCAGAGGCCGAGGTCGACGTGGCTGTGCCATTCGCCGGTGTTGGCGGTGAAGAATTCGGTGATCACGGGTCGTCCGGTGAGTGTGGACATTGTGAGCGGGGTGATGAATTCCCGTGCCGAGGGTGTCATTATCACCTGGACTTCGGCTCCGGCTTTTACGAGGAGGCGTGCGAGGAGAGCGGATTTGTAGGCTGCTATTCCTCCGGTGATTCCGAGCACGATGTTGCGTCCGGAGAGTGGTGATTTCGCTGTCATTTTTTCGTTCTCAGCTTAATGCGTGTGAATGCGGTCTTGGTGTTGTTGGTGAAATCGCCTCCCATGATCCAGCTGTAGTATCCGGGGTCGGTGCGGAGGACGTCTTCGGCTTTGCGTCCTTTGTATTTTCCGAAGTTTATGATCTCGCAGTTGTTTTCGTCGTAGATGAGCCGTCCCATGAAATCGACATTGCGGTTTTGCGAGGCGTATTCGGAGAGTTGCTCGACGTTTTCGGGCAGGTCGCCGTAGTGGTCGAGCTGCGCCATGAGCACTTCGTATGTGGCCCGTGTATCGGCGAGTGCGCTGTGTGCGTCCTCGAGGTTTTTTCCGCAGTAGTATCGGTAGGCTGCGACGAGGGTGCGGGGTTCGCGCTTGTGGTAGATGGTCTGCACGTCCACGAAGTTGCAGCGTCCGAAGTCGAAGTCGACGCCTGCGCGGCAGAATTCCTGGTCGAGCAGCGGTAGGTCGAAGCGGTTGCTGTTGAATCCGGCGAAGTCGCATCCGGCGAAGTGCTGTGCGAGAGATTTCGCTACCATGGCGAATGTGGGTGCATCGGCCACATCGTCGTCGGAGATGTGGTGTATGGCCGTAGCTTCGGGCGGTATGGGCATTTCGGGGTTGATGCGCCGTGTTTTCTCTATAGTGGATCCGTCGGGCATCAGTTTTATGAAGCTTATTTCCACGATACGGTCGTGGGTGATGTTGGTACCTGTGGTTTCGAGGTCGAAGAATACCAGAGGTTTTTTCAGGTTCAATGCCATTTCTTCTATCAGAAATCTGTGACGGTCATGGGCATGAGGAGCATGAGGAGCTCGGTGTCTTTTTCGTCCTCCATGGGGCGGAATACTCCGGGGCGTCCGGGGTCGGCGAGCGCTATTGTGATGTCGTCGGTGGGGAGGACGTTGAGTATTTCCAGGAGATAGATGGAGCTGAAACCTATGGTGAGTTCGGGGCCGTCGAAGGAGCATGGTGTGTGCTCGCGCGCGGTGCTCTGGTTTGTTTTGTTGTCGCCTTTGATTGTCATGCTGTCGGCACCGATGCGGAATTTCTCAAGGCTGTAGCCGGGGTCGACGAATACTCCGACGCGGCGGACGGCTGTGAGGAGCGAGCGGCGGTCGACGGTGAGGGTGTAGGGGTTGGATGTGGGTATGACGCGGTTGTAGTCGGGGTAGCGTCCGTTGAGCAGGCAGCACTTGAAGGTGTAGGTGGCGCTGCTGAAGGATGCGTTTTTGGATGTCATGACCACTTTGACGGTGTCGTCCTTGGCGAAGACGTTTTTGAGGACGGAGCATGCTTTCATGGGCATTATGCAGCTGCCCTCGTTTCCGCTGCGCACCCGGCGGTTGATGTAGCGCACGAGTTTGCGTGTGTCGGTGGCTGCGAAAGTAACGGAGTCGGGTTTGATGTCGAAGAAGACGCCTTGCATCACGGGGCGATATTCGTCGGTGCTGGCGGCGAACATGGTGTAGTCGAGGCCTTTGATGAGTTCTTCGGTGGGGCACTCGAATTCGATGGGAGTGTCGTTGTCTTCGCGGCTTTTATATGTGGGATATTCGTCGCCATTGACGGCCACGAAATGAGATACGCCTTTGTTGTAGTCGATTTTTATTTCGAGTGTGGTGGGGTTGATGTCGAAAGTGATGCCTTGGTCGGGTATTTCTTTCAGGAAATCCACCAGCGAGCGTGCGTTGATGCAGAAGCGTCCTTCTCCGTCGGCCTCGGTGACGGCTACGCGTCCGGTGAGGGAGTTCTCGGAGTCCATGCCTGTGATCAGCAGTTCGTCGCCGGAGAGCGACAGCAGGAAGTTGTCGAGTACGGTGATGGTGTTTTTGCTGTTGATGACCTTGCTTACGGCGGATGCTGCCGCATGGAGTGTCTTGCTGGATACGTTGAATTTCATATATGGTTTGTTTTGTTTGTTCAAGGTGGTATTTAACAAGCAAATTTACGAAATTTTGCCGATATATTTTTAGAGTGTGTCTAAAAAAATCAAAATGATAATCCCGAAGACCGGTTTGCGATGCGGGGGAGGATACAGAAGGGAGGTATGCAAGTTCGTATAGCGAGGTTGCAAATATTGTATGGTGGGGGTGCAAATCTTGTATGGTGGGGGTACAAAAGGACAGAAGAGCAAAAGAGACATAATTTATTTTATTGATTGTTAAATTTTTGTTTTGTTTGTTTTGTGTTTTTATTGGTGTTTGCCGATTATACGTGCCGAAGGCTACAGTACATGACAATTTTTAAAACGCTGTCAATTAGGCACAAAAGGCTTAT
>CAJTOZ010000037.1 GCA_910578095.1 uncultured Muribaculaceae bacterium | reverse complement strand
TGTCATGTACTGTAGCCAAAGGCACGTCCCTACATTGAGAATAAAACCTTGGGTATTTTTGCGGATAATCATATTTTTTAATGATGATCCGTAAGAATACCCGGAGTTCTGTTCTCAATGCGGGGGCGTAGCTATGGCCTTTGACATGTGAATCCGGCTGACAACCATACGCGGCATCGCAAAGCGATGCCGGCTACGTTGTTTAGCTACAATTGAAGCTCCCAAACCTCGGTGTCTATGTGGGGATAATCTCATAAGCCGAAATTGCGGTGTATTGTGAGGATACAACCTGATATAGCGAGGATACAGAAGGCCCTATAATACGGAACGCGTTATAGGGCCTTCTGTATCCTCATGAGAACTTGTGGTGATTTTATGCACCGTAAATTCAGCTTGTGCCGGGATAATTCAGTTGTGGAATAGCCTCCGGGAGGCTATGGCAAAGCGTGCACGCCGGTTGAGGATGGGGCGTGCACGCTTTTATGTAGCGATAGTGTTGGTGCTGATGATTGTGGCGGGCGCTTGTAATAGGCGCAGTCCTGGGCGTGCGCACAGGGTAATAAAAAAGGCGGCCGGACTACACTCCGGCCGCCGGTTCCCCGTGTAGGAACTACATGCTATCGTTAATGAGAATTTAAGTGTACCAAACCTAATTTGTCCCTGCCACGGGGAAGTGATGGAATAGAAAGGAGGGAGGATAATATGGTGAGTATCGTCCTCCCTCCCGGGTTTCAACTATATCAACTGAGTACGCTTATGTTGAGCAACTCGAATTACTTGTAGGGCTTGAGGGTGACGGGGATTGTCACGGACTGGCTGCCCCAGCTGTAGTTCACAACCATCTTGACGTTGACCGTCTGCTCGTGAACGAGGGTTTCGGTGTTGTAGTCGAAGAGGATGCTGTAGTTGCCAAGGTCGGCTACGTTGCTGATGTCAACAGCATTGTATTTGTACTTGGTACCGGCTACAGGAGTTACATCGTTGCCGTTGGCGTCGACGAGGGTTACGTCCATGTAGGTCTGGCAAGCGGTGAGGTCGATGTCAACGCTCTGAACGTCATAGAATTCGTAGAGACCCTGGTTGTCCTTGAAGCTCTTGCCGTCGGGCAGGAAGAGCTTGTTGTTGCCTACGGTTTCGAAGATGTTGAAGAGCGAGCCGAGCTGGAAGGCCTTGACGTTCACACCGTCGTAGTTCACTGTGAGGCTGCTGCCTGCGAGTACGTCTACGGGACGGATGAATTCGATCTTGAGGTCCTTGTTCTCGATCTTGCCGAACTCGAGGTTGCAGGTGCCATAGGTGTAGTTGATGCTAACTACAGCCCAGGGGTTGGTACCGCTGTTGAGGAGTTCGAGAGCCTTCTTCGAGTTGCCGTAAGCTACGGTGCCGTCGGCGGCGAGAGTAGCGATAACATCGCCGGTAGCGGTGTGGATAAGTTCGTTGCCGGCAGTGTTGGGCTTAACGCCGCTCATCTGGCCGTTGGTGGAGAACTTGAATGTGGGACCATTCTCAGTGATCATGGCGCGGGTGTAGGGAGCGCCGGAGGTGAGGGTGACTTTGATCTGGTCGCCGTTGTAGTAGTTTTCAACCTTAGCTTCGAAATCCAGAACGCTGTTGCCCGAGCGGATGGTGGGCACGTTCATCATCACGTGGTTTTCACCCTTCTTGTAGCCGGGCTTGAGCGAGCCGAGCGAGATTTCAGGCTTGTCGGCCACTTTGACGGTCATGCCGACAAATACGGTGCGCGAGCCGTAGGTGAACTTGGTGTAGAGAGTTACAGTGCCCTGCTTGTCGCTGAGGATGTTCTGTACAGCAGCAGTGGAGTAATCCCATGTGAGGATGGTGGTGGTAGCGGGGTTGGTGGTATCCCAGCCGTAGGCGAGTGTGCCGTACTTGGTCTCCTTGACGAAGTTGTCGCCACTCTTCACGTAGGTGAAGTTGTCGCACTTGTAGTTCTGGGTGAAGAAGTCCTTGGAGCAGCCGAGGGTAGCGAAGAGCTGAGCGAACTGATCCCAGTTGGTGGTGAAGTCGTCGCCGGTGCAGAGGATGGGATAGAGACCGCTGGTAGCGATAACTGTGCTTTCCTGGCTGGGCTTAACAACCTGAGATTCTTCGGTGATTTCGCACTTCACGAAGCCTGCGAGCACTACGTTGTTGCCGTTCATGATGGTAACAGCTACAACGGGGAGCTTGCCGAGAGCCGACTTGGCAGCGGCGGAACCGTCGGTGAGTACGGGATCCTTACCTGCTTCCTTGACAAAGCGTGCGGTGAGCACACCGTCTTCGGTGATGTCGAGGAATGCGTTTTCTTCGGTAGCGCTGTTGCCGAGGAGGTAGTGGAGGTCGCCGAATTGGGCGGTGAGACCCCACTTCTCTTCAAGCTGAGCGAGAGTGAGCTTGCCGGAGAAGGTCTTGCCTACGAGGTCGGTGGTGGTGAAGCTTACGAGGATGTGTTCCTTGAGGTTGAAGCCATCCACATTGTTGTAGAGGATGGGAAGAACCGAAACACCTTCGATAGCCTGGGTGCCGAGGTCTTTGAGCTCGCGATCGGCTGCGGTGGCGTTGGCCATCAGCGACACCTTGTTGTCGAGGAAGATGTCCTCAAACTCGGTGGTGGCGAGGAGCAGCGAGAAGTAGTCGGAGTTCACGTTGCCGCCGTTCTCGAGAGTGGCCTTGAGCGAGGTCACGGGGAGCTGGTCTTTGGCAACAGCGAGGTTCTCGGTGTTGGAAGCGGTCACGGGCATGATGAGCACGCCGTTCTCATTCTTCCATTCGCGACCCTCGGTGAGACCGAGAGCAGCAGCTGCGCGGGACACGCTTTCGATGTTCTGGATGGCGGTGAAGCCGAAGTCCACACCCTTCAGGTTGGCGTTGGAGGGGTTGAGATCGAAGCTGATGGTGTCGTTGGAAGCGATGGAGTAGCCGTGGTTGCCTATGGGGCTGAAGGGAGCGTATTTCCATGCGCTACCGTTCTTGATTTCGTAGGCAGAACCGTTGGCCGTACCGGTCTTCTTGGTTTTGGTGGCGTTGAGGTATACGCCGGGAGCATAAGCGTAGCGGGTGCCTTCCACGCCGTCGAGATAGAGCTCGGGACGGAATACGATGGAGCGGAGTTCGCCGTTGATGCTCATGGTGAAAGTGGTGGCGTTGCCGTTGGCGTCCTTGAGGTTGTAGATGGTCAGGAAGCCGTCCTTAACGATAGCCGTGAGGGCGTTGTCGTCGGAAGCGCGCCAGATGTTGTTGGTCTTGTCACGCTTGCCGGTAGCGGGGTCAACCTTGTACCAGTAGCCGTCTTCGCCGGGCTCGTAGTAGATGCCGGCCGCGCCCTGATCGCCTTTGTCGCCCTGGGGACCCTGAGGACCTTGAGGACCCTGGGGACCCTGAGGACCCTGAGGACCAGTTGCGCCTGTATCGCCTTTGTCGCCCTGCTCGCCTTTGTCGCCCTGAGGACCCTGGGGACCCTGAGGACCGGTAGCGCCGGTTTCACCCTTGTCGCCCTGCGGGCCACGTGCGGGGAAGTCGGTCTTGACGCCGTCCTGATACCAGAAGCCGTCTTCGCCGATGGTCCAGACGATAGCGTCCTTGCCGGCGGCGCCGGTAGCGCCGTCCTTACCGTTGCTCACGGTGTAGGTCTCGCCATTGCTGAGAGTGATTTTGATGCCTGCGCCATCGCTGGTCACGCTTGTGATGACGCTACCGCTCTCAACCTTGCTTTTCAGGGTCTCGAGCAGCGATTTGTTCTCATTTATCTGTTGCTGCAGGTTGTTGATATCGTCATCATAGTCCTTGCAGGACGAGAAGCCGATCGAAGCACCCGCAGTCATCAGTGCGATGAGAGCAATCGGAAGAATTGGTTTTTTCATTTGTGTAATTAATTAATTATAAAATGAGTGGTTTACTCGTTGCTTTGGGATGGATAAGAGTTGGTAAATCTCTGTGCTTTTTAGTGCGTTTAAAATGTGTTAAACATAAGGTGAATGTGCTGCGAAAAGATTATCTTCGCATACATAAACTACAATTCAGCTGCAAATATCATACATATTTTTGATTTGAGCAAATTTTTGAGTGATAAAATTGAGAATTTGATGGAAATTAACGAACGAATAAATATGATTATTGAGCACGAAAAGCTCAATATCGCCTCATTTGCTCGCGCAATCGGCATAGCAGACCAGACTGTTAGGTCGGTATGTGTGCTCCGTCGCAATAAACCGAGCTTTGATTTTCTAAATAAAATCGTTCACGCATTTGAGTGGGTGAATCCCGAGTGGCTTCTAACGGGGCGTGGAGAGATGGTGCGTTCCATGGGCGAGCCTGCCCGCGAGTCACTTCCCGACCTTTCGGCGCTGGTGGATTACATGAGGGAGAAAGACAGGCGCATAGAGAAGCTCATCGAGGAAAAGTCTTTCTGGCGATTGCGCTGCGAGCTGCGTGCGCACTGATGTGCACACAGTGGCCCGTCCTGCCAAGGTTTCTGACGATAGGTATATTCATATTTATTTTTACGGTTTGATAACGGGCGTGTCTGCCGGCTGTGTGGGTACGGCTTGCCGCACTTTTGCGGAGTGCGATAAAATAAAACACGGCAGGCTCCGTTGATATAGTGTGCGAATACTATTTTCACAAATATCAGCGCGATGGCGAAAATGCGTTGCAGCTATCGCCGTCATGTGCGCATGCGTGCCGGCTGTGGTGGCGCAGGATGGCTCTGCGGCCTATTCGTTCCTTAATGTGACGGCCTCGTCGAAGATCTATGGTCTCGGCGGGGTGAACGTGTCGCTGGTGGACGACGACCTCATGAGCACCGACTGCAATCCGGCTCTGCTTGGGCCCGAGATGAACAATCAGATAGGCCTCAACTACATGCATTATATCGGCGGCAGCAACTTTGCCGGCCTCCGCTATGCGCACGCGGCAGGCGAGCGTGGAGCGTGGAGCGCCGGCGTGCGCTATTTCGGCTACGGAAGCATGCGCGAGACCCTGCCCGACGGCAGTATCGTAGGAGAATTCTCGCCTAAGGATGTGGCTTTTGGAGCCACGTACTCCCACGACATCGCCGGCCGCTGGCGCGGTGGTGTGCAGTTGCGTGGCGTGCTCAGTTCGTATGCCGATTATTCCGCGTTTGCTCTCAGCACCGATATCGGTGTGAACTACTACGACGAGGACCGGGATCTGTCGCTGTCGCTTGTGGTGGCCAATCTGGGCGGACAGCTCAAGCGCTTCAATGAGAGCTACGACCGTCTGCCTGTGGATGTGCGTGTGGGCTGGTCGCAGAGTTTCGGCTCGTTTCCGGTGCGTTTCAGTGTCACAGCGTGGAACCTTACAAAGTGGAAGTTGCCTTATCTCGATGCGGGCGACGGCACATCAGATCCTGAATTGAAAGACAGTTTCAAGAGCAACCTTTTCCGCCATCTTGTGTTTGGTGCCGATATCGTTGCCTCGCCGAACTATTATATAGGGATAGGCTACAACTACAAGACGCGCACCGACATGAGCACCTACACGCGCAGCTTCCTGTCCGGCTTCTCGCTGTGCGGCGGCTTCAACGTGCGCAGCTTCTCCGTTGGGGCGGCTCTTGCTCAGCCGCATACCGGCGCAACCACCTTTATGCTGAACATCACATGCAATCTAAGCGAATTGCTCTGACGCTTGCCATTGTGCTTATGGCTCTTGCTGCTATGGCACAGCAAGCTCCGGCCGGGCCGTGGCACGGCAAGCTGAGTGTGGGGCTGCAGAAACTCAACCTTGTTTTCAATTTCAACGCCGATGGCACCTGCACACTCGATTCTCCCGATCAGGGAGCCATCGGCATAGCTGCCAATACCGAGGTGCTGCGTCCCGACAGTGTCGTGGTGACAGTACCATCGCTCGGCGTACGTTTTGCCGGAAGCGTGGCGGCAAGCACTATCTCGGGCAAATTCAAGCAGGGGGCCTATACATTCCACCTCACACTGCGCCCGGGGCGTGTCGATGTCAGACGCCCGCAGACACCCCGGCCCCCATTCCCGTATACCACCGAAGATGTGCGCATACCTGCCGGCGATGCCGTGCTTAGCGCCACAATCACCTATCCCGAAGGCTACGACAGCTTGCGGGCGGCAGCGGCGGTGCCGCTTGTGGTGCTTGTAAGCGGCAGCGGATTGCAGAACCGCGACGAGGAGATATTGCAGCATAAGCCGTTTGCCGTAATCGCCGACTATCTTGCGCGCCGCGGCATAGCCACGCTGCGCTACGACGACCGCGGTTTCGGCATGTCCACCGGCTCGAACGACACCGCCACCACGCTCACCTATGCCGACGATGCCGCCGCAGCCGTGGCATTCGCTCGCGGTCTCGGCCGCTTCGGCAGGGTAGGTGTGCTGGGGCATAGCGAGGGTGGCACAATAGGCTTCATTCTCGGGCAGCGCCGTGTTGTGGACTTTGTGGTGAGCATGGCCGGAGCAGCCGAGCGCGGACTCGACATACTGCTGCGCCAGAACCGCCGCGCCCTTGCTCAGGCCGGGATGAGCGAAGAGGTGGCCGATGCCTATTGCCATGCGCTTGAAGCTGTGCTTGAGAGCCGCGAACTCACGGACGCAATGCTCACGCCGCTCCCAGCAGGTCTTGCCGACAATCTGCGTGGTATTGCCGCATCGCCAGCCGTATGGCTGCGCTATTTCGCCGTTTATGATCCGTCGGCTGCCATAGCGGCTACGGTGTGTCCGGTATTGGCGTTGAACGGTTCGCGCGACACGCAGGTGGATGCCGCTGCCAATCTCGGAATAATCCGGAACTTGCTTCCCGGAGCCGATGTGCGGGAGATGCCAGGCCTTAACCACCTCATGCAGCACTGCGCCAGAGGAACAGTCGATGAGTACGGCTCCATCGAAGAAACCGTAGCTCCCGAAGTGCTTTCTGCTATCGCCTGGTGGATAGAAAAGTTGGAATGAATTCTGATACTACCTGACCATGAAAAAACTTATTCTTGCTGCCGCAGCAGCGTCGGCCGTTCTCTGCATGAATGCGGAGAGCACCGACCTGAACCACGGATGGCGCTGGACGCGCGGAACAGAGCTTCGAACTATGAACGACGGCGAAGCGGTGGATCTTCCGCACACATGGAATGCCGCCGACGCCATGTTCGGAAACCGCGACTATTACCGCGGCATGGCCACATATTCGCGCATGCTCACAGTGCCCGATGGACACGCCAGATATTACCTGAAAGTGAATGCTGCCCAGAGTGTGGCCGATGTGTTCGTGGACAACAGCTGGGTGGGGCAGCACCGCGGAGGCTATACGGCTTTTGTTGTTGATATCACACCGTACGTGACACCCGGGAAGGCTCATAAACTCGATATACGCGTGAATAATTCCGCCACCACCGATGTGGCGCCTCTGAGCGGCGATTTCAATATTTTCGGCGGGCTGCCGCGCGGCGTGGAGCTTATAATGAAGCCGGAGGTGTGCATCGCCGCCGATTTCTACGCATCGCCGGGAGTGTTCATACGACAAAGCGAAGTGTCGGACAAGAGCGCCACGCTCGGCATCACGGCCATAGTGCGTGGTGCGGGTGCGGGCATCGCTGCCGACTACACCCTGTGCGATGCTTCCGGCCGCAACGTCCTGGCAGGAGAGCTGTCGCCCGATGGTGGGGATCGCTACGCGGCGCGCGCGATACTGCGCTCGCCCCGGCTGTGGAATGGCGTGGACGATCCATATCTGTACACCGCCACCGTGCGTGTGTTGCGCGACGGACAGGCCATCGACAGCGTGGTGCAGCGCATCGGGCTTCGGCACTTCGAGGTGTCGGCCGACGGCGGGGCCGTGCTTAACGGGCGTCCGCACAGGCTCAATGGCGTGAATCTGCACGAAGACCGTGCGGAGCGTGCGTCAGCCTATCAGGCCGCCGATTTTGTCGAAGATGTCTCTCTGGCCCTTGAGATGGGATGCAATGCTATCCGTCTTGCCCACTATCCGCATTCGGCCCGTATATATGACATTATGGATGAGAAAGGGCTTGTGGCATGGACCGAGATTCCATTTGTGAATATCTACATATCCAATCCCGCCTATGCTGAAAATCTCAGGCAGCAGCTATGCGAGATGATATATCAGAATTACAACCACGCCTGCGTGCCCGCCTGGGGATTGTTCAATGAGGTGAACTCAGGCTGGATGGAGCCGGTAGGAGATATGGTGGCCGAACTGAATGCTTTGGCGCATAAGTTGGATCCATCTCGTCCGACCATGGGTGCGAGTAATCAGGACGAAGCGTTCAACGACACGCCCGACTGGCTCGCTTTCAACAAGTATTTCGGTTGGTATGGCGACGACCCCGCCGACATGGCCACGTGGCTCGATGCCGAGCGCGCGGCCCATTCCGGGCGCACGTTCGGCATAAGCGAGTACGGCGCCGGCGGTAACGTGGCGCAGCAGCAGGATTCGCTTGCTCATCCCGCTCCCTGGGGGCAGTGGCACCCCGAAAACTGGCAGACGCACTATCATATCGAGAACTGGCGCATATTGCGCGAGCGCCCTTGGCTATGGTGCAATTTCATCTGGTGCCTGACTGATTTCTGTGCCGCGGGGCGCCGCGAGGGGCCTGTGGCGGGGCGCAACGACAAGGGGCTTGTCAGCTACGACCGCTCCACGCGTAAGGATGCGTTCTATTTCTATAAGGCAAACTGGAACAAGAAGGAGCCGATGGTGTATATAGCTGGTAAACGTTGCACCGACCGTACAGCTCCGGAGACAGAGGTGATGGTGTTCTGCAACGACGGCCCCGTGGAACTGATAGTGAATGGACGCAGCTATGGCAAGCGCACTCCGGATGAGGTGTGTGTGGTCCGGTGGAGCGATGTGACTCTGCAGCCGGGCGAGAATCGTATCGAGGCGAGGACCGGTAAGCGCGCCGATGCGTGCCGGTGGGTGCTCCGCCGCTGAATCAGCGTTTTTTTTGCTCTTTCGGGCATTATTGCTTAACTTTGCAGCAAAAGAAACGAAACGAAAAGAAACACTACTGTAATGGCAGACAACAAAGAAATAGTGCTGAGTGGCATACGCTCTACGGGCAACCTGCACCTCGGCAATTATTACGGCGCACTGAGCAAATTCGTGCGTCTGCAGAACGACTACGACTGCAACTTTTTCATAGCCGACCTGCATGCCCTCACCACCAGCCCCGACCCCTCGCAGCTGCACGCCAATGTGAAAAACATCCTGGCCGAGTATCTCGCTGCCGGCATCGACCCTGAAAAGTCGACCATATTCATACAGAGCGATGTGCCCGAAATTTCAGAGATGTATCTGCTGCTCAACATGCATGTGGGCATCGGCGAGCTGATGCGCACCACCTCGTTCAAGGACAAGGCGCGCAAGGCTCTCGGCATCGGCGCCCCCGCGCAGGAAGGCGAGGCCGACGACGAGGCTTTCGAGAAAGAAATCATAGGCGCGTCCACCAACAAGCGCGTGAACGCCGGCCTGCTCACATACCCCACGCTCATGGCTGTGGACATCCTCATCCAGAAGGCCACGAAGGTGCCTGTGGGCAAGGATCAGGAGCAGCATCTCGAGCTCACACGCCGCTTCGCACGCCGTTTCAACTCGTTCTACGGCGTTGAGCTGTTCCCCGAGCCCTACAACTTTGATTTTGGTGGCAAGCCCGTGAAGGTGCCCGGCCTCGACGGCAGCGGCAAGATGGGCAAGAGCGAGGGCAACTGCATCTACCTCATCGACGACCCCAAGGTGCTGCGCAAGAAAGTGATGCGCGCCACCACCGACGAGGGTCCCAAAGAGCCCAATTCACCCATGAGCGAGCCTGTGGCCAACCTCTTCACTCTGCTTGAACTCACCAGCGCGCCCGATGTGGTGCAGCATTTCCGCGATGCCTACGCCGACTGCTCCATACGCTACGGCGACCTCAAGAAGCAGCTCGCCGAGGACATCCTGGCCGTGACCACTCCCATACGCGACCGCATCAACGACATCATGGCCGATGAGGCATACCTTCGCCGTGTGGTGGCACAAGGTGCCGAGCGCGCACGCGAGCGTGCCGCAGCCACTCTGGCCGAGGTGCGCCATGTGATGGGCATACGCAAATTCTGATGTTGCGCTTTCTTGCTGCGGCATCGGTGGCGTGCGCAGGCTGTGCGGCTGCCGGAGCGATGCCTCAGATGGCCGACGCCGACAGTGTGCGCGCGGCGTTCATGGCCGAGGAACTGGCCATGAACGCCCCAGGCATGCCGGCCGCCGATTTTTCAATTGAGATGGCCGACGGCACGCGCACCACGCTTGCCGCATTCCGCGGCAAGCCGCTGTTGCTGGTGCTGTTTGACGCCGATTGCGACGATTGCCGCCGCGAGCTCGAACTTCTTGGTGGCGCGGTGCCGCCTACGCTTGCCGTGCTCGCCGTCTATGCCGAGGGCGAGGCGGAGATGCGGGCGCGTGCGTTGGCCGAGGTGCCTGATGGCTGGATGGCAGCTTTTGATATCGATGGAGTGTACAGCGCCGGGTTGTATTCGCCGGAGTTCACCCCCGGAATCTATCTGCTCGACAGCCGAGGCTGCGTGGTGGCGCGTGGCAGCAAAGCTTCGGAAATGGCATTCTATTAAAAAATGTCAACATGAGTGCCGCTTTTTCGTAATTTTTAGCATTTTGTGCACAAAAGTGCGCAAAAAGTGCTATCTTTGCATCCGTTAAAAAGAAAATTGAAGAAACCAATCAGAATATGAAGCTTTTACAAGCCAAATTATCAAAGTACACCGCACCCCAGGAGGCCAAGGCAGCAGGCGTATATCCCTACTTCCGCGCCATATCCTCCGAGCAGGACACCGAGGTGTACATCAATGGCCGTAAGGTCCTGATGTTCGGCAGCAACTGCTACACGGGACTGGTGAACGACCCCCGCATCAAGGAAGCCGCTATAGAGGCTACCCGTAAGTTCGGCACCGGATGTGCCGGCTCCCCTTTCCTCAACGGCACGCTCGAACTTCACAAGCAGCTTGAGCATCGTCTGGCCGAATATATCGGTAAGGAAGATGTCATGGTCTACAGCACCGGTTTCGGTGTGAACCTCGGAGTGGTTTCGGCTCTCTGCGGCCGTGAGGACTACATCCTTTGGGACGAGCAGGACCACGCCTCCATCATCGAAGGACGCCGTCTCAGCTTCGCCCAGTCGCTGAAGTACAAGCACAACGATATGGAAAGCCTCGAGAAGCAGCTCCAGCGCTGTGATCCCGACAAGGTGAAACTCATCGTCACCGACGGCGTGTTCTCCATGGAGGGCGATGTGGCCAATGTCCCCGCTATCGTTGATCTGGCCAAGAAGTACAATGCCACCGTCATGGTGGACGAAGCCCACTCCATCGGTGTGTTCGGCCCCGGCGGCCGCGGCACTTGCCATCATTTCGGCGTGGCCGACGATGTGGACCTCATCATGGGCACATTCTCCAAGAGCTTTGCGTCGCTCGGCGGCTTTATCGCCACCGACAAGGAAGTCACCAACTTCCTGCGCCATCACTCGCGCTCCTATATTTTCACCGCCAGCATCACCCCCGCATCCACAGCGGCTGCTCTCAAGGCCATAGATATCATGATAGAGGAGCCATGGCGCCAGGAACATCTTTGGGAAATCACCAACTATGCGCTCGAAGGATTCCGCAACATGGGATGCGAGATAGGCAACACATCCACGCCCATCATTCCCCTCTTCGTGCGCGACAACATGAAGACTTTCGCTATCACCCACGATTTGCTTGAGGAAGGCATATTCGTCAACCCTGTGGTTTCTCCCGCCGTGGCCCCGCAGGACACTCTCATACGTTTCAGCCTCATGGCCACCCACACCAAGGAGCAGGTGACCGAGGCCCTCGAGAAGATCCAGAAAGTATTCCGCAAATATGGCGTCATCGCCTGATGCGGCATAGATACAGATACAACGCACAAAAAAAGCGCCTGAATTGCACTGCCGCAATTCAGGCGCTTTTGCTTTTAACGCGTCTTGGCGGATGGCTGGCACCGGCGCCGGGCGGCGGTGCCGCAGAGCACACCGACAGCGCGGGGAGCGATGCGTAGCGCCGCAAAATAGGCCGCCAGCGATATTCCTGCCACTATGGTGTATATTATGATGGCATCAGCCACGCACAGTATGCTGTCCGATGGGGCGATTTTCTGTATCACGGTCTTGCAGACCATGGCGCAGAAAAGGCCGTGGAAGGCGTAGACGAAAAATGTGGATGAGGCCAGGGTGCGGGGTATGCGCATGCCGCTCCGCGCCATTATGCCGGCGGTCTGTATCGCGAGAGTGATTCCGGCGGCGCATATCACGAAGTACAGCAGGCCGGCTGCAGCGCCACCCTGCGGAAACCACATCATGTGGGCCGCTGCCAGAGCGATATATACGCCCGCCGCAGGCAGCGCCCGGCGCCTTGTGAGCAATGGCCGTCCGTATATCGACAGCCACGCGCCGAAAGAGAAGTAGGTCAGACTTTCCGTCAGGTGCAACGTGTCGATGTCTTTCGCCATGAGTGCCATGATGGCGAAGGCTACCGGCGTTGCCGCCTTGCAGTGGCGCAGCATGAGCGACAGCATCGGAATGCACGGCCACACCATTGTTATCAGGATGAGATTGCGCACATACCACAGCGGGAAATCGTAGGGGTAGGGGCCTCCGGGCACCATGAAGAACCCCGCGGCTATCTGTGCAGGCGAGAAATCGAAGTTGCCGTGCATGGAGGTACTGTCGTCCAGCAAAAAGCGCTTGGCGGTGAATACCGCCAGTCCGGCGACATTCCACAGCAGATATGGCACAACCAGCGAGTGCCACCTGCGGCGCGCCTTATCAACGAATAGCGGAGCGGCCACTGCTGCCCCATCGCGGAAATACATGAAGCCGGAGATGGCGAAGAATGCCGGCACGCACAGGTCGAGCATGTAGGTCTTGAAGATGCCGTAGCCCATGCGGAACGCGGCGATATCGAAGTTCTGCGTGTCGAGGTATTGGAGAAAATTGCAATGTATGAGCACCACTGCCGCTATCATGGGAAAGCGTAGCAGGTCGATGGCAGAGTACAGGCTTTTATCTGTGTGCGCGTGCATGGTCAGTTTCCGGGAACTCTCGGCATTATGGGTTTGGGTGGCCCTATCGTGGGATTGTGCGGTCCGGCTCCGGTCCGCGACCGCAGTATCTCATACAGCATTCCGCCCACATCGATACTGATTTTTGCATTGCCGGCCTTGTAGTACGGGGCAACGATAGGCCTTGCTTCCCAACGGTTGCTCATCGGACTTTGCAGCACAGACGCGCCCACATCGACACCAAAGCGTCCGGCGATGTCCCACGACAGGTATCCGCCGAACGAGCTCTGCGAGAGCATCTCCGAAACTCCCGGGGCCATGCCGGGACGGAATGCGCGGGTAGAGTAGCTGCCGAAAACGGTCAACCCCAGGCGGGGGGCAAACTGCCATTGTGCAGAGCCTCCGAACGTCCATTGTGTGGACAGTCCTCGGAAATATCCGTATTTGGCCGCTCCGGCCGTCGCGGAGACATACACACGGCCTATGCGCTGGGTGATGCCTATGGTGCCGCTTTCCACCCCCATCATCCCGGGGTAGGACACAGACCCTCCGCCGGCCCACACAATGCCGTTTTCCCATCCGGCTATCACGGGCGAGTAGGATGGCGTGCTGAATGCGATGCGCGCTGCGGCCTCTTCATCGGAGAGAAGACATGAGGGCACATAATTCCCGGCATCGATATATGATGCCGGCAGCGGGTGCGGCGCTATCGCGGAATCGGTTGCCTCCACCGGAGTGTTGCCGATGTCGGGAATGTGTTCCTGCGCCGATAGCGAAGTCGCGGCAATGACCGCCAGTGCGAGAATTGACAAACGTGCTGACATGCCGCGAAGATACGTATTTTTTCGATAATTACGCAGCCTGGCAGTTGGCTTTTTAATGAAGTTTGACTATCTTTGCGCATCAACTGTATCAACGACCATGAAAAACAAGACAATATTCGCGGCCGCGCTTTCTATGTTGTGCGCTCCCGCCGCCACGGCCCAGCTCATTATAAATGAGCTCATGCAGTCCAATATCGACTGTATAATGGACGATATCAACGAATTTCCCGACTCCTGGGTGGAACTGTACAACGCAGGCACTTCGGCTGTGAATCTTTCCGACTATGCCATAGGCGATAAAGACAAACGATCCAAAGCGTATGCGCTTCCCTCCCGCACCGTTCAGCCCGGCGCCTATGTGGTGGTGTACTGCGACAAGGGTGGCGAGGGCATGCACGCGTCCTTCCGCCTCGATTCCGGCAAAGGCGGTAGTGTGTATCTTTTCCGTGGCGATGAGGTGGCCGACAAAGTGGAGAACTGGAAGAAACAGCCCGCTCCCAACATAGCCTATGGCCGTGCTACCGATGGAGCCGCCGAATGGGGCTATCAGGCCACTCCCACCCCCGCTGCAGCCAACTGCGGCCGCACGCTCAAGGATATCCTTGGCGCCCCTGTGTTCAGTGTGCCCGGACGTGTGGGAAGCGAGGCTTTCAATCTTTCCATAAGTGTGCCGGAAGGATCTCCTGCCGGTACAGTGGTGCGCTACACCACCGACGGCACTGAACCTACCGCCGACAGCCGCCAGTGTGTCAACGGGCTGGCTGTGAACAAGACCACGGTGGTGCGTGCCAAACTGTTTTGCGACGGCTATCTGTCCCCGCGTTCCACAGCCCAGAGCTACATATTCTTTCCCCGCGAGATGACACTCCCGGTTGTGTCCATGGTGTGCCCGGCAGGCTATTTCTACGACAATAAAATAGGGATATACGTGGATGGCACATACGACAGCAATCCCGATAAGCACAACTATGATTACGACTGGCGCCGTCCTGTCAATCTCGAGATTTTTGAAAAACCGGGCGAGGCAAGCGTGGTCAACCAATTGTGCGAGACCCGTGTCAAAGGTGGCGCTTCACGAGGCAACGCGTTGAAGTCGCTCGTGCTTTATGCCAACAAACGCTTTGGCACCAAACGCTTCGAGCACGAATTCTTCCCCGACCAGGCTCCTGGACTTACCGACTGGAAGTCGCTCGAACTGCGCAACGCCGGCAATGACTTCGACTATCTTTACTTCCGTGACGCGCTTATCCAACGCATGATGGGCACGCACGCCGATATGGACTGGCAACCGTACCGCCCTGCCATATTCATGATAAACGGTGAGTACAAGGGTATGCTCAACATACGCACCCGCACCAATGAAGACCATATCTACACATTCTACGACGGCGAGGAGGATATCGACATGTTTGAGAACTGGTGGGAGCTTAAGGAAGGCACGTGGGACAATTACAATGCCTTCAAGGCGTTCTATACTGAAAAAGGCCATACGCTGGAGGAATTCGAGCAGTGGATGGACACCCGCGAGTTTGCCAACCTGATGATAATGAACCTCTTCTACGACAACAAGGATTTCCCCGGCAATAACATAGTGTTCTGGCGTCCGCAGGCCGATGGCGGCCGCTGGCGCTGGATAGCCAAGGACACCGACTTCGGCATGGGACTGTATGGCGCACCCTACAACTACAAGACATTCAATTGGATATACAACCCCGACTTCGACTCCAGCCATGCTTGGGCCAACGGCTGGGACCACACGCGCCTGTTCCGCCGGTTGATGGATGTGCCGGACTTCCGGAAAATGTTCATCGACATGTGTGCCGTGTATATGGGCGACTTCCTCAACGCCGCCGCCACCATCGCCGAGATGGATCGCATGTATGCCGCCATCAGCTATGAGTATCCCCACCACCGCAAACTTTTCCACGAATGGTGGCCCAACTACAGCAGCGAATTTGAAAGCGCAAAAAACTGGGTGCGCAACCGCACGCCGTTTTTCTATAAGCACATATCCGAGTATTTTGGCATGGGAACTCCGCGCGTGCTGAAAGTGGATGCCGGCCGAACCGACGATGTGCGCGTCACCATCAACGGAGTGGAGCTGTCCGGACGTTCCTTCGACGGCCAGTATTTCGAGAATTCGGAATTGCGCATGAGCGCCGTTGATTCCGATGGCACGCCGGTGGGAGCGTGGAAGGTGGACGTGAAGAAAAACGGCCAGACCACATCCACGAGCTACAACACGGCGCAACTGGTGTTCACGATGCCTGCAGGCGCGCAGCAGGTGACGGTCACTTCCGTGCCCGGCAGTTCCGGCATCATTGATATTGCCGCCGATGCCACCGGCAATTTTGACCCGACGCTGCCGGTAGATGTCTACGACATGCAGGGCCGCTCTCATGGGCATTTCTCATCCCGAGCCGCGGCCGAAGCCGGTCTGGCTCCGGGCCTGTATGTTTTCCGTCAGGGCGCGGTTGCGCTAAAGATCGCCGTGCGCTGAAGTTTACGCTTTCCGCAACAATTGTCTTAGCCCGCAATTTAGAGCAAATTGTGGGCTAAGCTGTATTTTTTTGAATATTCGCATCAAAAAAATACGTAATTTTGCGGAAGATACTATGATGATGCACACAATGACCGATATTACTCAGAAAAGGCGCAAGGTATCGCTGGTGATTCCGGCGTATAACGAAGGCCGTGGCCTGCTGCGTCTGCGCGAGGCTCTGCAGCCGCTTATGGACAATAATATGCGCCTCACGGACGATGGCCGCGAGGTGGGCGTCTACGACTACGAGGTTGTGATAGTCAACGACGGGTCGCGTGACGATACCCTCGAGGTGTTGCGCGGGCTTCATGCCGCCGACGACCGCTTCTGCTACGTGAGCCTAAGCCGGAACTTCGGCAAGGAAGCGGCCATGCTCGCAGGCCTTGACTATGCCACCGGCGATTGTGCGGTGATTCTCGATGCCGACCTCCAGCATCCTGTCGACGCCATTCCGCGCATGATTGCCGAGTGGGAGGCGGGCTATGACGATGTGTACGGACGCAGGGCCACACGCGGCCGCGAGAGTTGGCTGCGCAAGCGCATGTCGTTGGCCTATTACCGCCTTCTACAGTCGGCTTCCACCATCGATGTGCTGCCCAATGTGGGCGACTTCCGTCTGCTCGACCGCCGATGCATCGATGCCGTGCGCTCCCTGCGCGAGACGCAACGCTACAGCAAGGGCCTTTTCGCATGGATAGGCTATCGCAAGAAGGATGTCGAATTTCTCACGGCCGACCGTGCCGAGGGAATGTCGTCGTTCAGCTACATGCGTCTGTTCAATCTCGCGGTAGAGGGTATCACCAGCCATTCCACAGCTCCGCTTCGCATCGCGTCGGTGCTGGGCTTCATCACGGCTTTCGCATCGTTCCTATACCTGATATTCACGGTGGTGCGCACGCTCATCTATGGCGACCCCGTGGCCGGCTATCCCACGCTTATCAGTGTGATACTGCTGCTGGGCGGTCTGCAGCTTTGCGCCATAGGCATAGTCGGAGAGTACATAGGCCGTATATTCATGGAAACAAAACGGCGTCCGGTATACATCGCCGATATTTATAACGACCGCAAGATATGAAACCAGTATCAGGCAAGGCCCTCTCGTGGGGCATACTTATAGTCGGAGCGGCTATAGTATTCGTTTTCTGCATGCAGGCGGTGTGGATAAGCGACGATATGGATTATGGCTTCGTCCTGACCCATGACTATCTGCCTCTCCTCGGACGCGTCACCGGTGATGAGACGCCCGAGCGTATCACAGGATTTTACGACATACTGCGCTCGCAGGCTGTGCACTGGCAGGATGTGAACGGCCGTGCCTTTGCCCACACGCTCATCCAGTTTTTCTGCGGGATAGGAGGCCGCACGCTATTCAGCGTGTGCAATTCCATTGTGTTCGTATGCTTCATTCTCCTGCTTCTCACGCACTCCGGTACCGGAGTGCGGTGTCCGCGTGCCGTGGCCACCGTTGTCGGGCTATATTTCGTGCTGCTTATAAACCATGCCACGCCTGCATTCCAGATATGCTACGTATGGATGTTCTCGGTGGCCATGCTGTGGCTGCTGTGGCTGTGGCGTGCTCCGCGTTCGGCATGGTGGACCGCCCCTGGGGCTTTTGTCCTCGGCGTGCTTGCCGGCAATGGCATGGAAGCTCTGAATGTGGGTATGTCGGTGGCGCTGTTTGTATGGTGGGTGCGCAATATCCGCCGCGTCACCCCCATGCAGTATGTGCTGCTGGTCGGGTTCGCCGTCGGATGTGCGTTCCTGGTGTTCTCTCCCGGCAATTTCGCCAGAGCCGGACGGGCCGGTTTTTCTATTCTGTCGGTGCTTTGGTGGGTCTATTATTTTGCGTGGCTCTTTGTGCTCGTGGCTGTGGTGCTGTATTGCCGTTTGCGCCTGCGGGAGAGTTTCAGCAGCATGTACCGCTCAGCCGCGTTCTGGTGGGACACGTTGCTCGTGTGCCTGCTGTTCGGTCTGGCGGTAGGAGCGTGGGCCCACCGCATTTTCCTCGGCTCGGTGCTGGCATCGCTGGTCATCATCGTCCGCCTGTTGCCGCGAAAAGGTTTTTCCAATGTGTGGCTTGCAGTCACGGCGTTCGTGACCGCTGCCGTACTGCTGTCGGAATGGAGTTATGTGTCGGCCAACAGGGCTGAATACGACCGCATCAGCGCAGAGCATCTCGCATCTCCCACCGGGGTGGTGCGCACGAAGCCTGCCGCTGTCAAGCACATCTTTCCTATCGTGGCCGATATGTCGTACACGTATACGATGCCTGTGGGCGATTCCCGCATGGAACAGCGATGGCGTGCGTGTCTGCACACCATGCGCCCCCAGGCGGCACCGTTGCAGCTCGTGCCCGACGCGATGCCTCAGTATGGCGATACTATCGCCGCGCCTTATTCGGCGCCATTTGGAGAGGATGTATGGGTGGCGGTGCGTCCGGTTGGGTCCGATGCGCGCTTCCGCAGCCTGCACAGTATAGGCGTAGGGCCTTGGCGGCGTCCATATAAGGCTTTGGACGTGGATTTCTCTCATCCGCACGTCGTTGCTCCAGGATGGGAGGGCGTGATAGTGCGCTGCGAGTATCCCTTCCGCTTCCTCGCTCTCGATGGCGTTGAAGTGGTGAAGGAATGAGAGGAATTGATATTCAGAAATTGTAGCGTACGGCCACACCGAGTTTGGGATTGTAGACACGCACCTTGTTGTCGTAATCTCCGTAATGCTCGAGCGGGCGCCACGATTTGCCCGCCGATAGTCCCACATAGTAATGCTCGGCAAAGTTCCGGCCTATGAGTGCACGAAGTGAAGCTTCGGGATTGTTGAGCGCCATATCGTCGCACAGCGCGGCTACATCCTTTACGGCTTCCCTGACCGTATGACGATGCGTCGCATGCACATGCTCGGTCTGCGCATCGGCGTCGGCGGCATGCGATGGCGCAGGGCGTGGACCGGCACTCAGCCCCGCGGGAAGGGTTGTCAGTAGGAAAAACAATATGCGTACGGTCAGGCTGTGCATGAAGATATGTTTTCTTATCTGAACAATAGCTGCGGCTAAAAAGTTTTTGAATACGATTGTATAATTTTTATTTGTAAATCGGAAACATACTTTCGATTTATTGTTGTAAATTTGCAGTGCCGCGTGTCTGCGACAAATAGCATATAGTAAAAACGATTTCAAGATAAAAAATATGACCGACCTGATGCTTCCGCTCGCGCTTTTCGACGCCGCCGAATTCTTTGGATGGTTTGTGGAGAATGCCAGCTATCTGCTGGTATTTGTGTTCATGATGATAGAAAGTTCGTTCATCCCGTTTCCATCGGAAGTGGTGGTGCCGCCGGCTGCCTATCTCGCAGCCCAGCCGGGCCACGACATGAACGTGGTGGGTGTGGTTCTGGCCGCTACCGCCGGTGCCATAGCCGGTGCGTTGGTGAACTATTTTCTGGCGCTTTGGATCGGACGTCCGCTGGTCTACGCCTTTGCCGATTCGCGTGTGGGCCATGCATGTCTGCTCGACCGCGAAAAGGTGGAGCGCGCTGAAAAATATTTCGACGAACATGGTGCGGTGTCCACTTTTGTCGGTCGCCTGATTCCGGCGGTGCGTCAGCTCATAAGCATTCCCGCCGGCCTGGCGCGGATGAATGTGGGCATGTTTGTGCTCTTCACCGGACTTGGTGCCGCTGTGTGGAACAGTGTGCTTGCAGGCTTGGGTTACTGGCTGGGCCACACTGTGCCGCTGGACAAGCTTTTCGACACAGTGGAGCGCTATAACTCCTATCTGTCGTGGATCGGTCTCGGCATATTGCTGATATGTGTGGCCGTGATTCTCTACAATGCTTTCCGCAAACACGAAAAAAACGAAAAGAAATGATCGTAGCTCCCTCTCTTCTTGCCGCCGATTTCCTCCATCTGGAGCGGGAGGTCGGCATGGTCAACAATTCCGAGGCCGATTGGCTGCATCTTGATATCATGGATGGAGCCTTCGTGCCCAATATCTCATTCGGCTTTCCGGTGGTGGAGGCTGTGGCCTCTGTGTGCCGCAAGCCTCTGGACGTTCATCTGATGGTGGAACGTCCGGAGCAGTGGGTGGAGCGTCTGGCCCGGCTCGGAGCCACATTCATGAATGTGCACGTGGAGACCGCCCGCCATCTGCACCGCACCGTGCAGACCATACGAGACGCCGGCATGCGGCCGGCCGTGACCCTATGTCCGGCCACTCCCATAATGCTTCTTGAGGATATTATCACCGATGTGGACATGGTGCTGCTGATGAGTGTCAATCCCGGTTTCGGAGGTCAGAAATTCATACCTGCCACCATCGACAGGATCAAGCGTCTGCGCGAGCTTATCGACCGCACCGCCTCGCATGCACTCATAGAGGTGGACGGAGGTATCAACCATGCCACCGCCGCTGCCGTAGCCACCGCCGGTGCAGATGCCGTGGTGGCCGGCACTGCTGTGTTTGGCGCGCCCGATCCCAAGGCGGAGATTGCGTTTTACCATTCTCTTTAATCAACACCATTATCACTCCGCAACACATGGAAAAAGAAAAGGATATAGATATAAGCATGAGTGGTTTCGACCCCATGGCCATACCGGGCAGCCGGCGCGTGCCGGCCGGACGGCGCGTGCGGCGCGACG
>CAJTOZ010000036.1 GCA_910578095.1 uncultured Muribaculaceae bacterium | reverse complement strand
AGGTCGGCGGTGCGCGGCGGCCGCTCTATCAGCGGGCACCGCCCGCAGGCCTCGCGGTAGCGGGTGCAGTCGCCGGCATGATGGCACAGCCCGGTGGCGCACCACATATCGTGCATAGTCCACACCAGCGGCTTGCCCATAGCGGCTATGCGCTCCACGCCGCCGAGCGAGAGCATGCCCTGGTTCACCCAGTTGAGGCACACCACATCGGCCTCGCGCACCCACGGATGGCGGTGCAGCGGCAAGCCAACACGTGCGGCGTCGAGTTTGAACAGATTGCGGCGGTGTAGCCCGTTGTCGAGCCATGTCATGCCTTCCTCGGCCATGAACGCCGCGCGCGCCACGGGCGCGGCCGCAGCCTCGGCAACAAAATCCGACGGACCGCCCTCCCGGTGCACCACGAGCATGCGCGCGTCCACACCCTCGCGGCGCAATGCCTCCGCCAGACGCGATGTCACCACCGAGGCGCCGCCACGGGTGTCGCTATGATTTATGAGTACGACTTTCATCGTTTTCCGATATGGGGTAATGGTATGTGTTCGAAGCGCACCACCGCACCGGCATAGGCCGCGAGCAGCAACGCCCGCAGCGTGAAAGCTACCGGATGCGACACACCCGCCAGACAGTCGACGCCCACATAATACAGCACCGCCGCGGCAGCGCAATAGGCCAGGATGCGGCGCGTGGGATAGGCTATGGGGTAGTAGTGCCGTCCGGCGAAGTAGCTTGCGAGCATCATCACCCCATAACTGGCCAGGGCGGCGTAGGCGCACCCCATATAGCCGATGCGCGGCACCAGCAGCGCGTTCAGGGCCACAGTCACCGCCAGGCCGAGCAGCGAGAACCACGCCCCCCACATGGTGCGGTCGGTGAGCTTATACCACAGCGAGAGGTTGAAAAACACCCCGAAACATAGCTCGGCGAGCATCACCACCGGCACCACCTTCAGTCCGCTGAAGTAGCGCGGGGATATGAAGTAGCGCAGTATGTCGAGGTAGTACATCACACCCAGGAATATCATCAGTGCGAAGAGCACGAAATACTTCATGGCGTCGCTGTAGGCAGCCGTGCGCGCTTCTCCCTGCTCGCGGCTGCGGGCAAAGATGTACGGCTCGTAGGCAAAGCGGAACGCCTGGATGAACATCACCATCACAATGGCTATCTTGTAGTTGGCGCCATATACGCCGAGCTGCGCCATAGCATCGGCCTTGTCGGCCACCAGCACGGGGAAGAGTATCTTGTCGATGGTCTGGTTCATGACACCGGCCACGCCCAGCACCAGAAGCGGCGCCGAGTACACTATCATCTCGCGCCACAGCTTGCCGTTGAAGCGCCAGCGGAAGCCACGCAGCTCAGGGAGCATGAGCACGAAATTCACCAGCGTGGCTATCAGGTTGCTGAGAAAGATGTAGCCTATGCCGAAGCCGGGATCGTAGAACCACTCCACCGACGCCGGAGCCACACGCATGAGCCAGGGGCACAGCAGGATAAAAAACAGGTTGAGCCCTATGTTCACGCCTATGTTGATAAGGCGCAGCACCGCAAAGCGCAACGCGCGCCCCTTGTAGCGCAGGTAGCAGAACGGCAATCCCAGAAAAGCGTCGGCAGCCACACACACTATCATCATGGCCGCATACGAAGGATGGCCGGCACACTGAAGCCATGCGCTCACCGGACCGAGGGCGCAAAGCGCTCCGGCCACAAACACCGTGCTCGACACACCCACCGATATCAGCACCGTGGAGTACACCTCCATGGGGTCTTTCCACCGGTCGTGGTTGGCAAAACGGAAAAACCCCGTCTCCATGCCATATGTGAGCACCAGCAGCGCCACGGCCACCACGGAGTAGACAAGCGTCACAACGCCATACTGCTCCTGCGGGAAAGTGATGGTGTAGAGAGGCACCAGACACCAGTTGAGAAAACGCCCGACAATGCTGCTCAGGCCATACACGGCGGTGTCCCGCGCCAGACTTTTTATTCCTGCCATAACATATAGTTGTAATAACGTGCAAAAATACGAATAAAATTCCGCTGCTCCAACGCCCGATTTATGAATTATTTCCATTATCTTTGCCACGTATATGAAAGCCACCGCGCTCACCGTCCTGCTCGCAGCCGTAGCCCTCGCCGCCACGGCCGCGCCCGACTACACGCTCACGGAACGCCGGGCGGAGCGCAGCTTCGGTTTCGGCGAGTGGGCGCAGGCCGGAGCCCTCTATGAGCTCATGCTCGACGAGCGTCCCGACCGGGCACCCGTCTATGCACGCGCGATAGTGGCTGCCTCGCTGCAAGGCGACACCACCCGCAGCGTGCAGCTGCTGGAACGGGCCATGGCACATGGCGTGCCGCTCGACTCGGTGGTCGATGGTGTGCGGGCAAGCGCCTTCGGCGCCGGCGAGGCAAGCGTCTACGCCGACTTTCTGCTGCGCACCCGTGCACGGATGCCATGGATAGCACGCGCCATCGACGCGCGCCTGCTCCACTACTACGACATGCGCGGCGACGGGCCGCAGATCGTGGCATTGGCCGAGACCATGCTGAACGGCCTCCCCGACAGCCCGCGCTACCTTGCCCTGCTCGCCAGAGGCCACATGCTGCAGGGCCACGAAGCCGAGGCCGAGGCAGCCTGGAGGCGCATCCTGCAGGCCGACCCGCACAACCTTGAAGCCCTGCGCGCCCTCGGATGCCGTCTCATGGCCGGCGGACACACTGCCGAGGCCCGCACCCTGCTTGAGCGGGCGCAGGCCATAGAGCCCACCCCATACATCCAAAGCCTGCTCCAATGAAAAAGCTACTACACACGCTGCCGGGACGCATCGCCCTGGCCATCGTCGCCGGCATTGCCGCCGGAGCCGTGGCTCCGGGATGGCTGGCAGCCGCAGCAGCCACATTCAACGGCCTCATGGGCCAATTGCTCGGATTTCTCATCCCTCTCATCATCATAGGCTTCGTCGCTCCAGCCATAGCCGATGTGGGACGCCGCGCAGGCAGCATGCTCGCCGCCACGGCAGCCCTCGCCTACGGAGCCACGTTCCTGGCCGGAGCCATGAGCTACGGCATAGGGCGCCTCACATTCCCCATGATAGTCGACCCCTCGCTCGCCGAAGCCGGCGCTGCGGCCGAAGCCGCCACAGTGCTGCCTTGGTTTGAGGTATCGGTGCCCCCGCTCATGCCCGTCACCACAGCCCTCGCCCTCGCATTCATGCTCGGGCTGGGGTGCGCGATAGCTTCGGCAGCATCCTTGCGCCGCGGCCTCACCGAACTGCGCGATATTGTGGCACTGTCCATCGACCGCGCCGTATTGCCCCTGCTGCCGCCCTACATCGGATGCATATTCCTGGTGATGACCGTCGAAGGCCGCGTGGCCTCCATACTCGCCACATTCGCAGGCATCATCGGCATCATCTTCGCCATGCACGTGCTCATCCTCCTCCTGCAATACGCCATCGCCGGCGCCATAGGGCGGCGCAACCCGCTGCGCATGCTGCGCACCATGCTGCCGGCCTACCTCACGGCGCTGGGCACACAATCGTCGGCGGCCACCATCCCCGTGACACTGCGCCAGACCGTGCGCCTCGGGGTCGATGAGGATGTGGCCGGCTTCACCGTGCCCCTGTGCGCCACAATCCACATGAGCGGCAGCACCCTCAAGATAGTGGCGTGTGCCATGGCCCTTATGATGATGCACGCCCAGCCTGTGCCACCCGAGCTTTTCGCCCGGTTCATAGCCATGCTCGGAATCACCATCATCGCCGCACCGGGCATTCCCGGCGGAGCCATCATGGCCTCGCTCGGACTGCTCGCTTCCATCCTCGGATTCGACACACGCATGCAAGCCATGATGATAGCGCTGTACATAGCCATGGACAGTTTCGGCACCGCATGCAATGTGACCGGCGACGGCGCCCTCGCCGTAATCATCGACCGGTTTTTCGGAAAGAAAAAATAGCCCCCACAACATTTTATCCATAAAAAATGTTATCTTTGCAGCCGCTAACATACCCCTGATAAATGGACTACAGCATTCTTGACTTCCTTGGCCTGCTCGGAGCCGTCGGCCTTTTCCTCTACGGCATGAAAGTGATGAGCGAAGGCCTTCAGAAAGCCGCCGGCGACCGCCTGCGCAACATTCTCGGAGCCATGACCCGCAATCGCTTTTCGGGACTGCTCACAGGCATCGTAATCACAGCCCTCATACAAAGTTCTTCGGCATCCACGGTGATGGTCGTCAGCTTCGTCAACGCCGGCCTCATGACCCTCGCACAGTCGATGGCCGTAATCATGGGAGCCAACGTCGGAACCACATTCACAGCCTGGATCATAGCCATATTCGGCTTCAAGGTCAACATCTCCGCGATGGTGCTGCCGCTGATAGCCCTTGCCGTAGTGCTGCTGTTCATGAAAAAAAGCCGCACACGCAGCATCGGCGAATTCCTCATAGGCTTCGCCTTCCTGTTCATGGGCCTCGACATGATCAGC
Source organism: uncultured Muribaculaceae bacterium (assembly GCA_910578095.1). GTDB lineage: Bacteria > Bacteroidota > Bacteroidia > Bacteroidales > Muribaculaceae > CAG-873. The sequence continues at coordinate 16,849 of CAJTOZ010000036.1, read as the reverse complement.
ACCTACGTGCCCGACCTGCAGAGCAACCCCGAGATGTTCGCCATACTGAAGCAGTACTCCTCCATGGGCGTGCCGTCGATACTGCTCTTCACCCTCGTGGGCCTCGTGCTGACGATGGTCATACAATCCTCCGCGGCCACATTCGCCATCACCCTCATAATGTGCAGCAAAGGCTGGATCACATTTGAACTCGCCTGCGCGCTCGTGCTCGGCAGCAACATCGGCACCACCATCACTCCCCTGCTCGCCTCCATGAGCGGCAACGTGGCCGCCAAACGCGCGGCCATGGGCCATTTGCTCTTCAATGTGCTCGGCACGCTGTGGTGCCTGTGCATCTTCATCCCCTTCGCCCACTTCAACGCATGGCTCACCGAAGCGCTCGGCATGGGCAACCCCGACGATCTATATGCCTTTGTCAACAACCTTGAGCGCACCGACCCCGACCTCTACAACCACCTGTTCGACAATTCCCTGCCTGCCGGCCACGATGTGCTCACACGCATAGCCACGATGCAGCTCAGCGTGTCGTTCGGCCTGTCGATATTCCACACATCGTTCAACATCGTCAATGTGACCATCATGATATGGTTCACCAAACTGTATGTGAAAATCGTTGAACGCCTCGTGCCGAACAAGCACAAGGACGACGAGGAATTCAACCTCAAGTTTATCGGCGGCGGTCTGGTGGGAGCCTCCGAGCTCAACCTCGCACAGGCCGAGAAGGAAATCGTGGTCTACGCCGACCGCGTGGGACGCATGGTGGCGATGGGCCAGGAACTCATCCACACCCAGGAAGGAAGCGAGGATTTCAACCGTCTGCTGTCGCGTCTTGAAAAATACGAGGACATCAGCGACCGCATGGAGCTTGAGATAGCCAACTATCTGCACCGCTGCTCTGAAGGACGCCTCTCCAACGAGGGCAAACTGCGCGTGGCAGCCATGCTCGGCATCATCAGCGAAATCGAAAGCATAGCCGACAGCTGTCTCGGCATAGGCAAGATACTCCTGCGCAAAACACAGAGCGGAGCCGAGTTCACGCCCGAGATCTACTCCAACATCGACGCCATGTATGCCTACGTCAAAGACGCGACAGACATGATGGTGGCCGAGCTGCGCGGCGTGGAAAGCATCAGCGAGAAAGAACTCATCCAAAGCTACAACAAGGAACGGGAAATCAACAACATGCGCAACGCACTGCGCACTGCCAACCCCGAAAACATCAACGCCAAACGATACAGCTACCAGGCCGGAATATACTACATGGACATCATATCCGACCTTGAGCGCACAGGCGACTACATAATCAACGTCGTCGACACCATCCGCGAGCAATTCCGCCGGCACATAGCCTAAGGCCGCGCGCACCGCAAAATCGCAATTTAACTTAAATTCGGCTACAAGACAGTTACAAATGCAGCCGAATGGATTACAATCGTTATATTTGTAGACCGAAAACAACGATACCATCATCACATCACGCTCAAGAGTGGCTACGACACCTTCATTAGGCAAAATCATCATACTCGACCGCGACACCCACATTTGTGAGTTGCTGCGGTACAATCTTCGTGCCGAAGGCTACGAAGCCGATGCCTACAACGATGTAGCACTCGCACGCAGCCTCGACCTCAGCGACACACGCGTGATCATACTTGATGCGTTCTCCTCCCCGGCAGGCACAGAAGTGCTGCGCGAGCTCACCACATCGCACTCCACAGCCCATGTGGGGGTGATCGTATGCTCCTCCGGCGAAAGCGCCGGCGAGGCCATCACAGCCCTCGACTCGGGCGCCGACGACTACATAGCCAAGCCATTCTCCCTGCGCGAGATGATAGCCCGCGTGCGCGCCGTGATGCGCCGCCGCCGTCCCATGGCCGCAGTGTCGTCGGGTTCCACGGCTTCCGTGGGTCCGCTCTCGGTCAACTACACCACCCGCACCGCCACCCTCAACGGCAAGCCTCTCAGCCTCACCCCCACGGAATACGCAATCCTCGCATTGCTGCTCAAAAACCGCGACCGGCATCTATCGCGCCTCGAGATTTTCCGCAACGTATGGAACGGCCCCGATGCCGGCAGCAACGAGCGGGTGGTCGACACCAACATCTCCCGTCTGCGCCGCAAGCTCGACACACTTGGCCCTGCCATACAAAACCACTCCGGCAGCGGCTACATCTTCGTTGAGGAATAATTGCGAGCGATAGCCCTGCAATGTCAGCTTGGGTAATTTTGCGGATAATCACATCAATTATGCCCTTCTCGCACACACGCGGATGCCGGATGCAGCTGCACTCGGGCATGTGGAGTTGTCATCTTTTTTATGGCCGGCCATAAATTAATATGATTATCCGCAAAAGTACCCAAGGTCTTATTCTCAATGTAGGGACGTGCCTTTGGCACGTAAAATTGGCATGCAGGCATATTATACATCGCAAAGCGATGTCTCTACATTGCGGGCGGCAACCTTATGATGTCTACTTGGGTAATTTTGCGGATAATCAATTAAATTAATTGCAAATATTTTGATTATCTTTGCACCCAGTACCAACCATCATTATTATGAAAAAGATCTTTATCTTTATGCTGACAGTTGCTGCTGCAGCATTCACACTCCAGGCACGCAACGTACACTTCGGTTTTGAAGGCGGATTCGGAATTTCATCCCCGCATGGATGCTCCGGCTCCGGCATCGCCTATTCCGCCGCCGCACGTGTGGAATACAATTTTTCTTCCCTGAGCAAAGGATGGTATGTGGCTTCCGGCGTGGGCATCTATGGAAAGGGTTGGGAAAACGACATAGAGATAGCCCACTATCAGGCCGAACGCACCGCCACGGCCGCCTATCTGCAGCTACCCCTTATGGCCGGCTACCGCATGCCGCTGAGCAGCACACTGTCGCTCATGATTGAAACCGGCCCGTATGCCGCCATTGCAGTGGCCGGATCGTATGAGGACAAAACCTACCATGGCGCCAATCCATACATAATACATTCAGGAGACTGCTTCGGCAATGACGCTCCCTACAGGCGTGCCGACATAGGATGGACAGCAGGCGTAGGCCTCACCATCGCATCGCGCTGGCTTGTGGGCCTGAAGCTGGCACGTCAGTTCAATTCGTTTGATCCTGAGGAGAAAAAATCCAACTTCACCTACGGGCTCTCCCTGGGTTGTATTTTCTGAAAATCCGATTTTTTTCGTAATTTTGCGGGCACGAATCCATAATAGAATTGTGCATTTGAAATTATGAGGCCCGCAATGCTGAAATGCTGGATAGAAGCCATGCGCCTGCGCACACTGCCGGTGTCGCTTGCCGGCGTGGTGGCTGCATGCGGCTATGCGCTGCTCGACGGCGGCTTCGATCCCGTCGCAGCTGTACTGTGTGCGGCTTTTGCCATTCTGGCCCAGGTGGCCAGCAACTTCGCCAACGAATATTACGACTATACCGCCGGCCTTGACCGTGCCGGACGCGACGGGCCCCGCCGCGGCGTCACGGAGGGCGACATCACTCCGCGTGCCATGCTGCGCGCCACCTACATCGCCCTCGGACTGGCTTGCATGACAGGGCTGTCGCTCGTGGCCTGGGGCGGATGGTGGCTCATCATCGCAGGCGTGTTCATAGCCCTCGGAGCGCTGGCCTACAGCACCGGTCCCTACCCTCTCTCGCGCCATGGATGGGGCGAGGTGGCTGTAGTGGTGTTTTTCGGCATAGTGCCGGTGTGTCTCACATATTATGTGCAGTGCGGCCATTGCACCGCAGCCGTGGCCATGGGTTCTGTGGCCGTAGGGCTTATGGGCGCCAATGTGCTCGTAGTCAACAACTACCGCGACCGCGACGACGACCTCGCCGTGGGCAAGCGCACACTGGCCGTACGCGCGGGCCGAAGAGCCGTGCGCTCGCTCTATCTGCTCAACGGATGCGTGGCAGTGGCGCTCGTTCTCCCCTTGTGGCGCACAATGCCGGCGGCGGCGCGCCTCATCCCGGCAGTCTATCTGGCCATCCATGTGGCGCTATGGCGCGCGCTCGGCCGGCGCGAAGGCGCCGCCATCAACCCGTTGCTGGGCCTCACGGCCATGGCCATGCTGCTATATGCCGTGGCGTTCGCCGTAGCGGCGGCAGCCGTCAGCTGACGCCCGCATCAGCACCATCGCCCATTCAGCGTGCCGAAGACGCGGCACCACATAGAGGTGAGTACCCTGATAATTTTTCAAACAATCATAGTAATCTATAATTCAAACAAATATGTTTTCAGGAATAGTAGAAGAAGCGGCCACTGTAGTAAAGGCCGTGCGCGAAGGCGGCAATCTGCACCTTACGGTGCGCAGCTCCTTTGCCGACGAACTCAAGATAGACCAGTCGGTGGCCCACAACGGCGTGTGCCTCACCGTGGTGTCGCTCAACCCCGACGACACATACACCGTCACAGCGATACAGGAAACCCTTGACCGCTCCAACCTCGGCCTGCTCGGCGAGGGCGATCTCGTCAATCTCGAGCGCTCCATGCTCATGAACGGCCGTCTCGACGGACACATTGTGCAGGGACACGTCGACACCACCGCAGTGTGCACATCAATAGAAGAGGTGGACGGAAGCCGCTATTTCAAATTCGAGTACGAGGTGTCGCCGGAAATGGCAGCCAAAGGCTATATGACAGTGGAAAAAGGCTCCGTCACGGTCAACGGCGTCAGCCTCACCGTGTGCGATAGCGAACTGCGCTCGTTCCGTGTGGCCATCATCCCCTACACTCTTGAGCACACCAACTTCTGCCGCATAAAAGTGGGCACACGCGTCAATCTTGAATTCGACATCATTGGCAAGTATCTTGCCCGCCTGCAGGAAATAAAAGGCTGACAATATAGCCGGCCACACAACCGTCAGAGCCCTCACACGCGCAGTCGTGCGAGGGCTTTATTTGTGCGGCGCCGGTGTATGGCGGGGGTTCAGAGCCCGAATTGCCTGCGCATGCGGCGCACCACGCGACGCATGCGGCCGGGAATGGCCGACGGGGCCGAGCCGGCATCGGACGACAGCGGGTCCACAAACGATGTCAGCACCGGAGCCTCGCCGAACTGCTCGGGATATATGACCATGAGATTGTTGCCCGAGAAATACCGCTGCAGGAATTCGGGCAGATGCACCATGTCCGAGTCGTGGCTCACAGAATTGGCTCGCGCGCCTATCACCACGAAAAGGTCGTCGTCGAGCACACGGCCGGCCATGGGGATGAAATCGTCCCAGGTCTCGGCTGTGCGGAATTCGCAGCGCACGCCGTAGTTCGCCTGGTAAAGCACACCGCGTATCAATGGCTGCACAGCTGCCGGACAGCAGAAAATGATGCGGCAGCCCAGCTGATGCGTAAGCCTCGCCAGACAGCGCACCCAGCGGCTGAAGCCTGTCTCGTACTGGGCGCCGGCCGGCACTCGCACCACAATGCGTGTCAGCGTGTTTGGCGGGATATAGCAGCGAGGTATTATCACCATGCGGTTGGTGGCGCGCAGCAACTGGTCGACCTTCGAACCGAAGAAGGTATCGATAACGCCGGCACGGCGGTGCATGCCCAGTATCACTTCAGTGATATCGCGTTCCTCTATCACATTGACCATTCCGGTGATGGCATTGAGGTCGTAGCGCTCCAGCGGCTGCACACGCACATCCACCGCCGAACCCGCCTTGGTGGCCGCATCCAGCGCGTAATGCGACACCCGCTTGGCCTGCGGAGCATTGTCGGCGCGCACATGCAACGCGTAGAAATCGTGCGAGCCACGGTCGTTGCGCATCAGCACAGCCATTTCCACCAGCGAGGGGGCCGTCAGAGGATTGGCCACGGGGATGAGCGTGCGGTTGTGGCGCAGCGGCCGGTCGTCGCCGTCTTCGTCCTCCAACATGGCTATCTTCACCTGCGCGGCCGCGCGGGCCGTAATCATCGGGGCGATGGCACATGTGACAAGTATCACGAGCACGGTGCTGTTGAGCACCCTTACATCGAGCAGACCCAGATTATAGCCCACAGTCACCACAGCCAGAGCCACGGCCGTGTGGGCACACGTGAGACCGAATATCACCTCGCGCCCGGCGGCACGATAGCCGTTGGCCTTCTGGGCTATGAATGCCGGCAGCCATTTTCCGGCTATCGCCACAGCCAGCATTATGCCGCTTACGGCCAAAGTGTCGACGTTGAGTATCACGCGCACATTTATCATCATCCCGACACTGATGAGGAAATAAGGGATGAACAGCGCATTGCCAACAAACTCGATGGAGCTCATCAGCGGCGAGGCCGAAGGCACATAACGGTTCAGAATAAGACCTGCGGCAAACGCGCCCAGCACAGCCTCCAGGCCTATCAGCTGCGCGCTCCATGCGGCGATGAACACCATCACCATCACAAACACGTATTGCGTCACCTTATCGCCATAACGCTTGAAAAAGCGACGCGTGAGGCGCGGAATGCAGTATAGCATCGCAGCGGCCCACAGCAGCATCTTGCACAGCAACCATAGCAGCCCTACAGCGCTGAGCTCGCCATCGCGCGCCACGCTCACCACAGCTGCCAGCACAAACAGCGCGCCGGCCACGGCGATTATGGTGCCTACGATGGCCACCAGCACCGGAGCCGATTTTGTGATGCCGAAGCGCGCCGCCACAGGATAGGATATGAGCGTGTGCGACGCATACATAGCCCCGAGCAGCAGCGAGGTGGTCCAGTCCAGACGCAGCAGGAACACCGAGCTGAGCACTCCCAGCGCCAGCGGTATCACAAGTGTCATGGCTCCAAAGAGCATTCCGCGGCGCAGGTTGAGCCGCAGATGGTACATATCTATCTCCAGGCCGGCCAGAAACATGAGGTACAGAAGCCCCACCTGGCCGAACACCGCGAAGCTCGAGTCGTTGTCGAGCACATTGAAGCCATAGGGCCCCACTACCACACCCGCCACAATCATGCCCACGATGTGGGGCACTTTGAGCCGGCTGAGCAGCAACGGCGCAAAGAGAATGATCATCAGCACCACCGAGAAGATGGCTACCGGCTGGGTTATAAGGGGAGAGGAGGCCATGGCTGACGTGGGGGGTATGGCTATCGCCGGTCGAGGATATAACGCGCTATCTGCACAGCGTTCAGAGCCGCTCCCTTCTTTATCTGGTCGGCCACACACCAATAGGCAAGGCCGCAGGGATCGGCCAGATCCTCGCGCACACGCCCGATAAACACGGGGTCGGTGCCGGCAGCATGGAGCGGCATGGGATAGCCTTCGTCCACCACCTGCACACCGGGAGCTACCCGCCACGCGGCAAGGGCGCGCTCCACGCCGATGTGCTCCTGCGACGACACCCACACGGCCTCGCTATGGGCACGCATCACCGGCACACGCACGCACGTGGCGCTGACCTCCAGAGCAGGAGCATGCATTATCTTCTTTGTCTCGAAGTGCATCTTCATCTCCTCTTTGGTGTAGTCATTGTCCTGAAACACATCTATATGGGGAATCACATTGTCGGCAAGCTGATGGGCGAATTTCTCCACACGCGGTGTTTCGCCGGATGCGATGGCGCGATGCTGGTCCACCAGCTCCTGCATGGCGGGAAGCCCGGCGCCGCTCGCGGCCTGATAGGTGGCCACGTGCACCCGGCGCAGCGGCGAAATATCTGCCAACGGCTTGAGCGTCACCACCATCTGTATGGTGGTGCAATTGGGGTTGGCGATAATACCTCGGGGAGCATGCAGAGCGTCGTCGCCGTTCACCTCCGGCACTACCAGAGGCACATCGTCGTGCATGCGGAAAGCGCTGCTGTTGTCTATCATGATTGCTCCATGACGCGTGATGGTGTCGGCAAACTGCTCCGATACGCCCGCTCCGGCGCTGACGAATGCGAAATCCACGCCCCGGAAGGCATCGCCCTCTTCAAGGGCCTCCACCGTAACCTCGCGGCCACGGAAACAGTAGCGCGTGCCTGCGCTTGTGGCACGCCCGAAAAGCCGAAGCGTGTCAACTGGAAAATTCTGCTCGTCGAGCACTTTCAAAAGTTCCTGACCGACAGCTCCGCCGGCCCCAACGATGGCAATATTCATTAGGCAATATGATGCAAATGTGATTTTAACTCACAAAATTACAAAAATAATGGGAAACACGTGACGTAAGGACACAAAAAAAGGGGCAAGCTATCTACATCGCGACGCTCAACCCGATACCCTTGCTTCCGTCAAGACCTGGGGGAATTCTCGGGGAGCTGTCCGTGCAGGACTTACCCCGCTGCAAAGTTACGCAGCATTTCTCATCCACGCAAATTTTCGGCGGCATTTTTTTGTCATGCGCTGAAAAATACTGCCACAGAAAGCGCCGCACGGCGTGGATGTCGTGCGGCGCTTGCCTGTTGATTATTCCGGATGGCTACCGGATGGTCGGTTCAATATGCTTATTCGGCCACGTTGAAGATCACGATACGGTTCCAGTTGTTTTCCTCGTACACCTGCTTGTCGCTGCCTTCGGCCACGATGGTCAGACGCGATGCGTCGATGCCATACTCGCCGGTGAGCATATCGTAGACTGCCTGAGCGCGACGCTTGGAGAGCTTCATGTTGTAGGCCGAGGTGCCTGTGTCGGCGTCGGCATAGCCCACGATAGCCACATTCTGGCCGGGATTTTCCTTCATCCACTGAGCTATGTTGTAGACGTTCACCTTTTCCTGAGGCACGATGCGGGCCGAGTTGAGCGAGAAGCGTACAGTGGCCATAAGAGGAGCAGCCTCTACAACAGTGGCTTCGGCAACTTCCACCTCCGGGCAAGGCAGCTGGGCCTCGGCAGCGGCGAGAGCGGCACCGGTCGTGGCAAGAGCGGCGCGCAGATCGTTCACCTGATTGTTGAGATTGGCGATATAACCGGTGTAGTCGCAGGGATTGTAGCGGTGGAAGCCGGCGCCGCCAAGATTGAAGCTGAAGCCGCCGATGGCTGTGATGTTGAGGTCGGCGGGCACACCATAGGCCGTGCCGTTGAACACATCGCCCAGGAACTGCACGCGGCCTTCGGCGAAGAAGTCGACATACTTGCACAGGCGGAAGCGGAGCTGCAGACCGGCGGCGATATCGGGAGCCCATGTGGTGCTCTTGTGGCGGGTGCCGTCGCCGGCGATATTACCGGCAGGATTCATATCCCATGCATACGCGGCGCCAAGGCCCACGAACGGAACAATGGAGAACACACGCTTGCTGTTCACGCCTCCGAGAGCGTTGAACATATCCCACATGAAGTCAACCTGGCCGCTGACATATTTCATCTTATGGTACTCGTTGTTGTCCCAGTGCAGCGCGCCGCCCATGAAGTTGAGACGGGCACCCATATAGGGAGTGAACCACTTGCCGAAACCGAGGTCGTAGGCAGCGGTGAAATGGTGCTTCTTGCTGCCGTTCACATCGGAATACTCAAAGAAGGGGGCATTGATACCGGCGCCGAGCTGGATAAACCAGTTTTCGCTGCCGCTGCAATAATAATGATTGTCGCATGGCACTTCCTCGACCACGGTGAGGCTTTCTTCCTCAACCACAACGGCGGGATCCTGGGCCCATGCTGTAGCGCCGAAAAGGGCGATAGCTCCTACGGCTGTCAATACTTGCTTTTTCATACAGAAGAGATGGGGGAATAAATGAGTGAAACGTTGTTATTTGTTAATTCGTACATTTCAAACAAGCTCCCTTTAAAGTTTGTTCACATCCAACTCCTGCCAAAGCAAAAAATCTAAATATTATCGGCAAAAAATCGTAACTTTGCGGTAGATATGAAACTATTTCCACGCATAATACGTCATGCCGGCGCACTAAGGCCTGCCGACGACGACACCGCACGCGACATGCGGTGCCGACGCCTCGACTATGTCAACGAAGCCGCATTTTCGCGAGTGTGGAGCATAAGGTTCACGCGAGGACAGGCCATAGCGCTCGGCGCACTCGCCGTAGCAGCCGTGGCAGCACTCGCCTATGTGGTGATGGCTTTCACGCCCATGCGGCGAATGCTGCCGGGCACACTCGATGCCGACACGCGGGCAATGTACATCGACGCTACGCTGCGCCTCGACTCCCTCACCAGGGCCATGCGCATCAACGAGCGCTACATGGCCGACATCGAAGCCATAATCAACGGCACCGTCAATCCCGACTCCGCGCGCAACTCCCACATGGCCCTCTCCGAAATGTCCGACACACTCATGGCGGCCTCCGAAGCCGAGCGCGCCTTCGTGCAGAAGTTCGAGAGCAGCCAGCGCTACAAGCTGTCGGTGCTCGCGCCTATTGCCGCCGAGGGCATGGCTTTCTACAGCCCTGCTCCCGGAGCGGAAGCCAAAGCCGCACCCGACGAACGATCCGTGGAGCTCCGGGGCACACGCTCACAAGGCATAGACGCCATTTACCGCGGCACCGTCATCGCTGCATACATCGATGCTCGCGGCCTGTACACGATAGTGATGCAGCACCCCAACGAATTCATAAGCCTCTACGGAGGCCTCGCCGAATGCTTTGTGGGCCGAGGCGACACACCCTACACCGGAAGCCGCATCGGAGCCGCGCCGCCCGACGGTACCATTCGCTTCGAACTATGGCACAAAGGCAACGCACTCAACCCCGATGATTATGTGGCATTTTAAATCGTTTGTCCGCACATGGTGGCCCACCATGACCATTGTGGCAGCCATACTCTATATAGTGCTGATGCCGCATCCGCCCAAACCACCCCAGTTACCGCTGTTCAAAGGGGCTGACAAGGCCGTGCACTTCATCATGATGGCCACGCTCACCGCCGTAGCCACCTTCGACCGGAGCCGGGCGTCATTGCCATGCCGGGCAGGCAATATTGCCGTCACAGCGCTATGGGTGATGGCCTTCGGAGTAGCTACAGAACTGATGCAAGGCGCCCTCACAACCACACGGAGCGCCGATATATACGACTTGGGCGCCAACTGGTGCGGAACTATAGCCGCCGCAGTGGCAGCATTCTTGATTATAAAACACCATGAATCGTGACGCATATATACGGCTGACTACACTGTGCATAACCACTATGTGGCTCATAGCACAGATTACAGCAGTCGTGGGATATAGCCATTACACTCCAACAAGCGACTCCGGCTACTATCTTTCACTGGCATATGATTGCATAAATGCCGGATCTGCATATCCACTCCCACACCATATCGCCACCGACAGCTATATCGCCAACCCCGGGTATATCAATATGTTGGCCCTATGCATAGCCCTATTCGGCAGCTCGGTGGCCGGTCTTTGGATGAACGTGGTGCTGAATTGCACTCTATTGTGGATTCTTTTCCGCGTGGTCAGGCACACATGTGGAAACACCTCATCTCGAATATTCGTGATATTGTTTTGTCTGCTCCCATCCAACACGCTTATTGTCACATCTTTCATGAGCGACTTGCCGTGCACCGTGGCAGGGACCGGGGCGTTGCTCGCACTCACTTTCCGCGGCCGCAAGATGATTATACTTTCGGCTTTTCTCATCGTGTTGTCAAATTATATACGTCCTGTAGGCATCACATTTGCTGTCACCGCCATAGTGTGTATCCTTGTGCACGCGCACGCTGCGCGCCGACTGTTATGGCTTTTCGGAAGCATTGCGCTGTTTCTGGGAATGCTCGCCTTTGCCAACAGGCTCGCATCGGGACACACATTCCTCTTTTCTACCACAGGCGGAGTAAACGCGCTGCTTGGAGCCAACGACACCGCCGATGGTGGCTACAACCCACTGGTTCTGGCCGAGGGGCGCGAGGGCGACATACCCGACAGGTTAGGATATAATGTGTTTCAGAAAGACTCTCTGTGGAAAGCTCGCGCCCTGGACTGGACAATAGCACATCCTTACAGATTCACAGCATTGATACCCGCAAAATTATACCGGCAATATTTCTGCGACAGCTACCACACATCGCTGCACGAAGAATGCGCCGTCGGTACACTGACGCCGGAAGGCCGGATGACACCGTCTTTCAAACGCCTCGTCCTGCTCGAGTCCATACCTTACTATTTTATATTGCTACTCGCTGCGGCAGGGCTATACATACTGTGCAAGCGTGGCGCGCGAGCCCGCAACTTTGCAGCAGTAATCCTGACACCCGTTTTCATAAACATAATACTTACAATCGCGACAGTCGGAGCCACACGATACCATTACCCGGCAATGCCATCGTTCATACTTCTTGCCACATTGGCAATTGTCATCCGGCTGCATCCTACGCGTCGCCCTTAAGGTGGGCTTTAGGCAGATTGTAGCGGAACACGAGACCACCCTGCTCGGCATTGCGCACCTCGATGGTTCCCCCGTGGGCCTCGATGGTATTCTGCACTATGGGCAGGCCGAGACCTGTGCCGCCCACCTTGCGGGAACGGCCGGAATCGATACGGTAGAAGCGCTCGAAAAGGTGAGGAAGGTGCTCATCGCCCACTCCGCGGCCATTGTCATAAAACTCGAAATAGCAGAATTTGTCGTCCTCACCGAGCATACGCACACCACATTCCGTGCCACGCGAATAGGCCACGGCATTGCGCACCAGATTCATCAGCATGCCCGTGAGTAGGTTGTAGTTGCCCTTTATATATGTGCCGGGGCGCACACCGTTTTCAAAATTCATGGAGCCTATCGTACCGGAATCCACGGCATCGGAGCACACAGTGTACACCACATCATGGTAGTCGATATCCTCAAGATTTATCAGCGAGCTGCCGTCCTGCAGGCGTGAAATGGCCGTGACATCGGCCACCAGCTGCACCAGACGGTTGGCATGCTCCTGAGCCTTGCGTATGAAATGCTGGCGCGAAGCCTCGTCCATGTCAGGATTGTCCACAATAGTGTCCAGATAGCCCTTTATCACGCCTATGGGCGTCTTGAGCTCATGATTTATATTATTGGTGAGCTGGCGCTTCACTCTGGCTTTTTCCTCCATGGCATGGATGGCCACCTCATGCTCTTGCTTCAGACGCCTCATCGCCTGCAGGCGCTCCTGATAGATATGCACTATCTGGCGCGATATCTCACCGAGCTCGTCGTGGGGATAATCGGCCGACGGCACAAAGTCCGGGCTCGTGGCCGCGCGCTCGGCAAACGTGCGCAGCATGCTTATGTTTCGGCCGAAATGACGGGTGCTGTAATAGCCTATCACAGTGAGCACAGCCGCTATCACAAGCATTATCCACCAGAAATCCTCGCTCTTCTCGTCGAGCATCACGGAAATCTCCTTGTCGAACGGCATCATGGAATACACCTCCACGCGTCCATCCGAGCTCTTCTGGGCCTTATAGAAGAAATTGGCGCCTTTTTCCTGCACATGCACCATGGTGCCGTCGGTCTCTGCCATCTCGGGCTTTATTATATCGCCCGTGTTGTAGATCAGGCGCCCGTCGCGGTACACCGAGATGCAGAACGACTCGTAGAGCGGATTTTCCTTATAGTAATTACCTATGAAATTTATGAACGGCAACGGGTCGACATCATTCTCAACAGCTGCGATCACGCGGCTGTTGACAAGCTCCAACGGCTCGCGTACACGCGCGTCGTTGATTATCTCCATGTTCTTGCGCTGCCACAGACCCATGCCCACGACGATAGCCCACATAGCCACCGTCAGCGGCACAAATAGCTGCCAGTGGTAACTAATGTGTTTCCTTAAAGCCGTAGCCGAATCCTTGGCGGGTGATGATGTTGTTGCCATATTCGCCGAGCTTTTTGCGCAGACGCGTGATATTGGTGTCTATCGTGCGGTTTGTCACCACAACATCATCGCCCCATACCTGGGTTATGATCTCCTCGCGGGAATAAATGCGGTTGGGGTGGCGCAGGAAGAAGAGCAGCAGATCGTACTCCGTGCGCGTCAGGCTCACTTCTTCGCCCTTGAGATAGCATATTTTCTGATTCAGATCTATGCAGAGGTCGCGGAACACCACATTGGGCTCCACATCGGCGTTCTCATGCGTCTGTGCCGTGGCGGCGCGCTCCGACATGGCGGCTGCGCGACGCAGGACGGCACGCACGCGGGCAAGCACCTCGCCTATCACAAACGGCTTCGTCACATAATCGTCGGCGCCGATGTTCAGGCCCATCACTTTATCATCCTCGGCACCGAGAGCCGAGCAGAATATTATCGGCGTAAACTCCGTTTCGGGATTATTACGCACCCGTTTGGCAAAATCGAAGCCGCTGATACGCTCCATCATGATATCCACCATGATGAGAGTGTACACCGACAGGTCCATCTCCAGGGCTTCCTCGGCGCTGTAAGCACAATCCACGTCGTAGCCCTCCTTCTCAAGATTGAATTTCAGAATCTCGCAGATGGCTTCTTCGTCGTCTATTACAAGGATTTTAATTGTCATCAGCCTGTGTTTTGTTATTGGACTTCAAATTTAGTAAATTAAAGCGTCTTTATCGTGCTAATAAATGTTAAAACAGGCCTTATTTCCAACTTTACCCGAACAAAAGTGCGCCGGCGCATGTTTCGATTACAAAGCTACTATATTTGCACTGTGTTTTTCATGGTATTTAGATTTAAGGTTAAAGTTTTTCGGTTGTCGTGAGACAGCCGATTTTCTTTTTTATGTAACTTTGCAGCGTAAAAAAGATTGTATCATTCCGACCCTATGAATAAAGCTTTGTTTGCCCTGTCGCTCGGCACTTTTGCCCTCGGCATTGCCGAATTCGTCATGATGGGCATACTCGTCAACATCGCCTCCGGTTTCAACATCAGCGTAAGCTCGGCGGGACACTTCATCTCGGCCTACGCCACAGGTGTGTGTTTCGGGGCCCTCGCGCTTCTGAAAGTGCGCCGCTACCCCCTCAAACGCATCATGCTCCTTCTGGCTGCTGTCATCTGCATCGGCAATATGCTCGCAGCGGCAGCACCGGGATTCTGGACCCTCATCGGCGCACGCTTCATCTCCGGACTGCCGCACGGCGCATATTTCGGCGTGGGAGCTATCGTTGCCCGCAAGCTCGCCCGCCCCGGCCGCGAAGTGCAGGCCGTAGCCCTCATGATCGCAGGCATGACCGTAGCCAACCTCTTCGGTGTGCCCCTCGGCACATGGCTTGCCAACACGCTATCCTGGCGCCTCGCCTTCCTCGCGGCCGGCATTGCCGGAGGCGCCACCTTCATTCTTCTGCGCCTGTGGCTACCCTACCTCGCACCCCTACCCGACAGCGGAGGCCTGCGCGGACAGTTCCGCTTTCTGCGCACGCTGCCACCATGGCTCATCTTCGGAGGTGTGTTCATAGGCCAGAGCGGAATCTACTGCTGGTACAGCTACATCGATCCCCTGCTCACACGCGTCAGCGGTTTCAGCGCCGCCGACCTCACCTGGCTGATGCTCCTCGCCGGCACAGGAATGTTTGCCGGCAACCTGCTCGCCGGACGGCTCGGTTCCTACTTCAAGCCATCGCTCATCGCGGCCTCCATGCAGGCGTCGGCCCTGTTGCTCCTGCTGCTCATATTCTTTTTCGCGCGCATACAATGGGCCATAGTTCCGCTCACATTCTTCTGCACCATGGCCATGTTCGGCTCAGGAAGCCCGCTGCAATCATCCATCGTAGGCTACTCACGCGGCGGCGAAATGCTCGGAGCAGCCCTCATCCAGATAGCCTACAACGCCGGCAACGCCATCGCAGCGGCCGTAGGCGGCAGCGTCATACGTGCCGGCTACGGCTACACATATCCGGCGCTCGCAGGCATTCCGTTCGTCGCCGTCGGCACCATACTCATCTTCATCCTGTATTTCCGCCGCGAGCGCGGACGCTCTCTGCCATCCTGAGCCGCTACGCCCCACAAATAAAAGCCCTGCACGGAAAACTCCATGCAGGGCTTGTTTCATCGTGCCGTGGCAGAGAGACACACAGCCACGCAGCAATCAATATGCTATCTTGTCAGTGCTGTCAGCCCACAGGCGGAAAGCCTCGATAGCCTTATCGCCCATGAAATGCTCGCACTTGATGCTGCGGTCCTCGTAAGGCAGCTCCAGCTGGTCGTAGATGAACTGGTCATCAAAATCAATAGCCTTCGCATCCTCCTTGGTATTGCCGTAACAGATACGGCTCACATTGGCCCAATAAAGTGCTGACAGGCACATGGGGCAAGGCTCACACGAACTGTACACCGTAGCCCCCTTGAGATGAAACTCCCCGGTGGCTGCGCATGCCGCACGAATGGCCGACACTTCCGCATGGGCCGTAGGATCGCAGTTGGCCGTGACACGGTTCACACCCGTGGCAAGAATCTGTCCGTCGCGCACCACGACAGCTCCGAACGGGCCGCCGCCGTTGCGCACATTCTCAATGCTGAGGTCTATGGCCATCTGCATGTAGCGCGCATCGTCCTCGCTGATGTCAGTGCGCTCAGGCAAACCACGGCGCATGGGTTTCTTCATATAGTTCTCTTGCATGGTAAAGGATATTAAGAGGGTGTCTAAAAACTCTGATAAACTATCTGATTAATAACAAATATATAAACAGCTACGGTTCATAGCCGCGCATGAAAAACCCCGGGCTTCCATCTGGAGGTCCGGGGTTTTGAATAGGGGGCGGTTACCTACTCTCCCACTTTCGCAGTACCATCGGCGTTGTAAGGTTTAACTTCTCTGTTCGGAATGGGAAGAGGTGGATCCCTTACGCTATTGCCACCTTAGTGATTGTCAGCCTTGTGCCTCAGCGGAGCCGGGTGCTGGCGGCGCCTCGTGTGCCCTTGCAAGGGTAGTGAGGTCGTGGCCGGACTCGCATCCGTGGCCGCGGGCTCTTTGGCTGTATAAGGTGAAAAAGAGCTTGGAAGCTGACGGGGAAGGTCTCTCACTCACTTGAAAACAACGCAACCAAGCGTGTG
>CAJTOZ010000035.1 GCA_910578095.1 uncultured Muribaculaceae bacterium | reverse complement strand
ACACTCGGCAAAGGCATCGCGCCTGCGGGCGCAGACCGACTCTCTGGCCGTGCGCCGCGAGGCACTGGCAGCGCTTCATCAGCGCCAGCGCGAGGAGCTGGGCCGCATGGCCGTGGCACGCACGGTGTTGCGCGACAAGCAGCTGCGTGCCGACACTCTGGTGGCATCGCTGCGTCGCGAGGGCGCTTCGCTCAAACGTGCCCTCGCCGAAAAGCGCAAGTTGGCCCAGGCCCTCGACAGTGAGCTCGACCGTATCATAGCCGAGGAACAGCGCAAGGCCGAAGAGCAGCGTCGCCGCGAGGAGGAAGCGCGCGCCAAAGCGGCTGCCGAAGCCGCCCGCGCCAAGGCAAAAGCCGAGGCCGACGCCAAAGCCCGTGCCGAGGCTACGGCCGGCGGTACGGCATCTCCGGCGCCTTCCGCTCCCGCTGCTTCCAAGCCCAAGCCCGAGGCCGCTCCTGCGCCGACGATGATGAATACGGCTGCCGCGGAGCGCGCCCTGAGCGGCAGTTTCCAGAGCAACAAGGGGCGCCTGCTCTTCCCCGTGGCCGGCAGCTACCGCATAGTCAGTGGCTTCGGCCGCACGGAGCATCCGCGCATACCCGGTGTGCAGGTGCAGAACAGCGGCATCGACATCGAGGCCGCCGGCAGCGCGGCTCATGCCCGTGCCGTATTTGACGGCACGGTGACATCGGTGTTCCGCATCGACGGATATCAGAACATCGTGATATTGCGCCACGGCGAATACCTGACCGTGTATGCCGGTCTCGACCGCATCGATGTGCGCAAGGGCGACAAGGTGAAGGCTTCGCAGCGCCTTGGCCACATCTACAGCGATCCCGACGACGGCGGTCGCTCCGTGCTCCACTTCGAGCTTCGCCACGAGAAGCAGAAACTTAACCCTGCCGAATGGGTAAAACCGTGAAACTGTCCGGGAGGATAATAAAGGCCATGGGCCTCTTCACCGGGGTGCAGGCTGTGATGATTCTGCTCAGCATAGTCCGCACAAAACTGGTGGCGGTGTGGCTCGGACCGGCCGGTGTGGGGCTGAATGCCATTTTCATATCCACGCAGGAGCTGCTGGTATCGGCCGTGGGCCTGAACTTGCGCACAGGAGGCGTGCGCGAGCTTTCGGCCGCCCCCGCCTCCGAGCGGTCGCGCCGCATGGGTGTGCTGCTGCGTGTGGCCATGATGCTGGCTGTCGGCGGGTGCGTGGCCACCGTGGCGCTTTCTCCTGCCCTGAGCTACTGGACCTTGTCCACTACTTCGGAATGGTGGTGCTTCGCACTGCTGGGCGTGGGAGTGGGCGCGGGCATATATCTCGACGCCGATCTGGCAGCGCTCCAGGCGGCAGGGAAACTTAAGGCTCTGGCGCGCGTATCATTCGCGGCATCGCTGGCGTGCACGCTGGTGTCGGTGCCTCTCTACTATGGTCTCAGGCTCCAGGCTGTGCTGCCGGTGTATCTGCTCATGACTGTGGTATATGCTCTGTGGGCGCGGCGCGAGCGCCGGCTTTGCTGTCCTGCACCCGTGATGCCCGGCTATGCCGAGGCCTGGCGCTCGGCGCGTCCGATGCTGCGGCTGGGAATTTTCCTGACGGTGGCGGCTGTGGTGGGGCGCCTCACGAGCTATCTGTTCGTGGTGTTCATGAGCCGCTTTGCCTCCGAGGGCGAGCTGGGCGTGTATCAGGCCGGCTTCACGCTTATCAACACCTATGTGGGCGTGATTTTCACCGCCTTGAGCACGGAGTATTATCCGCGCCTGGCCTCGGTGTCGGCCTCCCGCATGCGCATGGAGGTGTTCGTGGCCCACGAGTTCAAGATAGTGGCGCGCATGCTGATGCCGCTGATGGTGGTGTTTCTCATCGCCGACAAGCTGATGGTGCGGGTGCTGTATGCCGAGAGTTTCATGCCGTTGCTGCCCTATGTCGATATCGCTGTGTGCGGCATGGCGCTGCGTGCGTTCTCGTTCTGCGTGGCCTACGTGGTGCTGGCGCGTGGCGACGGGCGTATGTATGTGTTTCTTGAAGGCACGAGCGAGATTCTGGGGCTGGTGCTTAAGATAGGAGGCTACATGCTGTGGGGTTTTGCCGGCCTCGGTGTGGCCTATGTGGTGGAGTATTTGGTGTACGGCTGCATGGTGGTGTGCATCTACCGGCGTTACGGCATGCGATTCCGCGGAGCCACGCTCAGGCTTTGTGCCGGAGCTACGGCACTGGGATTTGCGGCACTTATGGTGAAATATATCATCCAAAACGGATTTAATCTGTTATAATTATAAAGTATGTGACTGAAACAGCATATGAATAGGGACGAATCTGACATCAAGGACCGCGGCCGGGTGCTTATCACCGGAGCCGCCTCGGGAATAGGTCTGGCCACGGCATTGAAATTCGCTGCCGAAGGGTGGCAGGTGGCCGCCGTGGATATCGACGGGGAGGCCCTGCGCCGCAATCTCGGCGAAACCGACGGCGTGGTGCTGATGCTGCCTGTGGATATCTCGGACCGCGAGGCTATGGCGACGGCCGTAGCGGCGGCTGTGGAGCGTATGGGCGGCCTCGACTGTGTGGTGGCCAATGCAGGGGTGCATGCCCGCAACACGCTTCTCACCATCACCGATGAGGAGCTGGACCGGTTGCTGCGCATCAACATTGTGGGCACGGTCAACACGCTGCGCTGCACGGCTCCGCAGCTTTGTTCCGCCGGAAGCGGATCTATCGTGCTCACGGCTTCCGACCAGGCTTTCATCGGCAAGCCCGGCAACTTCGGCTACGGCCTTACCAAAGGCGCCATCGCGCAGCTCACCCGCACGGCGGCGTTGGAGCTGGCCCCGCACGGTGTGCGGGTCAATGCTGTGTGCCCGGCCACGGTCAGCACGCCCATGGTCGACAAAATCTTTGCCGATGCCCACGATGCCGGCGGCGGCGAGGTGGACGCGATGTGGCAGGAGGAACGCGGGTTGTTTCCGCTGGGGCGTGTGTGCCGTCCGGAGGAGGTGGCCGACGCTATCTTCTTCCTCGGCACACAGGCGGGTTTCTGCACAGGCTCACTGCTGAAAATAGACGGCGGCCTCACCGCCGGCTGATAGATCAAACATCAAGACAAAACCATGATAGAACGGATTATACTTATCGACTCGGCCGACCCCGTCAGCTTCTACGGGGTGAACAACTCCAACATGCAGCTCATCCGCAATCTTTTCCCTAAATTGCGCGTGGCCGCCCGCGGCTCGGTGATAAAGGTGATAGGCGAGGACAGCGAAACGGCAGAATTCGAGCGCAAGATAAAGGAGCTCGAGGAGTACGCCGCCCATCACAACGCCCTCACCGAGGAAGTGATACTCGACATAGTGAAGGGCGATGCTCCCAAGGAGCTGAAGCGCGACGATGTGATTATCTACGGCATCAATGGCAAGCCCATATCGGGGCGCACGCCCAATCAGCAGCGCCTCGTGGAGGAATTCACCAAAAACGACCTCACATTTGCCCTCGGCCCTGCCGGCACCGGCAAGACCTATGTGGCTATAGCCCTGGCTGTGCGTGCGCTCAAGAACCGCGAGGTGCGCAAGCTCATTCTCTCGCGTCCGGCAGTGGAGGCCGGCGAGAAGCTGGGATTTCTGCCCGGCGACATGAAGGACAAGATCGACCCGTATCTGCAGCCGCTCTACGATGCCCTGGAGGATATGATACCCGCTGCGAAACTGCGCGAGTACATGGAAAGCAAGGTCATACAGATAGCGCCGCTGGCTTTCATGCGCGGCCGCACGCTCAGCGATGCCGTGATTGTGCTCGATGAAGCCCAGAACACCACCACCCACCAGATAAAGATGTTCCTGACGCGCCTGGGCATGAATGCCAAGATGATAATCACGGGCGATGTCACGCAGATCGACCTTCCCCGCAGCACTTCCAGCGGTCTGGTGCAGGCGTTGCGCGTGCTGCGCGATGTGCCCGGCATCGGGCGCGTGGAGTTCGGCAAGAAAGATATCGTGCGCCATGCTCTGGTGCAGCGCATAGTCGAGGCCTACGAGCGGGCTCAGGACGACCAGCAGATCTGACCGCCCCCCCCCTCCCGTGCTATAAAATGCTACAGCGGCAGCGCCTATTCCGGCGCTGCCGCTGCTTTATGTTGCGTTGTTGGGATGCTTAGAGATCCATGCGGTCCACCTCGAGGTCGCCCTGCAGCACTTCATGCCAGGGCAGGCCGTTGGCAGCGAGTTCGGCGAGGAAGGGATCGGGGTCGAATTCCTCTACGTTGTGCACGCCGGGAGTGGCCCATTTGCCGGTGAGGAACATCATGGCGCCCACCATGGCGGGTACGCCTGTGGTGTAGCTCACAGCCTGCATGCCCGTCTCGCGGTAGGCTTCCTCGTGCGAGCAGTTGTTGTATATATAATATGTGAGGGGCTTGCCATCCTTGTCGAGACCGGCTATGCGGCATCCGATGCTTGTTTCGCCGTGGTAGTTCTCGCCGAGATCCTGAGGGTTGGGCAGCACGGCCTTGAGGAACTGCAGGGGCACGATTTTGGTGCCGTTGTAGTCTACTTCGTCGATACGTGCCATGCCGATGTTCTGAATCACGCGGAGGTGCGTGAGGTACTCCTGTCCGAAGGTCATCCAGAAGCGTGCGCGGCGGATGCTGGGATAGTTTAGCACAAGCGATTCCAGCTCCTCGTGGTAGAGCACATAGCTTTCGCGCTCACCGATGTTGGGGTAGGTGAGGGGCATGTGGAATTCCAGCGGCTCCGTGCTCACCCATTCGCCGTTTTTGTAGTATCGGCCGCGCTGTGTGATCTCGCGGATGTTTATCTCGGGGTTGAAGTTGGTGGCGAAAGCCTTGCCGTGGTTGCCGGCGTTGCAGTCCACGATGTCGAGTGTCTGCATTTCGCTGAAATGGTGCTTGGCGGCATAGGCTGTGAACACGCCGCTCACGCCCGGGTCGAATCCGCATCCGAGGATGGCCGTGAGGCCGGCTTTCTCGAAGCGTTCGCGGTAGGCCCACTGCCAGGAGTATTCGAAATGCGCTTCGTCGCGCGGCTCGTAGTTGGCCGTGTCGAGGTAGTTGACACCGCAGCGCAGGCATGCGTCCATGATGGTGAGGTCCTGATAGGGGAGCGCCACGTTGATTACCATCTTGGGTTTGTGGCGCTCGAAGAGAGCCACGATCTGCTCCACGTCGTCGGCGTCGACGGTGTCGCAGCAGATATTGGGGGCGCCGATGGCTTTTGCCACGGCCTCGCATTTCGACAGAGTGCGGGAAGCGAGCACGATCTCGGAGAATACTTCGGGGTGCTGTGCGCATTTGTGGGCCACGACTGTGCCGACGCCGCCCACGCCGATGATGACTACTTTCATTTCTGTTGTTGGATTGTATCTTGGTGTTTGTTGGATATTGCTATGCACGCGAAAGTGAAGATGCCCAGGGCTATCAGCAGCAGCGTCTGTGTGCCCAGCACGAGATTGGCGAAAGCGCCGGCTTCGGGGGCTGCTATGCCATAGCTGCCCAGGGCGAAGATGACAGACCATTGCCATGGGCCTATGCCGCCGTTGCTGGGCACTCCCATGGAGATGCTGCTGAGCACGAAGGTGACGAGCACGGCGAGCAAGCCACCGCCGGTGCTTGCCAGAGATGCAGTGAAGGGGAAGGCGAAGAATGCCAGGTACAGCTGCAGCCAGTAGCAGCCCCACAAGGCTATGGTGAGGAGCAGCCACAAGCCGCGTCCGGGCATCGTGGCCACTACGGCGAAGCCTTTCCACAAGCCTCCTACGGCCTCGCGCACCTTGGTGGCGAATGCCGAGCGCGAGCGCGCTATGAAAAGCCATGCCCCGGCTGCGCATGCTATGCCTGCAGCCCAGAGCCATGGCGACGACAGCAGCGCGCCTATGCGTCCGAGTGTGCCCGCCGACCCCTTGAGATATTCAAGCATGTGGCCCGAGGCAAGCGCGAAGGTGCAGGCGGTGATGATGAGGACGGTTATGGTGTCGCTGAGACGGTCGGCCACCATGGAGCCGAACACCTGGGCGAACGGCGCATGGCGTCGGCGCGCCACAAAAGTGGTGCGCCATATTTCTCCAAGCCGCGGAAACACGAGGTTGACGGCGTAGGTGCCGAAGATACTGAGCGTCAGTTCCCACAATGAGCATTTTAGGCCGAGCGCGTTCAGCTGTATACGCCAGCGCGCCGCACGCACCACATGGCTCACGATGCTTAGCGCCAGCGCTGCGGCTATCCATTGCGGACGGCACTCGCGGCGCACTATGTCGGCCATTTCCGAGAAGTCGATGCTCGTGAAAAGCACGTAGCAGAGCCCGGCGCTGACTATGAGCGGGATTCCGTAGGCGGCGATTTTGCCGACAATGCCTTTTTTGTGTAGTTGTTCTGTCATTGTTGTATGTGCGTGCGCGTGCGCGATGCTGCAAAGATACGTATTTATTCTCGTTTTTCGCTACGTTCCGCGCATTATTGAAGATTGCACACTCAGAAAACATGTATAAATTTATAAAAACGGCTCAACAATTGCATCGCTTTTATGTTATAGAATCAAGTGCCGTAGCTGTGTAAATTCTGTTTCAGATTTGTTACAAAAACAAGATTGTGACAGCCTGATGCGCTGTTTGTAACAATAGTGAAACATATGTAATATTTTATAATATATTGAACATTAGCTATTTAAATATATAAAAAGGGTGTAATATTCACAATTAACGTATTTTAACTCAAAAATACTTGCATTTGTCGAAAATTGTGTAACTTTGAATCGTCAACGACAAAGAAACATCACAAAAACATTCACCAACCGATATAAAAATTACTACTATGGGAACCGAGAAATTTCAAAACGATCTGATGAAACTCCAGGGCAATCTCCTCAACTTCGCATACATGCTCACCAGCAACCGCGACGATGCCTACGACCTGCTGCAGGATACCACGCTGAAGGCTCTCGACAACGAAGCCAAGTACGCCGAGAACACCAACTTCAAGGGCTGGGTGTTCACCATCATGCGCAACATCTTCATCAACAACTACCGCCGCGGTGCCCGCGCAGCCGTCGTGAGCGACACCACGGAAAACCTCTACCACCTCAACCTCTCCCAGGACAGCGGTCTCGAAACTCCCGAAGGCTCGTACACCGCTTCCGAGATCAGCGATGCCATCAACTCGTTCAGCGACGACTACCGCATTCCGTTCTCTATGCATGTGGCCGGCTACAAATACAATGAGATAGCCGAAAAGATGTCGCTCCCGCTGGGCACCGTAAAGAGCCGCATCTTCTTCGCCCGCAAGAAGCTTCAGGAACAGTTCGCCGACTACCGTTGAGCCGGCGCGCAGCCGGAGATCGTAAAGAAAATCTCTACAATCCCCCATTGTACACCCCTATGACCTATTGATTCGCTACTCATCTCCCGGCCTTAAGGCCTTGTGATGCCTCGAAGGCCGGGAGAGAGGAAACTGCAAACTGTGTTAAATTTGTTTAAATTCACAAATTTTTAGCCTAAAAAATATGTTATATAACATATAATGCCTAAATTTGCAACGTGTTTTTCATGGTATTAGATTTAAGGTTAAGAAGATTGCTCGTCGAGACGACGGGTAATTTTTTTATACTCACAAAAAATCTGTAACTTTGCCTCACAATAGTAATTAGCCTCTAATATCTCCAGTAATGACCGATACCGCAGCCCGATGGACCGAGATTGAGCATTTGCCCGAATGGGACGAGGAGTTTTATCACGTCTACACCGCCCGTAAGCTCGGAAAATGGGTGATGCTCAAGACGCTCCGCCCCGAATACAGCGACAATCCCGAATACATGCGCATGATAGAGCAGGAATTTGATGTGCGCTACAACCTTGCGCACCCCAACATCGTCATGATCAACGATTTCGAGGATGTGCCCGGTGTGGGACGCTGCATCGTGTGCGACGACGTGTACGGTACCTCGCTGCGCAAGCTCATCGACACCGGCGGCGTCACGCCTGCCCATGTGGAGCAGCTGCGCCGTTGCCTGCCGGCAGCGCTGGAATATATACAGGCCAATCATATCGTGCATCATCCCATACGCCCGGAGCGTATAATATTTACGGAAAACATAGGAAATCTCAAACTCATCGACGTGGGCTTCGAGCAGCGCGCGTCCCTGAGCCGTTCGGCTGCCAATGACGACATCCGCGCCTACGGAGAGGTGGTGAAGGAGACGCTCGACGCTTCAGGCATCGAGGATGCTCCGCTGCGTGCGGTGGCCGACCGCTGCCTGCGCACCGACCGCCGCCGTATATCCGACGTGCAGGAGCTGCAGCTGGCTCTGGCTTCACGCCGCAGCAACAGGCTGTACATAATTGTGATAGCATTCCTGGCCGTGATGGTCACGGTGCTGGCCTGGCTGCTCTCGCGTCCACTGCCGGCCGCGCATTAGAGCCTTTTTTCGACGCATCCATCCCCACATTCCGCCCATACCCCATGACAGATAAAGACGAAATAGTAGTGAAAGCTCTGAAGCCGACGCGCCGCGAGCTGCTGGATTATATTCATTTTGGCATTGACCTGTACAAGGACAACCCGTATTTTGTTCCGCCGCTGGTGGTGGATGAGCTCGCCACGCTCGATCCGCGCAAGAATCCGGCATCGGAAGTGTGCGAGTCGCAGAGTTTTCTCGCTTTGCGCGGCGGCAAGACCGTGGGCCGCATCACGGCGATAATAAACAACGACGCCAACCGCCGGTATGGCGAAAAATCCATGCGTTTCGGCTTCGTCGATTTTATCGATGACGCCGCTGTGGTCGATGCTCTTTTCGACGCTGCCGCCCGGTGGGGGCGCTCGCGCGGCGCAAAGGCTATCATCGGCCCCATGGGCTTCACCGATATGGACCATGAGGGGATGCTCGTGGAAGGCTTTGAAGAGGCCGGAACGATGGCCACCATCTACAATTATCCATATTATCCCCGCCACATGGAGCGCATGGGATTTGTCAAGGATGTGGACTGGGTGGAGTATCGCATAAAAGTGCCCGATGCCGTGCCGGAGAAGATGCTGCGCATCGCCGACATCGTGCGCCGCAAGTTCGGGCTGCACAGCGTGCACGTGTCGTCGCGCAAGGAGCTGAAGGAAAAGTATGGTCATGAGTTTTTTCACCTCATCAACGAGGCCTATGCCGAGCTGTACGGCTTCACTCCGCTCACCGAGCGAATGATTGACCATTATGTCGACAGCTACCTCGGTATCCTGCGCCTCGACGACCTTAGTATAATAGTGGATGCCGACGGTCGTCTCGCCGGTGCCGGCATAGCCATGCCCTCCCTCACGGCGGCGCTGCAGCGCTGCGGCGGCAAGATGTTGCCCACCGGCTGGTGGCACCTGTTGCGTGCTGTCCAGGGCAACGGCGTCGATGTGGTGGATCTGCTGCTTGTGGCTGTGCGCAAGGATCTCCAGGGAAAGGGTGTGAACTCGCTGCTGTTCTGCGAGCTCATCCCGCGCTTCAAGGCCCACGGCTATCGCGAGGCCGAGAGCAACCTTGAGCTTGAGGGCAACGAGAGCGTGCAGAAGCAGTGGGAATACTTTGAGCGCCGCCAGCACCGCCGCCGCCGCGCATGGCGCAAAGAGCTGTAGATGCTATATATTAAGCACCTTTTTTGTGAAGAGCCGACGATAGACCTTAGATTTGGAGGCAAAAGCCATGCCTGTATCCCGGTGCATGGTCCATACGGCTGATCTGTCGATTGAGAATGACTGTATCATAAATGAATGGATTAACCTGATTTAGATATTATATTCTAACTTCAATAAAATAGCTGATATGAAGAAGTTAATTTCATTTATACTCTATATAATAGTCTCATTTAGCGCGCATTCCCAAGATTTGGTCGTAACCTCATTTGAGCAGTGTAACGAACCGATGGTTGTCAATATGCAGCAAAAGGATTTAAATGGCAATATATGTTCGTTAGTAAAAATACAGCTTCCTGTGATTGGTTGTAAATTCGAAGGGAGCATTATTGAAACAAAATTTGACATAAGTGAGTACTGGGTTTATTTGTCGCCTGGCGCAAAGCAGTTGAATATCAAATGTCCTAACAAAAATACGTGTATCATAAAGTTTGAAAAATATGGGTATGATGGTCTTAAGAGTAAGAGCATATACAACTTAAAACTTCAAGGTTGGGATGTAATTAAATCCGAGACAACCAATGCTTCGGGTTTGAGAACGCCGGAATCCTCGTTGGCTCAGATGAAGAAAATTATAGATAATATTATTAAAATTGGAGCTAATAGTATCGGACCTTTTAAGAATGGAATTGCCCCCGTCGGAAAGAATGGTAAGTACGCTTTTATTGATAAAGATGGCAATCAGTTGACCGCATTTGCGTTTGATACATATCTGACACCATATCATATTTCCAAAGGGGATGGTTGGATTGTTAAGAAGAACGGCTTGTACGGTGTCATAAACAAGAAAGGGAATCTCACGGTTGATTGCGCCTACAAGCATATTGATGTTTCTAATGGATTTGCATCCTGCACAAATAATGTAAAGGTGGATAAATCCGGTACTATTTCGGGAGGGGCATTTGCAAAAGCTAAATACGATATTATAGACATAGAGACAGGAGAGTTGATTCAGAGAAAAGTTTCCAATGATGTGTCCCATGAAATGTTGTATGGAGAATACACTTATCCTCGCTTGAAAAATCACAATGAATTTGTAAATAAGTTTGGGAAAAAGCCCTTTTCGTTAAAGTTTGAGTATGCGTATCCGTTTTCTGAAAATCTTGCATGTGTAAGGACTAAGCGTGATGGGTGGATAATTATAGATCAGAATGGAGATGTGATGGGTGAACTTCCTTTGGGTTCATTTCCATATGATGGCAATAACGGCATATATTCTGACGGTTGTTTTCATGAGGGGTTGTTGGCTATAAAAAAAGATTGGAAGATTGGCTATATCAACAAGTATGGTGAAATTGTTATTCCTGTTCAATATGATGAAGGGTGCAAATTCTCCGAGGGCTTGGCTGCAGTTTCAGTGGGGAGCCATTATGGAGGTGATATGAAAATGTTTTATATAGATAAAAAAGGATCTGTAATAATTGAGCCAACAGAGAATTTATTCCAATGCGGAGAATTTAAAAATGGAATTGCGATTGGGGAGTTAAGAGGAGGCTTGTCTTCTAATGACCCTTGGCCTCAAATACTATATGATAAAAATGGCGTCGTATTGCTTCAGGGCGCAACTCATTCTTTCAACAGGTTGATTTGGTACGGATCGGATTGCTTTAAATACAACCTTTTTCCTATTGAGAAACGACGTAACAATAGCAAGTCTTTTGTTTATATAAACAGCAATTACAAGGAGGCCAGCGTTGAGTTCTCTAATGCTGATATGTTTATGGATGAATTTACGTCAATCCTTTCTAAAGAAGGGATCCCAGGCATTATCGACGGGTATGGGAATATCGTTCTTTTAACATCAAATTAAATAAAATAAAATATTAGGAGGCAGACGGGCGCCTGTATCGCGAGGCCGAGAGCAACCTCGAGCTTGAGGGCAACGAGAGCGTGCAGAAGCAGTGGGAATACTTTGAGCGCCGCCAGCACCGCCGCCGCGCATGGCGCAAAGAGCTGTAAGGTGCAAAATCATAAAGCGCATGGAGCTTGCGGATTAGTAGAAATTCGTAAGTTCCATGCGCTTTTTTTGTAGGCCACGGGAAAATGATATGTTATATAACATAAATGCCTATTTTTTTTGATAAATGTTTGTCTTTTTTGAATGACAAATGTAAATTCGAGCATCTTAATTTATTTAAAGAACCAAAATCTAAAATGGATAAGTCTTTATTATTTGTATGCATGCTGTGCGCAGGGGTGCTTGCCGTCGGTTGCTCTGAATACGATATGCCAAATCATGCTGAAGAGGCTGAGAATGATGTGGTTGTGAAGAAATACGATGCGCGTTTCCCTGATGCTATGGTTTGGGTGGAAGACAATGGTGAAATGCATCTCGACGTTGATATGACGGACTTCAAAGCCCCCTCTGCCGATGAATTCCATAGTGTGTTCGCAGGTAACGGGTGGAAATTCGGCAGTTGCTGCCATTATCAGTATGATAAGGAAAACGGGCCGTTATTCTCCGTGTTGAATTGCGCTCCGGTGTGGGGTGATGACCCGCGCCCTTGTTTCTATATTGCTGATGAGCATAATGCGATGGTCTACACGTCCTATATCGGCACTGATGGCAGCGGATGGAATCCGGACGACATCACGCCTGACTATTCGGTGAAAACTGTTGGCTACGAGTACGATGAAAGCACCGGAGTTGTGGATTTGTATCTTTTCAAATGGTATAAACTGCTGCGTATTTCGGACGGGGAATTGTGGTTCGGAAATGTTGACAAAGATGCAGATGCGGAGTCGTGGACACTGGTGAAATATGTACCGGCAACACCCGAAGAGGTGGCGCAGTGGAACCTTATTTACCAAAACGATTAACAGCAGAGGTGCCCGGAGAGCCTAAGAGCCTGCCCCACAACATTATTATGGGACGGGCTCTTAGGCCTTCATTGCGTTTTTACGCACAATGCGGGCGGGTTTGTGCTTTCGAATTGTCGTTGGGTATATTTCCAATAATCGTGTATAAAAAATCTGAAAAACGGGCCAAAAATTTGCGCCTACGGAAAAATGCGTTAACTTTGCATGCTGAACGGCATGCACCGCTGCCCAATAGAAAGAAGCGATGAGAGTGAAATTGCACCATGAAGGAGTGAACATACTGATAGTGACGCTTATAGCGTTGCTTGCTGTCAATGTGCCCTTGTGGCTGTGGGGCAATAGCCCTGTGGTAGCCATGGTGTGCACGGCAGTCAGCGCGGTGTTCTACCTGGTGGTGGTCAATTTCTTCCGTTCGCCCAAACGAGTGTTTCCCGGCGATCCGCACAATGCTGTGGTGGCAAGCGCCGACGGCAAGGTGGTGGCTCTGGAAGAAACTGTCGAAAACGAGTATCTCCATGCGCCCGCCATTCAGATATCGGTGTTCATGACCATTTTCAATGTCCATGCCAACTGGTTTCCCGTGGATGGTGAAGTTGTCTACACCACGCATCACAAAGGCCGTTTTCAGGCTGCATGGCTTCCCAAGTCGAGCACCGAAAACGAGCGCTCGACGGTGGTGATACGCACCCCCGGCGGTCAGTTGGTGGTGGTGCGTCAGATAGCCGGTGCTATAGCGCGCCGCATTGTCACCTATGCCCAGCCGGGCATCGAAGCCTCTATCGAGGATCACATGGGTTTCATCAAATTCGGCTCGCGTGTCGACATTTTTGTGCCCGTGGACAGCGATATAATGGTGAAGCTGGGCGACCACACCACCGGTGGTGTCACCCAGGTGGCACGCCTAAATCCCTCTACAGCCAATGCTTAGAAAAATTGTGTCCTGCATTCCCAACACCATCACGCTGCTCAACCTGCTGAGCGGCTGCGCGGCTATAGTGTTTGCGTTCCACCACAGCGAGCGTATCGGCGCTTTCAGCG
Source organism: uncultured Muribaculaceae bacterium (assembly GCA_910578095.1). Taxonomy (GTDB): domain Bacteria; phylum Bacteroidota; class Bacteroidia; order Bacteroidales; family Muribaculaceae; genus CAG-873. The sequence continues at coordinate 9,473 of CAJTOZ010000035.1, read as the reverse complement.
GCCTTGAGTGGGGATGGATAATGATAGGCGCGGCAGCGCTGTTCGACTTCTGCGACGGAGCCTCTGCCCGCGCTCTGCGAGCCTATTCCGCCATCGGCAAGGAGCTTGATTCGCTCAGCGATCTTGTGAGTTTCGGTGTGGCTCCGGCCATGCTGGTGCTGAACCTCATGCAGGATTATTCTTCCCATCCGTGGTTGTGTTACGCGGCCATGTTTATCCCGGCGATGGGAGCGTTGCGTCTGGCCAAATTCAACGTCGACACCACCCAGACCACATCGTTCCGCGGTCTGCCCATCCCCGCCAATGCAATTTTCTGGATAGGCATGTGCGGCTGGGTGCAGCGCTATGGCTATCCCGGCACTGCCGTGATGGTGATTTTCATCGTGCTCGTGTCGCTCGCCATGGTGGGCAACATGCGCATGTTTTCCCTCAAATTCAAGAATTTCGACCTGCGTGAGAATTTCTCCCGCTATGTCATATTGCTCGCCGCGGTAGCGTTCGTGGTATTCTACGGCGTCAGCGGTTTCGCGTGGACCATCCTGCTGTACATGCTCATCTCGATGTTCACGCGCCGCCATGCCGAATAGCGTGTGGCGCGCCCGGCTCTCTTTTCTCCTATGGGTACACTGATTTTCCTTCTGATATTCTTTTTTGTGCTTCTGCCCCTGGGGCGGATAGCCTGGGCTGTGTGGCGCCAGTATCGTCTGGTGCGCCGCCACATGCGCCAGGCCGAGGCTTTCCGCGATGCCTTTGCGCGCGGTGCGTCCGGTCCCGGGCGTGAATCCGCCGCGCCGGAATCGCCGAAGAAGAAAAAAATAGCCCGTGATGTGGGCGAGTATGTGGCTTTCGAGGAGATGCGCGTATACACCGAGCCATCCGGGAACGAGCCATCCGGGGCTTCGCAGCGTGCGCCCAAGCCCGAGGCGCAGGTGGAGGATGCCGACTGGGAGGAGATTAAATAACCGCTGAACGGATTTCGCCATGTCTCTTCGTAAATTGCACCCTGCTCTCGGTTTTCTGCGCCGCCTGGCGGAGAACAACGACCGCGCGTGGTTTCAGGCCCACAAAGACGAGTACGACGCCGTGCGCGAGCAATGGCTCTCGGAAGTGGACCGGCTGATAGCGCGTCTGGCCCAGCACGACCCTCGTGCGTCGCGCCTTACAGCGCGCACGGCCGCCTACCGCATTTACCGCGACACGCGTTTTTCGCCGGACAAAACACCCTACAAGACGTATTTTTCCGCCTCGTTTCCGGTGCAGGGGCGCCGTGACGAGCGTGCCGGCTATTATCTGCAATTCGATGAGCGTCTGGGCGAAGGCGGTTTGTATGGCGGCATTTACTGCCTGAAGCCGCAGGACCTGCGCAAGTTGCGGCAGGCCATTGTCGACAATATCGATGAATTCCGCGAGATTGTCGAAGCTCCTGACATGCGCCGTCTTTACGGCGACGGATGGGTGGGGCCGGCGCTTAAGACAGTGCCCAAGGGCTGGCCTAAGGACCATCCCGAAGCCGCGTTGCTGCGCCTTAAGAGCTACGGCAAGTTCCACGAATTGGCGCCGGCGTTCTACTCCTCGCCCTCGTGGCCCGAAGAGGCGGCCGATATGCTCGTTGTGATGCGCCCGTTCGTCGACTTCATCAACTATTCTCTCGACGAGCCTGTGGGAGGATGGTAAAATTCTTGCTCATCCCCCTCGTGGCCGAGCAAAAAGGACGCTGAAAGGCAAAATATGCCGGCGGTAGAGATGTATTAACCTCTGTCGCCGGCATATTGCTATTGCGGGTGCGGGTGTCTTTGATGTTAAAAATAACGCGCGCGCATATTATTTGGATTTTTTTAACTATATTTGACCCGAAATTGCGGTGTTGCGCCTTGTGCGCGGCCCACGACGAAATTTGTATCACTTTTATACACAGTCATAACCCTTAACCACTGTATGAAACTAAAACTGTTTCTTCTCATGCTGCTGGCATCGACATTGGCGATGACAGCGCAGACCGCCAAGCTCTCGGGCGTGGTGGTGAACAGCACTTCCGGTGCCCCTCTCGGCGGCGCCACCGTGGAGTTGCAAGGCACACAGGCCACCACCGGCTTCAATGGCGATTTCAGCCTGGGCAATCTTAAGAACGGTAAGGCCTATCTGCTTATCACCTGTCCCGGCTATCAGCCCATGGGCATTGATGTGAATGTGTCCGATGGCACCCTTGATCTCGGCACAGTAGTGCTTGTACCCGCTGTCGACAACGAAGTGGATGCTTATTTCGGCAACACCGACGACCTCATGTTCGATGAGGCTGCGCTCGATGATGAGGAAGGCACGAGCCAGGGTGTTTCGTCGCTCACAGGCTCCAACGACAACATCTACTACTCGACGGCCTCCTACAATTTCGGTCCGATGTACTTCAACTACCGCGGCTACGACAGCCAGTACCAGAGCGTGTACATCAACGGAATCCGTTTCAACGACCCCATCCGCGGACGTTTCAACTTCAACTCCCTGCTGGGCATGAGCTCGCGCGCGTTCCGCAACCGCACCAACACCGTAGGGCTTGATGCCAGCAACTACGGATTCGGCGACATAGGCGGCTCCACAAACTACAACACCACTACCGACCTCTACGCTCCCGGCTTCAACGGCGCCGTGGCCTACACCAACAGCAACTACATGCTGCGTGCCATGGTCACATACTCCTCCGGTGTGAACAAGCACGGATGGGCCTACACCGTAAGCGCCATCGGCCGTTATGCCAAGGAAGGCGTGCAGCCCGGCACGTTCTACAATAGCGCAGGTCTGTTCTTCAGCCTTGAAAAAGTGCTGAACGACAACAACTCGCTCACTCTCACCGCCTTCGGCGGCCCCACACAGCGTGCCACCGGTGGTGCCACCTATCAGGAAGTCTACGACCTCACCGACGACAATCTCTACAACCCCTTCTGGGGCTGGCAGGACGGCAAGAAGCGTTCCAGCCGCATCACGGAGACTTTCGACCCCACGGCCATCCTCAGCTGGCTCTATAAGAAAGGCTCCACCACGGTGAACACGGCCGCTGCTGTGCGCTGGACGCACTACACACGCAGCGCGCTGCAGTACTTCAAGGCCAACGACCCCAACCCCACCTACTACCGCTATCTCCCCTCCTACTACGAGAAGAACGACAACCCCGAAGCAGCCGAGTACTACACATGGCTGTGGCAGAACGACGACAACTTCCGTCAGATCAACTGGGAAAACCTCTACAGCATCAACCGTCTCAACAATATCCAGAACGAGACACTCTCCGATGCCGATAAAAAAGGCTCCAGCTACATCCTCGAGAACCGCACCAACAAGCAGTTCCAGGCTCTCTTCAACAGCTATTTCAACACTCGCATAGACGAGGTGGCATCGCTGCAGGGCGGCGTGGACTTCAACTACACGCGCCAGAGCAACTACAAGACCATCCGCGACCTCCTCGGCGGTGAGTTCTGGACCGACGTCGATCCCTTCTCCGACCGCGACATCACCCTCGCTCCGGACAACCTCCAGAACGACCTCGACAACCCCAACCGCCGTGTGGTCAAGGGCGACCGCTTCGGCTACGACTACGACTTCAACCACATCAACGCCGGCCTCTGGCTCCAGAGCGTGATAAACCTCCCCAAGTGGGACCTCAACTTCGGCGGCAAGGTGAACTACACCAACTTCTACCGCGAAGGCTACATGCGCAACGGCCGCGCTCCCGAAGTGGGCGAGAACGGCTCCAAAGGCAAGAGCCGCGTGCTTGATTTCCTGACAGCATCCGCCAAGGCCGGTGTCACCTACAAGCTCGACGGCCGCAACCAGTTCCGCCTCCAGGCCGAATATGGCTCGCGCGCTCCTCTGGCCGACAATGTGTTCATCGCTCCCCGCGTGAAAAATACCACCATCGGCCATCCCGAATCGCAGCTCGACTTCAGCGCCGACCTCTCCTACATCTGGAACTATCGCCGCTTCCGCGGTACGCTCACCGCCTACTACACGCAGATGGACCGTGCGGTAGAGCGCACAGGCTTCTACGACGAAACCTACAACACCTATGCCATCTTCGCTCTTGAAGGTGTCAAGCGCGAATACAAAGGCGTGGAACTCGGCATGGCCTACAAGATCACACCGAGCATCACCGCAAGCTTCGCCGGCACATACGCCCGCTTCCAGTACAAGAACAATCCCCAGGGCACACGCTCGTTTGAAAACGGTCTCTATCCCGACGTGACGCAGACCGTCTACCTCAAGAACTACTACATGGGCTCGACACCCCAGAGCCAGTTCAATGTGGGCATCGACTACGCCGCTCCCAAAAACTGGTTCTTCAACGTCAACGGCACATGGCAGGGCGATGCCTACGTGAACCTCTCGCCGGCCTACCACGAAGCGCTTCCCGGCCTCGTGGGCCTCTACCCCGACCAGGCCGAGCTCGAAGCCAAGATCCGCGAGCTCGCCGCTCAGGACAAGCTCGACTCGCACTTCACGCTCAACCTGAGCATCGGCAAGGCCATCTACTTCCGCAACGGTCCCAGCCTCAACTTCAACCTGAACGTGAACAACGTGCTCAACAACCGCGACGTGGTCACCTACGCCTATCAGCAGGGACGTCTCGACACCAAGAACTACGACCGCAGCGCCTACCCGAACCGCTACCAGTATGCCCAGGGCATACGCCTGTTCCTTAACGTAGGTGTGCGCTTCTAAACCCCTCTCCTCACTCACACATATAATATAAGCAATGAAAAAATCGCTCATATATATCGCGGCCGCGGCTCTCGGAGCCACCGCTCTCAGCGCCTGCGACGACGACTTCGCCTATCCTCCCGTTGTAGAGCCCGAATCGCAGTGGGCCGGACAGGCCAACACCACCATCGCCGAGCTCAAGGCAGCCTACTGGCAGGACACCAACAACTACAACACCGCAGTGGGCCTCAACGAAGACGGCACGGAGGTGATTGTGAAAGCACGCGTCATCAGCTCCGATGCCAGCGGCAATATCTACAACAATATCGTCATCGAGGACGAGACGGGCGCCATGACCATCGCCTCGCGCACGCTCAACAGCAGCACCAAGCTGGCTTCGCAGTTCCCCTTCGGCGCCGAGGTGTACCTTAATCTCTCGGGATGCTATGTGGGCCGCTACGCAGGCCTCTTCCAGATGGGACAGGCCAGCGGCACCGAGATCTCCTTCCTGGAGAACGCCACCCTCACCGAGCACATGCAGGCCAACAGCCTCGCGCGTCCGCAGCTCGTGGACACCATGACGGTGGATATCGCCACCCTTGCCGCCGCTAAGTCCAACACCGAGCAGCTGCAGTACTACATGAGCCGTCTCGTGCGTCTCGACAACGTGACGTTCCAGAACGCCGGACAGCCCTTCGCTGCCACCGCCACCGAAAACCGTTATGTCACCGACGCTGCCGGCGGCCGCATCAATGTGCGTTGCAGCAATCGCTCCACATGGCACAACGAGATGATACCCGGCGGCACAGGTGCCGTGGTAGGTATCCTCAGCTATTTCAACAACGACTGGCAGGTGCTCATGATCGACGCTTCCGGCTGTATCGGCTTCGACCCCTCCTGGACTCCCGAACCCACCCCCGAGGTCAAGCCCGAAGGCGAGGGCACACAGGCTTCGCCCTACAATGTGGCCAAGGCCCTCGAAGTGACCAACGCTCTGCCCGCCGACCAGAACAGCGACAAAGTGTACGTCAAGGGTAAGATTGCGTCCATCGACGAAATCGACACCGGCAATTTCGGAAACGCCACCTACAATATCGTGGACGAGGCAGGCGCTACTGCTTTCAAAATCTTCCGCGGCTACTATTTCAACGGCGACAAGTTCACGGCTGCCAACCAGCTTGAAGTCGGAGCCGAGGTGATTGTGTATGGCGCTCTTGTCAACTTCAAGGGCAACACCCCCGAAATGGCACAGGGCAACTATGTGTACAGCTACAACGGCCAGACATCCGGTGGCACCACCCCCACTCCCGATCCCACTCCCGTGGAAGGCGTGGTGTTCAGCGAGACATTCCAGAGCGGCAACCTCGGTTCCTTCACCGTGGAAAATAAGATAAGCAACGACTTCAGCGGCTGGTATGCCAAGGCCAGCGGTCCGGCTTGCGCCATGGCCAACAGCTATGTGAACAATGCCAACCTCGAGGCCGAAAGCTGGCTCATCTCGCCCGAGATCAGCCTTGAAGGCTGCACCGCCGCCTCCATGAGCATCAAGCAGGCTTTCGGTTTCTACTTCCCCACCGAGCAGGGCGAATTCTGCACCGTGCAGGTGCGCGCCGCCGGCGGCGAATGGAAGCAGCACAACCTCACCAACTTCCCGCCCAAGAAGGACGGCAAGAACTGGACCGATTTTGCCGACAATACCATCGACCTCAAGGAATATGCCGGCAAGACCATCCAGGTGGCCTTCTGCTACAAGAACGATGGCAAGCAGAGCGTGGCCTGGGAACTCCAGGATCTGAGCATCTCCGCCTCCAAGTAAATTAAAGCCCCAACCATATAGATCATGTACAACATCAAATCATACGCAAAGGCACTCGCCGTAGCTGCCGTGGCCTCCCTGGGATTCACCGCATGCCAGGACGACTTCGACGATATGAACGTGCCGGTGCCCGAGGCTACAATAGAAGCCAACTATACCCTGGCCCAACTTAAGGCCCTGTATTGGCAGGAAGACGCCAACTATGCCTATACCATCGGCGAATGGGGCGAGCTCCAGAGCCACAAAGTAGACTCTGCCGCAGCGGCCGGCACCACGCTTCCCGCTCTCGACAACGGCAAGCACATCATCGTGAAAGGCCGCGTGGTGAGCTCCGACGAAGCAGGCAATGTGTTCAAGAGCCTCATCATCGACGACGGCACCGCCGCGCTCCCGTTCAGCATCAACCGATACAACCTTTACCTCAACTACCGCCGCGGCCAGGAAGTGGTCGTGGACCTCACCGGTATGGATATAGGCAAATACAACGGCTATATGCAGGTGGGCAAGAAAGACTGGTATGAGAGCGGCAGCGCCTGGGAAGTGTCGTTCATGGCTCCCGAGACATTCACCCGCGGAGCGCAACTCAACGGCCTGCCCGAGATAAGCAAGGTGGATACCCTGCAGATCAACAGCTTCGACCAGCTTCCGGCCAACCCCACCGGCCTGCAGACCTATCAGGGACGTCTCGTGCGTTTCAACAATGTGGCATGGCAGAACGGCGGCACCGACACCTATTCCACATACCACAGCAGCGGTGTGAGCCAGAACATCGTCGACGCGAACGGCGCCACCCTCGCCGCACGCACCAGCGGCTACTCCAACTTCTGGAACCAGACACTGCCCGAAGGCCGCGGCGACGTGGTCTGCATTCTGGGCTACTACGGCTCGGCATGGCAGCTCACTCTCCTTGACGGCGAAAGCAGCATGAACTTCGGCAATCCCACCACACAGCCCGGCACGCAGGACAATCCCTACAGCGTGGCTGAAGCCGTGGCCGCCCAGGCCTCCGGCGCCGCTCCTGCCGGCAACGTGTGGGTGCAGGGCTACATCGTGGGCACCGTAGGTCCCGAGGTCGAGAACGTCACCTCCAACGACGATATCGACTGGGGTGTGGATCCCATCCTTGCCAACACCGTGGTGATTGCTTCCGATCCCGCATCCAAGGATATCGCATCGTGCATTGTCCTCGCCCTGCCTGCCGGCAGCGTGATGCGCGAATATGTGAACATCCAGGCCCACCCCGAGAATGTGGGCAAGCTCCTTGCCGTGCGCGGCAAGCTCGACAGCTACATGGGCACCTACGGCCTCACCGGCAACAACGGCACATCCTCCGAGTTTGTGCTCGAAGGCGTCGAGATTGGCGACGGTATCGTGGACGGCAACGGTAGCCAGGCTGCTCCCTTCAGCCCCGGCCAGGTGATAGCCGCCAATCCCACCAGCACCACCGCAGCCCCCGAAGGCTACACCTCCGTGTGGGTCAAGGGCTACATCGTGGGCTCCATGCCTGCCGACGGCACCTATATCGACAAGACTATCTTCGGCGCAGCCGCTGAGCTCAAGACCAATATCGTTCTCGCTCCCACGGCCGACTGCACCGATGCCTCCAAGTGCATCGGCATACAGCTGCCCGCCAACGACATCCGCTCCGCACTCAACCTCATGGACAATCCCGGCAATCTGGGCAAGGTGGTGAGCGTGCTCGGCGATGTGATGAAGTACTGCGGCGGCCCCGGCGTGAAGAACCTCACCAACTATGTGCTCGAAGGCGGCGATACCCCCGATCCCGGTCCTACGGCAAATGTGCTCTACAGCGAAACCTTCCAGAGCGGCTCGCTCGGCAAGTTCACCGTTGAAAACAAAGTGGAGAGCGCATTCTCCGGCTGGTATGCCAAGACCAACAGCACTCCCTATTGCGCTATGGCCAACAGCTATGTGGGCGGTGCCAACGTAGCTGCCGAAAGCTGGCTTATCTCGCCCACTATCGGCCTCAACGGATGTTCCGGCATCACCATGAGTGTGAAGCAGGGCTTCGGCTTCTACTTCCCCACACAGCAGGATGAATTCTTCACCGTGCTCGTGCAGGTGGAAGGCGGCGACTGGACACCCCTCACCCTCACCAACTATCCCACCAAGGGTAGCGGCAACTGGTCGTCCAGCTTCGCTGAGAACACCTTCGACTTCAATGACTATGCCGGCAAGACCATCCGTGTGGCTTTCCGCTACATCAACGATGGCGCCACCAGCCGTGCATGGGAGCTCCAGGACTTCCAGATCAAGGGCAGCGGCAACGCTACCATCGGAGGTGGCTCTGTGGATCCCACTCCCGACCCCACTCCCGATCCGACGCCTGATCCCACCCCCGATCCGAATCCCGGCGAAACTGTGACCATCAATCCCGCCAGCCTCGCGCTTAATGACGGAGTGGTGAGCGGTACTGTGGGTGGCTACAGCGTCACCGTGGAGAAAAACGGCGGCTCCACCGCTCCGGCCTTGAATGTGTACAACGATGTGACCACGCTTCGCGCCTATGCCGACAACACCGTGACTATCGCCGGCGCCAAGATGGCCAAGATTGTGTTCACGCTCAATACAGGTACCGGCTCTAAGCGTTACACCACATTTGTGCCCAACACAGGAGAGCTCAATCCGGCACAGGCTTCCGGCGACAGCTCCATCACATGGGTGGGCTCGGCCGATAATGTGACCTTCACCGTGGGCCACGATGCCGTCCTCGGCAGCGACGGCGAAAGCAAGCGCGGCCAGGTGCACATCTCCTCCATAGAGATAATCCCTGCTGAATAATCATACGGGCTCCATACTCGCAAAAATCGCCTTCCGCACCCCGGAGGGCGATTTTTTTTATGTATATCCGCAAAATTACCCAAGTTGACATCATAAGGTTACCGCCCGCAATGCAGGGACATCGCTTTGCGATGTATAATATGCCTGCATGCCAATTTTACGTGCCAAA
>CAJTOZ010000034.1 GCA_910578095.1 uncultured Muribaculaceae bacterium | reverse complement strand
TCCGGCTCGTGCCGGCCATCCGTATTTTCAAAACTCATCGGGAGCGGCAATTCGACTCCCAATTTATTAATCCGTAACCCAACTAAAGGTAGTGATAGGTGTTTTCGACTCCGGATACGGGGGCCTGAGCGTCCTTGCCGACTTGCAACAAGCGATGCCCGATGTGGATTTTGTCTACCTCGGCGACAACGCGCGCGCACCCTACGGCACGCGCTCGTTTGACACCGTCTACCGCTTCACTCTCGAAGCTGTGCGCAAGCTCTTCGACATGGGCTGCCCGCTGGTCGTCCTGGCCTGCAACACCGCATCGGCCAAAGCCCTGCGGAGCATACAGCAGCGAGACCTGCCGCATCTGGCCCCCGACCGCCGTGTGCTGGGTGTAATCCGGCCTACGGCCGAGGCCGTGGGAGCGCTGTCGCGCACCGGGGTTGTAGGCGTGCTCGGCACTCCCGGCACCGTCGCATCCGGGAGCTACGATATCGAAATCACGAAGCTCCACCCCGACTTCCGCGTCGTGGCCGAGGCAGCCCCCATGTGGGTGCCAATAGTGGAACAGGGATTTGCCGCAAGCGATGGCGCCGACTGGTTTGTGCGCGAGGCCACACAACGCCTGCTGGCACGCGACAGCCGCATTGACACCATCATCCTCGGCTGCACGCACTATCCGCTGCTATACAACAAGATCCGCGAGGCCGTGCCGCAGCACATCTCCGTAGTGTGCCAGGGGCCAATAGTGGCGGCATCGCTGCTCGACTACCTGCATCGCCATCCCGAGATGGACGCGCGCCTCAGCCGCGGCGGCTCCACCCGCTACTTCACCACATCCGACGATGCTTCCGGCTTTGCACGCCAGGCCGGCATATTCCTCGGCCGCGATATATCGGCCGAAACTCTGCGCCTGAGCTGAACAATGCCGCAGCCGCCATGCTTATATTATAGTATCAACAGAATATCCTCAGATGAAAAAAATACTGCTCACCATCGGTGCCGCCGCCATGCTCCTCGGCTCGGCAGGCGCCGCCACCCCGACCACGCGCAGCAACAAGTCGGAAGTGGCGCGCCAGCTGCATGTGTTCAACACCCTGTTCAAGGAACTGCAGACACAGTACGTCGACACCATCGATGCCGCCGGATCCATGCGCACCGCGATCGATGCCATGCTCGGCGAGATAGACCCCTACACGGAGTATTATCCGGCCGATGAGCAGGACCAGCTTCTGAGCATATCGTCGGGACAATACAGCGGAGTGGGCTCCACCATCCAGCGCCGCGGCAAGGAAATCATGTTTTCAGAGCCACAATGGGGCTCGCCGTCCCGCGAAGCCGGCATTCGCCACGGCGACCGCATCCTGCGCATCGATGGCGACACCATAGGCGCCGACGCCGACATCAGCGATGTCAGCAAGCGCCTGCGCGGGCAGGCCGGCACTCATGTGCGCGTGGATGTGCGCCGTCCCTATGTCGAAGACTCCCTGCTGTCGTTCGACATCACACGTGGCGTGGTGAAAGTGAACCCCGTGCCATACTATGGCGTGCTCCCCGACAGCGTTGGCTACATTCGCCTCACCACCTTCAACGAAAAATCCGCCGGACAGGTGCGGGACGCCGTAGCCTCCATCCTGCGTGAGCCGGCGCTCAAAGGCATCGTGCTCGACTTGCGCGGCAATGGCGGCGGTCTGCTGGAAAGCGCCGTGCAGGTGGTGTCCAACTTTGTCGACAAAGGCACCGAAATAGTGCGCACGCGCGGCCGCGACACCCGCAATGAGAAAGTGTTCAAGACCACGCAGGCCCCGCAGGCTCGGCGCACCCCGCTGGTGGTGCTCACCGACGGTGGCACGGCGTCGTCGTCGGAGATTGTGGCCGGATCGCTGCAGGATCTCGACCGTGCCGTCATCGTGGGCGAGCGCAGCTATGGCAAAGGCCTTGTGCAGACCACACGCCCGATGCCCTACGGCGGCTACGCCAAAATCACCACGGGCCGCTATTACATTCCCAGCGGACGCCTCATCCAGGCCATCGACTACAGCCACCGCAACCCCGACGGCACAGTGGCCCGCATACCCGACAGCCTCACCAACGTATACCACACACGCGCCGGGAGGGAAGTGCGCGACGGCGGTGGCATCACACCCGACATAAAGGTGGACAAGAAGGACATCAACCGGCTCATCTACAACATCTACGCCGACAACTGGGCCTTCGACTACGCCACACGCTATGCCGCACAGCATCCCGAAGGCATAGGCTCGGCCGACGAGTTTTTGGTGAACGACAGCATCTTCGCCGATTTCAAGCGCTTTATCGACCCCGACCGTTTCAGCTACGACAAGGTGTGCGAATCCGGCCTCAAGATACTGCGCGAAGCCGCTGAGCGCGAAGGCTATCTCAACGACTCCGTGGCGGCACAGTTCGCAGTGCTCGAAGGCATGCTCCGCCACAATCTCGACCACGATCTCGACCACAACCGCGACGACATAGTGGAGATTCTCGACGACGAAATATCCGGACGATATTTCTCCGACAGCGACCTCGTGCGACGCTCGCTGCGTGGCGATGCCACCCTCGACCGCGCACGCGCCCTGCTGCACCACCCCGCTCAGTACGACAGCCTGCTGACGGCCACCCCCGCACCACAATCCAAGAACGACCGGCAGAAATGACGCTCGCCGAACTAATCGCCGGCTTCATGACGCCCGCGCGCGCCAAAGCCATGCGCGCGGCTCTCAAGAGCAGCGACGCCACTGCCTACGGTCTCGCCGGAAGTTCCTCAGCAGTGATGCTGGCCACCATGCCGCAGCACCGGGAACCCGTACTCGTGGTGGGCGACTCGCTCGACGACGCCGGCTATCTGTACTTCGATCTGGTGCGCCTGTGCGGCGAGCAGGCCGTGGCCATGATGCCCTCAGGCTACAAACGCGACATAAAATACGGCCAGCCCGACGAACCGAACCGCATCCTGCGCATAGAAGCCCTGCAACGCATAGCCGCAGGCACCCTGCGCTTCATTGTGAGCTACCCCGAGGCTCTTGCCGAGCGGGTGGCCTCACAGGCCGACATCAGTGCCCACACCCTCACCCTGACCACCTCGGCCGGCGCCGACCTCACGTCCACGCAGCGGTGGCTGCGCGACAACGGCTTCCGCGAGGAGGACTATGTGTACGAGCCGGGACAATTCGCCGTGCGCGGTTCCATTCTCGACATCTACGCCTACAACAACGAGCTCCCCTACCGCCTCGACTTCTTCGGCGACGAAATCGACAGCATACGCGAATTCAACGTGGAGACGCAGCTCAGCGAACGACGCATGCAGCAGATATCCGTCACGGCCAACGTGGGCAGCGACAGCGCCTCCGGAAACATGTCGCTGCTCGACTACATACACCCCGACACCCTGATAGCGCTGCGCAGTGCCGACTACCTTTCTGCGCGCGTGCGCGCGATAGCCGACGAAACGCCGGCCGAATCGGCCGTGATAGCCGACGAAGGCGAGAAAGACGCCCTGCGCAATGTCGTGGACCCCGAACGCTTCGCCGCCGCACTCGCGCGCTTCGGGCGCATCGAGCTAATCGCCGCGCCCGAAATAGCCGCCGGCCGCCGCGCTGCCATTGACTTCAACTGCTCGCCCCAGGGTATCTACCACAAAAACTTCGACCTCATAGCCGACTCCTTCGGGCGCCTCATCGCCGACGGCTACCGCCTCTGCATCCTCAGCGACAACGAGCACCAGTTCGAGCGTCTCCGCTCCATCTTCGCCGACCGCGGCGACGACATCCCCTTCACCGCCGTGGAAGGCACGCTACACGAAGGATTCGTGGACCACGCCACGCGCCTGTGCGTGTTCACCGACCACCAGATTTTCGACCGCTTCCACAAATACACCCTCAAGAGCGACCGTGCCCGCAGCGGACGCATGGCATTGTCGCTCAAGGAACTCGGACAGATAGAGCCCGGCGACTACATAGTGCATGTGGACCACGGCGTGGGACGCTTCGCCGGATTGCTGCGCACCGATGTGGGCGGCCGCACGCAGGAAATGATAAAGCTCGTGTATGCCAACAACGACATCATCTTCGTGAGCATCCATGCCCTGCACAAGCTCGCCAAATACCGCGGAAAGGAAGGGGTGCCGCCTAAAGTGAACCGCATAGGCTCCGGCACATGGAACCGCCTCAAGGAACGCACGAAGAGCAAGCTCAAGGACATAGCCCGCGATCTCATCAAGCTCTACGCCGAGCGCAAGCAGCAACGCGGCCACGCCTTCGCCCCGGACAGCTACCTGCAGCACGAGCTGGAGGCATCATTCATCTACGAGGACACCCCCGACCAGCTCACCGCCACACAGGCCGTGAAAGCCGACATGGAAAGCGAGCGCCCCATGGACCGCCTCATTTGCGGCGATGTGGGCTTCGGAAAAACGGAAATAGCCATACGGGCAGCCTTCAAAGCCGCTACCGACGGCAAGCAGACAGCGGTGCTCGTACCCACCACCGTGCTCGCCTACCAGCACTACCAGACATTCAGCAAACGCCTCGCCGATTTCCCCGTGCGCGTGGACTACCTCTCGCGGGCTCGCTCCCCGAAAGAGACACGCGAGATACTCAACGACCTCGCCGAAGGCAAAATCGATATAATAATCGGCACGCACAAGCTCATAGGCAAGACCGTAAAATTCAAGGATCTCGGCTTGCTTGTGGTCGATGAAGAGCAGAAATTCGGCGTGGCCGTAAAGGAAAAGCTGAAACAACTCAAGGTGAGCGTCGACACCCTCACCATGAGCGCGACGCCCATACCGCGCACACTGCAGTTCTCGCTCATGGGGGCCCGCGACCTCTCGTCCATCACCACTCCGCCGGCCAACCGCCACCCCATCCTCACATCCGTCAACGCCATCGGCGACGACATCGTGGCCGAAGCCGTAAACTTCGAGATGGCACGCGGCGGACAGGTGTTCTTCATCAACAACCGCATCGAGGGCCTTTACGAACTCGAGAACATGGTGCACCGGCTTGTGCCCGATGCGCGCACCATCGTGGCCCACGGACAGATGCCTCCGGAGAAGCTCGAGAAAGCCATCGCCGACTTTGTGGCACACGACTACGACGTACTGCTGGCCACCACTATCGTGGAGAGCGGCATCGACATGCCCAACGTCAACACCATCATCGTCAACAACGCCCAGAATTTCGGCCTCAGCGAGCTGCACCAGCTGCGCGGACGCGTGGGACGCAGCGCCCGCAAGGCTTTCTGCTACCTGCTCGTGCCCCCGGCAGTGCCGCTGAGCGATGTGGCCCGCCGGCGCCTGCAGGCCATAGAAAGCTTCTCCGACCTCGGCTCGGGCATACACATAGCCATGCAGGACCTCGACATTCGCGGCGCCGGCAATCTGCTCGGCGCCGAGCAGAGCGGCTTCATTGCCGACCTGGGCTACGAGACATATCAGAAAATACTCAAAGAAGCTGTCACGGAACTGCGCACCCAGGAATTCGCCGACGCCGTCAAGGCCGAGACCGCCACAGAAGGAGCCACTGCCGACGGAGCCGATGATTTCGTGGCCGACTGCACCGTGGAAACCGACCTCGAACTCCTGCTGCCGGCCGCCTACGTGCCTCAGGAAAGCGAACGCATAGCCCTGTACCGCGAGCTCGACAGCATCGAGCGCGAGACCGACCTGCGCGCGTTCCGCGAGCGCCTCGAGGACCGCTTCGGGCGTATCCCCTCCGAGACTGCCGAGCTCCTGCGCATCCCGCGTCTGCGGCGTCTCGCCCGGCGCCTCGGCATAGAAAAAGTGGCGCTGAAGCAAGGCGCGATGTATCTCTACTTTGTAGGCGACAACAATGTGGCCTACTACCAGAGCCCCATGTTCGGACGCCTCGTGCGCTACCTGCAGGAGAATGCCACACGGGTGCGCATACGCCAGAATGGCGAACGCCGCAGTTTTGCCGTGACACAGGTGCCCACCGTAGAGGAAGCCGTCGCGATACTCGACTCCGTGCTCGCCCTACAGCCCCTCTGAAGAAGGGAGTTACAACATCTCATATCTTATAAAAGGCGAAAAAACACATTCTGCGCAATGTATTTTCAATCTCTTCAGGCTCTTAGAGGCATCTTCGCACTTGTAATTTTCTTTCATCACATTTCCTATATCAAAGGAGACGGTGCAATATTTGCGGCCGGTGGAGATATGGGAGTCGCATTCTTTTTCATTTTAAGTGGTTTCGTTATGTCGCAAGGCTATTTTAAAAAAGAGACAAATAGCGGAAATAACGAAAGTATCATTAAGTTCATTATCAAAAGGCTTTCAAAGATATATCCACTTCATGTCTTATGTCTGGTGGGTGCAATTATCCTCAAATCATCTATCAGCATACATGACATATGCAACTTATTATTATTGCAATCTTGGATCCCGGCTAAAGAATGGTATTTTTCCGGAAATGCCGTAGGATGGTGTCTTTCTGACTTTCTTTTCTTTTATGCTATATTTCCTTTCATTTGCAGTATTATAAAATCATGGCGAACAAAATTCATAACGATATATTTCGCTGTTTGTATTATATACGCATGCTTCATCATTCCGATAATCCCACCTCATCTACAAGACGGGATCATTTATATCAGCCCCCTGACACGATTGTTAGACTTCATTTTTGGAATTTTGCTATGGAAATTACTGCAACCATATATATATACATATATTAGCCAAGCAAAATGCCATTTTCTAATGATTGTCACCCTGACGGCTTTAATAATTACAACACTTATATGGTATGCTTGTCCATCTCCATATAATCTTAGTATTTTGTGGTGGCCATCCATAGGACTGCTATTACTATATGCCGTCTCAGTCAATCATAAACTACTGACGCTAACTCCACTCGTCAAATTTGGAGATGTCAGTTTCAGTTTCTATTTAATTCATGTTCTAAATATACAGTACTTCGACATAATATTGACTAAGCTAAACATCGTATTAGTCCCCTTGGTCAGGATTTTTACTATTTTAGTTCTCACGGTGGCCTTGTCTTTTTTTATACATTACCTCTTCGTCATTCCTGTTGAAAGATTCATACGCAGTAAAATATCACGGGTGGGATCTTGAAACCGACATAAAATTGCGCTATTACTGCCGCGAAACCAATTTATTGGCAAAAGTGTTGTATATTTGCAAATGCATAACCAAACAAGTATATGACATCATTTGAAGAACTGGGCGTAATGCCCGAATTGCTCCGTGCCATCGGCGACATGGGGTTTGTGAACCCGATGCCCGTGCAGGAGCAAGTAATTCCCGAGCTGCTCGGCGACAACCGCGACCTTGTGGCCCTGGCCCAGACGGGCACAGGAAAGACAGCCGCATTCGGTCTGCCGCTGCTGCAGCTCATCGACAGCTCGCGGCGTGAGCCGCAGGCTCTCGTCCTCGCTCCCACCCGCGAATTATGCCTGCAGATAGCAGGCGACCTCGCCGACTTTTCCAAGTACATGCCCGAAGTTGAGGTGCTCCCCGTCTACGGCGGTTCCAGTATCGAAAGCCAGATACGCGCGCTGCGTGCCGGCGTGCAGATAATCGTGGCCACGCCCGGACGCCTCATCGACCTCATAAACCGTGGTGTGGTGAGCCTCTCAGGGGTGCACACCGTGGTGCTCGACGAAGCCGACGAAATGCTCAACATGGGATTTGTCGACAGTATCAACGAAATACTCGACCATGTGCCCGACGACCGCAAATTATTGCTTTTCTCGGCCACAATGCCGGCCGAGGTGGCCAAGATAGCCAAGCGCTACATGCGCGGGCCAAAGGAGATAGTGGTGGGCACGCGCAACGAAGGCGCGGCCAACGTCCGCCATATCTACTACATGGTGCCCGCACGCGACAAGTACGCCACCCTGAAGCGCGTGGCCGACTACAATCCCAACATCTACGCCATCATCTTCTGCCGCACCCGACGCGACACACAGGAAATCGCCGACGCGCTCATCCACGACGGATACAACGCCGACGCACTCCACGGCGACCTCTCGCAGCAGCAGCGAGACCTCACCATGCGCAAGTTCCGCGACCACGTGACAACGATGCTCGTGGCCACCGATGTGGCTGCGCGAGGCATAGATGTGGACGACCTCACGCACGTGATCAACTACGGACTGCCCGAGGACACCGCCGTCTACACCCACCGCTCCGGACGCACCGGGCGCGCCGGCAAGGCGGGCACAAGCGTGGCCATCATCCACTCGCGCGAGAAAGGACGCCTGAGAGAAATCGAACGCATCATCGGCAAGACATTCGAGCACAAGGATGTGCCTACCCCCGAACGCATCATCGAGAAGCAGCTCTATTCTCTGGCCGACAGGCTGGAGCGGGTGGTCGTGAACGAAGAGGAGATAGACCACTACGTGTCCGGCGTGGAAAAGAAACTGTCGTGGCTCTCCACCCGCGACCTCCTCAAGCGTGTGCTCTCCCTGGAGTTCAACCGGCTGCTCGACTACTACAAGGACGCGCCTGCCATCGAAAACATCTCCGACAAGCCCGAGCGTAAAAAACACCGTGAGACATCCGACGCACCACGCGACAAAGACCGCCGTACCGCCGAGCGCGGAATGGCGCGCATATACGTCAACGCCGGCAAGAACGATGGCTTCTACGCCGGCAACCTCATCGACCTGCTCAACCACACCGTGCAGGGACCACGCGTAGACGTGGGCCGCATCGACCTGATGCCGGGATATTCGCTTTTCGATGTACGCAAGGCCGACGCCGCCAGAGTGGTGAGCGCCCTCAAAGGCACCGACTTCCTCGGCAAGCGCCTCTTCAGCGAGGTGGCCGATGCCGAAAAAGACTACGCCCGCGCCGCCACACGCAAGAGCAAAGCCGACGGTGGCGCGCCCGACAAAAAATACAAACGTAAATCCAGGAAATGACCCGACATCTCCACGCACTCATCCTATGGGCCACTCTGTGCGGAGCCTTAGCCGCAACCGCGGCTGAGCCCGACACTCCGGAGCAATCGGCCGCCGCGCCCATCAGCGCCACCATGACCGCACGCGATGCCGGTTCGGCCCAATGGTTTTTCGCCATGGCGCCGGACGATGTGCTCCCGCTGTTGGCCGTCAATACGCGCCTCGACATGCTCGACTACTACAATAGCGGCGTGCAGCGCCCATCGCGCGATGCCGCCGGTGGCCGGGCCATCGTGACGTCCTCCACCGGCAGCCGCATCACTTTCGAGTGTGGCGACAGCTGTGCCTACGAGCTGGCGGTGTTCCGGGCCGGAACAGACACAGTGGTGGCCCTTGTCGAGACACTCCACTACCCCATGGCCGATAGCCGCATAGAGTGGTACAGCAGCCGTTGGGAGCCTCTGCGCCCGCTTTTGGCTGAACCGCAGCTGGCCGACTGGCTCACCGGCGATGGCCGCAAACATGCCGACGAAGTGCGTGCCGCACTGCCTTTCATCACGGCTTCGGCCACGACCGACCCGGATAGCGGTATGCTCACTCTCACACGCACCATCGACGGCTTCTTCACCGATGCCGACAAGCCCAAGGCCCTGCAATGGGTGAGACCAAGCATATCCTACACCATCAAAGGCACACGATTTGTAAAAAAGTAAACCGTTGCCCCCTTACCTCAAGGCCCTGGCATGCGGCCGTAAAACGACCCGTGCCAGGGCCTTGACGATTTTCCCGACATAACTGCAACTATATCATGCCCGGCGCCTGCCACGCAACAAGTAAATTTTGCCGTGACGCCGCTATTTTGTATCTTTGCATAGAACAAAACACACCCGCAGAATGCAACACGACGAAATACCCGTGCTGCTGCTCACAGGCTACCTCGGCAGCGGCAAAACCACTCTTCTCAACCGCATACTCTCCAACCGGCGCGGCATACGCTTTGCCGTAATAGTCAACGACATAGGCGAAGTAAACATCGATGCTTCCCTCATCCGCAAAGGCGGCCTCGTGGGTGCCACACCCGACTCCGGCGACCTGATCGCTCTCCAGAACGGATGCATCTGCTGCACACTCAAGATGGACCTCGTGGAGCAACTCGCCGACATAGCCCGCACCCGGCGTTTCGACTACATCGTGATCGAAGCCAGCGGTATATGCGAGCCGGCACCCATCGCGCAGACCATCTGCTCCATCCCGCAGCTCATGCCGCCGGCAGCACTGCCGGTGGTGCCGCGCCTCGACTGCATAGCCACCGTGGTCGACGCCCTGCGCCTGCAGAGCGAATTTGCATCTGGCGAGGCCCTGCAGCGTCCTGCCATCGGCGAAGAGGACATAGAGCGCCTCATCATCGAGCAGATAGAATTCTGCAATCTCATAGTCCTCAACAAAATCTCTGAAGTATCGGCCGAGGATGCCGCCCGCATACGCGCCGTCATCCACGCCCTGCAGCCCGAAGCGCGCATAGTGGAATGCGACTACGCCGACATAGACCTCGATGCCCTCATTGGCACCGGAACATTCGATTTCGACGATGTGGCCACATCCGCCGCATGGATACAGCACATCGAAGGCCATAACCACGAAGAGCATGAGCATGAGCATGAGCATGAGCACGAACATGAACACGGGCATGAGCACCATCACCACCAC
Organism: uncultured Muribaculaceae bacterium; assembly: GCA_910578095.1. GTDB lineage: Bacteria > Bacteroidota > Bacteroidia > Bacteroidales > Muribaculaceae > CAG-873. The sequence continues at coordinate 12,467 of CAJTOZ010000034.1, read as the reverse complement.
GGCGAAGGCGAAGCCGAGGAATATGGCATACGCACTTTTGTCTACAACCGCCGCCCGGCTTTCGACATCAACCGGTTCGACCACTTCATAGCACGTCAATGGCCTGCAGGCGTAATACGCACAAAAGGCATACTCTACTTTTCCTCCGAGCCCGATACATGCTACCTCTTCGAGCAGGCCGGAGTTCAGAAAAAGCTCACCGACGCCGGGCTATGGTATGCCGCCGCACCGGCCGACGAGCTCGCACGCCTCATGGACACAGAGCCGGGACTGCGACGCGACTGGGACGAACGCTACGGCGACCGCATGATACGCCTTGTGTTCATCGGCCGCGACATCGATCCCGCCGCCATTTCCGCCGCCCTCGACGCCTGCCTCGTCAAGGACGCCTGAGGCTATAAATTCCGAAACAAGGGCTGAACGAACCGTAAACCAAACAGCCTGTCAAGCAGCCGGCATTGCCATGCGACGTCGACTACTTGGCAGGCTGTTGACTATCATCAATATTGTTTTTTTTGTGTATCTTTGCAAAAACTAATGACCTTATGAAATATACAGTCGACGATTACGGTTTGCTGCTCGGCCTCGTATCTGTGCCTCCGGGCACAGATGAAAAGGATTTTTATAATACCGACATCGCTTCAAATCTCGTGATGGAATATAAAGCTGCGCGCACGCGTAATTCATTTGACGATAAAAAGCCATCCGATGTCATATACAAACCTATCGGCTTCAAAACTTTTGGCGAAAACGACCTGATGTTTTACACACTGTTTGATGATTTCGCTTATCCAAACAGAGTGTTTCATCCATTTCACGGCAATGGTCATGACAACGCCAAATACTGCAATTTCGATTATCAGCTTGTCGTGGGTATCAACATCCCTGACAAATCACCCAAACTACAGCATATATTTTCCAAATGCGGAATCGACAAATACCTATTCACGTGCGCTACAAGGTTCAAAATCAACCCGCTGCTACTCTGCGGCACAGGCCTGCACTGTATAGAGCTTATAAAATCGCAATTGCGGGCGTTGCATGATTCCAATACTGGCATCATTATCTTACTCAACGGAGTCGGCTGCGACGAATTGCTTATGCTTAACTTTTCCAATAGCATATGCGATATAGCTAAATTCATATTCAAGGTCCGTAATCTGCAATTTCAATCACTGAAGGACAGCGAGCCAGAAGAACTTTACGACCTTGTAAAGAACGAATGTATTGGCAGATTGGACACTGATATGTCCCTTGAGGAGGCACATGTATTCTCTTCTTCATACTCAGTGAGCGGATTTGCTTTTCACCGCGATGGCCTTCCGGAAAACACAGCCGACGGAAAGTTTTCGCTACAGTTCACCTGGATCGTGAAGCCGGGCCATATAGGTAGTTTCACAAACAAACTATATAAAGCGGCCCAAAAGCTCAAGCTGAAAATGCAGCGTGATAAATTGTTTATAAACAACGCACTGGTGAGCCTCACTATAGAAAGCGATCTGCTGCGCACCACTGCTGAGCTTATCGACACCATTGATTCTCTGCGCAATCTCGACCCCGACAAATCAGATATCCGAAAATTGCATGTGTCCGTATCTGTAGAAGATGACGAGCACTACCTGATCCCTGAAGAAGACGGAAGCCTGCCCCGGATAGCACACTTCGACTCCAGCAAGCATCCTTCTACCAGGCGCTTCTTCAGCGAGCAGCAGTTCACAGCCGACAAGATGGCCACCCTTCGTGCTATTCTTGACAAAGCTCACATATCCAAGGTTTTGAAAGAGCGCATAATGAAGATGTACCAAAACTTCAACGACTGCGTTCAGGACCCTCAATTCGTGGTGTCGTTCCTCGGTCTGAGGCCATTTCTATCCAGTATCATAAAAGTGGTGGACAGTTATACTAAAGACAATCTTGCGATGTCGGCCACTGATCTACACGAATGGCTCGACAGCGCCGTACGAGACTTTGAGCAAGCCTATCTCAACCGTTTCCATCAAAGTAACCGCATGCGGGCGCTTTCTGATTTCAATCTGGAATGGAACGGCGGTATCCAACAATTGATATGCTCTATGGACTTCGCATACAAGACTCTGATGAGAAATTGCGGTGTACCAGATCCTGATGCCTTTATGTATGTGTCCGGACACGAACGCGTGCACGTGACCGACCACTCGTACCGCATCAACATGCAACACATTACCTATCCCGAATTGTTTGTCTCCACCATGTGGAAAGAATTCTTCAATTTCCTTCCGCTGAAATCGGGATTGGCCGACAGTAATGGGATACTCCCATTCCGCAAAATTATCAACGATGCATTTGCCCACGCTCTCAGAGACCGTATGGGCAGCAGCCTTAAATTCAACAGTGCCAATGACACCCACAGAACACTACTGAAACAGATCGACAAAGAGTTTCTGGCGTGCGTGGTGGCAGATCTCATGACATTCCACATAGGGTACAACGAATCCCTTGACGACTTTTCGTTCTGGTATATCCGCTACATGCTCCAGACACCGGGGGTCTACAACCACGACGGCACTGTGTGCCGCGACGATTTTATAAAATTTTTCTGTCGCATAATACTTGTTTACAAATTGGTTGATGCCAAAGAGGAGACGATGCTAAAAATGAGCCTGAACGCTCCAGACCCTTCAATTGCCGGGCTATGGATCTCCACTTTCAAGGATGTCCACACCATTGCCACACTGCTACGTGATATTCTTGCATCTTACAACTTCGCAGACATCGTTGATAAAATGACGACAAAAATGCTGCTTACCACCTTGCACAATGACACACCTGCCGATACGAAACTTCCTCCTAAGAAATTAGCCGAGGTTTTAAAAGATGCACTCCAAGACATCCAAGGCGAATTCCACAAATTTTTCGCCGAAGATACTATTCCTACCGAAATCACTGAGCAGTACCTTACCACCGGCTTGCTGCCGGCTTTTCTCAAGCACCTGCGCACCATAATCACCGAAAAAAATGCACCATGCATATCCCTTAGCCGCAGCCCAAACGGACACCCCGGTATAGATGCCGAAACCGCGCAATTCTATTGCGCTCTGCTGGCCGATCCGCTGGGAGGATCCTTTTCAATTTGCACCGACATGCATGTGCGCTATTTCAAAGCCCGCTCAGTGCTCTACATGGCGATGTTCCACTTCTATCACCGTTACATATACCGACCAAACCAACACTGAATGTCATGGTAATACTAAGCATAGCCGATATGCATCTGCGCACTGAGCAGGATCATAGTGTCGCATTCAAGAACTCCCTTGCCAACTTCACCAAATTCATGGCAACAACCATAATACCTGACGACCGATGGAAACCGGATTTCATATGTATATGTGGTGATATCACCGACAAGGCAAAAAAAGAGGAATTCGAGAAAGCACAAGGAATAGTCTCGCAAATAGCACAATCTGCGGAACTGTCAGGGCAATATGTCATGATGGTGCCGGGCAATCACGACCTCGTAAGGCCTACCGGCGACAGTGACACCCTGGACAGATACGTGAACGACACAAAACAATGGCTCGACAACGGAAATAAAATTCCGGACGCAACTCACGATGCTTTCTCCACCTACGCGGCTTTTCGCGCTTCAATGCTGCAGGAAACGGATAGCATACAGTACGTGGATCTGATGAAGGAGCTGAAAATAGACGATATGCGCGGGCTGTACGGGTTGCGCGTGTTTCACAACGATAAGGTAGTGTTTGCCGAATTTAATTCCACATGGTGCGACATAGGTGGCACACGCCGCTCCGTGCGCCTGGGCAATATACTTGTCAACAAAGCCTTTCAGAGACTGCAGCAATACAAGGACGCCGGCTATTTCATCGTCGGGATGTTCCATCATTCACTGCGCTTTCTTGATGTACAGGAATACCAGGTGCGATCACACTTTCACGTCTACGACAACATAGTGAAAGTGTGCGATATATGCCTGTCTGGCCACGAACATGGCATGGAGGCCAAAGATCCGGATGCCCTCGGCAATTCCTGCCAATATATTCTCAATGCCGGATTCTTCTCCATCGATCCGGAGAATTTTCTTCATGAATCGGGAGCTACACTGCTCAGAATAAACCGCAACGAGGAAACACTTCAAGTGCGTAAACTACTGCGGAAATCCGACAATACGTGGCACGACTCCGATACAATCTCGACATACTCACTTGCTATCCGACGACACACATCGCCCATAAACCCGGAAATTCCGAAAACGCCGATCCCCAAAAACGTATCTTCGCGCGACGACCGAGCAATGACTTCAGCGATCCTGAGAATATTCGGCGATAGTTTTTCTCTCGGCAATAAAATAGATGGGTCTACCGACACATATGAGCTCCGTTCCACTGCCACAGGACAACTCGAGGCCCACGTGGTATTTGCCGACCAACACAATGCCCTCAGCGTGGATGCGGCACTTCCGGCTGAACATGACAAGAAGCTACTTGTTATAAATGTAAACGGCAATTATACAGACTGCAAGGATCCGACAGACGCAATTCTGAGAAAACGGTTTCGGAAGCAAATACTCTCGGGGAGCGTAGTAGTGCTGTCCAGTTGATTTTTATCCGAAAATTTGCCGTATTTTAAAAAAAACATTAACTTTGCAACCACTTATAAACCACACAACCATCCTCATGTTCCAAGATTATTTCGCCAAAGCAATAGACGAGAGGTATCCCGGTCTCAGGGACGGCTCACGTTGCTACGATTTCAACGACGAGAATGTCATGGCTGAACGCGAGCGATATGATGAGATATCACGCGTCATGGACGCTTCTCTGCGCGAGAGCGACAGAGTTGAGATTTCAAACGACGTGTTCCATTTTATTTAAGAATCCTATTCAACAATGATAGCCACGATAGGCCGCCGGTGGGCGGCCTATCGTTGTTCATAACGCACACCCGTCAGCGCGCGAAAGCCCGGGAGACAAACGGCAGGCAGTAGTAAAGGGCTGTGTGCCAGTACTCCGAATCGTGGCCTCCATCGCGCACGCGGAATTGCAAGGGCACGCCGGCGCGGTGCATGGCTTGCACAAATTCGATGTTGCGGTCAAGCAGGAAATCATCATCGCCGCAATCCACAAACCACTGTACGCCACGCAGTTTCTCCTGGCGGGCGGAATCGGCCTCAGCCACATAGCGCACGCAGCTATGGTCCTGCACAGAACGCGTCAGACGCGCTATCTTATCGTCGGGGCTCTGCGACGGCACTGCATTGACCTGCGGTATGTCCATAAGCGCGCTCATGGCGTAGGCGGCGCAGAACATGTCGGGATGACGCTGGGCATAGCTTGTGGTGCCGCCACCACCCATCGACAGGCCGGCCACGGCGCGGCGCGCCTTGCTTCCTCCGGCCCGGTAGCGGGTTTCTATATAGGGCACCAGTTCGCCGAAAAAGAAATCTTCGTAGGGCCAATCGGGCATATTGAAATAGCCATTCTGCTCCGTGGACGGGTTGCCGCCGGCATGCGGGCTCACCACCACCATCTCCGCGGCTTCGCCAGAGGCTATCAGCCTGTCGAGCACTTCGTGCGCCTTCTGGTCGCGGAACCATCCGTTGTTGTCGCCATACATGCCGTGCAGAAGATACAGCACGGGATAGGTGCGGGTGCTGTCGGCATCAAAATTGCGTGGCAGATATACTGTCACGGCGCGGTCGACACCCAGAGCGGCACTGTGGATTGTATCGGTGAGCACACGGCTCTGGAATGGGTGCTGTGCTGAGGCTGCTGCGCACGCAAGCATGAGCCCCAGCGCAAGAACGATTTTTTTCATGATACAGGTGTTTTCTGTGTATATAGTTGTCCGTTTCCGCAAAGATACGCTTTTTTTTGCTAAATTTGCATCATCATGAAGCAAACTACTCTATACGTCAGCGATATGGACGGCACCCTGCTCGGTGCCGACTCTCAGGTGAGCGAGCACTCCCGAAACATCATCTCCGATCTTTCCGAACAAGGCGCACTCATCACGGTGGCGACGGCTCGCACTCCAGCCACAGTGAAGCCTCTGCTTCAAGGCACACTCACGCTCCCCCCGGCCATCGTGATGACCGGCGCAGCGTTGTGGAACCGCCGCAGCGACACCTACGCCGATGTGCGCTTCATGCCTCCATGCGATGTCGACGAGGCCCTGCGGGCATGCGCGGCTTGCGACATACATCCGTTTGTCTACACGCTCCACCCCGAGGGCATTCTGGAAGTGTATCACGACGGCACACAACTCAACCGCGCCGAACAGAATTTTTACGACCAGCGGCGCCATCTCTCGCTCAAGCGTTTTCACCTGCGCCGCACGCTCCCTGAGGAGGCACGGTGCCGCACGGTGTTGCTGTGCGCACTGGGACGCATAGCCCACACCGACGAGGCAGCAAGCTCCATCCGCACCATGACCGAATGTGCCGTGCACAGCTATCCCGATGCTATAATTCCGGAAATAGGCATACTTGAAATTTTCGCGCCGGGGGTATCGAAAGCCGATGCGATAAAGCGCGTGGCATCTTCGCTCGGAGCATCACGCATAGTTGCTTTCGGCGACAATCTCAACGACCTTCCGATGTTTGCCATGGCCGATGTAGCCGTGGCCGTGGGCAATGCTCTTCCGGAAGTGCGCGAAGCCGCCGACACCGTGATAGGGCCGAACACGAGCGATTCCGTGGCACGCTTTATCCGAGAGGATTTCCTGGCACAAGCCTAAATTACGGCGCATAGTTATATGCAAGCTCGTAGAGCAAGGGTACAAAAGCACTAAATTACATCAGAGGGGCGCCGCACGCAATGTAGGGACATCGCTTTGCGATGTATAATATGCTTGCTTGCCAATTTTAAGTGCCAAAGGTACGTCCCTACATTGAAAATAAAACCTTGGAGACTTTTGCGGATAACCATTTTATCAATCCTTTTGCGTCTTTTGTCGTTTGACAATTTTACACCTGCCTAAAATCCAAGGTGATTTATAAGCCGACTTTTAGGCTTGAGGCGAGTTCCTCGCTTTCTGAAATTATTTTCGCCCGAAATCGGCCGGAATCTCGCCCCAGCGCTCCGTGTCCCATTTCAGTATGGGATTGGTGATGCGGTGCGATGCTATCCACGCGTTAGCACGGTCGAGGATATCCATCAGCCGCCCGTTGCGGGCATTGCGACGCACCGTGGTGCGCGAATGGCCCGCGCGTATCCAGGCCTGCGCCGTGCGCGAGTCGGAATATATGGGAATATGTCCCAGCCCCTGGCTTCCGAGCAATGCTGCCGCATGGATTATGGCCAGATATTCACCGATGTTGTTGGTGCCTTCATCGAGCGGTCCCACACGGAACAATTCCTCGCCGGTGCTCACCCACACCCCTCTGTACTCCATCGGGCCGGGATTGCGCGAGCATGCGCCATCCACAGCCAGGGCATCCAGGCGTATTTCAGGGAATGCGGCATAATTCACATTCTCGGTGCGGTGGGTGGCTATCTTCCGTATGATATCAAGATCGGAACCGGGGCCATCGCGAAACGCCCGTACAGCGTCGTCCTGATATCGGTAGGCGCGGTAGCGAGCACCGGGAAATCCCGTCACCTGCTCCTCGCATTCCTCCCAGCTATCGTACACTCCGGGGGCACGGCCTTCCCACACTACGTAATATTTCCTCGATGTAGACGGGGCACTCATGAAAACTGCAGAAAAATATTAATATCGGCGGCACGCATGCCCACAAGGCGCGCTATGCGCTCATTGACAGGCTTGCCAAGAAATGTATAGGCTGCCACGCGCAGCCCCGGCTTCAACTTCAGGGCATTGCTGGCGCCGTCGCAGGTAACGATGTCGGCCAGCATGGTGAGCAGCGTGTTGCTCAGAGCCATAGCTGCCGTGCGGGCCACTGCGTTGCCGGCATTGATATAGCACAGCCGCAGCGGATTGTCCGGGTCTGTGTCCGACGGGCTGGCCATGGCAAGATCCACCTGCGGGAGCGAGGGAAATGCCGGACGCTCGGAGCGGCTTATGTCGAAGCACACGACGCCGCGTTTCATCTCCTCTACGGCATCGGCACCGAGCACCACAGGACGCTTTGTGGAGGCTACCACCACGATGTCGGCGGCACGCAACGCCCCGCTCAACACCCGCGGATGCAGAGCCGAAGCCACTACACCCGGGCCGAGCTCCTGCATGGCCGAACGCAGCGAGTACACATCATCGTCGAACATGCGCACCATCGCTCCCAGACCCATCGCCGAGCGGGCGGCGGCACGCGCGGCAAGGTCGGAACCTATCACTGTGACCTCGCATGGCACCACTCCCGCGATACCGCCCAGCAGTATGCCCTTGCCATGCACCGCATCAGCCAGCAGCGACGAGGCCATCGCTATTGCAGCCCGGCCATCGATCTCGTGGAGGATATCGGCAAACGGACGGTGGCCGTTGCCATCGGCCACAAGGTCGAGCGCCAGCGCTATCACATGCCTTTCGAGCAGTATGCGCACAGCCCGCTCGTCCTGCTGCGCGGGATGAAACAATGTCAGCACCATGGCACCCCGGCGCAGCATGCGCGCATCGGCAGCCGTGAGGGCCGGCAGATGCACCACAATGTCGCAAGCCATGGCCTCGCGGCGCTCCACTATCTCCACGCCCTGGCTCGCATAGGCCGGATCGGCGTAATGTATGCACAAGGCCGCACCGGCCTGCATGCGCACGCGGAAACCACGGGCCACAAGGGAGCCGGCAGCTTCCGGCGTAAGGGCAAAACGGCGCTCGGCGGCACTCTCGCTGGCTGGCAGACCTATCGACAGCGAACGCGCAGAGGTGGCAACGGCCAGCAGTTCTTCTAATGGAGTGGGAGATGGCATATGGATAGTTTTTTAGGCACAAAAGGACATAAGAGCAAAAGCTACAAAAGTTTTTTGTTGATTGTGTCCTTTATCGTCATTTTGTATCAATGGTTTTAAGCCCGAAGGTTTCGCAGAAGCGGCGCACGGCGGCACGCACGGCAGGGAAATCGTCGAGCTCGGTGCTGTCGAAGCATGCGTGGGCACGGGCATAGTGGGGTGTGCGTGCGGCAAGCAGCTCGTCGTGCCATTCGCGCAGACGCCCGGCAGCCATAGCCCTGTCGGCAGCGGGTCGCTGCCCCGGGGCGTCGGCCAGGCGGCTTACGGTGCGTGCGGCATCAGACTGCAGCCACACCACCGTGCCGGCCTGCAGCATGGCGTCCATGTTGCGCCCGTGGCACGGCGCGCCCCCGCCCGTGGACACTACCAGCGGCAGATGCGACGCCGAAGCAATGGAAGCTGCTGTTTCCACCGCCTCGGCCTCCATGCGGCGAAACTCAGCCTCGCCGAACGTGCTGAAAATCTCAGCGACACTCATGCCGCAGCGGGCCTCGACAAGAGAGTCGAGGTCGGCAGCCTCTGCGGCGCCGGCGGCAGCCAGCGCACGCGCAAGGGTGGACTTGCCGCAGCCCGGCATGCCCACCAGAAAGAAAATGCGTCTCGCGCCCACGGCTATGGCTCAGTCGCGCTCCTTGAGGATGTCGCGTATCTCCGTGAGCAGTTGCTCCTGCGTGGGAGCGGCAGGTGCGGCCTCTTCCTCCACCACTTCCTCTTTTTTCTTCAGCTTCATCAGCATGCGGATGAGCACAAAGATACAGAACGCTATGATCAGGAAGTCGAGAATAGCCTGAACGAAAGCACCGTAGCCTATGGCCACCTCGGGAATCTCAGTGCCGGCAGCATCGACAGTAGCGGCCTTGATCACCCACTTGAGATCGGCGAAATTGACCCCACCGGTGAGCAGTCCCACAGCCGGCATGATCACCTCACTGACAAGCGAGCTTACGATTTTACCGAAAGCGGCACCGATAACTACGCCGACAGCCATATCGACAACATTGCCGCGCATTGCGAACTCTTTGAAATCAGAAAAAAATTTGCCCATAAAAGTTGAACGGGTTTATTGCGTAAGTGTTGATAGAAAAACCAACACATCTGCACGATGAATGGTTCTTTCGCCTGCAAATATACGAATAAGTCGAGCGCAAAACCAAATTTATTGATGATTATCCGCCAAACTACCCAAGGTTTTATTCTCAATGTAGGGACGTGCCTTTGGCACGTAAAATTGGCATGCAGGCATATTATACATCGCAAAGCGATGTCTCTACATTGCGGGCGACGCCCCTCTGATGTAATTGGGTAATTTTGCGGATAATCAATAATTTATTTGTGTTTATATCGAAGAAACCGCAGCCGGAGTGCCCCACCGTCGGTACAGACATGCGCATTTTATGGTTCCGAAATGCTGTAATTTTCGGAATTTACGGGTTTTGCAGCGAAAAACATTTTGATAATTAGAAATTTATGCGTATCTTTGCGCCACATTTTGAGAACCAACATAAAGTCTCACCCATTAATTAAACCCTAATTTATTAACCCTTTAAATGGCAGAACTTAAAAACACTCCCATCGAAGAATTCGACTGGGATGCCTTTGAAAAAGGCGAAACCGCCTGCGGCAAGACCCGCGAAGAGCTCACCCGCACCTACGACGAAAGCCTCAACACCGTAAAAGACAACGAAGTGATTGAAGGCACTATCATCGCTCTCAACAAGCGCGAAGCCGTTGTGAACATCGGCTACAAGAGCGACGGTATCATCCCCATGAATGAATTCCGCTACAACCCCGACCTCAAGATCGGCGACGTGGTAGAGGTGTTCATCGAAAACCAGGAGGACAAGAAAGGACAGCTTATCCTCTCCCACAAAAAAGCACGTGCAGCACGCAGCTGGGACCGCATCAACGCAGCCCTCGCCAACGACGAAGTCATCAAAGGCTTCATCAAGTGCCGCACCAAAGGCGGCATGATTGTCGACGTATTCGGCATCGAGGCTTTCCTCCCCGGATCCCAGATCGACGTCAAGCCCATCCGCGACTACGACATGTTCGTGGGCAAAACCATGGAATTCAAAGTCGTTAAGATCAACGAAGAATTCAAAAACGTTGTTGTCAGCCACAAGGCCCTCATCGAAGCTGAGCTCGAAGCTCAGAAGCGCGAGATCATCAGCAAGCTCGAAAAGGGTCAGGTGCTCGAAGGCACCGTCAAGAACATCACCTCCTACGGTGTGTTCATCGACCTCGGCGGCGTAGACGGTCTCATCCACATCACCGACCTCAGCTGGGGCCGCGTAAGCCATCCCAGCGAAGTGGTGGAACTCGACCAGAAGCTCAACGTCGTTATCCTCGACTTCGACGACGAGAAGAAGCGCATCGCCCTCGGCCTCAAGCAGCTGCAGCCCCATCCCTGGGACGCTCTCGATCCCGACCTCAAGGTGGGCGACCACGTCAAAGGCCGCGTAGTTGTTCTGCCCGACTATGGCGCATTCGTTGAAATCGCCCCCGGCGTGGAAGGTCTCATCCACGTCAGCGAAATGAGCTGGAGCCAGCACCTCCGCGCCGCTCAGGACTTCATGAAAGTGGGCGACGAAGTGGAAGCCGTCATCCTCACCCTCGACCGCGAGGACCGCAAGATGAGCCTCGGCATCAAACAGCTCAAGAAAGATCCCTGGGAAGACATAGAGGTGCGCTACCCCATCGGCAGCCGCCACACCGCCAAGGTGCGCAACTTCACCAACTTCGGCGTGTTCGTTGAAATCGAAGAGGGCGTAGACGGCCTCATCCACATCAGCGACCTCAGCTGGACCAAGAAAATCAAGCACCCCAGCGAATTCACCCAGATCGGCGCCGACATCGAAGTGGAAGTACTCGCCATCGACAAGGACAACCGTCGTCTCAGCCTCGGCCACAAGCAGCTTGAGGAGAACCCCTGGGAAGTGTTTGAAAACATCTTCACCGTGGGCAGCATCCACGAAGGCACCATCGTTGAAATGCTCGACAAGGGCGCCATCATCGCCCTCCCCTATGGCGTTGAAGGCTTCGCTACTCCCAAGCACCTCGTCAAGCAGGACGGCACCCAGGCCCAGGTAGACGAAAAGCTCAACTTCAAGGTGATCGAGTTCAACAAGGACGGCAAGCGCATCTTCCTCAGCCACAGCCGCATCTTCGAAGATGAAGCCCGTGCCGAGAAGAACGCCGAGCGTCGCGCCAAGCGTGCCACCCGTCCCGCCAAGCAGGAAGAAGCTCCTCTGGCCACTCCCGCCATCGAGAAGACCACTCTCGGCGACATCGAAGCTCTCGCTGCTCTCAAGGAGAAGCTCTCCAAGTAAGCCGCACGCTTCACAGCAATACAGAATCGCATCGCCCCTCCGGGCGGTGCGATTTTTTATACGCAACCTTGTATACTAAAGGTACAAAAGGACAAAAGAACAAAAGATACATAAGTTATTTTATTGATTATCAATATTGATTATCCGCAAAAGCACCCAATTACATCAGAGGGGCGTCGCACGCAATGTAGATAGTATGTTTGTGGTGCAGAACTGAATATGCAACCCCGTCATGCTT
>CAJTOZ010000033.1 GCA_910578095.1 uncultured Muribaculaceae bacterium | reverse complement strand
ATACATCGCAAAGCGATGTCCCTACATTGCGGGCGGTAACCTTATGATGTCAACTGGGGTAATTTTGCGGAAATTCCGTTACTGCTTGAACAGGGTTTTGATGGAGCCGATGGAGGAAAGCACTGACGATGCCTCGTAGGGGATGTAGACGGTTTTGTTGTCTTTGCCGGATGTCATCTCGCGCAGAGTGTCGATGTATTTCATGGCGAGCATGTAGGTGGCGGGGTCGGTCTGCGATGTTGTCACGGCCTGTGCCACGCGCAGGATAGCATCGGCCTCGGCCTGTGCGTTGAGTATGATGGCTTGTGCTTCGCCCTCGGCACGCAGGATCTCGGACTGCTTGATGGCTTCGGCCTGATTGATGCGCGATGCTTTTTCGCCCTCGGAGCGCAGGATGAGCGAGCGTTTTTCGCCTTCGGCGTTGAGGATTTCGGCTCGGCGGTTTCGCTCGGCCTGCATCTGTTTTTCCATGGCCACGCGCACGCTTTCGGGAGGCGTGATGTCCTGCAGCTCCACGCGGTTCACTTTCACGCCCCATTTGTTGGTGGCTTCGTCGAGAATCACCTGCAGCTTGCTGTTGATGGTGTCGCGGGAAGTGAGGGTTTCATCGAGCTCCAGCTCGCCGATCACGTTTCGGAGCGAGGTCTGGGTTAGTTTCTCGATTGCGTTGGGGAGATTGTCGATCTCGTAGACGGCTTTTTTGGGGTCTACGATCTGGAAATAGAGCAGGGCGTTGATCTCGGTGGTGACATTGTCGCGCGTGATCACCTGCTGCGAGGGGAAGTCGTACACTTGCTCGCGCAGGTCAATGACAGGAGAAGATGTCATGCGCACATACACGCGGCCGCCCACTCCGGTTTCCACGCGGCGTGTGTAGATGGTCTTGGCTTTGTCGATGAACGGGATGATGAAGTTGAGGCCCGGTCCGAGCACGCTGTGAAAGCGTCCGAGGCGTTCGATGACGCGTGTCTCTGACTGCGGCACTACGCATACGCCCGCAGAGATAATGACTATTGCAAGCACTACGAGGAGCGCCGCGAAGATGAGAGTGGTGTAGTCTTCCATTGCTATTGTTGTTTGATACGTTCGACTGTGAGAATGATGCTGTCGTAGGAGTGGATGCGCACGAGCTCGCCAATGGAGAAGGTGTCGCCTTCGTGGCGGGCGCGTGCCTGCCAGTTGTCGCCGTCGGCTACGACGCGTCCGAGACGTCCCGGCTCGATGGCCCTGACAACGCGCGCCTCGCGGCCTATGAGTGCGTCCATACCGGTGCGCAGCCGCGCGCCTTCGCGCTCGGTGGCCTGATGGTGGAGGCGCTTGAAATAGGGCACGAGGATGAGATAGGCCGCCACAGATACCACGGCCATACATGCGAGCTGCGCAGGCAGGCCCCAGCCCAGCAGCGATGCGCCGAGGGCGGCGATGAAACCTATGGCGAGGCAGATGGTCCATACCATCTGCGAGATTACTTCGACAATCACGAGCAGGGCCGCGATTATCAACCAGATAGTCCATGCTGTCATAATGCCGTAAAGATACTGAAAATCTTTAATACTGCAATATGCACGGGCTCATTTTTGTGAAATTGCCGGCAGAGGCCCGGCGCATGGCGGCGGCGCTATTTATGAGGGTTTATCTTGCTCCGGCTCGCGTGCGGATGTGGAGCGCATGGATGCGAGCAGTTCGGGAGTGAGCGTGGTGTGCCGGTCGGTGAAGCGTATGCTGTTGAGCTGCATCGGGGTGAGGTCGTGCGCGCTTTCAAGAGCGGGGTACAGAGCCGTCGGTTTCGGTGTCTGGGCCATGGTGGAGTATTTTTAGGATGCCGGAATATTTGTTGAGGGCGAGGAGCGCGGCTATGTACACTGCGCCGAGGGCGAAAAAGTGTATTTGCGGGGGCCATGCGCCGTGGAAGCATCCGCCGCCCAGATAGCAGAAAAACAGAAGCCACAGGGAGGCCTGCACGCCCACACACATGGTGCACCACCGCCGTGCCACGAAACGCTGGTAGGTGATGCTCCACACTGTGTAGGGCAGGCAGCAGGCGTTGATGAGTGCCAGCGACGGCAGCATGCCCGGGAACAGCAATAGAGTGAGCAGGCTCACACCGAAGTAGGCCAGGCCCACCTCGCTCCAATGGAAGATGCCGAGAAAGGTTGAGGCGCGTGTGGCGAGGATGTCGTCGCAACCGCCCTGCTGCAGCACGCCGCACACGTGGTCGGCGATGCGGGTGTGCACGCCGGCGGTCTTCTGCACCAGCATGAACGACAAGGCCAGCCCCGCGCAGTCGATCAAGGCTATCAGCACCGTGTACCAGCGTCCTTCAAGGCCGTGGGCCACAAACATGTAGACGATCACCGCGGCCATGGATAGCCATAGCCCGATATCGCGCAACCGGGCCATTATTGCGGCGAAGCGGTGGCTTGTGTAGCCGGGTTCGGAGGCATCGGGCCGGGGATGGGCGAGCAGAGCGTCGCCGCTCCACGCATCGGCGAAATCGGATGCCGGGGCCGACATGGGCTGACCTTGCGAGAGATAGGCCACGGTGTCGGGGCCGGCGGAGGTCACGAGCACCATCTCTCCGGAACTCATGCAGGCGAGGAAGGGCACGGGTAGCCGCGATATCTCGCGTTTGCATGCGATGTGGATCCCGCGCGTGTCGATGCCGTAGCTTTGCAGCAATTTGGAGAGGCCGAAAAGGGAACGGAACGGCATGTCGGCAAACTGCCTGTCGGAGTAGGGGAGCGTGTGGCGCACATCGAGCAGCGTGAGCCAGTCGGAAAATATGCTTGCCTTCTGCATGGCGCCCGCGAGAGATTATTCGCCGGAAAGGTATTTCTCTACAGTGCGCAGCAGCACCTCGCCCTCCATCTCGCCGCTCTGCCGCCACATCTCGCGTCCGTTGCGGTAGATGATGAATGTGGGCACGCTCTGCACGCCTGCTTCATCGGCGGCTTCGGTGGCCTTGTCGATATCGAACTGATATACCGGCACCTGATCGCCGAGCAGTTCCTTCACCTGCTCCACTATGGGCATCATGTGGCGGCAATGAGGGCACCATGTGGCGTAGAATTCAACGAGGAGGGTGCCGGTGCGTGATGTAAGTGTTTCGTAGTCCATAATTCAGAGGTATGAGTTTATGGACTGATAACAAGCGGGCGCGGGGTGTGGTTCAGCGTTTGCGGCGCAGCACCATGGCGCTGCGTGCGGGCAGGTAGAGCCGCAGCCATTCCACGCCATGGGGGGTATAGAGTGGATCGGGCTGGGTGAGGTGCTCCACCTTTTCGTCGATGTTGCCGTAGCCGCCGAATGCAGGGCTGTCGGTGGATAGCACCGTGCGGTAGGAGCCGCCGGGTGCGAGGATGCCGTAGCCGTCGAAGCTCTTGAAGGGGTTAAAGTTGAACACAAACACGAGGTCGCCGCGCATGAACGCCAGCACCTGGTCGTCGTCCTTTTCCCAAAGCTTGCGCACCGGGAGTGCCTGGAAATTGTGCACACGGCTGACGAGGTGTATCATGGCGTTGTCGAAATCGTTGAGATAGACGTATTTAAGCTCATCTCTATCCACGAGGTCCCATTGCCGGCGGGCGTATTTGTAGCTCCATCCGTTGCCTTCGCGCGGGAAGTCGATCCATTCGGGATGGCCGAACTCGTTGCCCATGAAGTTGAGGTAGCCGCCGTTGATGGTGGCGAGCGTGACGAGGCGTATCATCTTGTGCAGCGCCATTCCGCGCGCCACAGTCATGTCGTCGTCGTTCTTCATCATGTGCCAGTACATCTTGTCGTCGATGAGGCGGAAAATCACCGTTTTGTCGCCCACGAGCGCCTGGTCGTGGCTTTCGACGTAGCTGATTGTTTTCTCGTCGGCGCGTCGGTTGGTGAGCTCCCAGAATATCGATGTAGGGTGCCAGTCCTCGTCTTTCTTCTCTTTCAGCGTCTTGATCCAGTAGTCGGGAATGCCCATGGCCATGCGGTAGTCGAAGCCCATGCCGCCGTCGGCCACCGGCACGGCAAGGCCCGGCATGCCGCTCATCTCCTCGGCTATGGTGATGGCGCGCGGGTTGAGCTCGTGTATCAGTTTGTTGGCGAGCGTGAGATATGTGATGGCATTGGTGTCCTGGGCGCCGTTGTAGTAGTCGTCGTAGCCTCCGAAGGCCTGGCCGAGACCATGGTTGTAGTAGAGCATGGACGTGACACCGTCGAAACGGAATCCGTCGAAGCGGTATTCCTCCATCCAGTATTTGCAGTTGCTGAGAAGGAAGTGGAGCACCTCGTCCTTGCCATAGTCGAAGCATAGCGAATCCCATGCGGGATGCTCGCGGCGGTCGCCTTCGTAGAAGTAGAGGGTGCCTGTGCCATCAAGGTGTCCGAGGCCTTCGGCTTCGTTTTTGACGGCGTGGCTGTGCACAATGTCCATGATTACGGCGATGCCGTGTGCGTGTGCGGCATCTACGAGCGCCTTTAGCTGCTCGGGGGTGCCGAAGCGGCTGGAAGCGGCGAAGAAGTTGCTGACGTGGTAGCCGAACGAGCCGTAGTAGGGGTGCTCCTGTATGGCCATTATCTGTATGGCGTTGTAGCCGTCGGCGGCGATGCGCGGGAGCACCAGCTCACGGAATTCGTCGTAGGTGCCCACGCCCTCGCGCTCCTGTGCCATGCCTATGTGGCATTCGTAGATAAGCAGAGGCTTGGTGTCGGGGGCGAAGCCGTCGGAGTGTTTCCATGTGTAGGCTTCCTCAGGCTGCCACACCTGCGCCGAGAAAATTGCCGTTTTCTCGTCCTGCACCACGCGTGTGGCGTATGCCGGGATGCGTTCGCCCTGTCCACCGGGCCAGTGCACCATCATCTTATAGAGTTGGCCGTGGCGTATGTCGTCCGGTGCGAGGCGCAGCTCCCACACTCCGCTATCGCTGATGCGTGTGGCTTCGTATTTTAGCTGCTCCTGCCAGTTGGAGAAATCGCCAGTGAGCACAAGGCGCGTGGCATTAGGCGCCCACTCGCGGAACACCCACGACCCGTCGGCCTCGCGGTGGAGCCCGAAATAGCGGTGGGCGTTGGCAAAGTCGGTGAGCGAGCCGCTCTCACTCGTGAGAGCCTTTTCCTTGTTCAAAGCCTCGGCATGGCGCCCCTCTATGGCGGCGGCAAACGGCTCGAGCCACGGGTCGTTGCGCAGTATGGGGAGGAGTTTTTTGCGCGTGGTGGTGCGGGTGCGCTTGGCAGTGGAGGTCTTTTTCGCGGCTTTTGCGGCCGTGGCTTTGGGCTTGGTACTCATGACGTGAGATGGTTTTGTTTATGACAACAAAGATAAGCAAATAATGCTCAACCCCGCAATATTTTCAGGAAATTTCACCTACGGCCGCATTATATTTGGCCATTGATGTGGCTTTGCGGATGGCCTTGGCCGTCCTATGCCCTATTTCCGGTTCAAGGTAGTGCCAAAACGGTTGCATGGCGCTCAGCAGCTGTTTGTCGCCGCCGCTGATGCGCTCCGCGCGGGCCTCTAACACGGCTTTGTGCAGAAGCAGCAGACGCCCGAGGCGCTCATCGCGGCTCCACTCCTGCCCGCTGCGCCACTCCGCTGCAAGCGACGGGCGCGCGAGCAATCCGCGTCCGGCCATCACGCCTTCCACTCCCGCCATCGCCGCCACGTGCTCCACATCTGCCGGGCTGGCGATATCGCCGTTGAAAACCACAGGGTGGGGGAGCGCCGCAACCACCTGGGCAAAGACCTCCGTGTGCAGCTCGCCGCCGTACTGCTGACGTGCGGTGCGCGGATGCACCGCTACATGCGTAAGCCGCATATCCGCCAATACATCGGCCACCTCCTTCCACTCGTCCGGACGTTCCACGCCAAGGCGCATCTTCAGTGAAAAATCTATGTCGGAAAGCTGGGCCACACGATCGCGCACCTGCTCCATGAGCCGGCGGTTTACCAGCGCTCCGGTGCCTCGCCCATGGTGTACCTGAGGCGGAAACGGGCATCCGAGGTTCAGGTCTATGCGTCTGTGTCCCTGCGTCGACAGCGCATCGACGAGCATGTCGAACTCCATCATGTCGCGGAAAATAATCTGCGGCACAAGATTGTATGATGTAGACAGCGCCGCCTCCCGCAAGTCGCGACGGCGTACCTCACCGCGTTCCACCCGCGCGAACGGTGTAAAATACACATCCACCCCGCCATACACGCTGCTGTGCGCTTCCCTCCACGCCGCATCCGTATAGCCCTGCAGCGGAGCTGCCATAAATTTAATCATATAGCGGAGACCTTTCTAATCAAATTCCGACAGGTATTTCTGGATTTGACTCTTTAATATGGGAATATCGGTCTCGATTACCTCTTTTATAAAATCGTATCTCACGGTATAATAACCATGCACAAGAACATGCCGCATGCGTTCAATCTGGCGCCATGGTGTCTCGGCATGAGAGTCTCTGAAATCAGATGTCAGTTTATACACAGCCTCACCGATGATTTCGAGCAGCTTCACGATGCCATAATACTCCAATGACCCCTCTCTGATTTCGTCAATACGCGATTTCGAACCATCCAGCAGTCGCTCTATGGCTTCATCTATATGAAGCAAGCGCTCTCGATCTCTAATTGCCTCTCTCATAAATTAATATTTTGTCTTTATCGGCGGATGATATTGCAAAATCTTTTAGTCTGCCATTTTCTACAAGATCCACTCTTTTTCCAAGAATATCCTCAAGGTCGGTTATCATACTGCATATTCTGAGCAATGACAATCGTTCGGAGCTGTCGTAATCTACAAGTATGTCGATATCGCTGTCTGCGGTTTCTTCTCCGCGCGAATACGAACCGAACAACCAGGCGCGAAGCACCGGTTGCTCCTTAAAATAGGCAACAATCTTGCGGATATAGTTATTTGTGGCAGTATGCATTTCTATTACAACAAAATATAAGTTGTCGCAAAGTTAATGAATAAATTGAGAAAAGCAAAACGCCACGCCGCAAGTCGCTTACATTTGATTCACAAATAGTTCCTTGTCGGCGGCCTCGCTCGCCAGCAGTTTGTTTTTAAGTCGATAGCGGCGCATGTAGAATGTCTTGATCTCTATGTCGCAGATGGTGCAGATGGTGCGTGCCGAAAATCCTGAGTATAGGTATATCAGCAGCGTTCGCTCGCTTTCGGTCAGTCCCGGCATTTGTTCATCAACTCGCACTATGATGTTGTTGAGGTATCTGTTCAAGTCTTGCTCAAGTGATGCTATTTCGCTTGGCTCCCTGAATTTAAGTATTTCCTTCTCTATTTGTGAGAAAATGCTTTTTCGCAGCAGTTGAGTGTCGCCTTTTTCATAATATTCGTAACACAACTTGTTCAGAGTTTCAAAATTGTGTTTGAATAGCTTGGCGATAGTATTGTTTAAACTCTTTGCTTTTGCTTCGTTTTCTTCAAGCATGGCCACCATGTCGGCTACACTGTCGTTCCTGCGCTTATTCCGTAAATGGTTGGCTGTTAATGCGCCGAATATAAATAATATGAACAGACCTGCGACGCTGCATAGCCAAAGCAGCAATTTGTGATTCTTGTTTTGCAGCTCTTCGTTCTGCCTGGAGAATATGCTTCGCTCCTTGTTTAGTGCTTGCTCCAGACGCTTTTCCTCCCCCATATATAGGGTGATATTCCCTTTATCAGTGATGATGACCAGCGAATCAGTGCTCGTGGAAAGAGTGTCGAAGGGAAATTTGTTCCATATTCTAACCTTGTCGATGCGGTTGCGCTCTTGCCGGCTTCCCATGTGAAGACTGAACGGCTTTATGGTCTTGTGCGTTTCCTGCGGATTGTCGCAGTAAAGTACTACATCAAGGATGTCCACTTCAGTGCCGCGCAGAATAAACTGATAACCCACCGTGGTCTGTTTGAAATTGGAGCATGTCAGATACTCAACCTCAACAGGTGGTAACGTGGGGTCGTATACCGTATCACGGAAGATTTCATAATGCACCGAGTCGTATGGCACACTATGGACCGACATGCCCCACGCAAGCGTGAAGCATGTCAGTAGTAGGGAGATTGCAGTCGCAAATCGAATCATATGCAAAGTTATCACTTTTCTACATTCTGTCAAAATCGTCGGCGTCGTCGAGCTCGTCGTACTTGTTTTTAGTCACCGTGAACTTGTATGTGGCGGTGAAAACCACGCCACGAGTGTCATATTTGTTTATGCGCGACCGCATCAGATTCGGCGAGTATGAGTGCCACGACGGAGTGACGCTTTTGGCGAGCGCATCGTTGATTTCAAGACGTAAATTAAGTTTGGAGTTCAGGAGCTGCAGGTTTCCTCCCAGGGAAAGGTCACAGGAATATCCCACACGCAGATTCTCGAATAGCTGTGGACTGGTATAACGTGCGCGTAAGAACAGCGACAACTGTTTGACAGGCCGGTAATTTATATTAGCCCACAGTTGGGTCATGAACTGATTCCGTTTCACCTTTTCATTCATATATAGATACTCCACATGCGACCGCTTTAAAAGTCCGGAAGCGTAAATGCTCATGTTTTTTAGAGGAGCACAGTTATAACTTGCCGATAGTTCCAGGTTATAGTTGCCGCCCATATTCTCAGGCTTTACTATAAAATAATCTGAATCAGCTATTGGCGACGTTACGCTCATAATCTGGTTGTCGAATTTGTTGTACTCGGCAACAATCTGTAGCGACGGCACGTTGGCCACAATCGCCAGTTCATGAGTTCTCGGAACCCTGAGATCGGGATTGCCTATCTCGTAAAACAACAAGTCGGTCAGCACCATCGCCGGATTGAGCTCGGCAAATGATGGCAAGGAATAGTCGTATTTATAGTACAGATTCATGGCAAATTTCTTTGTAAAACGGTGGTATATGGACATGTTGGGGACAATATTGAAGTGCGACTTTGAATCCCTGTGTGTTGTCTCGGAAAGCGAAACATCATATTTCTGATATTCATACCTGCCGCGCACACCTGCCCTGACATTGCATTTTAATATATCCCAATTAAATGAATAGTAGGCCTCGCCCCAAGCAACGGACGAATTTGATGTCTGAATGCCGGTTGCTGTATAGTCTGAATTTGAATTGCTCCACGAGTGTCCACCGTACAACCCAGCCGATTGCCGCGGGCCATTGCCGGCACGCCAGCTGTAGTCCGATTTTGCTGTCCACATCTTGCTGCTTGTATCGCGCATATTCAGTTGCGCTAAAGCTTCATTGCTGTTATCTACTACCATTTCCTCAGAGTTTGATGACTTGTTGTAGTAAGTGGCTGTCACATTCAGAGTTGAATTGGTAAAGCTATGGATGAATGAGCCAATAAGGCTATGATTGATTGGAGTAGACCTGTTCCTTGAATCGTAATCGATCGTGTTGGTCTCTTCAGGTGTAATGATATATCGTTCGTTCTCGAATGTACGACGTCTTGCCGAAGAGTGGCCGGAGTATTGAATCTGGAATTCGTTGTCATCATCAGGAGCCCAGGTTATGCCTCCGAGCCACATCCAGCGCCTGACGTGTATGTTGTCGGTTTCGTCGGTGTATATTTCCCTGATTGATTGGCCGGACTTATTGAAAATATTCTCGTACGCCTCCGCATATTGTTTATTGTTTGCTACTTGATAAGTCAGCGATGCAGAAGCCACGATATTGCGATGCGCGCCCCACAGATTCAGCGCATTGCGGTTAGAATACCTTCTGTAGATTGATGCACGCTCCGAAAGAGACACATTCAGTATTTCCGACAACGGAACGGATGTCGTGATTTTTATCACGGATGATATCCCTGCCGGATATTCCGCCCCGGGCTTGCGGATGACCTCGATGCTCTTTACCATAGTGGATGATAATGTCTCGATTTGCGACATATCCGTGAGTCTGATACCGTTGAGATAGACAAGCGGAGTGCCGGCAACGCCGAACACCTCAAGTTTACCGTCGGAGCTTACCGACAGTCCCGGCGTCCACGCCAGCATGTCCATCATCGAGCCTGCATCGGCGAGCGATGAACCTTTGATGTTTTCGATTATGTAGTCCATGCCTTGGTATCTCACATTGACATGGTTTGCGGTCACGGTCACTTCCTTAAGCATATTAGCTGTAGTGTCGGTCGCAATAGAGTCATTGGATGCATATGCTGATGCCGCACCGACAGAGCATACAAGTACAAAAAATGAAATCAGAATACGTCTCATATAAAACTGGAATTTTTTATTGCAAAACTACGCAGTTTTTGAGGCGAGAATGTTCTGCTTTGCTGAATATGTTTTCTACACGCTGTGGTTTAGTGCGGTGCTAATCAATGTGTTGCGATTGTGGGTCCTCGAAAAAAATCTACAAATAGTAAATGCGGCTAACGTGGTGTTTAGTCTGCCATTTTCGGGCACAAAAAGTGCCATGCAGTGGCTCCATAGGGGTTCGGAAGATTTAGTTTGTCGAATTTGGCGATCAGAGTTCCTTGTAGGCTCTTTTCTCCGACATAGTTTTCAAGTTCAAGTGGTGCTGCAAGTGCCGCTCTGCCGATGGGGCATCAAACAAAGTTTATGTCAAGGCTATTTGCCTGAAAGTTTTCTTATGCGACTTAAATATGTAGGCGTGACAAGCAGATATGAGGCGATGTCGCGGAGTGTCACGCGCTCCAGTACATCAGGATATTTTCTGACAAGTTCAAGATAGCGCTCGGTAGGCGATTTTTGATAAAGGTTGAGATAACGGCTGTATGCTTCTTCCAATACTACCGCCGACATGTGCGGGATTAAACCGGGACTGTTTTTTGTGATATAATCCCGAAGTGTGCGTGACGGCACCTGAATAACATCGGCATCGCATCCGGCAATAACAGTAATTTTTGAAGCCTTATCGAATATGAAAGACTGAGTGAAATCCATTATACATTCGTCGGGGAATGAAAAGCCGGTGACAGCATATTCGCCCTTATCGTTCAATACGCAGTATTTGAAATATCCAGACACGACGAAGCCTACATATCGCCCTACGTGTCCGGCTTCAACAAAACAATCGCCTTTTGCATAGCGGACGGCCTTTCCGTGTGCCATACAGTAGTCGCGCATCGCTTCAAAATCAATGAGAGAAAGGAAATCGTTGATTTGTGCCATTGGGAGAAAAAGACTATACTACGGATAGTGAAATTCGACAATTATCTATAATAAATCAAATGGTTGTTTGGGTCAAGTACAACAATTCCATTTTTGAAGAACGATGGGCCGACACATCCTAATTCATCAGTATCTTCGATCTTATTTGTGATGCCAATGGAGAACCCTGTGTTTGATTTTTCGCCTATCTTGCAATAGCCCGCAAAAATGCCTTGGCCCACGATTTTGCCTGACTTGTCTCTTGAAGTCTGAATCTTGAATTTATTCTCTTTCAGTGCGGGGAGCATAGATTTCCTAAAAAAGAACACGCCCGAACCGTTGCCGAGATCGAAATTGAACTTGCCGTATTTGGTCAGGCTGTGGCCCGAAGCATCGGATAATTCCATTTTCGCCACGAAAATAGGCATGGGGTCGTTGGAGACAAGGGTGTAGGTGCGCATCTTGTCCAGTCCGACATCTCCGGGCCGGACAAAATCAAGCACATTCTTCTTGAAGTCGAAACGGATTAAAGATGCCGTGGTGTCGGCCTCGTTTTTAAGAAGATTGACAGGCAAAGTAACATATTCCTCGTCTGTATCAACCACGAAGACGCGACCCTCATATATCAAATCACCAACAGGCACTCTGCCTTTAAGCAGTTTCGCAATTCTTCGCGTGGTCCGGTCGGTGTGCAGGTGTCGTTCCTTGTCGAGCGTGATTTCTTCAAGCGGCAGCGAAGCGAGTATTTTATCGTACCACTCCTCGCTGACAACCATGCCGGAAAAACCGGTCTCGACAAATACGGGAGTGGCGGCATTGCCGTTGATGCTTGCAGCAGTGTAGTAATGCCCGTTCTTCTTAACCAACTTAAATGATGATTGGCAAAGTGCCCCGGGAGTACAACATAATATGGCAAATAGCAGAAAGGGGACAAGTTTGAAGAATTGCCCTGTGGTTGTTATGATAGTGCAGTTATTCAGCTTCATTTCCTCTGATGCATATAGCACCCGGCTCTCTGAAAGTTATAGACAGAGTATAACCTATGCGGTGTTTCTTCGGTGTACAGAATTTGACACGGAATTTCGGCAGAGTATTTACAAGCCTCAAAGCCTCGGCATTGGCAGCTTCATTTTTGCTTGGTCTAACA
This sequence comes from uncultured Muribaculaceae bacterium, assembly GCA_910578095.1. Lineage (GTDB taxonomy): Bacteria > Bacteroidota > Bacteroidia > Bacteroidales > Muribaculaceae > CAG-873. The sequence continues at coordinate 13,322 of CAJTOZ010000033.1, read as the reverse complement.
ACTTTCGGGTCGGTAACAGTGCCGTCTGGTTGAACGTAGAAGCTGACAACGACTCTTTCGTTACCTTTATATCCGTCAGGTATTTGTTTGTTAGCCTTCAACCATTCTTTGAGCAGTCCATTACCTCCGGGAAATTCACAAATGGGATCATAGTTTGCCAAAAAATTTTTCGTAGCTTCTTTTACATCGGATTTTAATTTTTCGAAGTCTTCCGAAGAAATAGTAATGAATACCGCGCGGTTTCCATACTCATCGTTTTTCACTTCCATTTTTAAAATTGAGTCAGCACCGACCATATCCGGATTGGCCCCTGCTATCCATTCGTTGTTGAAATAGTAAAACACCGTTTGGGTGTCCTGAACTGTCAATGGGAATTGTAATTCTTTGAAAGCACTGTCTTTCTCGCAGCAATTTTGTGCGAATGCAAAACAACTTTGGACGATAAACAAAGAAAGTAAAAGAATTTTTTTCATACCTTTAAAGGTTGTTTCCGGCAGCCCAACGGAAACAGTATTAAAAATTAAAAGAAACGTGAGCCAACTATGCCACATCTAAACTTGATGGTCGTAGGAAACCTTTGTACTCAGATGTGGTGACAGCAGCCCACGCTATGCGAGGGAAGACGCCATGCCAAATCTTTGAGTACTGTTGAAAATTTCCTACGTTTTCAAGTTCAAGATAAGCATAACGCTTCTTATATTCCATAATGTCGCGGATATGGTTTACACCAATCCGACGGCAAATTTACTAATTTAATTTGTATTATAGGGCATTATGCTGAAAATAAAGTGTGTGGGAATATCAATATCTCCAGACTTCGAGAAGTTGTACGCATCGCTGTGTGGCGCTCGAGCAGGCCATCCGCTAAACAATGAAGGTGGAAATTTTGTCATACGGATAAACAAAAGGGAGCCGTAATCGGCTCCCTTTTGTGATCCGAGCGGGCTTTATGAGAGTGGTGTCATCTTATTTATTATCAATTTGTTGGTTGGTGTAATTGAGAAGCAATGTACCACGGTTTGTACCACATTTTCCGCTCTATTTTGGAGGGCAAAATTGCCCTGATTTATCACTACCTGCGAGAGTATCACAAATTAACACTTATTATCTGAATATTTGCCAATTAAACAATATTTAACTATTAAAATTGTGGTTCTCATACTTGAACGCCTGTTTTCAGGCAAAAGTTCGGAGCTGTGGACGGATGTCCGAGAGCCTCAAAAAAGGTGGCGAAAAAGGTGGCGCACACTGACCGAAAAAGTGACGGAAAAGGTGTCTGTAAAAGTGTCCCCAAAGGTGTCCCCAAAGGTGTCCCCATAAGTGTCCGAAAGAGTGTCCCCAAGAGTGAATGTAAGTGTGTCTGTATCAGTGACGGTAAAGGTGTCGGAACAGGTGTCTGAAATGGTGGCGGCAGAAGTGGCGGATAAGGTGTCGGTCAAGGTGACGCACATCAGCCCAAATCAGTGTTGTTTTCCCTCTTGCTTCCCAGCCTGAAAAATCCCACCGCAGGGAGAAGATTATGCCTGCCATCCTATTTTCTTCCCTTAAAGAAAATTTCACGGAGCAGTCCTGTGTCGATACTGCCTCCACAACGACCGCAAACCTCTCCAGCCGAGCAGAAGCAGCCAACAAATCATACGCCATACCAAAGATACAATCCGGCAGGCAAGACGTATAATCATTACCAGCGACCATCGGATAAAGCGGAGCAACAATCCTGCAACTATCGCAACGGGCAATAGATATATCATCAATAGAAGTGCAAACATGGTGAGAGATATTATTATGTTCAGATAGTCCAATAATGTCATTTCAACATCATCAAACTACCGCCCGAAGCAATGCTCCGAGTATGTAAATATACTAAATTTCAATGACTTATGCAAATTTTCAAGCCATTATTTTAGTACATATTCATCTGATTTTCACTTCATTTCATGCTCTGACACAAGCCATATCACAGTATATGATAATGTGATTATTGTGACAGCAACAGCAGTCGCTATCGGATAATAGCAGTATGTGATGATAAGAGTATATGATACATAGGGCAAATCATTATTCTTTGATTAAATACCGGTGTTCCAAGTTGTCAGATAAAAAGATTATGTTCGGAATTTGTGTACGGTCAACCGGAGTGAGCTAACTTCGCCGTGCGAAGCGAGGTCGGGAGTGCATCGGGGCACCCGTGCCAAAGGTGCAGAATTTGTTAAGCAAGTTGTACTTTTCCCCGGATAAAACGGAGTTTTACCGATGGAAAAGTAACTTGCCTCCCTGTCGGGCGGAGAAAATCAGCTCGCAACTCGCCGATTTTTAATCACTGGAATCCAAATGCTATATAAATGTCGCGTAGATTCCAGATGCTACAAACACTGCTGTAAAGCACTTGCGAATACTACCTCATTCCAGCAACAGAAGTATCATCGAACGGTAAAATCCGTATCTTGTGAAGAATAAAGTCCACCATACCGCTCTCCCTGCGAGGTGTCGCAGGGGTACAAAAACAACAGACTCCCGGATTTTTCTTTGCGATGCAAAGCGCAAAGCGATAACCGAGAGTCCGAGTTATGGGATAGTTAGCCCGAATGGGGCGAGACCATAGGCTCGACGGTTTACCGCCATAGCCCGGCGGAGCCACAACGCTATAATTATAAATTACTGAGCCACGGTAAAAATGGCATAACAGCTTGTAGTACTGTAACGTGGTTAGCTAAAGAAGAAATAAAATCATTATACTTGGTTTTAAATGATGATTTCCCAACATTTGCTTCTAAGTCTTTAACTGACTCAACTATTTCTTGAGGAGCAGAAACATCTTCAATAGCTTTTAGTAAATCATTAAAATTATTATGATTGCTACTAATATTAATCAAAGAGTTATTTCCAGAACTGATTACGACAGTTGATGCAGTAATATTACCGCTGACTGAAAGGGACGTTCCTGATGTAGCATTGTCCTTTTTTCGATAAGGGATAATGCTTGCTTGAATATGAGGCGGTATAAGGCTGAAATTTTTATCAGCTTTACTCCAAGGAAGAATATTAACTACTTCGTATGTGTCTGAGACACCGCCGCGTGGCCTTTCCAATAGATCCCCTATTTGTATGGGAGTTTCTATGTCTGAAATATACGCGGTTCTCGTTTGTATTTCAGCCATAATTTTGATTCGAGTTCCGTTTGGTTTAATCAGGAACGCTTCGTCTTCTGCAAAGTCCATATCATCTATCAGCATATTATATGGTATAATGGTTAATCCCAATCGTTAAGATTTTCGATATAATTGTCTATATCCTCGTCAGTGTTGATTTTGCAGTCATAATCAACATACATATCGTGAGCGGTGTCTCCATCGTACGTGCCTAAATTATCAAGTTCGTCCATAATTATCCAAGTGAAAGTATTCTCGCTTCAATGGTCACTAACTCATCTTTAACGATTTTATAATCGGTAAAGTGCATTAGTTCTGCTATCTCCATCAAACCTTTGTTTTCTGAGAGATAGTAATAAAGTATAAGACGCTGCTCCTCGGTGAGGGTTTCTTCAAGGCGAGGGCGTAAAGCCGTGTAAACGGCCTGAAACATATCGAGTCTTTCCTTTCTTATATTCATTATTGTAGCGCAATTACTCTTGATTTGAAACTGATTCCGACCGAATTTGCCAAGTTGTATATTTCATTTTAAGATGAATTAGACTATCTGATTCTGTGATAGTGTATTGATAATTGAAAATGGATTGTGACTCCTCAATTATCATATCCTTAATTTGAATTTGATGTTCTAAAACGCCTATAAGACTATCAAGTTGAGTATAAGTTAACGGCTTCCCGTTTTTATATGCAACTTTTGGCAGTATGTAAACAGAGTCGTTATCCAATATTTCGAAATATTGAGAAGCAATGCTGTCCTTTACTTGAAGTCTGGCAATCTGATTGGAATAGCGTATAAGTTTAGATTCATATACGCTATTTGAATACAACATATATCCCACAAAGCCAACCAGGACTAAAATAATAAGTGTTTTTAGTCGAGACGTATTATTTGGATTGCTCATATTTCTTACTCCTTTCAATTGATAGCTCGTTTACCAACCGAATATTATCATTGGTTATTTCTCTTAATTCTTTATCATGGGCTGCTTGAAGTGTTGAAATCTTTTCAAACATCTCCATTTTAGAGTTAGTAGTTCCTATATACCAACCAATCCAAAATGTACCAACTAAAAGGGTACCTGCCCATGAGAGGAATGACAAATTGCGCTTAATCCAAGGAAGGGCATTATTATGTGCAGTATTTTGATTATGCGTCCGTGCCATTATTATTTCAGACGAACTTGCAAGTTGAGTTTGAAATAGACGTTCCCGTCCTCGTCACGGTAGAGCGAGGCGTAGCCGTGGCGGTGTGTCTTGCCTCTTTCAAGATAGGCATTTGCAAAGAGGAAGTCCTCAAAGCGGTTCTTGTCGTAGAAGTGATAGCAGAGGATTTCACCATCTTTCTTGACAACAAGGTAGCCACCATTTGCATCGTAACGGCCTGTCCATTTCTTGGACGGCATCATACCGAGAGCCGCAGATGTGAGCAGATGCTTCAACTTGTATATATACATATCCTCTTTGTCCTCCATATCAAATCCGAGCGGATTGCTTTCTGCAAGTGGCTTGATAAGGTCAACAAAGTTTCTTTCGCCGGTATTGAATTGCTCAACAAGCAACTGAGCAATGGTCGGTGCGAGGCCGTTATCCAACATTGCGAGATTAGAGCGGAATGTCGAGTTATCTACGTGGTCGAATTGCAAGTCTGCACCTTTGCGACGAATGGCTTCTACACGATCGATGATTTTCGTGCGTGTTGCTATGGCATTGATTTTTTCGATTTCTTCATCGGAAAAATCCGCCCCAACCACTTTATAAGTGAAGTTTGTGGCACCGCTCGCATTGAGCAGAGTTGAATCACCCCCAAGCTGAGATTTAATGCTGAATCCCAAATCATTGTTCATGCGAGTTCTTTGGTCGTGCAAAACAATGTGAATATCCGTTTTGTCAGAAGAACTTGCTTTGAGGGTCGAGCAGTAAATCTTATCCATAAAAGCCTGAGTTTTGGCAATGGGGAAAGAACGTGCGCCCGCCGGTTTATTCTGCATAGCCGAAAGAAGATACTCGGCTTCGTGCAAAAACTTTTCGGCAGAAAGGCGCAGCAGTTCAGTGCCGTCTGCTTTCTGAATCACGATGTCGGCATTTGATACCAAATAGTCATATACGCCTTCTTTCTCTTGGCGAATAATCATGATGATTGGGTAAACTAAATTCTTGATTTTCTCAAGATTTTGGTCGCCGGCATAAACTTTACCCTCGCCAAGAAGTTTCAGCAGGGTATATATTTCACTCCATTCACCGATATTGCCGGTGATTTCCTTATTTTCGTTGCTCATAGAGAGAGAATTTTTTTGTCTGATAATAATTTAAGAAGTTGTTGTGCGGTTGCCTGAATAGCGGGAACGGCAACCGAGTTACCGAATTGCTTATAAGCGGATGCGTCAGCAACAGGAATTTGGAAAACAGGAGCACCGTCTCCGTTGTCATATACCGGGTAGCCTTGTAAGGCTCCCCATTCTCGCGGTGTCATGCGACGCCAACCGTCTTTATTATATTCACCTTTGATGCGAGTAGTCGGTGTGAGGTCTGTCTGGCGAGTATCTATAACAATATTGCGCTCTCGCCCCATACCACCGACAACGATCGCGTTGGCGACTTCGTTGTCTCCGACAATAGCATAGCCAAAACCATTGCCTTTGCTCTCATGACGCGCCTTGTGGCGAATGAGGGTGTCAACGTATGTAGTTGACAAATAGTATTTCGCAGGTACCGGCTCTTTTTCTCTAACATCAATAAAATGTCTTGTTACTTCTTTTTGCTCCGGGTATACAAAGTTCTCCGGTTTTATGCCGAGGTCTTTGCGGAAACCGACGATGTAAATGCGCTCACGATGTTGTGGCACACCGAAGTACATGGCATTTACAATCTGAGGGTCAGGAACGACATATCCGATTTCATCAAGAGTGTTCAAGATGGTTTTCAAAGTCTTGCCTTTATCGTGAATGGCAAGACCTTTTACGTTTTCAAGAAAGAAAGCCTTTGGTTGCTTGCGACGAAGGATTTCTGCAACATCGAAGAAGAGTGTACCACGGGTTTCCTCGAAGCCCAGTCGCTTGCCGGCAAGCGAAAATGCTTGGCATGGGAAGCCGGCACATAAAATATCGAAGTTGTCCGGGATATATTGCTTAGTCTGTTCTGAGGTAATATCTCCAAACGGAACTTCTCCATAGTTTGCAAAGTATGTTTTTTGTGCCTGTGCATCCCATTCGGATGAGAATACACATTGACCTCCAAGATTTTGAAATGCCATCCGGAAGCCTCCGATACCGGCAAAGAGGTCTATGAAAGTAAATTTCGGTTTCTTGGGGCCTGGGAAAGGTACTTCGTTCAAGTCATCGAATAGAAACCGCTGAAAAGGACTTAGCGGTTCGCAAGCGATTGAGCAGTCAATATTGACCTTGCTCGGCAATGTTGAGTTCGTCCACGCATCAATAAGGCTGTCAGCCTTAGATTGATAAATCTCGCCGTGCTTTCTGTCTTTGAGCATTAGGGCATGTGTAACAATAGCCAATTGAACCGGGAACGGGATTACCTCTCCATTCTCGTAGCATGTACGCTCGTCGAATATCTGAACCGGGCCGGCTTTCTTGTAGCCCATATCCATTAGCGTAAAGGTCAATCTATTTTTACTCATTTTGAAGTTCCGTTATCAGATTTGAAAGAGTAAGTTCTTTATTCTTCGGTTTCAGCTGACATTGCCATATTTCAATAACTCTCCATCCCATTTCATTGAGTTTGGCGACGTTGATTTTGTCACGCTCAACATTTCCTGAGATTTTTGTTTGCCAAAAATCGTGATTGTTGACCGGAATAGTTGCATACTTGCAACCTCGGTGTCCGTGCCAAAAGCAACCATTAATGAAAATGGCAACCTTATACTTCGGAAGTACAATGTCGGGGTTTCCCGGTAAGTCTTTCCTATGCAGTCGAAAACGGAATCCGTTAGCAAACAAGAAGCGTCGTACCAAAACCTCGGGTTTGGTGTTCTTGCTCTTGATATGCGACATACAACGACTCCGTTGTTCTTGCGAGAGTACATCAGCCATTATACAAACAGGAACTTCCAAGTAGTGCTGACAGGCGACCAAACCTTTTGCGACTACAAGGAAGTTCCTTAATATGTTGAATATAAGAAGTTCTTACATTTTTGGTCTTTGTCAGCAGCTTGCGCAGTGGATTGCAAAGTTACTAAATTATTTTGAGACTTTGACTATCGAGGCAAAGGTAATATAATCCATGGGCAATATATTCACCCATTCAAGGCAAGAATTGTTAAACATCGATAATTCTACCTCTTTTCTAAAATATTACAAGATTTCCCCCACGCGTGGGAGAGAGTAATTATATATAATTCTATATATAATATATGTCCCCAAAGGTGTCCCCATAAGTGTCCGAACAAGTGACCCCAAATGTGGCGGGATTATGGGAAAAGTACTTTACTACTTTAATAACGCGAAGCCCTGTATGACGCTCGTCTGAAGCACCTGGGCGTATTTCTCGGTCATTGTCACGTTGGAATGGGCGAGCATCTTGCTCACAGTCTCGATACCCACGCCCTTTGTCAACGCCCACGTCGCAAACGTGTGGCGGCCGACGTGCATTGTCAGGTTGATGTGCAGCTTGGCAAGGTTGGCGATTATCTTCAGTTGGTCGTTGCATTTCTGGTTGCTCATCAGATTGAGGTCGTAATTATACTTTTTCAGTATGGCTATCGCCTTAGGCAACAGCACAATCGTATAGGGCATACCGGTTTTCATACGCTTGTCGCGTATGCAGTAGTCCTCGCCCTGCCTGAACACATCCGACTTCTTTATCTTCACAAGGTCGGAGTATGCCAGCCCCGTGTAGCATGAGAAGATGAACATATCGCGCACTTTCTCCGTCATGCCGTAGAGTTCGAGGGCTTCCACACGGTCACGTTCCTCTTCGGTAAGGAATTTTATACCCTCCGACTTTCCACGGGAAATCCTCATGCCGTCGTAGGGGTTGGACTCCAGCTTTTCAAACTGTATCGCCTCCACGATATAGGGTTTGAGTCGTTTGTGATAACCATGAACCGAGGCCTGGGCTGTCACACGCTTGCGTATGAAATCGTCCCATAGTCTGATATTCTTCGGTGTGAGGTCGCTGAAAAAGCGTATCAGCCCGAAGTCGCGCAGGCAGTTGAGCATGACCTTGTGCTGCTTGCGGGTTGACTCTGTGACCGGGCGCATGTCGATACGTTCCTCCAGCCAGTCGAGGAAACTTGCCGACGAACCCTGCAACTTCGTTTTCTTGACCTTTTTGAGAAGCGACAGGTCGTATTCGCCTTTTGTCGAGGCTATGGACGACATCTTCTCATGGATACCGTCATAGACACGGCGTATCTGTTCGTTCAGATGGTCGGCCTGAGGGTGGTTGATCACCTCCTTGCCGCTCCACTGCTGTTTGAGGACAGCCACGCCGGTGGAGAGACGGACGCGCTCACGGTTGTACGACACCTCGATCTCAACGGTGCCGGGGTTGACGGCCGATGCCTTCTTGCGGCGGTCGAAAACAATCTTAATCTGTGGTATTCCTGCCATAAGTAAAAGATTTTAAGAATGATACATCAAAATTTCTCGTGATGTGGTACACGAAAAAGCGTGTACCACAAATTCCGGGAAATGTACCACACGTGTACCACATACCATTCCAACGCATCCGGCAACGAGGCTGTTGCACGCCCCGAATCTTTTGGAAACATTTAGCACAAAATAGCAAATATCAGAGAGTTGGCACTCTGAACAGGCTCCGGACGCTATGGCAAGACCGGGGCAGGAGACAATGGCTGATATTTGATGGAAAAGCTGGTACATTTGTGGTACTTTTTTGTGGTACATCTACGAAATTTGTACCAAAGATAATGTGCTAATTCCGAACTAACAAATGCTAACTTTGGCTATCGGCAGGAAACATGGTTTGTGCTAAATCTTTCTAACTCAAGATTTTATAAAATTGCTAACACTTGCACATCAGTCACTTACGGGCACGAAAAAAGGGCCACTAAAAAGTGACCCTTCTGTGATCCGGCCGCGACTCGAACGCGGGACCGTCTGCTTAGAAGGCAGATGCTCTATCCAGCTGAGCTACCGGACCATTTGCTGTTTATGGCTGCAAAGGTAGCGCTTTTTCGTGATTTATGCAACGCGTAGCTGAACTTTTGGCATGGTATTTGAGTTGTAAAGGTAAAAATACATTCACATAAAGGACTTATTATTATGAGCGATTTTGATAAATTGATCAGTGGCGACAAGCCCACACTTGTTGATTTCTTTGCCACATGGTGTGGCCCGTGCAAGATGCAGGCTCCTATCCTTGAGCAGGTAAAGGCCAAGGTGGGCGATGCTGCCAATATCATAAAGGTAGATATCGACAAGGCCGGTGATATCGCCACCCGCTACCGCGTGCAGTCTGTGCCCACTCTGATTCTTTTCGTTAAAGGCGAGGCTTCGTGGCGCGCCGTCGGCGTACAGCAAGCCGATGTACTCGAGGCTAAGATCCGCGAGCACATCGGCGGTAAGATCTGATGCCGGCGTTCGTTACGCCAGACAGAGCACCAGAGCCTGTGCGGCAACCACGCGCAGGAACATGGTGAGCGGATAAACAGTACTATATGCCACGGCGGGCGCATCGTTCGCCGTGGAATTGTTTGCATACGCCAGTGCCGGCGGGTCGGTGTAGCCGCCGGAGAACAGGCCCATGATGGTGAGATAATTGGTCTTGTACTTGGCACGGGCTATGGAGCCGGTGATCACCAGCGGAACAAATGTGATCACGAAACCCCATATCACCCACCACATACCGGTGGTGTTGAACACAGCTTCGGCAAATCCCGAGCCGGCCGATATACCCACCGATGCGAGAAACAGGCATATTCCGAGCTCACGCAGGAGTAGGGATGCCGACGACGATGTGTAGGTCACCAACTTGAACTTGTAGCCGAAGCGGCTCAGCAGTATAGCCATCACCAACGGTCCTCCGGCCAGACCGAGTTTCATGCCGAAGCCCACATTGATGGAACCGAGTATGATACCGAGTATGATGCCTACGAAAATGGTGATGAGGTTGGGTTGGTTGAGGCGTTTCATGGAGTTGCCCAGGCGTGCGGCGAGGCGGTCGATATCCTCGAGATTGCCAACCACAGTGATGCGGTCGCCCATCTGCAGGCGCAGGTTGGGCGAGGCAAGCAGATCGACGCCGGCACGGTTTACGCGCGTGGCGTTCAGTTTGTAGCCGTTGTGAAGCCGCAGAGAGCCGATTGCCACTCCGTTGTACTCGCTTTTTGTGATGAGTATGCGGCGCGAATACACAGGCTCGCGCACAGCTTCCCAGTCCATCTCCACCTCCGGTCCGAGCACGGCGCGGAAGCGGTCGGCATCGTGGGCCGAGCATACTATCAGCAGTTTGTCGCCTATGTTTATGCGGGTGGACGATTTAGGAATGGAGATATGTCCGTCGGTGCGCATTATGCGCGACACCACGAAATTGCATTGTATCACATCGTGCAGCTGCAGGAGGGTGCGCTCGTCGATAAGCTTGTTTGTCACCTCTATCGACAGCAGGAAGGGCTTGAGCTGCGAGTTTTCCTGCTCGGCTTCGATCTCCTTTATCTCATTGTTGGTGTCGATACGGAAAATGCCTTTTATGACAAACATGGCCATGATTATACCCACCACACCGAGGGGGTAGGCGGCTGCATAGCCGGAGGCCATCATATTGGCGGCGTCAGCACCTCCCGGGGTTTGGGTGATGGCTTGCTGGGCAGCCGCGAGGCCGGGAGTGTTTGTGACAGCGCCGCTCATTATGCCCACGAGCACGCTTACATCCTTGATGTTGCCCCAGAAGTAGATGCCCAGGGCTATCGCCACATTCAGGATTATTCCAAGCACGGCAAGGCCGTTCAATGTCATGCCGCCTTTCTTGAAAGATGAGAAAAAGCCGGGACCTACCTGCAAGCCTATGGAAAAGATGAAAAGAATGAGGCCGAACTCACGCACGAACTTCAAAATGTTGTTGTCTACCACGTAGCCGAAGTGGCCCATCACAATGCCGACAAACAGCACGAACGTGACGCCGAGCGACACCCCGCAGATGCGTAGCTTGCCGATGTAGATACCGGCGGCGATCACGAAAGAGTATAGCACCAGAGTGCTTGCAATCGAGAGGTTGCCGGGAAAAATCAGATCAGTAATCCATTCCATAGAAATTGTTAAAAGCTTATTGGTTGGGTGCCCGTATGCGGGCTTTTTTTATAGGCTGCAAAGGTACTAATTATTCGGTGAATGGGCAAGATTGCAGGCGCTTATTAGATAGGATTGTTAAAATTCGTATGCTTTTTGTGATTGGTCGCAAGCTTCCCGGCAATGAGATGTCGTGAATTATACCTGCCTTCCCATGAGGGTTGTGGATTTTCCCCTATTATATATAATAATGTGTATGTTTTGCAGCCGAGTTCAGGCGGTCCATATCCGGCTGAAAAAATCCTTTTTTGTAATTTCCGGTACGACAACGTGTTAATAAAATTGTGTTCAAAAAACATGTTGTACGGCATAAATTTCTCATAAAAATATTTGGTAGTTTGGGTAAAAGGGTGTAACTTTGCACTCGCTTTTCAGAGGAAACGCGATGCGAGAGCGCCCGCAGCCCCATCGGGGTTTGAAAAACGAGGCGATTGAGCTTCCAAAACAAAACAAGTGTTAAAAATCACCTAAAAATTTGGTAGTTTAAAAATCTTGCATTAACTTTGCAGTCGGATTCGCGAAAAACGCGGGTCGGCGCTCCGAGGAGCGACAGAGCACATTGAAACGATTACAATAGACAAGAGTAGTACAGGAGCAAAGAGCTGTGCAAGGCACAGCAAACGACTCCGGTCAATTCTAAAACACAATAAACGGCAAATAGTTCTGGGGTAAAACCCGGGGCGGACGATTCGGGAAGGTCTTGTGAAAGCAAAAGATTTTAGATAAGTCTTTGCTTTTCTGATTTTAAAAAAGAAGAAAAACAAGATAAACAACAACGAAGAGTTTGATCCTGGCTCAGGATGAACGCTAGCGACAGGCTTAACACATGCAAGTCGAGGGGCAGCGGGGGTGAGAGCTTGCTCTCACCTGCCGGCGACCGGCGCACGGGTGAGTAACACGTATGCAACCTGCCTGTCACTGGGGGATAAGCGGAAGAAATTCCGTCTAATACCGCATAATATCCTTGAGGGACATCCCTTAGGGATTAAAGGAGCGATCCGGTGACAGATGGGCATGCGGCGCATTAGCTTGTTGGCGGGGTAACGGCCCACCAAGGCGACGATGCGTAGGGGTTCTGAGAGGAAGGTCCCCCACACTGGTACTGAGACACGGACCAGACTCCTACGGGAGGCAGCAGTGAGGAATATTGGTCAATGGGCGAGAGCCTGAACCAGCCAAGTCGCGTGAGGGAAGACGGTCCTATGGATTGTAAACCTCTTTTGTCGGGGAGCAAAGAGGCCTCGTGAGGTCAAAAGTGAGAGTACCCGAAGAAAAAGCATCGGCTAACTCCGTGCCAGCAGCCGCGGTAATACGGAGGATGCGAGCGTTATCCGGATTTATTGGGTTTAAAGGGTGCGTAGGCGGGCTGATAAGTCAGCGGTTAAAATGCGGTGCTCAACGCCGTAGTGCCGTTGAAACTGTCGGTCTTGAGTGAGCGAGAAGTATGCGGAATGCGTGGTGTAGCGGTGAAATGCATAGATATCACGCAGAACTCCGATTGCGAAGGCAGCATACCGGCGCTCAACTGACGCTGAAGCACGAAAGCGTGGGTATCGAACAGGATTAGATACCCTGGTAGTCCACGCAGTAAACGATGATTACTAATTGTCCGGTTCGAATGAGGACTGGGTGATACAGCGAAAGCGTTAAGTAATCCACCTGGGGAGTACGCCGGCAACGGTGAAACTCAAAGGAATTGACGGGGGCCCGCACAAGCGGAGGAACATGTGGTTTAATTCGATGATACGCGAGGAACCTTACCCGGGCTCAAACGCATGAGGACAGTCCCTGAAAGGGGATCTTCTTCGGACCTTATGCGAGGTGCTGCATGGTTGTCGTCAGCTCGTGCCGTGAGGTGTCGGCTTAAGTGCCATAACGAGCGCAACCCCTATCGACAGTTGCTAACAGG
>CAJTOZ010000032.1 GCA_910578095.1 uncultured Muribaculaceae bacterium | reverse complement strand
CGGCAGCCACCGCGGGAGAGCCCAGCAGGCGAAGCGCCACAGCCGCGCCCGCCGCTATGGCCGCGCATGCGCCGGCGTGCACCAGCTTATCCTTCTGTACTTTCATTTCTCATCTCTAAATTAGTATTTTCTATTTCGGCAGCCTCAGCCGCTTCGGCTGCCTCGCGCTTCGCCGCCAGGATGGCGTCGGCTTCCTCGTTGGTGATCTCGCGCCAGCGCTCAGGGCTGTCGGTGGCCGCGAGATACACGCGGTCGGTTACGGTGCGTGCTTCCATGGCCACTGCTTCGTCGGCCTCTGTCAGTTTGTGCCCGGGCTCGGCTGTGAGCACACGGGTGGTGTAGTTTGTCTGTTTCATTAGTTATCTACTCTATCTTTTGTTGCTTCTGTGATAGTGAATCCCTTGGCCGTTATCTCGGCTATTTCTTCCTCGGTGAGGCGGGCGATGGTATGGGGGTGCAGCGCCAGGGTGGCCACGGGCATCCCCGCGGCCGTGCGGTCGTGGCTGCAGGTGATCAGGCTGTCGATAAGGCTCTGGCGGTTCTCGTCCGAGCCATCACCCCAGTTCGGGAAACCTAACTGATAGTTGGTGAATGCCGATTTTCCGATATTGATGAAGCGCGCGTAGCGTAGCTTCGTGGCCATATAAAGATAATGGAGGATCGCATTTGTTGTCGCACTTCCGTAGTCGATCTCATCGATGCGTTCCAGGCCCAGAGAGCTGTCATCACTTATATTTGTAATCCTTATATCTTTTGCCTTCGGCGCATAGATCGCCCCGAGACGTCGCAGCTTCGGGCATGCCCACAACATTTGTTTAAGGTCCGTAGCCTGCGGCAGATGTATGGCACTCGTCTCTTCAATGACTTTGTTAGTCTGAAAGAATCCCGATATCCTTGTCGCCGAGCTATAGTCCCAGTCGGGGAAATCCTTCAAGGTAGACCCGTAGAAGCATCCGGCGAAATTTCTCACCTTTGAAGTGTCGATGCTCGGCGCTTCACGCAGCATGGGACAGCTCTGCCAGGCCTGATGAAGGTTCGTGCATTCCCCCAGCGCTATCGGTGCGCTGTAAAGCAGCTTGGAGCTACCGCCGAAGAATGTGGCGAGGCTTGGTGGATGGCCCTCATCGTCAGGAGATGGAAGCGCGAACGAAGGGGAGACCCATGGCTTGGAGATCTCGAGATTTTTTTCTATATCTCCCTTTTCCCAGCGATGATATCCGTAACCCCAGTACGCGTCATACTCAAAATTCGCCAGAGCAAACTCCACGGCCGCGCGGCCGCTCTGCATTGCTCCGTCGATGATGGCCACCGGCTCGCGGACGGCCAGCTCCGCGCGCGCAGCCTCCAGTTCCGACGCTGTAGCCTCAAGATCACCGCGCACCTGCTCCAGCTCAGCCCGCGCGGCTTCGAGCTCCGCTCTCTCGGCAGCGCCGCGGCGGAAGCGTCCCGGACTAACGAACACCCGCCCCCCGACGAAACTGCCGGGCGAGCATGTCAGTTCGCCCCCCTCAGAAAAACTACCGCCAGGCACCGTGATGCCACCACCGGAGCCTACCGGCACCGTGATGCAATCATCGCCGCAGCACACTGTCACATCCGTGCCCGCGGCAACGCCGTCAACGGCAAGTTCAATGTTGTATTTTATATTGTGTATTTTCATAAATTTTACTATCTTTGCAATGTTACTCTAGTGAGGTTTGCCTCATTAAAGTTGTATTAAGCCGGCCCAGTGAGGTCCGCCTCTTCCGGCCCGTTTCAAGGAGAGCTTCGGCTCTCCGCTTTTTTTATTTCAGCTCGAAACCGACAAAGCATTCTGCTCTCGTGACCTCGTCCTTTTCATAATGAAAAACCGGAGTGAAGCGCACGCGGAAGGGTACCGTGGCGACACAGTCGGCCAACGTCCATCGTCGTGCCGGACCATCATCCGATGCATCGATAAATCCCAGCACGAACGGGAAGCAGAGCATGCGCAGCGCCCGCATATCGTCAATGTCGAGAATACGGCGGCCGTACACCACAGCTGCGGGCTCCTCGCGCAGCAGCAGCGCCGAGGCCGATGTGCTCCGTTCAGCGTGGTCGTTATGGTATTGCGCAAGCAGGTCGGTGCGGAAACTCAGCACGCCGTAGGCATCGATAGCCACGGCATCGCCGAAGCGCGTGAAGCGCGTCCATCTTTTTTCACGACACCGCTCGGGATGCTCCTCGCCATCGCCCGTCAACTCATTCGAGCGCCACAGGCAGCGGAACAGCACCGGCGTCAGCCCCGCATCGAGCAGCGGCTGCACGCCGTGGGCAATGAGTTCGCCATTATCGGCCACGGTGAGGACGGGAGTTGCGGCAGTGGCGGTTGATGGTATCGATGGCTGCTGCAACGTATTGATTTCTACCGGCAGCCGCAATGTAATCTCTACGGGCATAATATGTATGCCTGCCGTACGGTCGGTAATATCGATGTCGACGGCTTCCGACACCACGGCCTTGCGGATGCCGCCGGGGAAGTGTTTGTCGGGCACATCGGCCGTGAGGCGTATGTGCAGCCGGCCGATGGCGAGGCGATGATCGGCGGCTATGATGTGTATCCGCCCGGCATCGTTATGGCAGTTGACACTGTGGCCTTCACGGCTGTACACATTGAATGGTGCCGCCGAGCCTTCCGTCCACAGCTGTGCGTGCCATGAAAAGTCCGGCCATCCTGCACGGTGGCCGCCGGCATCGAGCAGGGTGAGGTAGAAGTCAAGAGCTTCGTTGTAGTGGAATTTTTCGTGTAGATGTTCCATGGAATTGAGGGTTGTTAGTAGTTCGAAATGTTCAGGCCTGTGGATGCTATAGTGGTGGGGCTGTTGCTGTTCAGATGTAGACGGAATCCGGCGTTGAAGCGCCTGGTGGGGCCCAGCATGACTGTACCGCCCGCAGCATTTCGTATGCAGCAATATTCAGGCCATGAAATAGCGCAGGCCACAGTTTCCCCGGCGGGGATTGTGATGGATGAAGCCGTGTTCATGATAATTCCGTCAAACACACATACCGCTGCGGCAGGCGCAAGCGGAGGCGTTGCCCCTGCCAGGTTGTTGCTCACGCTGCAATATAGCGCGTTGGCAGGGATTGTGATGGCGGTGGAACCGTAATTGTAGATCTCGATGCGAAAAGACACCGTGGCGCGAGAACCCACATTCAGGTATTTGTAGCTATCGGAATTGTCGCCGCCTATATTGTCGCCTCCGGTGTCGGGTATTATGGTGCCGAGGGGATTGTATTCCGACACTGGCCGTCCACCGAAAAGGCTGCCGGCGCCTACGGCGCCCGCGCGCACACGGTCGAACGTGAATCGGAGCGGCAGCGATGTGGACAGTATTATGCTGTCGCGCAATGGGGCATCGGACGGGAGTACAATGTAGCGTGCTGCCGGTGCCGGGCCGAGATCGGTCTGGCAGGTGGAACACCCGCACATGAAGTAGGAGAATCTGTCGGTGAGATACTCGCGGAGCGCATTGACTTTGAGCGATACTGCTGATGCTATTGAATCGCCGAAGGTGGATGCTGCAGTCGCTATGCGCGTGTATGAGGTGCCGCGTACGTCGAATGTGAGCGCCACGCACGGGTAATAGTCAGCAAGAGTAGGGAAATCATCCACCCCGAGATTGTCGGATGCCACAATGCCCGACGCGCCCGTGCCGAATGGAAAACGCAGTGTGCCGTTGTTGTCGAGCGGGCTCAGGTAGATTGTCCCCGGCGTGGCCACAGGGGCCGTGCGCCCCGTGCGGTAGCCGTCCCAGTCGGTAAGACGGAATGGCTCCTTGAACCCGCCACGTGGTGGAGCGTAGCGCCAGAGGCGCTCCTGCCATGCTGTGTCGGCCGGGTGGCCGCACACAGCCCCTTCGGGCTCGGCCATGCCATAGGCCACGCTCAACCGCTGCTGCTCTGTCAGTGGCAGCAGCGACGGATGGCGCACAGGCTTGTAGCGGGCCCACATGGATGTACGCCCATGCTCGCCATTGCACAAGCCTCCCAGCCCCATGCGGCGGGTTTCCTCGGCTGAGAAGCCGAGCGCTGCCCCTACTGTGGATAGTGCTATCGGTGCCGTGATTTTTGCCATGTCGGATATAATGCTTATATTTGTGATGCGATCGAAGAGAGTTGTCGTGGCTATTGCCTGGAAATACTCCATCGGTCGCTAATTTTTTATCCCAGAATCTTAATATTTCCATGTGCCGCGCTGATGTATATCCATCGGCCCGTATTGCCTCGTGACGAGCGCCGGCGCACCCGGTAGACGCCCATCGGGTTGCGCCGTATGCGCACAGGGTGCACCCATTTATGACATTTCACCCGCACCACTTTGCCGCCGCGCGTGCTGCTGTGTGCCACGCGTCGGCGCCGTTGCACCTCGAGGCCTTTGAAATCGGCCGTCTGGAAAGCGTTTTCCAGTTCGTCCCATGTGGGGGCCGGTGGCATAGGCTGCGCCGATGGGGCTGTATCGTCGCTAAGCACGAGGCGTCCGGCTGTATTCCTGTGGATATAGCGGGCTTGTGTGTCCCATTCCACTTTCAGCGAAAGAGCGGCCGGCAAGCCTGCAGCATTGGCCGGGAGTTGATGGATGCGCACACGTAAGGTGTCGGTGGCAGCATCGCGCTCCAGTGATGCCATGGCGGCTGGCACAGCATATACGCCCGGAGCCGCAGTGTTGTCTTTATGCACACCCACGACGCTCACCCTTGCCTCGGCAGCCATGGCTGCCGGCATATAATCGCGCAGGCACAGGGTGAAGGTGCAGGCGCGCCGCGGCATACGCATCAGTGCATAGCCTACGTTGCGGTATACTATTCCCTGTTCGGCGTTCAGCGGGTAGACGCCACGGTGCAGGTAGCGGACACAGCGTTGAGCGCGTGCGCGTGCTGCAGCAGCTATAGCGGCTGCGGCGCTGCGCTCTGCCGCCTGGATCGATGCGAGCAGTTCAATGCCCAGGGCTGCGGCGAGAGCTTTGCCCTCGGGGTCTTTATCGGTCCACGAGGTATACAATTCCATAGCTTCGCCCGCACTATCCCCGGGAGCGGCATCCGGGAGCGCCGGGCTGTAGCCCAGCGCTGATATGCCTCCGATGGCGTAGGCGCTGCCGGGAGTGTAGATGGTGCCGGGCCGTTCCGGATCCTCCAGCCACATGGCCGCCAGGCGTTCGACGGCAGCCGAGAGTGTGGCGAAAGCGGATGCCGATACACCGCCGCCTATGCCTGCTCCGCCCCCGCTATTGCCGGATGCCTGGGCTCTGCGGGCACCTGTGGATGCTACGCGACGTATGCGCACATTAAATGTCGACTTATTGCTCATATTCGATACCTTCGTAATATTCGGGGGACAATTCGCAGAAGGTGGACTGTGCTTCAGCTTCGCGTAGCCGTTCCACAGCTCCCTTACGCATAAACAGAATGCCGGGCGATGCGGCGTCGGTGAATGTGGAGAGTGCCGGGGCGATAAGGGTGGTGCCCGTGAGCACAGCGTGGCGGCGTGCGTGCTGACTGTAGGCTGTGCCGATAAGCAGTTTCTCGGCATGGTCGGTGACACCGGCGCGGCGGAATACACTCAGAGGCTCCTTGGTGCGGGCGTCCATGCACATCCCTTTAGCTATGGCGAGACCGTCCACGCATGAGCCTATTTTTGTTTCGATGCTCAACTCTTCCTCTGCGTCTCTCAAAAGCCAGGCAGAGAACTCCACGTCGTCGGTGGCGTTGTCTTCCAGGGCCTGACCGTAGCGGGAACACAGCTCCACCTTTGCATCTTTATAGAGCAGCCATCGTAAGGGAGTGTCCTTGCCGTCTCTATCTATGTATTCGAGTGTGGTGACGGATTTTCCTCCCAGGTTGAGATCCTGGACTATATCGCCAGTGCAACGATACACGCCGCCCCATACCTCCAGCTGCAGCCAGCCGGCGCACGGCGGCACGGGGATGATGCATCCGGTGCCCACGCGGTCGAAGGCCGTAGGGAGTTTTCCGGTGTACATACCTACCGGCTTGCGGTTGGTGGTCCAGCCGCCAAGGCCACTTTTTTTCTGGCGGTCTGAGCTGTCGTAGTAACTGAGAAACATGTAAAAGCCGTATGTGCGTCCATCCAGAGTGCTCCTCCAACCTGTGGCGCCGGCAGTGTAACTATCATCAGGAAGTGCCGGACAGCGGGCTACGGCCTCATTGTCGTAGCGGTATAGCTCGAAGCCGCCGGAAGGAGCGCTGAGCAGCGACAGCCGCACCGGCACCAGCGCAAATGGCACTCTCTTGTCGAAACGCTCCACGATATCTTTCTCTGATTCCACTCCACGCTCAAACGGATTGGCACACACATCGCACAGCAAATCGAGCGACACACGCAGGGCGTACGGGCTTGAATTGCGGCCCCGGCTACCTCCGCGCGAGAGATCGGGGATATATACGGGTTTTGTGGCGAGCACTCGGTTGCCACCCTTGAAGCTATCGTGAACGGCCACCGTCGGGCGCGCATTGTACGCATAGATGGCGCCGGCAGTGTCGCTGCCGCTGTAGGCAGCCTCTATTTTGAACAGCTTGGTGCCGTCGAGCAGCTCGAAGGCTTCCGGTGGCTCTGTGGGGTCGCCCCAATAAATATGGAAACCCGGCAGGTTGAACCCTCCGGCGTCGAGGTGCGGCTCCACCGGCACGCTGTCCGACCCGAAACCATCGGGCGACAGTTCCACGTCGGCGGGGTCGATCCGGCAGTCTATGAGCTCAGCGCCGGCAGCCGGCGAGAACGTCACGCGCACATTGTTGTACACTTTTTCTACGCTGAGCATGGCATCCGTGCCATCCCATTCTATCTGCCGACGGCCACCGAGGCTGTGGAGGCTGTGCAGGTCGTACACGTGGAACGCTCCGGCGCGCTGCTCTATCCGCAGGCCGAAGGGACGTAGCAGAGCCTCAAGAGTATCGTATAGAGTGAATGCCTCGCCATCTTCGTTGTAGAAGCGATCCGCGTCCACGAGCACCCCGTCGAGGATCCCCGCATAGGAGGGCTCATCATCATCATCGTAGACCACGGATTCAGTGGCCACGAAATATTCCACCGGCACGCTGTCTTCGCGGCGCAGTGGTCTCAGGCACCATTCTATGGCCGCGCGCAGAGTGATATGCGCGTCCGAGCGGTTCCAGCGCAGGCGCTTGAGCTGACCGAGGTCGCTGAATGTAAAGGTGACATCGTAGCCGGAGCCGTAGCTGTAGGGCTCGTCGTAGAGCTCTGTATCGAGCAGGCCGCACCAGTATAGCGCACCGTTGCGCCTGATGGCGGCGCGTATCATTCCAGGATGGGTGGAGTACAGGTCTATGAAACGCCGGTCGGTGTCGCTCTCAAGAGTGAGAGTGAGGGCCGAAGGGCAAATACATTCGAGCTTGTCGGTCTCGGGCCATTCAATTTGCGCGGGAGTGTCGGATGGGAATGTCAGCCCGGAGAAATGGTTGCCTTTCACGGCTTCGCCCACCTGCTCTATATCCACGCTCCATTGCGTGCCGTCGATGGCGGTGAAACCACCGCTGTATAGGGGATATATCTCGGCAGTTATCATACTCGGTCGTAGTATTTATCGTTATATCGGAGTATCGCCACAAGATCGTGGCGTTTCATCACCCAATGTACCTCCTGGGGCATGGCTTGAGCGGCCGGAGCTAAGAGAGAGCGGAGCGTGTTGAGCGGAGCCACCACCTCAGGGTTGCGGCTTGCGCCCGCATACTCGCCGAAGAGGCCCAGGGTGGGGCCATAGGCTATGCCGCCGTCGGCAAACTTTGGCACGCTGGCCAACGCGGCGATCACGGCAGCCACACCGGCGCTTATAGATATGAAATTGAACGGCGGCGGCAAAGAAGCTCCAGAGGCTGTGACACCGGAAATAGCCTGGGCGGCCTGCGCATTGGTCAGTGCAAGGATTTGCGGCAACACCTGAGCGATGGCGGAAATGGCCTTGGATGCGTAGTCGAGCCATGCGCCGGCGGTTCCGCCGATGGCATCGCCCATAGAGCTCATGGCTCTGGTGATGTTGTCTACCGCGCCCCGCTGATACTCTGCCATGGTTGCGCTCGCTTGTTGCATGGCTGCGTTTGACTGTTGTACGGCTTCCGTATAGGCGTCCCACATATTGGTGGCCCGTTGTAGCCCTTCGGGAGGCTTTACATCCGGCATGGTCACGATGGGCGGTGGCGCTATCGGTTCGATTCTTTTCACCGGATCGGCCAGAGCGCGGCCACGCTGTTCCTCTATCCCGAGCCGCTCGCGAAGCACAGCTATGTATGACTGCAGCTCCTTGCGCTCCTTCCTTATCTGTTCTATTTCAGCAGTCTCAGTTGGTTTGAGCGCTTTAAGGCGTTGGTCAAGAAAACTGAGGTTATTGGTATAGTCGTTGAGGGTTTGCGCGTTTTTGATCCATTTTATACCTCCTTTGTCGCCGTCGGTGCTCGGTGGAGCGGGAGTGGTATCCGGGGTGACATCGGCTGTTTTCATTTTGCCGAGCCACTTCTCCATCTCCGCAGTGTTGTCGTGCATGAGCCGGGTCTGCTCCACGATGCGGGTATTGTAGTCCTTTATCTGCTTTCCCAGCTCTATATATTCGGCGGCGCCTTCTCCAGACACCTTTTTGCGCCGGCCGTCGCGTCCGTAGTGTTTTATCTCAACTTTTCCGGCGCGCAGCAATGCTTTCTGCCTGGCTTCGAGCTCGCTCTTCTCCTCTTTCAGGGTGGAAAGGTTCGTGCTGTATTCGAGGTCGAGCTCGGAGGCGGCCTGCACTTTGGCATACAGCGCCGCGTTTTTTGCGAGCACCCTGTACCATTCCGCCGCTGTCTCGAAGGTGCCGAAACTGTCCCTGTACTTGTCGTTGAGGCGCTGCACGGCTACCGTGGCATCGCCTTTGGTCAGTATGAGGGTCTTGAGCTCGGCAATTTCTGTCTGGATGGATTTGTTGACCTCGTGTTCCGTCAGCTTCATATTCTCCTGGGCCTGCCTGATTCGCTCGCTCGAGCCGGTGATATCTTCGGCTGCCTTCCGGGCGTTGTCGGCCAGCTTCGAGAAAGCGAAGCCCAGCGCCACCAGCAGGGCACCTATGCCGGTGCTCACCAGCGCGACCTTGAGCGCGCCCACCGACACGGCCATGGCTCCCGTGCCCTTGGCTGCGGCAGCGGTGGACACTGCGGCAGCCTTTGTGGCGTTGCGCAGCATAGTGGCGGCACCCGCGGCTATCTTTGCCACAGGCACAATCTTGTGAAAGTGCACTATGAGCTTGCGCATGCCGTTGCCGAGCGCAACGACGCCCGTGGTGGCCTGTCCGATAGTGGCCACGAAGTTAAGGTACGGGCTGATGGAGGATGCCGCTCTGGCAGCCAGAGCCGTCCATGAATCTATGGTGTTTTTGAGTATCTGGTTCTGCGATGCGGCAGTGGAGTTGACGTTGGCGAATGCCTCGCCGATGACGCCGGCGCTGTCGGCCATGGCGGTGGTGTTGTCGCGGAACTTCTGGGCCAGCTGTCCCTGCAGGGGCACAAGAGCGCGCAGCGCTTCAGCCGATCCAAACAATTTGCCATACACCTCCTGTTCCAGCACGCCCGAAGCAGCGGAATATGTTTTTACAGATTCGTCGAGCTGTGCCAGAAACATCTCCATGCCCCCGGCAGCCTTTATGGCGGCGGCATCGAACTTTATGCCCATCTGTTGTGCCATTTTTGCCGCCTCGCTTGATGGCTTCACCAGGGCTGTGAATATGGCGGCGAGCTGTGTCGACACCTCGGCCGTGTTGCCGCTCACGCCCGTGAGCGTGGCGAATGTGGCCAGCAACTCCTCGATGCTCACACCGAGCGTGGCGGCATTGCCGGTGACGCGCGGCAGCGCTGCCGCAAGTTGCTCGAAAGAGGTGACGCCGTTGATAGCTGTGAGCTGGATTTTATCCTGGATTGACGCTGCCTCGCTCCAGCTCAGGCCATAGTTCTTTATGATGGTGGAGGTGACGCCCACCACTTGCCCCAGGTCGGCTATGCCACCCACGCTCGCTTTTGCCGACGCTTCAAGATAGGATATCCAGTTATCCTCCGGCACACCGTTGCTGATCACCTGATACAGTCCGGATGCCAGCTCGGATTTTGCGAGGGGTATGCTCTTCGAGAGGTCGTTGACCTGAGTTTTCAGCATCTCGAAGCCTGCAGCATCCTTTCTGGCCATGGTGTTGGTGGCGCGCATGGCCTTGTCGAAGTCGTTGTAGCCTGCGGTAAGGCTTTCCATGGAGCTCTGCAACTGCGCCATCGAGGCGCCGAATGTGGCGCATGTGGCCGACACCTTGGTGATGGAATCGTACCACTTGGCGTTCAGTTTCTTCACTGTGGCGGCGGCAGCCTCGGAT
Organism: uncultured Muribaculaceae bacterium; assembly: GCA_910578095.1. GTDB lineage: Bacteria > Bacteroidota > Bacteroidia > Bacteroidales > Muribaculaceae > CAG-873. The sequence goes on along the minus strand of CAJTOZ010000032.1, from coordinate 16,325 downwards.
GCCCGCGCGAGGTTCTCGAGGTCGAGGGTCATTCCCTCGATCTTTCCATTGCCATTTACAATGAAATCAAACCGTATGTCGTGCTTTTTATGGCCCATGATGGTGTGTGTTTACCTTTTAAGGTCTGTTTACTTGCTTCGTATCTGTCTTTGTTATATATTTGCGGATAATAAAGATCAATCCTGTTATGATTTGGGATATTACGAATATGTCGATGCAGACGCTGTTCAACTTGGTAAGCGGGGTAGGTCCCGTGGTAGGGTTGATTGTGTGGCTGCTTCTGGTGGTTTTAGGTATCGGTGCTGTCCTGGCATTCTATTCGCTTGTGATGATTGGCGTGCTTGCGCTGCTGCGCCCGTTCATGAAAGTGCCCGGCCGCGCCCCGGGCAGCGGCTCCGTTCCGCTGCCGTTCTATCTATATGCCGCCGGTGGTATATGCGGAGGGTTCCACGATGCAGGTGACTGCGGTTGCGATGGTGGAGATTGCGGCTGCGATGGTGGCTGTTGATAAAAATTTGATGCCATGGAGAAAGATTTTGATACGATGTTCATGGGCTGGCTCGATCGCTTTGTAGAGGCGGAGGGCTCGGTGGCGGGTCATGTTCTGTGGTTTTTATGTTGGGGCATCATGTGGGTTGCTATCGTGTTCGCGGTTCTGTTTATTGTCGGCACGGCCGTAGGGCTGGTGATATCGATCGTGAAGCTGAACCGCCGCGTGCCGTCCGATGAGGATCAAGAAACAGACGAGGCGACGGAAGCTGTAGACGACGGCACCGCTTGCTGACGCTCCTCCAGTCTGCCGCACACCTCCTCGAAACGCCGGCGCTGCTGCTCTCTGGTGAGCGCCGGCGCATGTTGGCTACTGCGTGTGGCCACCGGAGCGTCCCATGGAAGCTGCAGCACGCTGCGCACTGTGAGGCGCCGCCTCGCATGCGGCTGTAAAAGTATCGCCGCCACCGTGCGGGCTATCTCCCAGCTTCGGCGCACATCGGCGTCCTGCGAGCTTTGCCAGGCATCGGCGGCAGCGATGAATTCAGCGGGCCGCAGCGTCTGGAAATCGTCGAGGCTCATGTGCATGCAGCCCATTGCAACGCCCAGTGCCGCGCGCACCGTCATAGGCTTTTTTTTTCCGCGCTGTCGTCGTGCACGGCTTCTGTCTCGAGCATCGCGCTCCAGCGGGCGAACTCGTCGGGCGTCAGACGGTCGGCAAACTCATCGAGGCCCATGTCGAAAGGAACCTTCTCGCGGACACACGCGGCGGCCACCATGCAGTGGCATAGTTGTATCATGGGCACCACGGCGCCCGGAGCTATGGCGCCCACTTCGGTGCCGGTGGCATTGGTGAAGCGCAGCATCGCTCCCATAGTCATGTAGCAGGGATAGGCGTTGCCGCCTATGTTGATGGTGGAAACAGACTTCATTCGGCGGCAGGGTTTTCGGTGATGCTTTCGGGATTGAGTGTGATTTCGCCATCGTTTTCAAGACTGATGTTATAGGTGGCGTCGTCCTCGGCAGGCGCGCTCTCTTCGAGCGATGCGATGATGAAACGCCCCGAGAGGTACGGCTTCGCATCGTTTCCGCGCTCGATGGCTTTCACCTCCACGCTCTCGCCGGCGGCCCATGCTGCAAGCAGTGTGCGCATGCCGTGTTCGCTCTCGTCGAAGTTGCGCAGCCCCTCGGCCGAGATGCTGACACTCATACCCGTGACACCTTTTTCCTTCCATTTTCCGGCTGTCATGCTGGCCGAGGCTATGGGCTTGACTGCACGATCCTTGGTTTCGGAGTTGAAGGTGGTGGTATGGCTCGTGGCGTGACCCACGGCCTTGCCGTTGATGAACAGCAGAAGGTCGCTGCCGTTTACGTATCCGGTTTTGTTCATTGTATTTTGATGTTTATGGTTATTATCTGTATGTAGGCGTCTGCCTCATAGGTCTCGCAGGCGTCGACTATTGAGCTGCGGCGCGCTCGGAGGGCTGGGAGCTCTGGAATCTCTATCTGTGTGCCGTCGAACACTTCCCGGACTGCCTCGGCCAGGCGCACGCCCTCGTCGTAGGCGGCAGTACACACGGTAATCTCTACGGTCAGTGTGTCATCGCTCCCATGGCTTTTCCATGCCACCGGCTGCATGGCCGTGCGCCTGTACACCATGTAGGGCAGTGTAGCTTCTGGTACAGCGACCGGGAAAATACGCGTGACGGAATCGCGTATGGCCGGGTGGGAGAGAAGTGCGGCGCGCACCAGTGCTCCTCCGCTTAAGGACGTGGTGCGGACACTATAGCATTCCATATTTTTTACAAAGCCGTTCAAGCTGGTTTTCAAATTCGTCTATAACATTTGCCTCTGTACGGGGAAACTCGGTGTCGCGTGTGCGCTGCAGCCATCCTCCATATTTTGTGCGATCTATTTTTCCTCGTGCCGCCCCCTTCTTGGTGTATCGTGGTCCGGAACCTTCGACGATGAACAGAAGCACGGGCTTAAACAACTTGTGGCGGTTGAGATACATACCTTTTTGCGTGCGTTTGCTTGCACGCGCCGAGATATAGATGCCACGGCCATCCCGTGTCATGCCGGCACCGAGGGTCTTTCCCAACCTCGCTGTGTAGCGAATGGAAGTGCTCTTGAGGTTTTGCAACGCCTTGCGGCGCGTGCGCCGCGCCTCTTTCTTGAGCGAGTTGCGGATGCTGCGCCGGCATATTTTCTCTCCCTCGCTGGCTATATAGCGCAGGCCTTGACTGACGTTTCGGATTCGTTTACTCATTGAGACGTTCGCATATAAGGGTGATAAATCCGCGATGGCGATTCGGCTCGATGGCTACAACGGTATAAGTGTGGCCGCCGAGCTCCCGCACGCGCCATCCCTCGGCTATTGTATGTGCGTCGCGTATGCGCCATCGCACGGAATAGTCCGGAAAATGCTCACCCACTTCCTCGCTCCGGCGCCCGTTGAAGCTCACGCGCTCGGCCCGAACCGAACGCGTGAGCACAAAATCGGTGGGCAGCGCTCCCGATGCTGTGGTGCATGCCACAGGATGGAGTATCTCAAGGCGATAGCGGAGCGGGCCGGCAATCATGGAACAAGACGTATGAAGGGTTTGACAAGCGCCTGCAGGGCGTAGGGCACTTCATGCATCTGCGTGGATGACGCCGTCTCACGCTGATTGTACCAATGGGCTGCCAGCAGCATGATGGCCTGTTTGAGGCGCCCGGGGAAATAGCCGCCGTTGGCCTCGGCGAGTTCGACTGCCGAACGGCACGTCATGTCCACCACATGCTGCTCGGCAGTGTCGAGCAGATGGAGCAGATAGGCATCGTCGTCGTCGAAATCATCGGCGCGCACGTGCTTTTTGAACAGGTCGAGGTCTACGACTGCCATGTCTCGCTATGTATTATGCCTTAGCCTTAGCCTTAGCCTTAGCCTGGCCGAGCACAAAGGCTTCCTGATAGAGGGTGGCCGTGCCTACGTGGGCGTTGAACACAAAGTCGGTGGCGTTGCGACGCAAAAGCGTATAGGGATCCACGGTTATATTGTTCTGGCCGAAGAATCCGAATGCCTGGTAGCTCCAGTCGCCGAAGCCAATGTTTCCCTCGCCGATTTCCGGAGAGCAGTACACAGGCATGCCCAGCACACGGTCGTTTTCGCAGAGGAAACGGCCGCTGCCTTCATCCACCTTGATATTCTCAAGTGTGGCTTTCATGTCCTCGGTCATGATCCAGCAGGGTGCCTCCAGCATGATGCCGCTTTTGCTCACGGTGCTCTTCATCTTGAGCAGCTCGCCGCGTGTGGGCTCGGCGCCGGCAAATTCTATGCGCTTGGCACGGGCAAATGGGCCCACAATCTTTTTTGCCTTTTCTTTCCCTTCCTTGTCGGTATAGGTAGTGGAGAGTGAAAGCAGGGCGGCGTTGATCTTTCGGGCGGCGGCAGCGGGTATTTCTGTTCTGATGACACTTTCCACCACACCGCCGGAGCTCTCGAGCTCTTCACGGGTGACGGGAATGGCGATGCCCAGACGCACAGGCGTGGTCTCGAGTTTATCCCAATCGATATTTGCATCTACGAGTTCCTCGCCTTCATCGGCGAATTGTGCTGTGGCCCGCGTGTGTTTTGGCCATCGTAGCTGGCCGGCGGCCAAGCCTGAGCACACGCTCAGCCCCAGCTTTTCGTAGATGAGACCGGCTGTCAGCGGTTTGAGCATCTCCTGCTCTTCAACGGGGATAATGCCGGTTCCGGCAAGGGCGGCGGATGTCTGGATGTCGCGGGAAAACACGAATTGAGTGTGCACCTTGCCGGCCATGTTGTCGCGCAGCACCTGCTCGCGGGAGATGGCCGCAGGAGCTTCAGGAAGGTCCTCGGCTGTTATTGCCTTGATCTTCATGCTGCGTAGTTCCATCTCGCGCATGATTGTGTCGCGCTCGACGCGTTCCTGCTCGTCGAGCGGGCGTGATTCTCTTTCGCAATTGTCTGCGATTTCGTTCAGTCGTGCAGCAGCGGCCTGCTGGTCGAATACGAGTTCACGCAGCTGTTTTGATTTGTTTTTTTGGGGTTTGCTCATGTGTGTTTATATGATTGGTGAATTGTGCTACTATAGCAGCGGAGCGGCGGCAGCAGCGCGCATGCGTTGCAGTTCGCTGCGGGTGTCCGGCGACTGCTGCGGGCGCAGCATTTGCGCAAGTTCGCGTGCTTCCACGGATGTGGCAGGATAGGCAGGATCCGCCGCCAGGGTGAAGTCGTAGAGACCCGTCACGGCCTTGACGCGGTATGTTATATGATTGACGCCATCTTTTATTTCCGATGTGCGCTCCACGAAATCGCTGTCCCAATAGAAGGTAGAGAAAGCAAAAGAGCATCCGGACAGGTCGCCACGGCGAACGAGTTCCAGCGCTTTATCCCCATCGGTAGTATGTGGCGCATCGAACTCGAAGCGCACCCCACGCTCGTCGATGCTGTAGGATAGCGTGCCTGTGCCTTTGTTGCTGCGGGCAAGTATCAGCTGCCGGTCATGGAACATTGTAAATTTGATATCCGACGCATCAAGCACGTCGCGTGTGATAGCGCCGGAATCAATTATTTCCACGGCTTCGCTGTCGGCATCGGTCCACAGCGGTGCGCTGGGTGTGTTGAATAGAATGGCGTAGCCTGTGATTGTGCGCGAGGGGGTGCCGTCGGCATTCTCGCGCACGTGCAGTTCAGATGCCGCGGTGCGCAGCTCGCGGCGCACCGGTGTGTGTTGGATGCTGTTATTTTTCATCGATCTCTTGAGCGTTTTGGAGGGGAATTTCGTTGATGCCGCGCAGATTGGCACTCACGAGCATGGTGTCGCCGCCGGGTAGGGGCGCTTTGTTCTCTTCGGCGCGCAGTTCGTTGGGCGTATACAGGCCTATGGATAGAGCTTGCTGCTGGTATCGTGTCTTGCTGTCAAGGTCGCATGCGTGGAGCTGCTGGCGCGCGAATTTGAATTGTACGCGGCCACACCGGCTCTGCGGCACCAATTTGCGTAAAAGCTCGATCTCGATGCCACGCAACATGGGATTTAACGTGTGGCTGAGAAAATCGATATTGGCCTGTTCAACGCTCTTATAGTTATTGCTTGTATCGTCAAACACAAACGATGGCGGCACGCCGAAAAAGCGGCATATCTCGCGCACACTGAATTTCCGGCTCTCGAGAAACTGCATGTCGGCGCTACTCAGGGCCAGTTGCTTAAAGTTGACATCGCCGGGCACGCTGAATATGCGCCGGCCTTCGCGTTGCTGTCGCTCGATGCGGTCGGCGGCCTTTTCGAGCTGTTCGCTCTTGTAGACGCCCCGCTGTGTCTCACGGTCGTTGCTTATGAATCCCCGGGCTATGCCACCGCCGGCGAACCGGTCGAGTGTCTCGCGGTCGGCAGTAGACGCTATCTGGGTTGTGAGACGGGCAAAGGTGAGTACACTGACGCCGCGTTTGCGGTCGTAGCATGATGCGGGGCCTTTGAAGTGCAGTATGGCGTCTTCGGCATAAGTGTCGCGCAGTCCCGACGCGGGATCATTGACTGTATAGGTGTCGCGGGTGGTGTCGTGCGACACTGTGCCGTGGCCGCACAGCACCAGACGCTCCAGGGCGCCGTCGGTGCCATATATCGGGACTATGTAGGCATTTCCTTCCAGAAGTATGGCGCGTACTATTTCGCGCCAATAGTTCGGCGCGCTCCACCCTTTGTCGGGTTCCACGTTGAGCAGATGGTCCATGTGGCCGGCAGTATCGGCTACCATAATGCCTTTGCGGCGGTACATGTACTGCAGCGGCATCGATGCTACGCAGTCGCTGAGTATGCGGACGCAGGCGTAGACCGTGCTGATGCTCATCGCGGTCTGCTCGGAAGCAGTGCCGAACAGCACTCCTCCGGTGCGTGGTGTGTCCGGAGAAGTGCTGGCCGGGCTGCTGGTTTCGCGTGAAAATATATTGGAGAAACGACTGAATATGCCCATACTTCGCACTGGCTATAGTGCAAAGATAAACCATTACACCGAGAGCCACGTCCGCTGCATCTGCCGGTGAAAGACAATGAAAAGCAATGAAAGACAATGAAAAGAAATGCAATACTTTTTTTAAGTATATTTAAGAAAATCACGAACTATCCGCGGAAGTCTATAAACTGGCGGATGCACATCAGCATCGTGATCACGCCATCAATCTTGTTGTCGTGTTTCCGCTTCACCGGCTTACAGTTTTCAAGCGTGTCAAAATCAAGTACGGCATTGCCAAAGCAATAGAAGTTGATGGGATTGTCGTTTATGAACAAATGCCCGCTCTTGGCTGCGTGCTCGAAGCATTCTACGGGTGCGGTGAAGTGGCCATACGTCTGCCTCAGCCCCCGCAGCACATTGTCGAAGCCGGAGGCAGCGAGCATATTGACCACATCAAGGCTTTTCCACGGGTCGTAGCCGATGCCGAGCACGCAAACATACTCATCGGCGCTGATCACATAATCTACGATGGTACGGTAGTCGATGACATCGCCGGGTGTCAGTTTCAGATAACCTTTATTGGCCCATGAGCGGTACATACGCTCGTTGGGATGGCCTGAAAGCGCGCCTTCCGGGAAGAAATAGGCGGTGTGCAGATAAAACGTTTCTGTATCGTAGTCATGGGCACAGATGGTGACCGCACTGAAATCGTCGCTCTCGCTCAAATCGATGGCCAGCATGGCATCCGGGCGTCCTTTAATGGTGGCAGGCTCTATGTGGCGGGCTATGCTACGGGCGAATGTGCTGCTGATCCACGCGCGCTTCTCGTTCTCGGCATAGATATTCAGCAGTTTTGTGCGGAATGCGAGCATGGCTTCAACCCCATTGCGCGTAGCTTTGTTCCACTCGCGGCGGTAGTAGTCGAGGCTCACGGTGACACCCATGTGCGGTTGCACTTTGAGCCAGGTGCGCTCATCGGCCTCGGCATCGCCGGCATCCGGTTCGAAGAGGTGGGCAAATATGCTGTCATCCTCATAGTCTCCGAGAAGGAGCGCCTTGTAGCCCTGGAGCATTTCGTAGAATGGCCCGTCGAAGACATCGCTGGCCGTGGTGATGATCACCGTGAGCGGATTCTGCCGCGCTCCCATTGAGGTGGTCAGCACAGTGAGTAGGCCGGCATCACGCGCCTGGCTGAACTCGTCCATTATCACCGTGCTCGCATTCAGGCCGTCTTTGGTGCGGGCGTTGGCCGTCAAGCACTGTGCCAGGGCGCTGCGGTCGGGACGGCGGCTCTTGATTGTCTGCTCGTTCACGGTGTATCGCAGACCCTTCGGGTCGAGACGACGGACACATCCGCGTATCACATCAAAACACTTTTTTGCCTGGTCGTTGCTGTTTGCACCCGTGTAGCTCTCGGCGTTGGCATCGCCATATAAAAGATCATCGACAGCGAAAGCAGCCGACGATGTAGTCTTGCTGAATTTGCGGGGCACAAATAGAACGGCTTCGCGCACCACCCGGTGGTCTCCATCCCAAAAACCATATATGCTGGCAAACTGGAATGCCTGTACGGGAGTGATGCTGTACCGACGGTAGCCGGCGGAACCTGGGAAATACAGGTTTTCGTACAGGGTGAAGAAACGCCGCACCTCTGTGGCATTGATTCCATAGCGCTTGGCGAGTGTGAAAAAGCGCAGCACTGCCAGCTGCTCGAATAGATTGTGGGCGGCAGGACGCGCCGCGACGTCAGTCGTATATTCTTCCAGCCGCGGGTCCACCTCGTAGAGACGGAAGGCCTCGATGTTCAGTGCCTGAAGGCGTTCTGTGGCTTCGGTCTTGGCTGCAATAAGCCGGCTTTTTTCTTCATCTGTCATGTCTGAGCCGCATCGGGTTTGACAATGTCGGGGCGCCGCCGTCCGGCAGCCCGCAGCTTCTTCGTAAGATCTATCAGCGGGTCGGCCTCGTCGGTGCCAGTCAGAGCCTCCACCGTAAGGTCCAGTGCCTTCATCTGGCGGGTGATGCTGTCCTGTGCGTCCTTCTGAATTTTAAATACAGGGTGGGGGGCCAGTGTTGTATTGCCGTAACGGCTCACCACTGAAATGGTGGTTTCTTCCAGCTCATCGATTTCGGCATTGGCAATGTCGAGCGTGCGCAAGGCGCCTGCCAACGACTGGATCTGCGCCGTGAGCCCCTTGCTGTATTTGCCGGCCGACTTAAGGGCGCGTTCGATGTCTTTGCGATAGTCGGCTACTTTTTTTATCATTTCATGGAAATTTGCTTAAATTCAAAAAAGGGTTTCCGCATTTTCCTGGGTGGCGACGAGGTTTACAGAAGGGTCCCCCCCCTTTTCAAAAACACCCCCCGGGGATAGATAGCGCGCAGTAAAATCCTGAACCTCGGCCTCGCGGCGACTGCGCGCGAGCGCCTTGCCGCTACGGCCGAGCTCCGTGTGTGTGAGCACATGACAGCGATGGCACAACGCGCGCAGGTTTAGAGGATTGTACATTAGCCGAGCTTTTTCTGCAGATGTGCGTCCGCTCTCCACCGGTGTGATGTGGTGCACCTCCGTGGCCACCTGCACAAAGCCCTCGGCGCTGCAGCGTTCGCACAGCGGCCGCTCGGAGAGCACGCGGTGGCGCAAGCGCCGCCAGCGCGCCGTGTTTATTAAGCGGCGGTATTCTTCGTCCTTTGCCATAACTGTTTTGCGTGTGTTTTTGCCTGTTTTCTGCCGCAAATATATACTTTTCTGCCGAATTTAACGCAAAAAGCGCAACCGCATGTCCGTGTCAGGGCATTGCGGTTGCGCCGGGGAGAGCCGTAGAGAACAACTACAAGGTTTTATCTTTGTTGGTTCTGGTTTAAAGGGAGGGGCAAAAGCCCCCACCGATGAAAGTGGGGGCGAAGGGCCTACGGCTTCCACGCAGGGCTTATGTAATCATCCAAGTTATGGAGGAAGCTTAATATTTTACGACCACGCAGGATAGACGGTGCGACATATCGCGCAAGGCGGCGTTAAAGGTATCGAGTTCCTCAGGCGTAAATCGGCAAGGTTTGCCATTGACGCAGTTGCCGTTGATACGCTGTGAGAGCCATGCCCGACTTTTCCTGAAGTATTTTTTTGCGATGTAGCTGAGGTTGATCATGTCGCCAATCTCGCCAAGTTGTAGCTTGGTGGCCACTTCATACAGCTGTTCGATGTCGGCAGTGAGCTTCGTAAGGCGAGCGCTCACAAAGTCATCAATTAGCTTTTCATCTTCGGGAGTGGAGCAAGCACTCTTTATTTCGGCGGCCAAAGCGAGCACTTGTGGCGATGTCGGATTCTGTTCCATGAGTTTGCCAAGCTCATTCAATTTTTCTTGTATCATAGCCTGAAATTTTAAAGCTCCCGCCCGCCGGAGAGATGGCGGGAGCGTTTGTTAGTTCTTTCTATTCAGTTCTTCGAGCAGCTTGTCGATTTCGTTGATTCTGTCAAGGAGTTTGTCAAGGTCTCGTTCATATCTTTTTGGGTCGAGGATTTTGAAGGCTTCGAGCAGCGCTCTTGCTTCCATCCGTTTGAGGATGAGCTGTTGAATAAGTTCTTGTTTGTTCATAACTTGGTTGTTCTTCTGATTACGATGTAAAATTAATAAACTTTTCGTTATTGACAAAATTTTCAGTTATGAAAATAACGGAAAGTTTATTTTTTTTTACTTTTACGGGCTTTAGCTTGCTTTCATCATGATTCTTCGTTATGTTCAAATTGGTGGCCATTGTCGCTTCTTGATGACCAGTGTATCGTTTCTGAATATTGCGCTATCTCCCACGCTTGCCCGGGAGAAAATGGCAGGGCCGACAGAAACCGTGCAGCCAGTGGTGTCGTTTTGAATTGTCAACGTGAATTCCCTCGATTTTTTTATTGGCACCAATACCTTGCCTACCAGTTGATAAGTTGTCCGTGGTGGCGAGTAATGTTTTTCCACCACTACGCCGTCCGCCTTTTGCTGTTGGCAACTTGATAGCGCAAGCGCACAAACTGATAATGCAAGTGTATCAAGCAGTTTGGTTACTGTTTCGGAGTTCATCTGTTATTTCTTTTATCCGGTTCATATTCTGTTCCACGAGCGCAATGATGGCATCGTGGCGGGGTGAGGTGCCGTTGCAGGCGGCGCGGCTCTGCACCACGGTGAAGGTGCGCAGCGACACCTCGACGGTCTCAAGGCGGCGGCCGTGGCTATCGCGGGCGGTGAGGATGAGGCTCTCGGGGCGGCGGTAGTAGCCTGCGGAGTAGACGCAGTGGTGCATGGCAGCGCCCTCTTCGGCCATCTCGCGCACGCTGCGGATGGTGCGCACGGTGATGCCGCCGGCCTGGAAGCACAGCCCGAAATATCGGCCACGGCTTTCGAGGTAGGCCGCTTCATTACGGGCTGCCTCGGCTATCTTGCGGCGCGCTTCCTCTTCGGCCTCGTGGCGCGCGCGGATGCGCAGCAGGGCGTCGTGGGCGCCGCGCAGGTCGGCTGGCAGGATGTAGTGGGGGCTGCGGGTGTCGCGCCCCTCGGCGTCGAGCATGTGCAGGAGGTCGAACCACTGCTGTGCATCGCTCACGCGGTAGGCGTGGCGGCAAGCTATGCGCACGGCGTGCTGAAACGGTAGCCCGAACTCGCCGCAGCCGTGGAGGTGCTTGTAGGCTATCAGTTCCCACTGCCCGGCCTTGGCCAGCACCTCGGCCTCGCGGTCGCGCAGGATCATGCGCATGAAGGCGTCGACGGGCAGCGTGTCGCAGCTGCGGGTGAATCCGTTGCGGCGCAGCAAGGGCAGCACGGAGCCGCCGGGGCATACGTAGCCATGGGGGCTGTATTTGTCGAGGTGTGGACTGTAGGCGCTCACGCGGCCGTTGCGCTTGTCGCGCAGCTCCAGGGGGCTGTGCCACACCCAACGGTCGTATGCGCCGCCGGGCGTGGCGCTCACGTGGCGCGCCATCACCTCGTAGCTGCCGTCCGGCATGATCCAGCTTTGCACGGCTTCGCGGAGGATGCAGGATGCGGCATGCCCGGCACGGCTGTGCTTCTCGGCCACGAAATGGCGGCACACCTGCCAGCCGCGACGGGTGGTGAGCACGGTGAAATATACAGCCCATGATGCTTTGCGCCGGCGGCTGGCCTCAGCCTTGAGGCGTGCGCCGCAATGGGGGCACACGGCGCGGCCTGCCACGCCGATGGCCACGGACAGTTCGCTGTCGGGCATCGTGAAGGTTTCCCCGCACTCCGAGCACCATGCCTGCCGGCGGCACACATAGGCCGTGGGAGTGAAGCAGATGCGGCGGGCGTGCGCCTGCTGCGCGGCTGTAAGGGGCGGCAGTGCAGCCGAGAGTGCCACCACGGTGCGTTGGCGGTCGTTGCGCGGTCTCATAGCTCGTCGGTGTCGAAAAGCATTGGCGAGAGCGGGTCGCTGACGCCTGCCGGTTGATCTTTCTCTTTTTTCTTGCGACTGCGACTGCGGCGCGGCTCTGATGCCGGTGCCGGCTGTGGAGCGGCCACGGCCACCTCGGCGGCAGGCACGGCGCCCGGCGCTTCGGCGGCGAGTGTGGTGTCGGTCTCGTCGTAGTAGTGCACGGCCAGGCCGAGCACTTCGGCGTCGGTCATGCACACGGCGTTGCCGCGCTTGCGGGCTATTTTGAGGATATAGTCGAAGCAGCCGTCGATGCTTTTGCCGGGTGCGGCATAGGCGCCGGCGAATTGCGCGTCGGAGGCGGCGCGTGCGTCGAGCATGGCGCGGACGGCCTCGCGGGCGGCGGTATTGGTGGATGGTTTGCTCATTTTTCGGTGGAAATTTTTGCTTTGAGTTTGCGGGAGAGTTGCTTGATCATGTGTGCGCGGCTTTTCATCGACTGCATGGGCAGCGCTTCGTAGAGGCGCGCGGCATCGTCGAGGTAGGCGCAGATTTTCAGGATATCGCTGCGGCAGATGGCGGGCATGGCGGTGGATGGCTTTGCCATTGTCAGTCGTTGTTTTGGTTGATCACGTTGAGCAGCCCGACGATATCGGCCGGCAGCGTCTTCTCGCCGCGCCGCAGGGCGGCGAGCTCGCGGCGCAGGGCATCGTTCGGCAAGGTGTCGAAGCCGAGCATGCGGTATTGCAGCAGCGAGAGATGGCAGCGGTCGGCCTCGGCCACGCGCAGCATATAGCGAGCGCGCAGCGCTTCCGCCTCATCGATGGCGGCAGCTGTGGCGCGGCGCCGCTCGGCATCCCTGAACGCTTGCCAGGCACCCGAGCGCTGAACGTCGAAGGCGGCGAGAGCCTCCAGTATCACGATGGGATCCACCGCGCCGTAGAATTTGCCGAAAGTGCCGCGCTTGATCTGCTGAAAAAACAGCATGAACTCCGTAAGCCGGTAGTGGCCGTAGTCGTCGGCCATGATGGCTGCCAGCTCGGTCCGCTGCTTGGCGGATAGCTTGTTGTGCACGCCGGCAAATTCCGAAAGATCCTCCAGCTGTATCTCAAGCCAGCTTTCGGCCGTGTTCCGTCCGAACGTGCGCCGCAGCAGCCCCACTGTGGGCGCCGCGCCAAAGCGGGCGCGCTCCTCGTCGCGGCAAAACTGGATCTGCATCGACGGGTTGAACACCGCCAGCACCTCGGCCGCGCCCCCGGGGTAGCGCTCAATAAGCGCCTGAGAGGTCCGGCTCAAAGTCGGGACTGCTGAGCCGCTCGGCGATATGGCGTGCAAATTCGTCGTGCCGCCGGCTATTACCTCCCCGGCTGTCTGTGTCTGTCTCATGGGTTTGGGGTTGTTTGAATGTTTCGTCATATTGGCCTTCGAGTATCTTTGCCCAGTTGGTGTCGTTCGTGATGCACCAGTCGAAGGTGGCGCGCCAGCCGTTGCGCCCTTCGCCGCGCAGGAACGCGCTGGCCTGGATTTTTTCAAATATCCGGTGAAGCAGCGGCAGGGCCTGTTCCTCGCCGCCCATCTCGCGGATGCGCAGCCGCAGCTTGTTGCGCCTCGCCTCGCTCAGCACCTGCACGCGGGGCAGAGCCGTGCAGGTAGCGTTCCAGTCGTCCCGCACCTTCTCGCACGCGGGCGCGGCGGCGCGCGCATCAAGCTCGTCAGAGCTTGTTAAGATATTATTTAATATATTCTTCTTTTGTTTGCCCTTTTGTTTGCCCCTGGGTTTGCCCTTTTGTTTGCCCTCTGCTTTCGGTTGCGTGCTGTCGGAGGGGGCGCAAGTATCAGAAGCGCAGGGCGTTGCGTCTTTTGAAAATTCGCTAACTGTTTGCCCTTCCGTTTGCCCTTTTGTTTGCCCTTTTGTTTGCCCCTCGTTTGCCCTTTTGTTTGCCCCTGGGTTTGCCCTTTGTTTGCCCCGCATTTCTTCGGAAGCGGTGCAAGTGTCAGAGCCGCAGGGCGTTGCGGGCGCATTTTGTTTGCCCTTTGTTTGCCCTTGGGTTTGCCCTTTTGTTTGCCCCTGCATTTCTTCGGAACTCTGATAATTGTCAAAGTTGCAGATGCTGATCACATGGTGGTTTTTTGTCTTCGTGACGCTTATCTCACCCGTCCGACACAGCTTGTCGAGGCACGTGCGCACAGCCTTCACCGACAGCCCCGTCTGCTCGCTCAGCTCCCGCACGGAGCGCACAAGCGCCCCGCGGGGAATGATCGAGCCACGGCAGGCCGCCGCGCAGCTGTTGGCCGACAGCAGCAGGTGCAGGAACAGGCGCACCATGCCGATGTCGCCGTACCACTCCCACTCCGTGAAGCCATAGTGGAGCTTCAGCCAGCCTTTGCGCATCGTTATCAGGCTGTTTCGTGCGCAAACACGTCCTGGTAGGCCGTAGCGGCTATACTCTCTATCTCATAGTCGGCCACAGTGCCGCGCATGCCCTTGCGGAAGCGCGACAGCGCATCCTCAAAGCCCGCACCCTCCACCAGTTGCAGCACCGCCGCACGCTTCAGCTTGCCGGTGCGCGCGTCGGCGCTGATGAGAGACAGCTTCACGCGGTACCAGCTGCCGCCGGGCGCATCGGGCTCCGCACGCATCACCTCGTCTATCTTCGTTTTGGCTGTCGCCGTCACGCTCAGCGTGCCGCCCGCCGGCACATACGCCGTCAGATGCTCTATCACACGCGCCTCAGCCTCGGCACACGTCATTGCATCCGCCATATACACCGCGCGCACGGTTTTCACTGCCCCACCCGCACCCTGGCGCGAAATGCGGGCCTTTACTTCAATCCATTTCATGTCGTTTCTCTTTTTTATGTGTTAAACAATACAAGATCTATGATCTCTCTGCCGGGCGGACGGGATTCGAACCCGTGACCTCCGGAATCCTTTCCGGCGCTCTACCTCTGAGCTTCCGCCCCATTGTGCCGGCGGGAAGAAATGCTATGAAACCCGCCGGCGGAAAAAAGCATAAGAAAACTTTGCACCATCGCGCGCTATCCTCCCGGACCGCCGCGCTATGGCCGTAGCCCGCCACCTCTGTGGCCGCAGCCCGCTTATACCTGAAATACCATAATTAATTACACTCTATGTGCCGGCGCCCTCACGGGCCGGGCTATATCTTGATCTTGGGCTCATCCGGCTCATGAGTGCCGTCGGGATAGTAGATCTCCCGCACCCTCCATCGCCGACGCACCGTGTCGCGGCCGTGCAGCGCCACCGGTAGCCCCCTCTCGGCAGCCAGAGCCGCCGCCCGCGCACGCACCGTAGCCTCATCGCCATCCACGGGCATCGACGGCTCCACCTCGGCATCCGGCGGCATCCGCACCTGCACCGTCCATAGCATAGGATCCCTCAACACAGCCCTCCCGGGGCCATCCTCCCACCGCCAGGCGCGCCGCCGCGCCTCGCATATCATACGGTAGCGGCTCATCTCCGGCGCGGTCTCAGACTGTGAAACAAAGCACGCAGCTCACTCCCTCTGTAGCGCGGGCGCCCGTCGCTGGCGGCATACAGCGCATGCAGCTTCCCGCAGCGCGTGTAGCGCCATATCGTCGACACCGACACCCCCAGCGCATCCGCCGCCTGGCGGCAGTTGTACAGCCCCGAGGGGTCCACATGCTCCACACTCGTCCTCATGCCGCGCCGCCTCCTTTCCGGCGCTCCAGGCGCCACAGCCCCCACACGCAGGCCCCTGCCAGCACCTTCGACCCCCACAGGCGCAGAGCCCACGCCCCGGTGTCCGCACTCTCCTCCGGCACCGCCATCAGCGCCACGAGCCCCACCACTGTCAGTACCGCCGTTGCGGCGCGCCGTATCATTGCTATCTCCATAATGTCTCGTCTATATACTGTCTTTATCGTTCATACTCTCTTTACTATCTCCCGCCGGGCAGTCGGCCGGCTGCCCGTGCTCCACATACCGCCCCAGCAGCCGGCAATAGCGGCCGTTGATGCCCTCGTGGGCGCTCCCGCACTGCAGGCACCTCCGCGCCGTGCGCCGCTCGTCGCTCGCCATCGCTCAAAATGCCTCCGCGAAGTTCAACACCGCCAGCTCCACCACCATGCTCCGGTGGCCCTGCACCCTGAACACCGGCCCACTCTCTCTCCGCTGCTGCTCCACCAGCGCCCGCAGGTGCTCCAGCATTTCCGGCGGCACCGGAAACGTCACACTCTTCTGCCGCGTGCCCATCGTGGCGCGGAAGCGCAGCATGTAGCCCTGCGCCCGGCCCTTGTCTTCGTTTGTATCCATCGCTATCTCCTTTCTATTTTCTATTTGTCGAAGTTTATATTTGCCATATACTCCCTGCCCGCGCCATGCGCCCAGCGTGTGCTTATAGCCTGGGCGCTGCTGTCGTACAGCTTCTCCGCGCGCAGCGCCCAGGCCGAGAGCCCCCGCGCCGCCCACTGCTGGCGCCCCAGCGGGCATTTCGCCCGCGCCGCGCAGTTGTGCGAAAACTGGCAGTAGATCGGAAGAGC
>CAJTOZ010000031.1 GCA_910578095.1 uncultured Muribaculaceae bacterium | reverse complement strand
GGGAAGAGGCTGCTGCCCGCCGCAAGAAAGAAAAAGCTCCGGAGCCTGCGGCTCCTAAAGATAAAAAACGGCGTAGCTCGCGTCCGGGCATTTTGCGTTTTTTTGCCGACCGTCGCACCCATCGCGCCGCAGGCGTGCTGCTGGTGGTGATTGCAGCCGTGATGTTCATCGTCACGCTGTCGCATCTGCGCAGCGGAGCTGCCGACCAGAGCGCCATCGAAGGCATGTCGGTGGGGCGCATGGCTGCCGAAGGAGTGCAGGTGGAGAATGCCGGCGGCCCCCTCGGAGCAAAACTGAGCCAGTGGCTCTTTGCCGACGGTCTTGGAGCCGGAGCCTTCGTGCTCGTGGTGTGGATAGGCATGATTGGCGCTGCACTGCTCAAGCTCATCAAGGTGAATTTTTGGTCGCTCACGGCCAAATGCCTCTACTCGGCCGTGACCATAAGCATGGTGTGCGGCCTGCTGTTCTATGGATCGGAAAGCTATATACACTGGGGCGGCGCCCATGGCCACTATGCCAACGCATGGCTCATGAGTGTGGGCGGCGCGCTCCTTGCCGTGGCCGTGTCGGTGTGTCTGCTCGGAGTGCTGGCATGTGTGTATCTCAACGAACTGGCCGTGGCCTACAGGAGCGTGTCGGGCACTGTAGCCCGCAAGCGTGAGGAGTGGCGCCGCGTGCGCCGGGAAGAGCGTGAGCGCCGTGTGCGCATGGCCGATCCCGAGCCGGCCGACGATACCGAGGAGCATGCGGCTCCCGTAACTGCCAAACAGCCGGAGGCTGAACGCCATACCGATTTGCCCGAGCCTCGCCCTGTCGCCACCGACAATGCGTTTGATATCGACGACGACCTGGAGGGAGAAGGCAGCGAGTATGCGCCCCGAACACGCACCCTCGACGATATCGCATCCGAAAATGATGGCTGCGACGTCATAGGCACGCCTTCCGATGCCGGAGAGTATGACGGAAGCTACGATGAAGATGAAGAGGCGGAAGCCGGCGGAGATTTGCCCGGGCCGGAGCATGCTGCCGACGATACGGAGTTTGTGGTGCGCGCGGCAGAGACCGATGACGCATTCTCCATCGACGACAATGATGATGCCGACACAGGCAGCAGCGAAAATGGCGACGGGGTCCGAACGGCCGCCGAGGTGCTTTCTTCCGAGCCATACGATCCCCGTGCAGAGCTGTCGCATTACCGATTTCCCGACGTGGACCTGCTGATAGCCCGTGACGGTGCGCCGGTGGTGGACATGGAGGAACAGCGGGCCAATAAGGACCTCATCGTGAAGACACTGCTGGACTATAAAATACCGATAGAGCGCATCGAAGCCACCGTCGGGCCCACTGTGACGCTCTACGAGGTGAAGCCGGCCGAAGGTGTGCGCATAGCGCAGATAAAGCGCCTGGAGGACGATATAGCCCTCAGTTTGTCGGCGCTGGGCATCCGCATCATAGCGCCCATTCCCGGCAAGGATGTGGTGGGCATCGAGGTTCCGAACCGCGATCCGCAGATAGTGTCGATACGCAATGTGTTCGCCTCCCGCAAGTTCCGCGAGTGCAACATGCGTCTGCCCATGGCTATGGGTGCAACCATCAGCAACGATATCTTCATTGCCGATCTTGCCAAGATGCCGCATCTGCTTGTAGCCGGAGCCACCGGTCAGGGTAAATCCGTGGGGCTTAACTGCATCCTCGCATCGCTATTGTACAAAAAACATCCGTCGGAGCTGAAATTCGTGCTCATCGACCCGAAAATGGTGGAGTTCAGTCTCTACAGCAAGCTCGAGCGCCACTATATAGCCAAGCTGCCCGACGAGGAGGAGGCTATCGTGACCGATCCTCTGAAAGCGGCGGCCACGCTCCATTCGCTGTGCATCGAGATGGACAACCGCTATCAGTTGCTCCGGCAGGCGCAGGTGCGCAACCTCGAGGAATACAACGAGAAATTCAGTGCAAGGCGTCTCAATCCCGAGCATGGCCACCGCTATATGCCGTACATAGTGATGGTGGTCGATGAATTTGCCGACCTTATCATGCAGGCAGGCAAGGAGGTGTCGCTCAGCATTGCGCGTATCGCCCAGAAAGCGCGCGCCGTGGGCATGCACATGATCATCGCCACACAGCGCCCGTCCACGGATGTCATCAGCGGCATGATCAAGAACAACTTCCCCGGACGCATTGCCTTCAAGGTGTCGCAGATGGTGGACAGCCGCACCATTCTCGACAGCCCCGGAGCCAACCGCCTGATAGGTCGCGGCGACATGCTCTTCAGTCATAACAGCGCCATGACGCGCGTGCAGTGCGCTCTCATCGAGACATCGGAGGTAGAGGCCATAGTAGACCATATCAACGACCAGATAGGCTATCCCCAGCCATATCTCCTGCCCGAGATTCCGCAGGAAGGCGGCGGGGCTGTGGGCGGTGGCCTTGTGGATCTGACCAAGCGCGATGCCATGTTTGAGGAATGTGCGCGATTCATAATCACGCAGTCCACGGCATCCACATCCATGCTCCAGCGCCGTTTCGGCATCGGCTACAACAAAGCCGGCAAGATAATGGACCAGATGGAAGCCGCAGGCATCGTGGGGCCGGCATGCGGGCAGAAACCCCGCACCATCCTCGTGGACAGCATCACGTTGGAGGACATAATCAGCAACGGTTGAATCTTCAACCTTAGCCGTAGGAAAAACGTTATAGCGTTATGAGTATAAGACTGCGAATTTTTTTGTTCATACTCCTTGCGTCGGCATGTGCCGGGGCTGTCCGTGCCGCCGATAGCGCCGCCAGCCTGCTGGAGCGTTGCGCCGAAAAACTGGCGGCCTCGCCTTCTGTGAGCGCGCGCTTCACGGTGCGTGCCTCGGATGGGGGCGACACCGCAGGAGAGATAGTGGTGGCGCGAGAGCGTTTCCGCATGTCGTCGCCACAGCTCCATATATGGTTCGACGGCCGCACGCAATGGTCGGCTCTTGCCGCTGCCAAAGAGGTGAATATCACCGAGCCCACCGCCGAAGAACTGCTCACTACGAATCCATTTGCCATCATCACCGGCTATGCCGGGCGCTACAATTGCCGTCTGTTGCCGCATGCCGCCGGTACTCCCGCAAATGTCAAGCAGGTGGAACTTATTCCACGGCAGGGAACATCCGGCGACATACGCCGCGCTGTGATAAGCATCGACACCCGCACGCTGTGGCCTGTGAAAGCCGTTGTGACCATGGCTTCCGGGGCCACCGTCGCGGCCACTGTCACGGGATGTGCCGTAGGCGGAAAACTTCCGGTGTCGGCCTTCACTTTCAAGCCTTCGGCGTTGCCGGGCTATGAGGTGGTGGATCTGCGCTGAGCCTGTATATCAGTTAAACAACCAAAATTCTCCCAATTATGACAAACCATACCAAATGCCTGATCATCGGTACCGGCCCTGCCGGCTTCACCGCAGCCATATATGCCTCCCGCGCGATGCTCAATCCTATTGTGATAGAAGGGCCGCAGCCCGGAGGACAGCTTATAACCACCACTGAGGTGGAAAATTTTCCCGGCTACATCGACGGAGTGCAGGGCCCCAAGCTCATGGAGGACCTGCGCGCGCAGGCCTTGCGCTTCGGCGCCGATATCCGGTCGGGCATAGTCAGCAAGGTCGATTTCTCCGGCGCTGTGAAAAAAGTCACGCTCGCCGCCGGCGATGAGTTTACGGCCGACAGTGTGATCATCTGCACGGGAGCCGCCGCCCGATATCTCGGTCTCCCCGACGAGCAGAAATATCTTGGCCTCGGCGTGAGTGCCTGCGCCACATGCGACGGCTTCTTCTACCGCGGCCGCGTGGTGGCAGTGGTGGGAGGCGGCGACACAGCCTGCGAAGAGGCGCTGTATCTGTCCAACCTTGCCAAGAAAGTATATCTGATAGTGCGCAAGGACTATCTGCGCGCCTCCAAGGTGATGCAGCAGCGCGTGCGCGAAAAGGAGAACATTGAGATCCTGTTCAGCACCGTCACCATGGGCCTTTTCGGCGAAGAGGTGCTTGAAGGCGCGCATGTGGCGACACACAGCGGCACTGCCAACGAGAATTTTTACGATATTGCCATCGACGGCTTTTTCCTTGCCATCGGCCATCAGCCCAATACGGAGGTTTTCCTTGGGTCGGTGGATCTTGACGAAGCCGGTTTCATAAAAGTGGCCGCTCCGTCCACTGCTACCAGCGCTCCCGGCGTATTTGCCGCCGGCGATGTGGCCGACCCCCACTACCAGCAGGCCATATCGGCAGCCGGAATGGGTTGTCGTGCGGCTCTCGATGCCGAGCGCTACCTGATGGAGCAGGCCTGAGGCGTATAGGCTGCATAAACGTCTGTTGGCGCCGTCCGGCGTCATAGTGAAGTTTGTGCAGCATGCTTCTGCAGGCAAGGGGTTAAGCCCCTATGCGCATTATGGCACTCTCGAAGCTGTCGCGGTCTATGGCGCGTGCTTTCAGGCGGTTGCGGTAGGCGTAGATGGTGTTCAGGGAGTAGTTGAGCACTTGTGCGATATTGGAACTGTCCTCAATGCCGAGGCGCATGAACGCGAGTATGCGCAAGTCGGTGTTGAGGCGTTCGCCGTCCTTGAGTGTGATGCGGCTGTCGGGGCGGAGCAGGGCGTTTACCTCGTCGACGAATGTGGGGTATATATGCAGAAACGCATCGTCAAACACTTCGTAGAATTCGCGGCTCTCCTCTTCCACAAATTTTCCGTTTTTAGCCATGCGGTAAAGGTCGTCCACTTGTCCTGCTCCGATTTTGCGCGTGACAAGTTTGCTGAACTGTTTCAGCTTGTCCATGTAGACAGAACATAAGGTGAGAAACTGGCTGATGTACACTTCTTTGCTGCGGTTGGCGCTCCGCAGGCTTTCCTGCAGCAGTCCCATGCGGTGCATCTCCCGTCGCAGTATCAGCAGGGTGGTTATCAGCACCATCACAAGCAGTGCCATTCCTGCTATGATCCATATGTCGCGTCGGCGAGCCTCGGCCGTTTTGGTGGCATAGGCGCTTTCTATGAGCGGCAAGGCGCGTGCGCTCTCCAGCATGCGCACTTCCGCCCCGCATTCGACGGCGTTGGCGAGAGCTGTCGAGAGATATGTGTAGGCGCGCTCGATGTCGCCGAGAGAAAACAGTAGGGCTCCGAGTTCCTGCAGCGATGCCACTTCGCGTGTGGCGGAGCGGATATCGGCCATGGCGGATTCGGCCAGGTAGTAGAGGCGTGTGTTTTCATCGCCGCTTTGTCCGGCTATGGCCGAGAGATGGTGGGCGGCTCGTGCGCGCAGGATGTCGGACAGCGTGTCGTGTGTGAGAAGTTCCGAGAGCAGTACGCGCGCGCGGTTGCTGTTGCCCGTAAGATAGGCATGCTCGCCGAGGTGGAAGAGATACTCGTCCGTGTCGGTGTCGAGGGTGCCGAGCAGCTGCTCCTGCATCAGCAGTGAGCGCTTGGCATAGAGCTCGCGCAAGCGGGGATACCGTTCGAAAAATGCTGCGAGATAGCTGTACATCTGCCTGGCGTGTTCGTAGTAGAGCGTCAGGCGTTCGTTGTCGAGAGCTGCGGTGTCCACTACCGCCAGTTTGCGCTCCGCGCTGTCGAAGAGGCCGGCCAGAGGCAGCAGTGCGGCCATGTGGAGCCGTGCCTCGTGCATCTCTGTCCCTGTGGCGCATGCTTCGGCCCGCTGCAGATAGGCAAGAGCGGAGTCGTTGTTGAAGCCTGCGTAGGCATGGGCCAGGCGGGTGAATTGTGCGGCTTCGTCGTGGCACTCGGCCGTCATGCTGTCGATGGCGCTCTGGCGTGCGGCAATGTATGCTCCGCGCCGCCCGAGCTCGGTGTCGAGTCGCCGCAGAGCCTCCCGCGCATCGCTGTCGGAGGCGGCGAGACCGGGCATCGCGGCGGCTGCGAGCCCTGCTATGGCTATGGCCGGCAGGAGAGTGAGGCGGAGGCGTGTCATTGGAAGAGGCGGTCGATGGCGTCGTTGTCGATTACGGCTATCACACGGAGGCCGTCGGGCGTGTAGGCCGGTGTGTGCAGCCGCATAAGATCGGCAGCGAGGGCTTCCATCTCATCGGCCGAGAGGATGCGCCCTGCGCGTATGGCTGCGGCTTTTGCGAGCCCGAGGGCTGCAGCGGAGCGCAGGCCGTCGGCATCATGGGCGCCGGTTGCTGCCACATCATCGGCCATGGCGGTGATAAGCTCGGCGGGCGATGTGCCTGCGAGGTCGGCCGGAACACCGTTCACAGCCCATGTGCAGTCGCCGAGCGGCGAAATGTCGAAGCCCATGTCGGCGGCCACATCTGTCATGCCGGCGAGCACGGCCGATTGTGAAGGCGAGAGTTGCACGGTGTCGGGGAAAATAAGTCGCTGGGTGGCGGGTGCCTCGCCGGAGCGGCGCTCGGAGAAGCGGGTATATAGCACGTTGATGTGCGCCCGGTGCTGGTCGATGACCATTAGCCCGGCTGCGGCGGGCATGGCTATGTAGCGGCCGCGCAACTGCATGCAGTAACGTCCGTCGGAACTGTCGGCGGCAGGCAAGTCGGGGATAGAGGCAGCGCTGTCGTCGGAGTCATCCTCGCGTGCGTTGAGAGCGCTTCCGCGCACCTCATCGAGGCCGGCGGCTTTGGCTCCGGCAAATTGTTCGTATAGTTTCTGCCAGTCGGTGGGTGGGCGGTGGCGGTCGAAAGTAGCCGGCTCAGCCGGAGAGCTGTTGATACGGCTGGCGCGAGGTGCGGGGGGTGTTTCAGCAAAGGGGTTGTAGCTGTCGTCCACGGCCGTGTCGGGCATCTGAATGCTCTCGCGGGGATCGAATGCGGGGATGTCGGGGGCATCCATCATGTCGAAATCCATGGCTCCGCTCACATTGAAGCGTCCCAGGCTCTCCTTGATGGCCGCAACGAGGATATCGCGGATAGCCATCTCATCCTCAAATTTTATCTCATGCTTCTGCGGATGGATGTTCACATCTATGTTGGCCGGGTCCACTTCAAAATTTATGAAGTAGCTCGGTTGTGCCTCGGTGGATATCAGCGGCTGATAGCAGTCCATGACCGCCCGATGGAAAAACGGATGGCGCATGTTGCGCCCGTTTACGCTGAAAAATTGCTGGTAGCCGCGTTTCTTGGCTGCCGACGGCAATCCGATGAATCCTGATATGCGCACGAAAGGAGCAGCGGTGCCTATAGGCAGTAGCGCCCGGTCGAGAGCCTTGCCGAAGAGGTCGATGATGCGTTGCTTGTCGGAGGCGTGGCGCAGCTGGTGCAGCGTGACATCGTTGCTGATGAGGGTGAAGTCGATGTGCGGGTTGACGAGCGCGAGCCGTTCGAACTCACGCAGAATGTGGCCCAGCTCCACGGAGTCTTTTTTCAGGAATTTACGTCGCGCGGGAAGGTTGAAAAACAGATTTTTCACCATCATGTTGCTGCCCGGGGTGGCGGCCACAGCTTCCTGACTGATGAACTTGGATTCGGCCAGGCAAAGTCGCGAGCCGGTCTCGTCGCCTTTGCGCATAGTGCGCAGCTCCACCTGTGCCACGGCAGCGATGGAGGGTAGGGCCTCGCCGCGGAAGCCCATGGTGTGGAGTGCATAGAGATCGCGTGCGTCGGATATCTTGCTTGTGGCGTGGCGCTCGAAGGCCATGCGGGCATCGGCCGGCGACATGCCGCAGCCGTTGTCCACCACCTGCACCAATGTGCGTCCGGCGTCCTTTATGACAATGCTGATGGATGTGGCTCCGGCGTCGACGGCGTTTTCCACAAGTTCCTTGACAACGGAGGCGGGGCGTTGTATCACCTCGCCTGCCGCTATCTGGTTGGCCACGGAGTCGGGCAGCAGTTTTATTATATCGGGATTCATTGCTCTTTAAAATCTATGCAAAAATACGAATAAGCCGAGAACAAAGCAAACTTTATTTAGCTTTGTCAAGCGGGAGTATTTAAGACGCAGTCAAAAATACGAAAAAACGCATCGGGCAAAACGCTCAGATGCCGCCGGCGGCACAGCGCATCTGCATGTGTCGCACGCGTTCCGCCATCCATGCCTTGAGGGCGGCTACCTCATGCTCTGCGGCAAACGACGATGGCGCATAGGTCCACCCCGCAGAGGCTTCAGGCCACAGCAGTCCGTTGAGTTTGGCCGAGGGCTCTATCTGCGTGGCGTAGCTATCGGCAAAGTCCAGCAGCTCAGGATATACGGCGTTCACAAAGTGCTCGAGGCGGCATCGAAATCCCACACAGGGCCGAACATGTAGCGCTGTCCGTCGTCGGGCGCGGTTATGTGCCATCCTGCATGCGGGGGACTGCAGCAGACGATGTCAACGCCACGGCCATGCAAACGGCAAAAATGCATCCGGGCTTCATTTGAGGAGGATTTTATGTCCAGGGAGCCTGCGGAGCACTCCACAGATATGGATTGCTGTGTGGGCGCGGCAAGCGACGCATGGCTGTCCAACGCATATACCATGCGCTGTATGTCGTCGAACTCTATGCTTATTGAAGAACTCTCAGAGGTGGCCGTCAGCGTTGTGCCGCTGAGGCTGAATGTCATGCCGTCGGCGAGTGCCACACGCCGGAGCGTGCCGTCGCGCAGCATGATGTCGAGCGCTGTCTCCGCGCGGAGCGTAGGCACGCACAGCAGCGCGGCTATGGCTGCAAGAGAGTATGGGAAATATCGCATATCAGGATAAAGTTTTTCAGCGAGCTATAAATTCAAGGCAAAGATACGTCATAAGTGTGATAATATCAAATTTTCACCGCTATTGTACGCGCGCGTAAAGGTTGTTTCAAGAATTGTGCGTATATTTGCATTAAAATACAGTAGCCAGTATGTCTATGAAACGACTCACAATATTGTCGGCCATCGCGGCCGCAACGGCCCTGGCGGCCCCGGCTCAGCTCAATTCGTCAGCCACACAGGGGTATATGGCGAGAGGGCTGGAAATGCTATCAACATCAAACTACACAGGTTGTATCGACCAATTGCGCCACCTCGACCGCTCGACACTCAGTGCCGACCAGCTTGAAGAAGTGGACTGGGCTCTGGCGCGTGCCGCTTTCGGCACCGGCGGTGCATCGTCCATCATCCACTTCAAGCGCTTTCTCGCAACGTATCCCTATTCGGTACACCGCTACGAGGCCATGATGCGTGTGGCCGATTGCCTCTTCACCCGCAGCTACCCCGAGGCATTGAAAGCCTATGGCGAGGTGGACCGTGCGGCACTCGACCTTGACTTGCGCGAGGACCTTGACTACCGTATGGCCTACTGCCTGCTGCAGGTGGGCGAGCTCGACCGTGCCGAGAATCTGTTCGGCGCGCTCGCATCCACAAAACGCTACGGTGCCGCCGCACGTTTCTACCGCGGCTACATCGCCTATGCCCGCGGCAACTACGCCGAGGCCGAGCGTCTTTTTGCCCAGGCCGATACCCGCACCGCCCCTGGCGATATGGCCGAGTACTATCTGGCGCAGATATATTACCGCACGGCCCGCTACGACAAGGCTTTTGCCTCGGCCCGCACGCTGTTGCGCCGCAGCGGCGTGAAACCCGAGTTCACGACCGAGGCGCAACGTATCGCCGGCGAGTCGCAGTATCAGCTCGGCCACACGGCCGAAGCCATTCCTTATCTGCGCAAATATGTGGCTGCCGCGGCCGATCCGATGCCATCGGCACTGTACATCCTCGGATGCGCCGAGTATGCCGAAGGCGATTTCGATGCGGCCATATCCCATCTGCAGAGTGCCACCGATGCCGACGACGCCATGGCGCAGAGCGCCTATCTATACATCGGCCAGGCGCTGATGCACACCGGCGACACGCAGGCGGCCCTTCTGGCGTTTGATAAGGCCCGGGCTATGAGCCACGACGAAGGAGTGCGGGAGGCCGCGTTCTACAATTATGCCGTGGCGCGGATGCAGGGCGGCAGGGTGCCGTTCGGCAGTTCCGTAGGGGCCTTTGAGGAATTTCTGCAGCGCTATCCTGAAAGCGCCCACGCCGCCGAGGTGCAGGAGTATGTGGTGACCGGCTATCTTACCGACAACGACTACGACCGTGCCCTTGCGAGCATCGACCGCATGAGCAATCCCTCTCCCAAGGTGCTTGCTGCAAAGCAGACCATTCTCTACACGCTGGGCTCGCGCATGCTTGCCGCCGGCGATGCCGCCTCGGCTGCCGGACTGCTGCGCCGTGCCGACGCCCTGGCGTCGCGTGGCGATGAAACCACGGCCCGCGAGACGCGTCTGGCTCTGGGTGAAGCCCTCTACCGCACCGCCGACTACGATGGCGCTGCCGAGGCTCTGCTCGACTATGTGCGCCGCGCACCCGCCTCGTCGGCCAATATGCCTGTGGCGCGCTACGACCTCGGCTACACGCGTTTCGCGCAGAAGCGCTACGACGATGCCGCCACAAACTTCACGCATGTGGTAGAGCGTCCGGGATCGCTTTCCGCCGATGCTGTGGCCGACGCCTACAACCGTCTTGGCGACACCCGTTATTATGCTTCCGACTTCGATGCCGCCGAACGCTACTACGACAAGGCATACGATGCATATCCTTCTTCCGGCGACTACGCGCTGTTCCAGAAAGGTGTAATGCAGGGCTACCGCCGTAATCACAAAGCCAAGATAGCCACCCTCGCCACGCTGCGCGAGAAATTTCCGTCGTCGAGCCTTGTGCCCGATGCCATGCTCGAGACCACGGAGAGCTATATACAGCTCGGCGACAACGATGCTGCCATAGCCACCTACCGCGCTCTGGTGGAATCCTATCCCGGCACAGCGCAGGGACGCAAAGGCCACTTGCAGATGGCGCAGACAATGCTCAACGCCGGACGCCGCGCCGATGCCATCGCCACCTACAAGGATATTGTGCGGGCCTATCCCACCAGCGGCGAGGCCGCCGAGGCTGCCGAAGCCCTGAAACGCATCAGCGCCGACGACGGCACCTTGCCGCAGCTTGTCGATTTCCTGGCCGGTGTGGACAATGCCCCCAAGATAGACGTGGCCGAGGCCGACCGCCTGAGCTACGAAGCTGCCGACAAGGCTCTCGTGACGCAAGGCGATCCTTCGCGCATGGAGGCCTATCTGGCGCGCTATGCCGACGGTGCTTTCCGTCCGCGTGCGCTCGAGAGCCTGATGCTGCACTACGACGCTTCCGGACGGCCCGCCGATGCCTTGCGTTGCGCCGAGGAGATTGTGGCGTCGCACCCCGACCACTCTGCTGCCGAAGCGGCTCTCTCTATCAAGGCCGAGAGCGACTATTCCGCCGGCCGCGGCGAAGCCGCCCTGCGCTCATGGCGCCAGCTTGAGCAGCGCGCCTCCTCTCCCGCGCGCCTGAATGCCGCGCGTATGGGCATCATGCGTGTGGCACGCGATATCGCCGACTACGCTCTTGTGGAGCAGGCCGCTGATGCCCTGCTGGCATCGTCCACGCTCGGCTCGGAGAGCCGCACCGAGGCTGTCTATTCAAAGGCGTTGGCCATGGATGGTACCAGCCGTACAGCCGAGGCACGCGATTTGTGGAGCGGTATAGCCGGATCCACCGACGAGCTTTATGGAGCCAAGGCCTCCTATGCCCTCGCGCAGAGCCTTTTCGATGCCGGCGACTATGCCGGCGCGCGCAAGCAGGCCGAAGCCCTCACTTCCAGCGGCACCCCCCACGCCTACTGGTTGGCCCGCGGCTTCATCCTTCTCAGCGATGTTTATGCGCGTCAGGGCAAGACCTTCGAGGCGCGTGAATACCTTAATGCCCTGCGTGCCAACTATCCCGGCACAGAAAGCGATATTTTCGACATGATAGACACCCGTCTTGCAAATCTTAAGAAATGAAATCCCTAAGCTACATACTCCTGCTGGCCGCCGCATCGGCCGGAGCGCAGAATCTCAGTACGGAAATCACCGTCGACCGCACTATTGTTCCCGCCGAGAGGGCGGCTTCGCGCCTAAGCTCTGTACGCCCGTCCATACTTACGTCGCCTGTGAACCCGACGCGTCTGCACATGACGGAATATATGGAGCCGGGCACTGTCACCCGTTCGTCGTGCGTGCTCGCTCCTGCCGCGTGGGCCGACAGTTTCGCCGTGTCGCCCTACCGTGGCTACGTGGGCGGGGGCTATTTCCCCGTCTACAATCTGGCGCTCTCTGCCGGCTACCGCATAATCCAGAACGCCGATACGCGTCTGGGCGTTTGGGGACAGTTTGACGGCCTCAGCTACGAGGCGCCCGATGCCGGCAGCTATGATGATTATGATATCAGGTTCAAGAACAATACCGGCACGGCCGGAGTGGACTTCGACCACCGTTTCGGGTCCACGGGCGTGCTCACGGCAAGCGCCTCCTATAGCTACGGACGCATAGTGGCGCCCGACAGGTATTGCAACGGCGACCATAGCCTTGGCATGGCCGATGTGCGTGCGGCGTGGTATGCCCGCGCCGGGCGTGTGGGCTACCATGTGGATGCAGCCTTGCACACTTTCGGATTCCGGATGCATTGCGACGACGATCCTTTCTGGGTACCGGCCACGCCGGTCCATCTGCCGGTGGAAAAGGGCACGGAACTGGAGTACAAGCTGTCGGCCGGCCTGATTGTGCCGCTCGGGGCCAACAAAGGACGCGCCGGCCTTGAGCTGGGGGCCGACATGCTTTCGCGCCCCGCCGGCACTGTGGCAGTCTTCCGGGAAGGTGCGGCCGCGGGTGCCACCACCTACCGCGACTTGTATGCCGCCGACGGTGGCACGCTCGGTGTGATTTCCGCCACGCCATACTATGCTTTCGGCGAAGCCACCGGTGCCAACGTGCGCCTCGGCGCGCGCATCGACATCAGCACCGGCGGCGAGGGCAAGAAATTCCATATCGCCCCCGACGTGCAGCTGTCTTATTCCGCAGCCGGTTTCGCCATCTTCGCGCGTGCCGGTGGCGGCGAGGTGCTCAACACGCAGCGCTCGCTCTACGACTACTGCGTGTTCTCGCCCGCAGGCTTCCTTTACGAACGTTCCCACCTGCCTCTGACGGTGGATGCCGGTGTCAACATCGGGCCGTTCGCCGGATTCTCGGCCGGTGTGTTCGGCGGATGGGCACGTGCCAACGACTGGCTCATGCCGGGCATCAACATGCTCGGGCTGTCCACCGACTATGCCATGTTCATCGCCACCGACATCAAAGGCGGTCATGCCGGAGTGCGCGCCGCCTACGACTACCGTTCGATGGTGCACGTGGAGGCTTCCGCCGAGTTTGCCCCGCAGAAGCCCGAGAGCGGCTACTATATGTGGCGCGACCGCGCCAAAACCGTGGTCAAGGCATCAGCCACAGTGCGCCCCATAGAGCGTCTTGCTCTCACACTGGGCTATGAATGGCGCGGCGACCGCGCGTTCTATATGTACGGTCGTGAGGATGTGACGCGTATCTCGGCCGGCAGTGTGAGCGATCTGTCCTTCGGTGCCCGCTATGCTCTCACTCCTGCACTCGACATCTTCGCCCGCGGCGACAATCTTCTGGGCCGACGCTACAGGCTGTTGCCTTACGTACCCTCGCAAGGCGTGCACGGGCTGGTGGGTGCGTCGTTCAAGTTTTAGGTATTTATGCAGGTTCATAAAAAAAGATATTAATACTATTCCGGTTTTCTGTTATGTTCAGTTTCTTTCGTAAAAAAACACCCGTAGGATTGTGGGTATCCACCGACATCCACTGCCACATCCTCCCCGGCATCGACGACGGCTCTCCCACCGTGGAGCGCTCCATCGAGCTTGTGGAGCGTATGCAGGAATGGGGCTTGAAGCGCATCTTCGCCTCTCCGCATGTGACGCAAGGCAGCTTCTGCAATACCCCCGAGACCATAGGCGCCGCCCGCCGGCGCCTCCAGGAAGCGCTCGACCAGCGCGGCAACGGCCTCGTTCTGGGCAACTCCGCCGAGTATCGTCTCGACGATCTCTTTGCCGAACACCGCGCCAAGGGCATCCTTCAGACACTCCCCGGCAAACGTCTGCTCGTGGAGAATTCATTCGTTCAGGAGCCGATGGGATTCGACAATCTGCTGTTCGACCTGCAGGTGGACGGATTCAGTCCCATACTGGTGCATCCCGAACGCTATTATTACTACTACGCCACCCCCGAGCGCTACCGCGCCATCCACAACGCCGGCGTGGAGTTCCAGATCAACGTGCTCAGCCTTTCCGGCTACTACGGCAAGGATGAGCGC
Source organism: uncultured Muribaculaceae bacterium (assembly GCA_910578095.1). Lineage (GTDB taxonomy): Bacteria > Bacteroidota > Bacteroidia > Bacteroidales > Muribaculaceae > CAG-873. Next base: position 13,778 of record CAJTOZ010000031.1, on the reverse strand, counting down.
CGCATGGCCGAGAAACTCATAGAAATGGGCCTTGTGGACTATATAGGCACCGACCTCCACGGGCGCCGCCATGTGGAGAGCATAAGCGCCTATCTGGGCTCGCGCGACTACAAGCGCCACCGCGGCGCACTCGAAAAGGTGGTAAAAAACGATTTCATAGGTGACTGACAAAATCATATCCAGTTCAGAGGCCGCGGCCGTGCTGGCCCGCGGCGGCGTGATAGCCTATCCCACAGAGACAGTTTGGGGTATAGGTTGCGATGCCACGTGCAGCGAGGCTGTGCGCCGTGTGTTTGCCATCAAGCGCCGGGCCGAGGCCAAGGCGCTCATCACGCTCGTGGCCGATGTGGCCATGCTCGAGCGGTGGGTCGACGACATCCCCGATGTGGGCTATGAGCTCATAGAGGCGGCGGTGGAGCCGCTGACGGTGGTGTACGACCATCCCCGCGGCCTGGCTCCCGAGCTGTTGGCCGACGACGGCTCGGCAGGGGTGCGCATTGTGCCTCTCCCGCTGTTCAGGCGTTGGCGCAAGCCTCTTGTGTCCACATCGGCCAATATCAGCGGCGAGCCGGCTCCGGCGAGCCTCGCCGACATCTCCGCCGAGATACTCGATGCTGTGGATGCCGTGGTCGACCCCTCCGACGCGCCTCCCGCAGCCGGAAAACCATCGACAGTAATCAAGCTCGGCGACGGCGGAGTGTTCAAAATCCTGCGTAAGTAGACCGCATGGATCCGCTGTACCGACAACGCTTGCGATACATCGCCTGCGACTATGTGATGCTGAACATCGGGTGGCTGGTGTTCAACTACGTGCGCTTCCGTTCGCTGCCCATCGGTTGGGTAGGGAGCGTGGGGCACTTCATGGCGCTGCCACCTGTGGTGCTGGGGCAGGTGCTGCTGCCATTGCTCGCCGTGGGGATCTACGCCTTGTCGGGCTACTACAACCATCCATACTTCAAATCGCGGGTGGACGATGTGCTCAACACCGCCGGCGTGTCGGCTGTGGCCGCTCTCATGATGTTTTTCGCCGTCCTCGTCAACGACGACATCCCCGAGCGCCTGCTCAACTACCAGCTGCTGGCCATCCTGTGGGCGCTGCTGGCAGTGCCCGTATATGCCGGGCGCCACTACATCACGGCCCACACACGCCGCCGCATCCGCAGCGGGCGTCTCGGTTTCGACGCCATAGTGGTGGGTGCCGGGCCCAAAGCCAGGGCTCTGGCAGCGCGCGTGGAGCGTGCGCCTGCCAAGACAGGGCTGCGCATAGCGGGTTTCGCCACCGATGGCGCCGCCGACGGCGCCATGTCGCTCGACGATGCGGCGCTCATGGTGGAGCAGGGACGCGTGCGCAACATCATCATAGCCGACGAGAGCACCGACATGGCACGCACCGCCGACCTCATGTCGCGTTTCATTCCCCTGGGCTGCAACGTGTACATGGCCCCCGACCGCTACAATCTGCTGACAATGCGTCCGCGCGTGCAATCCGTGTCCAACGAGCCCCTGATCAACATCAGTTCGCCGGGCATGTCGGCTTGCACGGCCAATCTCAAGCGCATCGGCGACATCGTGGTGTCGGCCCTGGCCATGGTGGCGCTCCTGCCCGTATATGCCGTGCTGGCCATCGCAGTGAAAGCCGATTCGGCCGGCCCCGCGTTGTACAGCCAGGAACGCGTGGGCTACCGCGGGCGCCTCTTCCGCATCTACAAATTCCGGACCATGCGGCCCGATGCCGAGGCCGCCGGCCCGCAGCTGAGCCGCGACGGCGACCCGCGCATCACACGTGTTGGCGCCGTGTTGCGCAAGTACAGGCTCGACGAACTGCCGCAGTTCTGGAATGTGCTGCTCGGGCAGATGAGCCTCGTGGGGCCGCGGCCCGAGCGCGAACATTTCGAGCGCCTGATGGCCGAGCGCGCCCCTTATGTGGCGCTGCTGCACCGTGTGCGTCCCGGCCTGACATCGTGGGGTGTCGTGAAGCACGGCTATGCCTGCTCCGTCGACGAGATGCTCGAACGCCTGTCCTACGATATGATATATATAGAAAATGTGTCGCTGGGCGTAGACCTGCGCATAATACTCCACACCATCAACACTGTCCTCACGGGCAAAGGCGTGTGAGAGACATCCATCCACAACAATCATTCATCCACACACCCGACAATCATGACCGACCGACATAAGCAAGAGCCACAGGGCCCCGACTACGGCCTGCGCGACGACGATGAGGAACTCGGTGCCGAAACCGGCCGCACGCCGCTCCCGCGCACTCTCCACGCCGCCCTGATGCGCTTCATACAATGGCGCGAGCGCCATGTCAAGGAAAAAGACTTCGTGCTCGTGCTGGCGCTCTTCGTGGGCATCTTCGCAGGCCTTGCGGCCATGGTGCTCAAGTGGCTCATACACACCATCAGCCGCATCCTCACCGTCCACATCAGCATCGACCAGGCCAACTACCTCTACTTTCTGCTGCCTGCCGTGGGCGTTGTGCTCGTGGCGCTGTATGTGCGCTACGTGGTAAAGGACAACATTTCCCACGGTGTCACACGCGTGCTCTACGCCATATCCCAGAACAAAAGCCGCCTGAAGCGCCACAATATCTACACCTCCGTGGTGGCGTCGTCGGTCACGATCGGATTCGGCGGCTCCGTGGGTGCCGAGGGACCCATCGTCTACACCGGCGCAGCCATAGGTTCCAATCTCGGCTCGATGTTCCGCCTCTCGCCGCGCATCCTCATGATACTCGTGGGATGCGGAGCCGCCGCCGGTATCGCCGGCATCTTCAAGGCCCCCATAGCCGGCATGCTGTTCACGCTCGAGGTGCTGATGCTCGACCTCACCACCGTCAGCGTGATGCCCCTGCTCATAGCCTCCATCACCTCCGCCACCATAGCCTATGCCTACACCGGCTACGATTTTGAATTCTTCTTTGTGCAGAGCGACGACTTCTATGTGGCCAAGATACCGTTTGCCATAGTGCTCGGAGTGGTGTGCGGGCTGGTATCGCTCTACTTCACCCGCGCCATGAACATGATGGAGAACTTCTTCGGCCGCTTCCGCAATCCCTGGGGCCGCACCGCCGTGGGCTGCGCTATACTATCGGCGCTGGTGTTTCTTCTGCCTCCTCTCTACGGCGAAGGCTACGGCGCCATCACGGGCCTGCTCAACGGCGACACGTCGTCCATACTCAACGGCTCCATCTTCTACGCCGAGGGCCGCGAGACATGGTTTCTGGTCCTGTTCATCGCCGTCATTATACTCTCCAAGGCTTTCGCCACCTCCGCCACCAATGGCGCCGGTGGTGTGGGCGGCACCTTCGCGCCCTCCCTTTATGTGGGCTGCATGACGGGCTTTCTCTTCGCTTTCGTGGCCAATATGATGGGCTTCGACACCGTGCTCAGCACCAAAAACTTCGCCCTCATAGGCATGGCGGGTGTCATGAGCGGCGTCATGCACGCGCCATTGATGGCCATCTTCCTCACCGCCGAGCTCACCGGCGGCTACGACCTCTTTCTGCCGCTGCTCATAGTCAGTACCATAGCCTACGGCACCATCAAGATTTTCGAGCCATACAGCATCTACACCATGCGTCTGGCCAAGCGCGGAGAGCTCATCACCCACCACAAGGACAAAGCCGTGCTCACCCTGCTGAAGATCGACAACGTGATCGAGACCGATTTCCTCACCGTGCGCCCCGAGATGTCGCTCAAGGATATGGTCGACACCATAGCCAAAAGCAGCCGCAATCTCTTTCCGGTGGTCGATGCCGACGGCATGCTCAAAGGCGTGGTGGTGCTCGACGAGATACGCAACATAATGTTCCGCCCCGACCTGTATCGCAAGATGTATGTGAGCAAATTCATGTCCATCCCGCCCGCCCGCATCGACACCACCATGAGCATGGACCGTGTGATGAAGATCTTCGACGATACCGGCGCATGGAATCTGCCCGTGGTGCACGACGGCCGCTATGTGGGCTTTGTGAGCAAAAGCAAGATTTTCACCTCCTATCGCCGTGTGCTCCGCCACTTCTGCGAAGACTGATTTTTCCCGCCAATCCACCTTTATCTGCTATGAAACACCTGCTTTTTGCCATGCTTCTGCTATTCGCCGGCGCCTGCTCCCGCCCCGACGATGCTCCCGTCCTTCGCCGGGCCGGGGAACTCCTGGAGCTACACCCCGATTCCGCACTCATGCTCCTGCAGGATGTGGATGCCGGGGAATTGTCGCGCTCGGATGCCGCGCTCTATGCCATTCTGTTGTCGCGGGCGCTCGACATAGCCCAGGCGGATATAGCTGCCGACTCTATAATCGCCCCGGCGATAGCCTACTATGATGAAAAGCGCGACCCCCTCCACTATGCCATGTCGCGATATTATCTCGGCCTCGTTTACTTCCATTCCGGCAGCCATGCCCGCAGCCTTGTGACCCTGCTCGGAGCGCATGATGCTGCCAAGGAGGCCGGCTCCGACTTCTGGGCGGCTATGACCGCACGCGGGATTGCCGATAACTACTGCCGTATGTTGAACGCACCCGAGGAGAAGAAATACCGTTATGTATCTTATGATTATTTTGAGAAGTCGGGCCACAGACTGCATGCCCTGTATGAGATGCTTGATTTAGGCATCGGCCTGCACAACCACGAGGAGTACGACAAGGCCACCGGTGTTTTCCGGCAGGTGAGGGATTCGGCCGAGATTTCAGGAAACGCGTCGTTGGAGAGCGAGGTGCTGAGATGTCTGGGGCGGTCGCTGTACGCAAGCGGTAAATATAGGGAGTCCATAGAAGTGTACAGGCTCTTGGACACCAAATACGAACTTGACGAGCGGGACGTCGCGTTTATGGGGCTGGGTTATGCCAATGAGGGCGATCTGTCGGCCGCGCAGCGTGTGGCCGACGAGTTTTCCAAAAACGGAGAATGCGATCCTCTGCTGGCGGTGCGCATTTATTCGATGGTAGGAGATACCGTCAAGGCCTACGAAGCGCTTGAAAAATTGTACTACGATACCGAGAAATTGTTAAGCAAGGTGACCTCGCAGAATATAAGCGGAAGCATCACCGACTACTATAGCAAGGACAAGGAGCTGAGGGAAGCGGAATTTCAGAAGACCAGGCTGAGAAGCGGCCTTATGGTGGCCTGTGCGTTGCTGGTGTGCGTGGCGCTGGGCGCCTACATTATTATATATAGAAAACGCAAAGAAGAAAAATTGAGCCATGCCCTCATGATGGCGCAGGAATTGAAGGATGCCTATTTCAGCAAAGAGGAGGAATGCTCTGTGGCGCAGGATACTATCCGGCGGCTGATGCAGTCCCGTTACGATGTGTTCGACAACTTCTGTAAAGCATACTTTGAAAGCCGCACCGGCGACATTCCATACGCCAAACTCACGCGAGTGATAAACGATATGGTGCGCAGCCTCCGGGAAGGCACCGAAGAGTACGACAAACTCGAGCGCTATGCCAATGACAATTTTGATGGTGTGATGGAAAAGCTGAAGACCGACCTCCCGAATTTGAAAAAGGCCGATTGCAGCCTGTTCCTGTTTTCAGTGTTTGGCTTCTCTATCAATACCATTGCGGCAATTCTTGGAGAAGATAGGGTGACAACAGTGTACGACAGAAAAAAGCGGCTTAAAAGAAAGTTGAAAGAACTGGGCGAAGAAAAATATCTCGGCTACTCGCGCTATCTCTCGTAATGCGCTGATTTACAAGATTTTTGCTAATGTTGCGCGGATGGCGGTGTAACTTATTGATTGTCAATGGGTTACCGCTAAGCCTAATTTGCGCGGAAAACTTTATATGTAATGCGCTTATTATAAGCGCATTACAGAAAGGTGAAGCCTAACGAAAATTGCCTTGAAATTTGTTTTCAAGGCTTTTCAATTAGTAATTTTGCGAAAAGATAAAAATGATTATCCGCAAAAATTACCCAACTTGATATCACAGGGTTGTCGCTTTGCGATGTATGGTATGCTTGCATGCCCCTCTTACGTGAATTGAACTTAGGGCAGTTTTGCGGACAGTAATAAAGATAAATTGCATTTTTGCTATGAAACGACTATTCATCCTTTTTGCTGTCATGGTGGCTTTCAATATGTCGCTGCCGACCTACGCCGGCGATAATCAAAATCAGCCGTCCTCATCAACGATCAAACTGAACCTACCGCATGGTAGGCCCGGCGCCCCGTCATCCGTATGGATTGAGGCATATTTATGCGATAATGCTTTGCATTTCGTTTTGCCTGCCGACGAAGGATGCTGCTTGATTGAGATCATTAGCGATGGCATCGTTGTGGTCAGTCAGTATGTGTGCGGAGAAGAGGATGCCGTAGATATTTCGGCTTTAAGCGGGTGCATTCACATATCCTGCCGCACGGAGGGAAATCAGCTGTTTCAGGCTGAGTTGGAATTGTAGAGCCACGCAATTGCTGCGAGAATACATCGCTTTGTGTCAAATCGATAATATATTCAGCGAATTGTTTGCAATTGTCAATCATAAATCTTAACTTTGTGGCAATAACATGGCGTGCGACCGTCCTGAACCTATTTCCCGATTGGCAGCATAAATTTTAAAAACACAAACCAATTAATATCCAGACTTATGAAAAAAGCTTTTTACGCTATGTTTGCTGTCTTGGGCATGTACGCGTGCTCTACCATGGATGAGCCGCAGAACCCGCCTACCGCTTCCGAGAAAACTGAGCTCGGCGCCCCTATGTCTGTCATTCGTACGCCCGAAGAAGCCTCAGCTTGTGCAATGGAGGCTTTCGCCCATTTCTATGGAACTTCCCGCAGTGTCAAGATTGTGAAGGATGTGAAACCCATTGCAAGTCGCACGATGGGCCGTTCTGCAGCTGCCGACACCTCCTACTATATTGTGAATCTTGAAGACAACGAGGGCTACGCTGTTATTGCTGCCGACCGCCGTTATCCTAATACAATTCTTGCTGTAACGGAGAAAGGTAATGTGGAGCACCCTGATAGCATTGACAATCCCGGGGCCGCAATGTTCTTCGAAGGGCTGGACTATGCTATTAATGGAAATTTCGAACGTGACTGCACGCCTATAGATAGTTCAACAATTATATTGCCTAATCCAGATTGGTCCGGTGGAGATATAAATCCGTGGTTAGACACGCCTCAGTATAAGTGGGAGACAACTACTCAGACGTATAGTGTAGAGCCGCGTGTGCCATTCAATTGGGGACAAATTTATCCTGAAGGAGTGTATTTCAAAAATAAAAAATCCGGCTGTGGAACTACAGCAAGTGTTTTATTGCTTAGTTACTTTGAAATACCGAGATATATTTCTTCAGATAAGTTTGGGTTTAAAAAAGTTGATTGGAGTCTAATTAAAGAGCATAAGCGTAGTTATAGTATAGAGCTAAATTATGAACTGCCATTAAAGGAGCCTGCTGATGAGGCTTTGGCAGAATTGTGTTACGAGTTGGGCAAACGCAACAATTCAGTTTGCCATAAAGATGGCACGTCAACTAATATTGAAAATGTCCGTTCCGCACTGTTGGAATTTAGGACGTTAGGTTTCAATCCCCGTCCTATCTGTGCTGAAATGCCACGGGCATATTATCATTTGGGGGATGGTGTTATTTATGTTCGGGGTGAGACAGATAAAGGAGAGGGACATGCTTTTATTGTAGACGGATACAAGCATGTTGTAATTACTCGTACCCAGTATAAGAGAGAACCTAGGGCTGCGGAGTGGTATGCTGTAGATAAGAAACAATCAGTAGATAGTTACAATCACATTAATTGGGGTTGGTGTGGAGCTGATAATGGATATTTTTTGATTAGTGTTTTTGATACAAGTAAAGCGGAAGAATATGATAATGGTACTACAACAATTGAACATTACAAATACACAAAGAAGTTTAAATATTTCGTAGTAACAAAGAACTAACAGAACTTTCCTTATGAAAAAAATAATCATTTTCGCTGCAGTGGTCTTCGGAGTAGGGCTTGCTGCTTGTTCCGACGACAATGGAGGCGGCTCTGATTCTAATGAGCCGGTGCGCATAAGCTTGAATGGGCCGGAAAAGAGAGTGTCAAGGGCGGCACAGGATTTGGCTGTACGGACGTTTGCCGAGATCTATGATGATGATGTGAATGTCGCGTTTTCGCCACTGAGCGCTCAGATAGCTCTTGCAATGGCAGCCAACGGCGCTACAGAAGAAACACTTGAAGAGATGCTTGAGCAGTTGTGCTCGGGAGGTGACGTAGAGCACCTGAATTCTCTTTATGGAAAACTATGCGCGGGACTTCCGTTGCTCGATGCCAAAAGCACGGTGGATATCGCCAATTCGTTCTGGCATTCTGATGGTTTTGAGGTATTGCCGTCGTTCTGCATGTCGCTTTCCGAAAATTATACCGCACCAACGGCATCCTATGATATAAGCTCGCCGGCAGCGGCAGCCGAATTGGTCAACAAATGGATAGAAAAGAGCACCAAGGGAAAGATTTCCAACATAATAGGCGCTAATGATGTAAAGGCCTACATGATAGTGAACGCCTTGTATTTCAAATCGCAGTGGTGTGAGAAGTTTGACAAGGACAAAACGCGTCCCGACAAGTTCACCAACAGTGATGGCTCTGTGTCCGATGTGCAGTTTATGAACGGAGTAGTGGAGGACACATATATGGAGATAGATGGCATAGAACTCGCCGACCTTCATTTTGGCAACAAGGCGTACTACTTCACGGTGATTAAACCGGAGGAGAACCAGTCGCCATGCGAGGCATTGAAAAAGGCCATGACACTCATTTCCACGCCGGGCTACATTCCGGAAGTGGGCGGCAGATACTCTATCCATGTGAAAATGCCGAAATTCAGCGTGCGCTATAAGACGGATCTGAAAGATGCATTCCTCCGTCTCGGTTTTGAGAGTGTGTTCGACCCGTCGGCAGCCCGGATGGACAAACTATCCCCCCAGGGTGCCTATATCGCCAAGGTACTCCATGAGTGTAGAGTGGATGTGGACGAGGATGGAGCCGAAGCCATAGCATCAACAGTCGTGATCGGTGGCGACCTCAGTTTGGGCATTGGAGGAGAGGCCTATATCACTCTTGACCGCCCCTTCGCTTATATGATACGCGAGAGCAGCACCGGAACCATACTCTTCATGGGCGCCGTGAACCGGCTGTGAGTTTAGCAAACTATTAAAAGACCACTTTACTTATGAAAAAGGCAATTATACTCGCTGCCGCAGTCCTCAGCCTTGGACTTGCTGCATGCTCCGACGACAATGATGGTGTTCGAAGCAGTGACATAAACCTCCCTGCTCCGATAGTGCTAACGGCTGCGGAAAAAAGTTCGACGGAGGCCGCCAACGACCTCGCCTATCGGGCTTTTTCCCAAATATATGCAAAAGAGACGGCTTTGCCTGCTTTTTCTCCTTTAAGCGCACAGATGGCGCTGTCCATGACCGCTAATGGCGCTACGGGCGAGACTTTTGATGAAATGCTCGGTGTGTTGTGTCCGGGGGCACGCACGCTATCCGATCTTAATTCTTTATACGGCAAACTCGCCGGTGCGCTACCGCTGGCAGATGGAAAAACTACTGTTGCGATCGCCAATTCAGTCTGGTATGCCGAAGATTTTTCTGTCAGTCTGTCGTTTACACGGATGCTCGCAGAGGAATATTTGGCCACAGTGTCGGCTTTCGGTTTAGGCAATAGAGCCGATGTAGCTTCGTTGGTGAATGCGTGGATAAGCGATGCTACCCGCGGCAATATCACAGGTATGCTGAAGGAGGACCAAGTGAGCGCGCTAATGATAGTCAATGCTCTCTATTTCAAATCGGAATGGGCTAAGAAATTCGACAAGCGCAACACCAAAACAGGTACGTTCACCAATATTGATTTTTCTCCTGCATCCGTGCCGTTCATGCACGGGTCTATGAATGGAGCCTATGGCAAAATTGGCAATGTAGAGGTGGCTTCCCTCCCATTTGGCAACGGTGCATTTGAAATGGTCGTGGTATTGCCGGAGCGAGGAGTGGCACCTGATGATGCCCTTGATGCACTGCAGGCATCCGGAGGCGTGGAAGATCTAAACGGCGTAGAACTCAGACTTTCCATGCCATCCTTCAAGGTGCGCGCACAACTTGACTTGGTGCCCGCCTACAAGGCATTGGGCATACGGCGTGCATTCGGGAGCGATGCGGAGTTTGGCAATATGGGCAATGTGGCGGCCAATATCGGACTGCTTATGCAGGAGTGCTGTATAGAAGTTAATGAGGAGGGTGCGGAGGCATCTGCGGCCACGGTCAACGGATTTGTCACATCGAGCGGTAATGTAGTCGATCTTATTCTCGACCATCCCTTCGCTTATTTGATACGCGAGAGCAGCACCGGAACCATACTCTTCATGGGCGCCGTGAACCGGCTGTGAGTTTAGCAAACTATTAAAAGACCACTTTACTTATGAAAAAGGCAATTATACTCGCTGCCGCAGTCCTCAGCCTTGGACTTGCTGCATGCTCCGACGAAAACGAACAGAAGGAACAGATACAGCTGACGCCTCCTGTGAAACTTCAGCTGACAGTTGCTGAAACAGCCTCGGCGAAAGATGCCAATAATCTTGGGCTACGTACGTTTGCGGAAATATACACCACCGAAAATCCTCTTCCGGCTTTCTCTCCTCTGAGCGCTCAAATGGCCATGGCGCTGACTGCCAATGGTGCCACCGACGAGACATTGGACGAAATGCTCGGGGCATTGTGTGGCGGCGGTTCTTTAGATGCGCTGAATTCGCTTTATGGGAAGCTGTACGAGACGTTGCCCGTGACCGATGCCGCCACTACGTTGACAATGGCCAATTCCGTGTGGCACAGCGATTATGTGGCGTTGCTCCCCGAGTTCACGGAGCTGGCTGCAGAGACGTATGGGGCGCCAACGTCGGGTTTTGCAAAAGAAAAGAAATCAGAAGCTGCCGCCACTGTGAACGGTTGGATAAGCAATGCTACCAATGGCTTGGTGCGTGATATGGTCGATGCGGAAGATTTCGAGGCCGAAGTATTGCTTGTCAACGCTCTGTATTTTAAATCGATGTGGGCACAGAAATTTAATAAGAAAAACACCCGCAAGGAGCGTTTTACCAACATTGATGGTTCGGCTTCGGATGTGGATATGATGCATGCGACGGTAGACAATGTGTATTACACCACATCCGGAAAGGCGAGCATGGTGGCGCTGACGTTCGGCAACGGCGCCTACTGCATGAACATTGCTCTGCCCGCAGAGGGCGTTTCGCCGGCAGAAGCAATGCTTCAGCTTGACGAACACCATGCAGGATGGTCGTGCGGAAGAGTGGAGGTGAAGATGCCACGTTTCTCGGCGGAAACTCGCATAGACTTGAAAGATGCCTACACTGCTCTCGGCATGCGCAGCGCATTCTCCCAAAATGCGCGATTTGATGGATTGAGCGACACCCCGCTTTTCATCAGTAAGGTGAAGCATATGAGCCGGTTTGATGTAGATGAGACAGGTGCCGAAGGCGCGGCGTCTACAGTGGTGGAGATGGGATACACGGGCACCGGTCAAACTGCCGGCACACCCGAGACGGTATTTTCCATCACTCTCAACCGTCCGTTCGCTTATACTGTCAGCGAGACAAGTACCGGTATCATAGTGTTCATGGGTGCCGTGAACAAGTTGTGAATTTAGCCACACGTAAATCACCTTGGAGTTTTTTTTCGCGGGTACAGAAGGACAAGACGGCAAAAGAAACAAAAGAGGCACAAGCTGAATTTACGGTACATGAAATTATATGATCCTCCGCAAAAGCCCCCAAAATTCTATTCACAATGTAGGGACGTGCCTTTGGCACGTAATATAGGCAAACGCGCATACGAAACATCGCAAAGCGATGTCCCTACATTGCGGGCGACTACCCTCTCCATACGATGCTGCATATAACTATGCATCGTAAAGCAAGAACGCACCCCGGAAATTGTCGGTATCGACTTCCGGGGTGCGTCGTGCCATGCAGCTGTTTCCGCTGCCGCATGGTGGGTGCAGCCTATCGGGCTTGGCGTCCGGCGTTCTTGGCAGGACGTGTGCTGTTCATGGCCTTGGCGTCGCGATGGGGGCGCTTCATGTCGCGTCCGTCGTGCATGCGCGGGCCTGCGGGAGCATTTACCACGATGTTTTCAAGATACACCACATACTGCTCGGGGGTGAGGATGCTCTTCATCTCGTTGAGTTTTGAGCGCTGGGCGTCCTTGCGGGCCTTGGCGCGGTCGGCGCGTTGCTGCCTGGCCTGAGCCTTGCTTTCGCGTGCCTGCTGCCGGTTGTTCTGCCGGAGTGTGGTTATCTTGGTCTGCTGTTCGGGAGTGAGGGTGATGCCCTCGAAGAATACAGCCATCTCCATGCTGTCGCGATTGGCGCATGCCTGCTGCGGGGCGCCGTGGCGGCATTCCTTTGCCTGTTTCGTGCCTTTGGGGCACGTTGCGGCGTCGGGAGTCTGTGCCGCAGCGCCTATGCCGAGTGCGGCCACGAGTGCGAGAGCGATGGTTGTGAATTTTCTTTTCATGATGTTTTGTTTTTGAAGCGTTATTGTCGTTGTTTTGTACATAGATAAGACGCTTCGGAAAAACAAAGGTTTAAGAGCCCGGGGCATAATATATGTTAACGCCGAGGCGGGCGCAACCGCTGTGTTTTTGCCACAAGCCGGTTTTTGTGGGTACGGATGTACAAACTGACAAAAGAAATAAAAGGATTAATAATCAATAAGATAGGTCATGTCTCTTATGTATTCTTGCCCTTTTGTACCCTCGCTGTACGAGGGGTGGCATATCTCAGCTCCCGGCACGTGGCAGCAGCTCGAAAGAATCCACGTAGATCGATGTCGTGGAGTGTTTTATGGCGTTGCGGTCCTCCCAGTAGCGTGTGCGTATTTTCCCTTCTATGAGCAGCCGCGAGCCCCGGCGGATGTATTTTTCGGCGAATTCGGCCGCCGCATCCCACATTACGATGTTGTGCCACTCGGTGCGCTCCGGAATCTGTATGCCGGCGGCGGTGGTGTAGGCCGGCTCGTTGGTGGCGAGTGAGAACTCGGCCACGAGACGTGTCTGCACGTAGCGCATCTTAGGGTCGGCGCCCACGTTGCCCATGAGTATGGCTTTATTCATATTTATAGAGCAATAAGTGTTTGTGGAATTTAGTGTTTATGCGGCGCCGGCGGGGTTAATGCTTGCCTGCTGCCGCGAGCAGACCATCGGCCACGGCGGCCGAGAATCCGGCCCGCTCCATGGCCATGAGGCCGCGGATGGTGGAGCCGCCCGGGGTGGTGACATTGTCCACGAGGGCCTCGGGGTGCATGTGGGGGCAGGCGTCGAGCATGGTTGCGGCTCCGCGCATGGTCTGTGCTATGTAGGAGCGTGCATCGGCGGCGGTGAGCCCCAGGGCGATGGCGCCTTCCATGGCTGCGCGCGCGTAGCGCAGGGCATAGGCGATGCCGCAGGAGGCCACTGCCATGGCCGGCTCGAAGAGGCGTTCCTCCACTATGGCCGTGCGTCCGGTGGCTTCAAGAGCTCCGGCCAGTGTGCGCGCGGCCTGTGCGGCGGCTGTGTTGTGGCAGATGAAACTCATGCCCTGGCCGAAATCTATGGCCACGTTGGGCATCAGGCGTATGGCCTTGGCCGCGCCTTGGCCGGCGAGTTCGGCGAGGGTGATGCCCGGCGCGAGGCTGACGATGGCCGCCTGCGGCTCGGCGCCGAGGGCCAGGCGCATGGTGTCGATAATGAGGTGGGGCTTGACGGCGA
>CAJTOZ010000030.1 GCA_910578095.1 uncultured Muribaculaceae bacterium | reverse complement strand
GGCGCGTTCCGGAGCCCCCGGCTAATACTATTCCTTTCATTGGCCTGTGGTTTTGAGATTCGTTGGCACACACCGGCCCCATTCCAGGTTTCTGCGCCGGGGATAGCCGAAGAAGAAACCGAACTTACGCCAGTAATGCATATGGCTTTTCAAGAAAATGCGAGCGTATTTTTTTGATCGCCGGGCTGCACGCGAGCCCTTATATGTTATTTCCATAGAGGGATTGTAGACCACTTCGTAGCCAGCGGCGCGTATGCGCGTGCACCAGTCAAGATCTTCCGCATACATGAAGTAATGTTCATCCAGACCACCGGTGCGACCATACGCATCACGGCGCACCATGATGAATGCACCTATCACCCAATCGACTGTCTGAATGAGCGAATAGTCGAACGAATGTGACAACACTGCCGAGGTATTACGCACAGTGCGTCGTATGAGACGACCGATAAATCCGGCGACACTTACATAAGGACGACAACTATCCTGCACATCTCCTTCCTCGCTCACAATGCGCGGAGCTGCGGCGCCGATATCGCTGTTGGAATCCATAAAGCGCACCATATCGGCGAGGCCTCGGTTGATCTTCACATCGGGATTCATGATCACAAGATAACGCCCTGCTGCGTGCTGCAGGCCCCGATTCATTCCATAAGCGAAGCCTCCGTTCCGCTCGTTGAATACCCAACGGGCATCCGGAAAGGATTCGGCTATCTCGCGCTGACGCTCCGGGCCGTAGCATGAATTTGAGGAAACGATGATTTCATAGCTGAGCCCACTCACGGCCGACCGTATGGAATGGATACACCTTGCTATGTCGTCGATTGAATGAAATTCAATCACCACAAAAGATACATCGGGTTTCATGGCAAAATGATGTGAAAAGCACGGCTGAAAACATGTGGATGTCTTCGGCCGTGATTATTTATATGTTGAATTGGAGGTGCGGGAACCGGCTGTTATATAGATGCTATAAAATCGTTGATCAAAGCCGAAGCATCACCGCGTACTATAGGTTTGAATTTGAATGTGCGTGCTTTCTTGATTATTTCGGGAAGCAGGGATATATCGTAGCACCCAAGCAAAACATCCTGTTCTTCCAATGCCTTAATGAGCTGTACCTGATCATGATAGTGCTCAACGCCTTTTATACGGGGCACAGCCACTATGCGACACCCCAAACAGGAGGCTTCTGCTACCCCACCCCATCCACCTTGCAAAACAGCTATATCACAGCTACTTAGATGATATTTAAACACATCTTGGCTCATAAATGGCACCGCTTTGACGTGTTTGAATTCAAAGTCGGTGCAGCCGCTTTGGGCTATTATTTCTTCTCCGGTATCGCCCGCCAGTTTTTCAATAGCAGCGGCAAGGCGAGGGAACGGGCACGGAGAATTTCCGAATGCTACGAATATCATAATACATTTATAAAAGCGTTTATTATTTCCCCGGACTCTCCGCGCGGAAGCGGCTTGAACATATATGTCCGTGCCGTCTCGATTATTTCAGGAAGGGTGGCGGTGTCGTAGCACCCCAGCAGACACCCCTGCTTTTCAAGCGTGCGCACGACTTCTTCCTGGGGATGATTACACTCCTGCCCTACACGTCGGGGAATGCTCACTATGCGTTTTCCAAGCGCTATGGCTTCTGAAATGGTGCCCCACCCTCCCTGCAGAATCACGATTGACGCTTTCTTCATGGTGTCCTGCATCTGGTCGTGGGTGAGGAAGCGCACAGTCGAGGCATGGCGGAATTCATAGGCAGTATTGCCGGTCTGTACCAGTACTTCCTCGTCGATATTGCCTGCGAGACGGTCGACAGCCTCAGCCATGCGAGTGAACGTCATGGATGCCGGCGCGTTGCCAAAACTTGCAGATATCATAAGACTCCGGTATATTTTGCATTAGAATAAAACTCACGCAACGACTCCCACTGGATAAGAAACAGGTCGGCACGCGGATACATAAACCGCCCCGTGCGTGAAGGCTCCACCACAGCTGCGGCCGATTCCACATAGATGATTTTTGCCTTCAGCATCCACTTTGCCAGCAGCATCGTGGGCACGGCAATGCCTGCTCCTGTAGAGATGACTACGCCCGGCCGTTCCACAATCAGATGATACAGCGACTGCAGGGCGTTGAGTATGAACTTGGGTTTGCTCACCACCGGGTCTATCACAAAGTGATGCGGCTTGTCGGCGAGGAGCTTGCGCGTATGGGGTGTGCTGAATGTGACCCAGTATTTGTCTCCTTCCACACCCCGCGTGGCCTGCATAAGCTCGTGAAGATGACCTCCGTGTGAAGATATGCAGCAGATTTTAGGTGTGCGTTTCTTTTTCATAACGATTGTGCGATTTGTGCCACACTTGCGTCTATGGTACCATTATTATCGACTGGCAGTATATAGGGCTGCTTCATGAGCTCCTCATATATTTGCAGACGAAAACGGAAATCAGGATCCACACGATTTTCGAGACGACAATCAAGCAGATGGTCCAGATTCCTATGCACCACGCAATAGCGTGCGGTGGCCGGAGCTATGCGCATGAAGCGTCGCGCCCATTTGCCGCTGATGATGTCGGGACGCCTTGTTTTCACTGCCAGATCCACAAGGATATCGGTGATCCAGCGGTCGCATATCACAGTGTCGGCGTGGCGCGCGGCACGATTATATTTCAGCCGGCTCACCCATGTATCGAGGTATGTCGTGAGCACGTACACACGGCAGAAAGCCTTGGAGCGGTACAGTTCGTGCTGCCACACATGGCCCATTTCGTTTTGGCGTGGCACCGACAATCCTGCCACCCTGGCTATCGCATGCATACCCTTGGTGAGATAGTGGTTGAACCTGAGCCAGATGCATGCGGTGCGGTGGCCCCGCGCCTCCAGGCTCTTACGCAGAGCTTCTATTATGGTTGACTTGCCGGAACCATCGATTCCGCTGACCACGATGCAGTGTTTCATTGGAGCGTCGTTTTCCATATTTGTGCTGATTGAGCCCAATCGGGATGATTAGATGACAGTTTCAACGCGCAATCGCACAGATGCCTGTGCAGATGGTCGTCGTTGCATACCCGGGCCATTTCTCCGGCAAGGCTCTTTGGCGTGCGGGAGGGCACGGTGAGAATTGCTTCGGAAAGATAGTGGGTGGTACCACCGTTATGGAATGTGACCACGGGTGTGCCGCAGGCCATTACCTCAAAATATGTGAGCGGTATTTCGGAAGGAATGATGATGAACGGCAACACCACCGCACGGGCTTTCATGAAAAAGCCTTTCAGCTGTGCCGGCGTGAGCCGCTCAAAATCTACGGTCAGACGCGATTTGTCGGGCAAGCGCTCCAAAGCCTCGTTGAAGCGGGCGAACGACGAACTGCGGTCGGTGCGCATAAGCATCACGAGGCGCGCATCCGAATTGGCCTTTAAGAAATGAGGATATGCCTTAAGCAGCAAGCCGCTGCCGCGCACCTCGGCAGGAGCGCCGGAAAACAGCACAAACTTAGAATCCTGCAGACCAAGACGTTCCACTGCGGAATAATCAGGCTCAAGGCTGCCGAAGCCGTCGAGCCCGGGCAGAGCGCACACCGAACGCGCGGCAGGCCAGCCATACTTTACAACAATGGCAGCCGTATACGGCGAGAATGATATTATGTGCGAAAATCCTGCGCCGGCGAGTTTCTCAAGCATAATTCCGCGAGGCACCGCATTTTCAATCAGATACGGACGCGCGGCTGAATAAAGGCCCTGAGCCGCCAGGGCGCGCACACCCGCCATAGGATAGATGCCTCCGGGTATGTAGGCCACCTTCTTTATCTCAAGTGAAGAGAAATCATCAAGGGGCTTGAATATATCGCGGAACGCAAAAGGATAGAACAGCGCCCCTACGGATGTACTGCGGGCATAGGCGGCGATGGATGCAGCGTCCTTGCCGCCGGCCACTATCCTGACGCCATCATACGTGCGTTCCGGCTCGACGGTATCGGGTGTCTCGCCGGAATAAATCTCCACACCGTCGATATCGGGCTGAGCGGAGAGGTATTTAGCCACCTCCACAACGGTGCGCCACGGCATCAAGCGCTCAGTTCCGGGCAGCATGTCCATCGACACAATCAGTGCTTTCATTTGCCTACAGCTTTTTTAAGTGCGTTGATTATGCCACGCTTCATGGCACTTTCCGTGAACTCATCCACAAAACGGCGGCGGGCGGCATCTCCGAGCGTGCGACGCAGAGCGCTATCGCTAAGCAGGCGTTCTATAGCTGCAGCCAATGCCTCGGAATCGGCAGGAGGCACGATGAGTCCCTGACATTCGTCGGTCACAGACTCGCAGTTGCCGCCCACATTGGTGGCCACTATAGCCTTAGCGGCGCGCATGGCCTCAAGAACGGCTATGGAATGGTATTCCCTGAGAGAAGGCAACGCAAAGATATCTGCCTGGTCAAGACATTCGGGCACATCGCTGCGGAAGCCTTCGAACTGCACGCAGTCCGTGAGCTGCAGCTGTCCGGCAAGCTGCTTCATGTTATTAAGCTCCGGCCCCTCGCCTATCATGCGGTAGCGGAAAGGAATGCCTTTGTCCTTTATTATTGCAAGCGCCTGCAGCAGATGATTCAACCCTTTTTCCACTGAGATTCTCGAAGCCGTGATGATCTCTGGAACAGCGTTGTGCGCGACAGCGGGCGTTCTGTCAGGAATGCCGTTGTGCACCACTGTGATTTTGTCTGGGGGCACACCTCCAGACAAAACTTCCTCGCGACCGCTTCCGTCCACACATATGACACTCACGGCTACAGTCTGATAAGTGATATACATCAGTCGGTTCACCATTGGTTCCACAAGCCTGCGGAATGGCGTAGGGCCGGTGTAGCGTCCATGATTGGAGCACACAACCGGCACATGGCAACGGCCGAACATACGCATAATGCCCATCATAATAGCCCCGTTAAAACCGTGGGTGAACACGAGGTCTGGGCGCTCCTTAAGGATGAGCGAATGGAGTTTCCCTATCCAAGAGAAATCCTTGCGACTGTTGATATCTATTATGACGGCACCGATTTCTCTCAGCGGCTCTATGTGCGAATCCAGGTTTTTAAGATTGATGCACACCGACAACACCTCCACGCTGCTGTCCTCTGCAGAGAGGCCGTGGTAGGTGAGGAAGCACTTATCGATACCGGCACCAAGGGAAAAACCCCAGATGAGGTTGAGTACTTTCATTTACTTACGTATTGTGGCTTTGTATGATGTGAGTTTTCGTATGGCGAACGCAAATGCAAAAGCAAGGATGAACGACAGCACCAGACACAGCAGCGGAGGCATTACCGACACAAAATCGTAGCGTATCATTGCGAAATGTACCAGAAACAGCTCGTAGCTTACACCTCCCACCGCCGTAACGGCTGCCATAACCTTAGTCGGCATGCGCCGCGCTGCGGCAACAATGAGAAATATCACGAGAGGGGCAAAAAATGTGTTGCGTAATACATTCTGATAATTACCATCCACGGGATAGGAATATGACCATATCATCACGAGCACGCCACACATTGCTGCGCACAATATATAGGACAAACGCACTTTTTCAAGATACATGGCCACAAGTATACCGGCGATGAATATGGGTATGCGTGCCACCAGCCAATAATGGTACGGGCTTAACATGGTCATAGCAACCAACGCACATAACACACTTACAATCAACAGGATACCCCCCCCATTTTAATACTACATGCCTGATACAGCAAAGGGAAAAGAGCGTACAGCGCAAGAATAGCCGGCGTGTACCACTCAAAGAACGCATCGCCGGTCCAGTAGCCCAGTGTGGAAAGCGTCATGGCCCAGTCGCGCAGATGCAAATCCTTTGTACCGAGAATCGCGGCAAAAACGAGCACCGCCAATGTCACGGCCAAGAATGTTGGCAGAATGCGCACCACACGTTTCCTGTAGAAAGCCAAAGCTGCCGGACGGCGCGAATAAGACTGTACAAGCCCTATGGCACTGCAGAAAATAAATATATCCACTCCTATATAACCCTCGGCAAGCAGACGGCCTACGGCGCCGCCCGCTATATGGTTGTTGAAATGGCAGCACACTACAAGAAGAGCTGCAACTCCCATGAGAAAAGCGCGGTGTCGCTTTACATTGGAAAGACTCAGCGCGCGAAAAGACGGAATCGTTGCCATGCCTCTTTTTTGCCTACTATGAGCGGGAGATACTTATTGATGAACCAGCACACCGGGATGGTTGCTGCACAGGCGATAAGTGCCACTACGACAGTCATAAAATACCCCCCCCCATTGTTAACGAGTGTTAATTTTATTGTCCTCGTGACTATCGTCGCTGTAATCTGAAGCATCGCGCCATTGAGGAAATAGAACACTATTGAATTCTTACCTATGTAGTTAAGTACGGGCACCCGACCGATTCTTTTAGCTATAGACATTACTATCCAAGAGCCAAGGAATGCGTATGCGTATATAAGTGCTGTATTTTTATATCTATGTACAGCCATTCCCATATTGCTGTCCCAAAGATTGTGGTCGACAATTACGACAAACAAATACACACCACACATGACTATCATTCCTTTGGTATCTGCGAGAAATCTTACATAGCGCTCGTAGCGTCTGAGAAGCATTCCGGCAAAGAAAAAAGGCATTACCATCAATACCACATTTATACACAACGGAAACCTATTAGGGTATACCGATGAATACAGCACAGTTGAGTTCATAAGCCAATCCGGCTCTGTTTCAAAAAGCAGTACGGACCAATGTCCAATTACAAACATCAATGCAGTGAAAAGTGTGATTTTAAGCACCGACCAATGCTTGCGAACAAGCCATGCGTAAATCATCTGGCATACTGCTATCACTATGATAAACCACGATGCACGGAACAGCAGAATATCAAGTAATGCCTGTTTTGCGTCTATTCCGTGAATTATGGGTTTGGGCAACAGAAGCACGATGGTGAATACAAAATATGGCACAATCATGGCACGCACAACCTGTCGCGTTTTGTGCGAGAAATCAAACGTATCCCAATCACGGCAGAAAAAATAACCGCTTATTATAAAGAACGCTGCCATGCGGAATGGCGAAAACAAGAAGCTCCAGGAGTGTCCGTCGCCATAATACACCTCGCTGTGAAAGATAAAGAGCATCACCATAAGGATGCCTCTTGCAAGATCAAACCAGTCTTTGCGAGGCGCCTTTGACATTGAAATATCAGCCATATCACTAAAAAAATACTTAGATTAAATATATAAAAGTCAGCGAGAGAAAAGACGGAAGCGTTGCCATGCCTCTTTTTTGCCTACTATGAGCGGAAGGTACTTATTGATGAACCAGCACACCGGGATGGTTGCCGCACAGGCTACGAGAGCCACTATGATGGTCATAAAATACCCTCCCCCATTATTTATCGGTGCTAATTTCATTATCCTCGTAACTATCGCAGCCGTAATCTGAAGCATTGCGCCATTGAGGAAATAGAACACTATTGAATTCTTACCTATGTAGTTAAGCACACCAACACGCCCTATTCTTTTTGACACGGACATAACCAGCCAAGCGCCAAAGAAAGCGTATATATAAACCAACGCCACATTTCTATACATATGCACATTCATGGTAATGTCGCTGTTCCACGTATAGTGGTCGGTAATCACGATGATAAGATAAACCGCACAAAGAAGCACCATCCATTTAGTATCGGCAATAAACCGTATATATCGTTCGTATTTTCTGAGCAACATGCCGGCAAAAAAGAATGGCATAATCATCAATACAATGTTGATGCAAAGCGGCAAACGGTTGTTGTATATAGGCGAATTCAAAAAAGGAGAGTCCACCAGACAATCAGGATTAGACTCATACCATAAAACAGACCAATATCCAAGAACGAACATCAGTACCGTGAAAATGGCTACTTTCAAAACCGACCACTTACGATGTACAAAGTAGCCGTAGACAAGTTGACATACCGCAATCACAATGATAAACCATGAAGCACGAAACAGCAGAATATCAAGCAATGCTTGTTTTGCGTTTATTCCATGGATTATTGGTTTTGGCAACAGAAGCACGATGGTGAATACAAAATATGGCACAATCATGGCACGCACAACCTGTCGCGTCTTGTGCGAGAAATCAAATGTATCCCAATCACGGCAGAAAAAATAACCGCTTATTATAAAGAACGCTGCCATGCGGAATGGCGAGAAAAGAAAACTCCAGGAGTGTCCGTCGCCGTAATACACCTCGCTGTGATATACAAACAGCATTACCATGAGAATGCCCCTTGCGAGATCGAACCAATCTTTGCGCTGTGTTTGCGGAGCCATTGTGGCAGTGCTCATAGATTCTGCTCGGTGAAAAGTTTCACAAATTCATTGAACTCAACGCGCTTGGGATAGATGGAGCGCATGCAGCCATCGCGCTCGGCAAGCATTATGGGAAGCTCATCGCTGCGCATGCGGCGGGCACACACAGGGCCACTGTACACATAAAGGTCGAGCGGATAATGGCGCACAAAAGCCTCGCAGCGCATCCACAGCGCGTAGAACACCGCGCGCCACCAGCTCCATTCCGAGCCGGCAGGCACAAGGCGCAGGTCGATATCGGACGTGGATTTGAAGCATCCGCGCGACAGCGAGCCGTAGGCTATCGCGGCGTCTATATAGGAGCGTCGGCGACACTGGCGCGATGCGCGCTCGGTTTCTTCAAGAAAGTGGCGGGCAGTGACGTGGGTGGCGCCCATGTGCGTGTACATGGCGTACAGTTGGCCGTTGAACGCAAAATTGAGCGTGTGGGCTATGAGCACAGCAGGCACAATCGCCATGCCGAGTGACCAGAAGGCTGCAGCGAATACGGCAGTGAAGCCAACCTTCACTACGGCTTCGCGCCAGTTCATGATAAGGATTCCCTGAAAAATCCATGCCGAAAGGAATATCATTATGCCATAGCGACGCAACTCGCCGATAAATGTACCGCGCAGGGCGGCAGGTACATGCTTCTTGTGCTTTTTGAACAGTACGGTGATATATTTCATTGTTTCAATGTTTTCTGTTTAAGACGCATAGCCTCTGCCAGCAGGAACATGATGGCGCAGCTCGCAGGGTTGAGTATGAGCGCCGCGTTATTGTAAATCGCGGAAAGAAATATGCAGCACACAACGCATGCAAGCGCCACGTAGCACATCTGCACGGCACGGCTGCCGGTGTTGCGGCCTGAACGCCGCAGCATCCGGTATAAAGCTATGAGCCACGACATCCATATCATGAGATACATGGCCAAACCTATAACTCCAACCTGTGCTATCATCGAAAGAAATCCAATGCTCATGGCATAGCCAATGCCCCAACGCCTGAGGGCATATTTTTCCACACCTCCCTTGCCCCTGCCAATATCCTTGTTGTAGCCCGACTGCACGAGCAATCCCGTACCATAGCCGAAAAGCAGATTTAAAGTGGGAGCCTGCGATAGATGTTTCTGAAAATGTCCCAAAGCTTCTGCCCGGCCTATTTTGTCATCACCTGCCATCGCCCCGGAGTTATACTTGTCGGCATAATTGAGCGTATATTCCAGATCGAATTCGCCCCACACCTTGCGCTCGCGGTTGAACGACGGATGCACTCGCACCATCACATAAAAAAGTACCGGGGCGAGAATAATCCCGACTGTGAGGTTTCGCAGTATACGCAACGAGGGCACGCGCGACAGACGGGAATACATCAGGAAGCAGATGAAATAGGACACCGGTATCATAAACACCAGCGCACGCTTCTCGCCCACAAGACCGAATATTATGAATCCGACACACATCCACAGCATGCTTTTGCGACGGGAGCAGAACCACACAAGCAGGCACGCTGTGAAACCGGCCAGGGAGAAAAGTGTGGTGATGCCGCCGGCATGAGACGACATTGACCCGATATATGGCTCCATGATACCCACAATCCCGAATTTGAGAACTGCAGCAAAGAACTGGCTCACGCATAGCCATACTGTCAGACGCACAAGCAATTGGCGCTCACGCTCCGGAATACGAGCATGGTAGAAGCAATAGAACGCCATGAATATGTTCATATACTGCAACACAAACAGCACATACATCATGCCCGACGTATAAAAGGTGGCCGGCACGGAAGCTATCATGAACGCCAACATCCATTTACCACCGGGAGTGTGCTTTATTCCGCCGCGCAGCACCTGCGATAGATACCATGCCGCAAGCGGAAGTTCGAAAAGATAGCGCAATATGGTGGCATTGAATCCGGCAAGTTCGGCAGATCCCTGTCCGAAGAATGCGATAAGAACCAGTCCAAGAACACGCGTTGTCCGGGATGCCGGCTGCCACATCCACCACACGGCCACCGGTATCAGCACCACGCCGAGTATGCTCAAAAAAGAATCGTAACTCATATCAGAAGCTGTTTAACGCCGGAATCAATTGACTGTCGATTATTGACGGCCATAGGTATGGACGGCCGGATGAACGTATGGCACTGTCGGAGAGCGAGCCGCGCACGGCATCGAAACGAAGAAGCGCTTCACGGAAAGCTTCGGGAGTATCGGCTATGATGATGCCGTTTTCAGCAGTTACGACCGCTTCATTGGCCGCTGTGGCAGTGGCTATGCACCACAAGCCTGAATTGATGTACTCGAAGGTCTTGGTGGGCGGCTGATACATGAATCCGCGCGTCACGGGCACATAGCTCACCCCTACGTTGCATCTGTCGAGAAAGGGCTTGAGCTTGTCGTAAGCCACGAAGCCGTGGAGCCTTACCCGTTCCGCGAGGGAGTGAGCCTCAACATAGGCACGTATGGATGCCATTTCCTCACCATCGCCCACGATGTCGTAGGTGGCACGTGAATCGCTGCCGGGTGCGCTGATGTAGGCATGAAATCCTTGCACGGTCTGCAGGATGTTCCGGCCGGTAAGGGTGCCTATGTAAAGACATCGCGCATAGTCGTAGTTTTTTACAGCGGTCGACAGCTCATCAGCACCGAGCGAGACTATATTGGTCTTGGCTTCGGGGAGGCCAAGCTGCTGCGCACCACCGTCGGAAATCATGATTATGCGGTCGAATGGCTGCACATCGGCCAAAATACGCCTGTTGCGTGCTGCGGCCCGGCCCTCGTCAGGATCCACACTGACGGTACGGATGTTCACAGCCATGCGCCGCCACGGCAGCAGACGTTTGAGGATGCGACACCCTGTGAAATTGGATGTCATGATAGTGCCACGGAACGTCATTGCCATAGCTATGGCACGGATAAGGAACAGCGCATACGACAGCTGCTTCACGCGGCAGCGCGGCACATAATGATAGCGCACGCCGGGCTCATCGCGCCGCGGAAATCCCTGGTCGATGGTAAGATAACTTACACTTTTGAAATGCCGCCCGAGATAGCGGGCATACATCACATAATCCGTGTTCAGCCCGAACTGCTGCGGGTTTATTATCAGGATTTTTTTATCTGACATGTCAAAGCGTCTATATCGGCTGCCAAGAGAAACTTGACAAACAGTATATAATAGTTGATACAGAGTGGTTTTATTAGCTATAGAAATAGTTTCGGAGAATTACAAATCAAGCATGAAATGACTATTCCTCCTAAGCACATCCTAATTGTGTATGTATTTTGAATAGAAAGTTTCCAAATTCCTGAGTATATGGTCAAGGGAGAAATTGTTCTGGACTTTTTCTTGCGCTGCAGCCCCCATGCGGGAGCACAGTGACGGGTCGGCGGCAAGTTGTTTCATTTTTTCAACTATCTGCCCGGGAGCACGCGGGTCTACGAGTATGCCGTCCACACCATCGTCAATAACCTCCGGGCCCGATGTCTCACGTGTATAGACAAGCGTCTTGCCAAGGCTCATCACTTCAAGCGCTGCCATGGAGAAATTCTCGTAGTAGGAGGGTATTACGCAGAATTGAGCGTCGCGGATATACCCCAGCAGATTGTCGCGCTGCACATAGCCCAGAAAATGCACCCTGGGTGCGGCATGAGGCTCTACAAGAGTACGGGCGTAATCTATCTCACCACCACCGGCCAAAAGAAGTTCATAGTCGGGATAGGAACGGCTGAATTCATTGAATGCTTTCAGAATAGAAAAGGCCCCCTTTGTTTCCACTATTTTTCCGAAGAAAAGAATGAACGGATGGCCTCCCCGATATGGTTCCGCCCTGCGCATAGCAGCATCCACCTGATGCATGTCGAGAGGATTGTATATCACCTCCACGGGCGCCTCTACCCCCAGATGCTCGCTCAAAAAACGGGCCGAAAATCCGCTGACTGCGGATATTCCGCTGACCGCGGAGAAGAAATCAATGTCGTTTGCACGGCTCAGTTTTGGAATGTGACCGGTTTTATAGTAGGACAGGAACGACTTGGAGCCATGCACACGGGCCACCGTAGGGACTGAGAACGGTATAAATTTAACTCGCTTCTTTGACGAATAGTATGGAGTGAACATTATATAGTCGGGCATCTCCACAATATCAATGGAATGCGTGGCTATAAGCTTCTCCATGAATCCGTGCAGACGCCGCAACTCTCTTCCGGCCCGCGTGGCAAGTAGCCCGAAACGGTTTAGCGCTGTGGAGATGCGAGCATTATTGACAATGGGTCCCAAACCGCGGAAACATGTGAGACGATAGATCGTAACCCCTCGGTTCACAGTACATGCCGGTAGCCCATGGCCCGGCATACAACAACTCACCACATAGACATTGTGGCCGCGGGCAGCAAGACCTTCAGCTACAATTTTCGTGACCGTACCTATTCCACCCGTTCGTGCGGGAGGATATTCATCGCAGGAAAACAGGATGTTCATGCCTTAAAAAATAGTTTTTGAAGATATTTGAACAATGTGGTTCCCGGGCCGGTGGGATAGTAATAGCCGTCTACAACAACCGTATCGCCGAAGCGATTGAACGTATGGAAACCGGCGTTGTAGCGTTTGTCGTACACCATATACCGACAGCGTTCGTCCAGCGCCGGGGCGCCATCGGGAGCTTCCGTCACGGCTTGGAGAGCCACACCTATGCCATAGGCACCGTTGCACACCTGCGCCGGACGGTACAGCGTGCCGTTGTGCTCGAATGGCAGTCCGGCCCCGCGGGCAGTGTTGTCGGTCATGCGCAAGGTGGTCAGTGGCGCAAATGGCTCTCCATCGCCGCCTCCGGCCAATATGCTGCACACATCCCCATTGGGATCTGTGGAGGTGGTGGCAGTGATGAAACGCTTGTCGGCAAGCGGTATTATCACGGCATCGGTCAGTGGCTCATCGGCCAGAATATCTACTGCAATGAGACGGTCTGCCGCGGCGTCATAGCGATACAGGTTGAGCCGTCCGCTGCGGGAATTTTCCGGATACACGTAAATCTCCCCGTTTCGTTTGAACCATGCCGGGAAGGACAGATGGGTGGGCAGTTCGAGTATGGTATTGTACTCGAGCAGGCGGAAATCCTCCCGCGATGCCTTGATACGTCCGATGGCACCCTTGCGCACACCATAGAAATACGTTTCCACGAATATTGTGAAGGTTGTGTCGTCGGCATCCACGATGAACGGGTCGGCAAACCAACGGTCGGTATAGCTGTGGCGCAGCCATTTCACCGGCGGCAGTTTAGCCGTGTTCGGCAGGTCGTGAGGGAAGGGTATTATCCCGATGTTGTAAATACTGTCGCCCCAGCGGCTGTGGGCATAGTTGTAGGCGGTGCGCAGACGCGCTTTCAAGTGAATCATAGTGAGATGCGTACGGAATGGATGAAATGGTCTTTGCCGCCGAGGGCGTATTTGTACGGCTCATCGCCTTTTGTGAAATCGATACTGTCGAGCGAATTGTTCTCAATGGCATCGCAAATAAATTTGTACATGGCCACAATGCCGGGCGAATAACGACGGTGGGCATCGGAGGTGCCTACTGCCATCATCACAGCCTGCCGGGTGTGGGGGTTCAGCCCATAATTGAAGAATGCCATGAGTGTGTCGCCATCCTTTATGGAAAGGAGCCGAGTGGCGGGGCAGTCGGCAAGAGGGAAATAGACGGGCGGATGGAAGCGCAGGGCGTCTGTGATGCGCTTTCTCAATGCAGTCGCGAATCCGAGATGTATACGGCTGTTTTTCTGCTGCACACGCTCGGCACGCATGGCTATGCAAGTGTCGGTGTCGACACTGTCGCGCAAGGAAAATTCCACGGCCGGCTCGATGCCGTCTTTGGTCATGCGGTTGATGGCTGTGCGTATGTTCTGCCGCGAACTCTTACTGAGGGACTTGTGATAATCGTCCACAGTATCGGGCAGAGAAAGGGCCACACATTTAGTGATGGTGTGCACTTGAAAACTGAAACGGCTCTGAATATGGGCAAACGCCGACGTGCCCTCCTTCATCAGTTCGAGTGTCCATGATTTTATGCCAAAATCGCGCGACACGCATTTCATGAGAAAATCGAGCGCTCCGGCATCGAATGTGTGGTAAATGAAGTTAAGATAGTCGGTCCATCCCTGACGCCCGAGAAAATATACACCCTTGCGGTTTACTATATTGAACGTGCGTCGCACTACCCACAGAGGTGCGAGCATCACCGGGCCATCCCCACTGCTCACCACAACAAACCGTGTGAGCCACCGGGAGTTATCGTCCGGAAAGCGCGACACCAGCATCCTGTACCAGTCGTGCGACTGAAAAAATGTCATCTCTTCCCCGCGAGCAAGTTCATCCCATACGGGCTTGAGTGTCTCGAAATCGCGGAGTGTGTAGTAGTTTATTTTAAATTTTGTGTCCGTAGCTGCCATGCGGAATATATGTCGTGAATTTCTTTATCTCGATCTTTTGTATCGGAGATGTAGCACAGACCCTCTTTCATAGGTCGCGCCGGGACACCACCATAAAGTGTATGGCTGGCAGTATAGCCTCGCGTCAGTACTGCGTGGCTTGCCAGTGCCGACCATGCCGGAAGTACGGCCCCTTTGAGAATGCAGGCACCGGATGCAACGAAAGAATGCCGTTCCAACCGCACCGGCGCAGAAAAATCGGTGACCGCGCGTTCAGGCAACCGGTAGAAGTAATGACTGTCTGTGTCCATTATAGTCACATCCCACGAGATCAGTGTATGCGAATCTATGTGAATATGCCCGGCACACAATATTGTAGCGTTCTGACCTATCGACACCCCTCGCCCAATCTCCAGCAACGCTCCGGAACGCACCGTGACCGAAGCTCCGGGATTGAGACCGACATCCGGATGGAGCACCACTGTGCCCCCCTCATTGTTCCAGATACAGGGCGTGAAACGAGGAAACATGTCGTTGCCCGGCAACCCGAATGCCACCATGCCACGCTTCATAGTGCCGCGGAGTTCCACACTACCCTTCAACGACCTGAAACGGCATGGAGCATAAAACACCACGGGCAAAGTCATAGCCCCGCGCAGGCCGAAATAATGGAGGCAGAAGCGCAACGACACAAAAATATGCCGCATCATGCAAAGACGGTAGAGAATGCTGCGTTTCATAAATTCAGATAAGACGCCTCCGTCTCAGAAAAGCCGTCATAAGCACGCACTGCGCCACTGTGGCTGCCAGATAGGCCGTGGCAAGCGCATTCTCGGCATATATATAAGCGGAAGCACAGAAATACACGCCGATGAGTGTGGCGCTCCACACAAGATTGTAGGATATTATGCGCCACACACGGTTGGCCGATATGATGACGGGAACATAAGAATTGCACACAGAGTCTATTATAGCCGCGAAGCACAGGATGTATAGAGGCATCAGGTTGGTATAGCTCTTGCCGTAAAGCATAAGCAGATACTTGCCGAAGGCGAGAATCAGCAGATAGGCTCCGAACGTGATGGCTACATTGATTTTTATATTGGTGCGGGCCGCATCGCGGGCTTTATCGCGCTCGCCTCCGGCTATCTTGTTGGACATGATGGGAAGCAACACCTGCGAGAGAATTCCAGGCAGAAACAGAAGCTGGGTTTTGAACTGCTCGGCCACATCGTAGCTGGCCATGGAACCAAAGCCATCGGCCTTGATCATGAAGGTCTTTGAAAACCAGTATGTCACCATTATTATCCACGATGACATGGCTATCGGAAGACTGAATTTCACAACCACCTTGAAGTCGGCTGGTCGGAGACCCCGCAACACCGCCCCACGGGCCACACCGAGCGAGGCCAGATGCCTGTGCAGCGCTATGGCATTGAACACGAAAACCCCGAGAAAACACGATCCGAATCCGATTATAGCACCCGAAAGACCAAATAGCCATGCGCCAAGGGGCAGAAGTATCACCTCGAGAACACCATTGAGTATATTGGCACGCGCTATCACCGGAAAATCCTCAAAACCGGCAAGCGATCCAGTCTGAGCACCGTTCATAAGGCTGAAAAACAAAATGCACGCAGCAATGCGCAACTCAGCAGCCAAAGAAGGAGCATTGAGCAGATTTGCCGCTATGCTCTCCGCCGAGACAAACAGCACGCCCATCATCACCACGGCCATGGCAAGGATGAATATGTTGGAGATATAATATATGCGCACGGCACGCGCGGGCTCCGTATGGCGGTACTCTGCTATGTATTTTGTGGCTGTGGCTCCGATACCGAACGACGACAACGCTATGAACATCTGTATGGTGGAGCGTATGATGCTGAGCTCTCCATAAATATCTTTCGTAAGTATCCGTGCCACAAGGATCGTGGCGCAGAACACCAGCACCTTTGACACGACCGTGCCACCCACCATCCAGGATGAGCCACGCAGCAGACGTCGTTTGGAATCGTCAAGACCTTGTATTTTATTGCGGATCTTTGAAATCATGATATGTTGGTTTCTGGAAAGTGGACAAGTTGCAGCGCCGCACGCTCGAAATCATTGATATCCGGTCGTGCCATCAGTTCCGCAACGATGGTTCTGTCCATGATGTCGCGTGTCGGAAACGCCACGGCATCGAATGGCGCGGCATATACAAAGCGCCGGTATGCCCGTAGCGCTGCCGTGTCGAGCTCTTGCAGGTTATGGCAGATGTTGGCTGTTGTCCACCGGCGTTTTGTCTGCTCCTCGGTTCCGGCATAGTACAATGACAGGTCTTCCGATAGCAATATGCTGAAACGTTGATAATTTTCGGCGGAAGCCACACCGGCAAAGATATCGGAATAGCGCAACATGCGGCACCATCGATCAATAAGCGAAGTGTAATATTCCAGCACTCCTGCACCGAAAAGCAGAGGCGAAGTGCGCAGCAGCGGCTGGAGCATGGAGGCGAGAGCTGCGTGGCTCACGGAAGCATCGCCGTGCAGATGCGCGTCAATGACACGGATGCGCAGGTCGTTGAGCTTGTCGGGTGCGGGAGCTGTCCCCAGGGCTGCTCGGCACACTACGTCATAGAGCGGTATGAGCGATAGCAGCGACGACGGCGCAGCCGCATGCAGCGCCTTGGCGAGCGTGGTGGCATAGTCGCGCAGTTCACGACGGATACTGTTTTCTGCCGGCGACGATGTGTGTCGCTCGGCGCGCATGCCGCCACAAGCACCGTAGGCTGCCAGCAGATAATGACCAGCACTCACCAGAGTATCTGTATCAGCGCCATTGAGATTCATGGCCGGATGGATTGGTGTAGCTATCATGGTTCCGCTATTGGTCAAGATAGTGATGAAGTTCTTCCCTTATTCGGCGCGTGGCAACACTGTCCCGCACATTGCCGCCAGCCATCAGATCAAGTCCCTGCCGGAACACGTTCCGGTCCCTTACCGGCCCCGTAGCTCCAAGCAGCAGACACTCCAGTGCCTTCATGGCCGGAGCGGTTATGGCCCGGGAGATCCCGGCATAGGTTTCTTCCGACTTCCGGATGGCATCTTGATCCCCGAGAATACGATATGATGCCAGGAGCAACAGTTGCAGTTTCGCGTCTATCTTAGGCGAGTCGGCACGCACCACTCCAAACCGGCTGCAAAAAATACTTATGCGTGTGAGCAGATTATGAGGGAGCGTTTTTTTTGCCCAGAACATGCGCGCGGCGGTCAACAATGGCACAGTGAATGCATCCAGACGGTCGTAGAGCTGACCACTATGGCGACCGAAACGCAATATGCGCACATATTCGGTCTTGATATCACAGACGACAGAGGCGATACTGTTTGCTACACGTATCAGGATATTGCCCGTTGAGGCTCCTTTTCTGGACAGAAATGTGCCCGTAATCCCGGCAAACGGTCCGGAAACGATTTCTACAAGGTCTCCTTCGTCGAGCTCGGCGGCATCCACAGGAAAACACGGCA
Source organism: uncultured Muribaculaceae bacterium (assembly GCA_910578095.1). Taxonomy (GTDB): domain Bacteria; phylum Bacteroidota; class Bacteroidia; order Bacteroidales; family Muribaculaceae; genus CAG-873. The sequence continues at coordinate 11,539 of CAJTOZ010000030.1, read as the reverse complement.
GAGTATTGCCATAAACGCGGGCAATCATGCGGAACGCCTCCATTCCGGCACCGCTTACCGTGGCATAGCGATGCTCACGGGCATTGCTGTCGATAACGAAGGAAAAGCCGGCGACAAGATTGCATAGTGCCTTAGCCTCATCAGCAGTGGCAAGAGCAAATACGTAATGAAACAATAGAGGGCGCTCAACCAAACGGACTGTGCCGCCGGGCAATTGTTTCATCTCTACAAATGTAGGTGCAAACACTTCAATGTTGCTGTTGTTTGCGACATTGAATTTTTCTACCGTACGCTCTACTGCCGCGGCGCGCGTGCCTGAAGAGGGTATGTAGTTGAGCACATACCATTGCCTGCAATCTGAAGTCATTTCTGAAACGGCAAAAACTCTACTTGGCCCTCCCTTCGCTAATACACTGTAATTCAATAGTATAATTAATTAGCTTAGGCGAACTTCCGAAAACTAAGCCGAAATTCGGCTATAAATTTCATCATCTCTTGCTAAGAGATAAATATATTTGAATGCAAAGATACGGATTTAATTTGAATATGGCCAATATCGGCAATGTTTTTTCATGTTGTGAGGCAGCCTGTTGCATTGATGTATGTAGGAAGGCAAGTGTTTTTATTGCGCCACTATATCATGCATAGTGCCATCTGAGATGGTGCGTTCTTTCGGTTGAAACGCACGGAGATAATCATTGGAGGAGCTGTAAATAAGGCTATCAATAGCACTGCGCGTGTCATCATTATCTCTTAGCAAGAGATAGTAAGGCAGCGATGAAATAAGCCACGGGCCCGCACCATGTCAGTGCGGGCCCGTGGCTTATGGGTATTGTGCGGGGAAATTATTCGGCAGCGGGAGCTACGTAGCGGGCGTTGAGGCCGGCTATCACTTCCTGGGTGATGTCGAGTGCGGGATTGAAGTATACACCGCTCTCACGCAGGAGTATGGCATCGTAGTGGCGTGTGGCGTTGTAGTCGCGCAGGAAATTGTCGAGGCTGTCCTGCAGCACTTTCTGACGCTCTGCCATTTTGGTGCTGATGCTGTTCTGACGTGCGCCGAGCACATTTGCAGCTTCGTTCTGCTTCTTGTTGAAGTTGTTGACATCGGCTTCAAAGGATTCCTGGCTGAGATAGCCGTTGCTGTTGCGCTTCTGCTCGATGCTGCTGCCCAGACGCTGTATTTCGTTCTGTTTCTGGCGCTCGAGGTTCTGATAGTCGAGCATGAGCTTCTGTCCCTCCTTGCTTATCTCCTGGGCGAGGGTATAGTTGGCGAAGACAGTGTCGAGATTGAGGTAGCGTATGCCTCCTGCGGCGGCTGCGCCAGCTTCTGCTGCGGGAGCCGCGGGAGCGCCCGCTTCTGTGTTTTTGTCGGTCTGCGAACATGCTGTTGCTCCGATAGCGAGAGCTACAGCGAAGATGCGTACTGCGATAGCTAATTTTTTCATTTAGCTGTGGTTTGAATGGTTTTATTTAGTTTGTTTATTATCATGATCATGGCCGGAGGCACATGTGATGCCACGGCGGCGAAGCTCAGGAGAAGAGTGAGCATGGCCCGACGGAAAACTCGCACCCCGGACGAAAAGGACCTTTACGCCGAGAAGGAGCACGCATACTGCCAAAAGAATAATACTCAACAGAAACACTTTCATGGGCTTTTTCGCGCTTTTGACATGCAAATATAGGAAAGGAATGTGAAATAATCGTCATATCTAAAATTATTTTTGTAACTTAGAGCGCCGAAAAAAGGCATTTTTAACATTCTTTGCGAAACAGCCCCCGAGCTGTTAATCGTTTTTATCAAATATACTTCACAAAAACCGTATTCATTATATGACAATCAAAGATCTTCAGCCCGCAGCCGTGTTCGGCATCTTCGATGAAATCACGCGCGTGCCCCGTCCCTCGAAAAAAGAAGGAAAGATACGTCAATATCTGCTCGACTTCGCCGCCAAGCATGGCCTCGCAGTCAAAACCGACGCTGTAGGCAATGTGGTGATGAGCGTGCCCGCCACTCCCGGCCATGAGAATGCCCCCGGCATCATAATGCAGGCCCACATGGACATGGTGTGCGAGAGCAACGACAAGAACTTCGACTTCGACAACTCGCCCATCACCACCATCGTGGACGGCGAATGGCTCCACGCCGACGGCACCACCCTCGGCGCCGACAACGGCATAGGCATGGCTGCCGCGCTGGCTGCTCTCACCGACAAGGATCTTGTGCACGGACCTCTCGAGGCTCTCTTCACCGTGGATGAGGAGACCGGCCTCACCGGCGCAAACAACCTCGGCGAAGGCATGATATCGGGCTCTATCCTCCTCAATCTCGACAGCGAGGACGATGCCGAGATATTCGTGGGCTGCGCCGGCGGCGTGGACACCACGTGCACATTCCACTACGAGCGTATGATGGCTCCCACCGACTTCCACTACTTCAAGGTGGAAATAAGCAAGGGCCTGGGCGGCCACAGCGGAGGCGACATCCACCTCGGACGCGCCAACGCCAACCGTCTGCTCGCACGCTTCCTCTACTCCCTCATCGCCGACAAGCACGAGATAGCCCTCGCCGAGATAGACGGCGGCAACCTGCGCAATGCCATACCCCGCGCCGCACATGCTGTGGTGGGCGTACAGGCAGCCAGCAAGGAAAGCGTGCGCGTGGCGTTCAATGAGTTCGTGGCAGAGGTGGAAAATGAATTCTCCGGCATAGAGCCCACTCTCGAACTGGAGCTCACCAGCATCGACCGCCCCGACTTCTGCGTGGATTCGCAGACCACCACACGCCTCGTGGAAGCTCTTTATGCAGCTCCCCACGGTGTCATCAGCATGAGCCGCGACCTTGAAGGCCTCGTGGAGACGTCGACCAACCTCGCCTCCGTGAAAATGCAGCCCGGAAGCACCATCCTCGTGACCACATCGCAGCGCTCGAGCGTTGAATCCCGCAAGTGGGACATAGCACGCCGCGTGGAGGCTCTCTTCAAGCTCGCGGGAGCCGATGTGACCCACGGCGACGGTTATCCCGGCTGGGCTCCCAACATGGATTCGGCCATCATGCATATCGCTTCCGACGCCTACGAGGAACTATACGGTGTGCGCCCCGCCATCAAGGCCATCCACGCCGGCCTTGAGTGCGGCCTCTTCCTGGAGAAGTATCCGCATCTCGACATGGTGTCGTTCGGTCCCACGCTGCAGGGCGTGCATTCCCCCTCGGAGCGCATGCACATCCCCGCAGTGGAACGCTTCTGGGGACAGCTCACCCGCACTATCGAAAAGGTGGCCGACATCAAGAAATAAGCGGCCCGCCGCATCACCAGCCTCTCTCCCTATGATGACACATTTCACTTACGCATCCGCCATAAGCGCAGTCCTGCTCCTGCAGGGCTGCGCTTCATTGCGTGCGTCGGAGCCACCGCTTTTTCAGCCCGACGCCATAGGCCACAACTACGTGGTGGTGGACGGCGACACTGTGGCCGTAAGCTTTCTGCCGCCCGACGAGAGCCTGCGCCACGGGCGTCTGACCGAGCGCGATTTCGAAGAGGTAGCGTCGGAACTCGGCGTGGAGGTGGCAGCCATCAAGGCTGTGACCGAAATTGAGGCCGGACGCACCCACGAAGGCTTCTGGACCGAGGGCAAGCCGCTGATCAATTTCGATCTCGGCGTGTATCGCGCCCGCGCCGCGCGCCGTGGCATCAACCTCAAGAAATATGCAGGTTCCCACTCCGTGATCTTCAACCGCCCCAATACTGCCCGCTACGGCTCCCAGCAGGCTGCGCAGCAGGCGCGCCTGGACGCTGCCATGGCTATCGACAGTATCTCGGCCATCGAGGGAACGTTCTGGGGCATGTTTCAGATCGGAGGCTTCAACTATGCACGCTGCGGCACATCGTCGCACAGCGATTTCGTGCGGCTGATGAGCCGCTCCGAGCGCGACCAGCTTGATCTTTTCGCCCGATTCATCCGCAACGCCGGGCTCCTGCCGGCGCTACGTAAAAAAGACTGGCGCACATTTGCGCGCGGATACAACGGCCCGAGCTACGCCGCACGCGGCTATCACACGCGCCTCGCCTCCAGCTACGCCAAGCACAGCAAGAAATAAGCTGAGCGACACAAAACAGCAACGCCGCATCCCTCGCTATAGGGTGCGGCGTTGCTGTGTTTAAAATTTAGAGAAGAACCTCATTGTCAATACGCCTGCTCCCGGGCTTTCTTTCTGTAGAGATACACCCATAGGAGCGCAATGGCAATATAGAGAGCCACAAGCGCCGCCGGATAAAGCGACAGCTCCACCGGAGCGTACATGAGCCTCGCAGCGGCGGCCATGACGGCATAGATGGCGTCGACGGCAGCGGCAAGCAGGCCGCACGGCAGTCCCGCACCCGCCAACAGAAGCATGGCGAGCGCAAGCACATAAAACGGCACAAACAATATCCCGGCAATCACGTTGGCCGGAAGAAACATCAGCGGCACTGTGCCGAAGGTGGCAGCCACCACAGGCAATGTAGCCAGCGTGGCACCTACCGGCACCGCCATTGCCGCTGCAATGCGGTGGAGCCGCGGATGCGCATCGGGCCGGAATGGGTTCAGCACGTTGGCAAACGCAAGAATGCCAATCACAGCCATAAACGACAACTGAAAGCCGGCACCGAACAGCTCGGCGGGACGCCAGGACAGTATCACGATGGCCGCGACGGCCAGAGCATTGAGCGGCGAAGATGCCCTACCCGCCAGCCTCGCGCACATGAGGAGGGTGAGCATCACGGAGGCGCGCACCACCGATGCCGACATGCCACCCAAAGCGGCAAAACCCCATACAGCGGCAAGCACCACCGCTCCGCGCAACCGCGCAGCACGGCCGGCCACAAGCATAGGGCGCGTGAGCCACAAGGCTATCATGGCCACTATGCCCACATGAAAACCACTGAGTGCCAGGAGATGGGCGATGCCCGACCCGCGAAAATCGTCGCGCAGAGCCTGCGGCAGCATCCCGCTGTCGGCCACGAAGGTGGTGGCTACAAAGGCGGCAGCCTCGCCACTGAGAGGGGAGGCATAGACCGTGCGCACTATCGCGCTGCGTACCGCCGGGGCCGAAGGCGCGCCGTTAGCCACGGCAGGAGCAGCCGAGGCCAAGGCAATGCCGAGGAGCGCCGCAGCGGGCGCTGCAGCAAAGAATCGTGCCGGGCGCCATAGCCACAAGGCTACCGCGGACACAGCACACCCCACCATACACCACACCGCCGCCCCGGCTGCCGAGGCTGCGATGCCTGCGGCAAGCCCGAGGGCGGCGGGAAGCGCCGGAATGCGGCTGTAGGGAGCCTCCACGGCTACTGGCGTCAGTCGATAGTGTGCAGCACCACAAACAGAGAGCTTACACTGATGACCACCCAGAGCGCGAGAGCGAGCAGCAGCGGCTTCACGCCCACCTGCTTGACGGTGGCCAGAGAGAGCGACGCGCCTATAAGGAACAGCGTCACAACCATGCCACGGCGCGCCACCCACACCAACGCGGCGGTGAGCCATTCGGGCAGCGGCAGATAGGTGTTGGCCACCATGGCCAGGATAAAGAGGAAGATGAACCAGGGTATGGACACCTTGCCCGAGCCATCGCGGAAGATAAACATCGTCACCACAGCCAGCGGTATTATCCAGAGGGCGCGTGTGAGCTTGATGAGTGTGGCCATCTGCAGGGCCTGCTCGCCGTACACCTCGCCGGCTCCCACCACACTGGATGTGTCGTGGATGGCGATGGCGGCCCATGTGCCGAACTGTGCCTGGCTCATGTCGAGCATGTGGCCGAGCGGCGGGAATATGAACAGCGCCACGGCGTTGAGAATGAAGATGACGCCGAGGCTCACGGCCATCTCGTTTTCATCGGCCTTGAGCACCGGTCCCACAGCGGCTATGGCGCTGCCGCCGCAGATGGCCGTGCCACTGCTTATGAGATAGGATGTCTTGCGGTTGATGTGCAGGCTATAGCCCAGAAGCACACCAAGAGCCATTACGGATACCACGCTCACCACAGTGAAGAGCATACCGTCGGCTCCGCTGCGCAGCGACTCCTGCAGATTCATGCCGAAGCCGAGGCACACCACGGCCACCTGCAGGAGATACTTGGAACACTTTTTATTGAACTTGGGATAGGGATTTTTGCATGTGAAGGCAAAAATCAATCCGGCAAGCAGAGCCACCGGCGCGGTCACCACGGGCAGATTCCAGATGTCGAATGGCACAAGGATGAGGATGATGATCGCGATGTAGATAATCTTGTTCATGTATCTTGAATATGTATGGTTTTCTATCTGTCGGCATTCTGCCAGATGGCCCACGATGCCTCGGCCTGCAGATGCAGCATCTCGAGCCCCGATGCCACCGCCGCGCCGCGCGCGGCGCACTGACGCATGAAAAGCGTGGGATCGGGATTGTACACGAGATCGAAACACGCATGGGCCGGGGTGATGGCGTCGTAGGGCAACTGCGGCGCAGAGCCGGTGTCGGGCCACATGCCCAGCGGCGTGGTGTTCACTATGAGCGTGGCAGCGCGCACTATCTCAGGTGTGAGGTCGTCGTAGTTGAGGCGTCCGGCCGATGCCGTGCGGCTCACGGCGCAGGGCTCCACACCCATGCGGCGGAGCGCGGCGTTGACGGCCAGGGATGCGCCGCCGGTGCCGAGCACGAGCGCGCGGGACGGCATGGCGCGCCCTTCAAGAAGGTGGCCGAGCGAGCAGGCAAACGCGGAAGCATCGGTGTTGTAGCCTCGCAGCGAACCGTCGGGGAGCACACTCACCACATTGACGGCCCCCACCTCGACAGCAGAAGCATCGAGGCTGTGCAGCAACGGCATCACGGCCTGTTTGTAGGGGATGGTGACATTGAAACCACGCAACGACGGATGGGCGGCAAGCAGGGCGCCGAGCCCGCTTATATCCGGGAGCTCCAGATTGAGATATTCCGCATCGACGCCGTCGCGGGCGAATTTGTCGGTAAAATACGCCTGCGAGAACGAATGGCCCAGCACGCGGCCGAGCAGCCCGTATGTCTGTCGTCTTGCCATAGCGACTGCAAAGTTAGCGTTTTTTTCCGCGGCATCACACCTCCGGGCAGAATAAATTGAATTATTCACTCCTTTTCAACAATATTTGCATAAAGGATGTTAGTGTTGCCCAATAATACATTACGTTGTAATTCTTTAACGCACACCAGTGGCGGACAGAGGCTCCGGGATATTATTTTTGCAGCCACATAAAAAACACACGCACATATAACCAATGAACAAGTTTATAGGCTGTTTGAAAGCCGATATAATGACGCGGCTCGCCATCGTTCTGCTGACGGGCTGCATAGCAGCCACAAGCTGCACCGACGAGGTGCCGCCGCTCCCTCTGGAAGAGATATACACGCGGGAATTTGTGAAACGCTTCGGCACGGTGGACCGCACCCATAGCTGGAACGGCGCACAGCGCTCCACCATACAGGTGAGCGCCGGCGCCGCGCCTGCCACAGTCACTGTCAGCGGTATCATAGACGGCGAGCGCTATCTGCTGGCCAGATACGATAATGTGGAGGGCACGCGCACCCTCAGCTTCGACATGCCGGAAGGATGCGACAGCCTCAGCGTGAGCGACGGCCGCAACCGTGTGATGGCAAAGCCCGGCCAACATGTGAATCTCAGCGTAGCGTCCCGCGCGATATGGGATGAGAAAACGGATCCTAACGATATAGTGAAAGTGTCGCGCGACCCCTACATCACTCTTTCCGACGAGGCTATCCGCTCCTTCGGCCTCTATCTGCCCGAAGGACAGAACAATGTCGGGAAAGTGGTGCAGAACTTTTCATACGTTTCAAAGGGTCCGTTCACGATATACCCGGTGTTCTGGAACACACGCATGTTCAACACTCTCGGCATCTACTACATCAACAATGAGGGTACGGCAGCCGAGGAGATAGTGTATGTGCCGTTCTACACCAACAAAATATCCCCTATCGACAATACTCCCGGCAATATTCTCTACCAGCCTGCCGACGCTGCCATCGGTGCCGTGGAGGCCCGCTGGAACAACGCCACGTCCACGTATGTGGTGTACGGCGACACAGCTCCCCAATGGGTGGAGGGACGCCGGGATTTCTCGGAATTCGACGAGGCCGACTGGGCAGCGTTCGAGAAAGAATTTGTGACGCGCCATGCCGACCCGGCGACACTGGCGTGGGCCTTTGATTTCTCGTTCATTCCGGCCGGGCTGCCGGAGGAGGCCAGAAAGCAGATACGCGTCGACGACATCCGCTACCGGCTCGACCACAGCGACGGATGGCGCACGAATGTGATAGTCACCGCAGCCCACACCACGGCTTCGGCAGCGTTTGTGGACGATACGCAGTGGGTGTATCCCGGACAGTCGTTCTGCAGCTATCCCGATTATGACACGTACATAAAATATCTTAAGCAGGGGCTCAGCGAGGAGCAGATGGCCGCACGCGGATTCAAATTTCCGCTGAAATGGCAGAGCCGTGGCATACGCGTGGACATACTCCCCGGCACCCGCTTCGGCCTTTACATACGCACCGAGGACAAGGCTCCCGGCAAAAATGATGTCGATGTGGTGTCGTGTCCCATCGACCCGGCCACAGGGCTGCCGGTGTCCGACGGCTATACGCGCTACTATTCCGAATCGCGCCTCAACCGCGACATGATGTCGGCCGGCGGCACAAACACGAATGCGGTGCACGCCGCCACCTACCGCTATATGGCTCCCAACGGCAAAACCTACCATGTGCTCGGCTTCGAGGACTGGGGAGGCAACGGCTCTGGCGGCTCCGACCTCGATCTCAACGACATGATGTTCTTTATCGACGGCGAAGTGGACGTCACGGACCAGGATCCCGGCGAGGCTATCGAATGGATAGTGGCCTGCGAGGATCTCGGGGCTACGGAGGATTTCGATTTCAACGATGTGGTGTTTTCGGTGCGCCACGTAAGCGGAAGCCGCGTGGCATCGGTCACTCCCCTTGCCGCCGGAGGCACGCTGCCGGTGTATCTGTGCCACACAGGGCCCGACGGTGTGGAGCGCGTGGTGGGCGATGTGGAATGGCACATGCTCTTCGATGAGTATGACCACACGACAATAATCAACACCACGACACTCACCCACAGCTCTCGCATATATGACGTGCCGGTGGATGAGGATTTCACACTCTCGCCGCTGTTTCACGACAGCAACGGGGAGAATCTGGGAGCCACGCAGCTCAAAACCAACATGGGAGGCTTCCATGTGCGCGTGAAGCGCAACGACGGCAGCACCGACGATATCGCGCCTCCGGCCTACACCGGCGCGGCCCCGCAGATGTTCCTCATACCGCAGCTGGCCTCGGGCAGCTCGCGCTCTCGCCTATGGGAATGGGCGCGTGAGCGCCGCTCCATCGAATACGCCTATCCGCAGTTCCGCGAATGGATAAAGGACTCCCGCCAGCACGGCAACTGGCACATCGGCGAGAAGAATCCCGAACACACCGTCCGGCGCTGACCGGGATGGCATAACACACAAAAAAAAAGACAGCCGGCGGCTGTCTTTTTTTTGTGATAGAGATAAGTGTCCTACGCGTGAATCACTTGTTCTTGCGGTTGTGCCAGAAGGCGGTCATATCCTCGAGGGTCTTGCCCTTGGTCTCGGGCACGAGCTTATAGACAAACACCGCAGCCACAATGCAGATGACGCCATAAAGTGCATATACAAACATGTGGCCGAAACGCACGCCCATCGAGCCGAGCTCGATATTGTACATGGGCACGAAGGTGGAGCTCACTATGAAATTGAAAATCCACTGGAAAGCCACGGCCACGGCCACGGCGGCGCCACGGATGCTGTTGGGGAATATCTCGGCGATGAGCACCCAGCAGATGGGGCCCCAGGAGAACATGAAGCTGGCGCTGTACACCATGATGCTCACAACGGGCACAATGGGAGCCACTTCCACCACATTGCTGAGAGCCACGCCGGCCGCACCGATGGCCATGCCTATGGAACCCCAGATGAGAAGAGGCTTGCGGCCCCAGCGATCGACGGAGAATACGGCCACGAGGGTGAAGGCGATGTTGACAATGCCCATGATGACAGTCTGCATCATCGGGTCGCCCATGTTCATGCTCTCGAAGATGCGCGGAGCATAGTAGAGCACGGCGTTGATACCTACGGCCTGCTGGAACACGCTCAGCATCACACCCACGAAGATGCACATGACACCGAAGCTGAACAGGCGCTCGGAACGTACCTCCACAGTGGTCTTGATCTCGGCGAGGATATGGGCGGCTGCCTTGGAGCCATTGATGCGCGACAGCACCTTAAGAGCCTGCGAATCCTTGCCCACGAGGGCAAGATAACGGGGCGACTCGGGCACGAAGCACACAAGCACCGTGAACAGACCGGCCACGAAAGCCTCAGAGCCGAACATGTAGCGCCAACCGGTGGCGATGGTCCAGGGATCGGAGTCGGCACTTACGGCGTAGACACCCTCGCCGATTTTTTCAATGATAGGGTTGGTGTGTTCGCCGAGGATAAGGAAGTTGACGAAGTAAACCACGAGCTGGCCGAATATGATGGCAAACTGGTTCCACGACACAAGCGTGCCGCGCATGTTGCTGGGAGCCACCTCGGCTATGTACATCGGGCAGATGGCCGATGCCAGGCCCACACCTATGCCGCCGAGTATGCGGTAGGCGTTGAAAGCCCACAGCAGCGACATTGTGGGGGTGCCGTACTCATAGAACATGAATTCGGGGTAATACGAGCCGAGGGCGCTGAGGAAGAACATCACGCCCGCAAGAAACAGCGAGCGCTTGCGGCCGAAGCGGGTGGCGAAGAAACCCGACAGCGCGCTGCCGATAATGCAGCCGATGAGGGCGCTGGAGCATGTGACGCCATGAAAACCGTCGGTGTAGACAAAGTCCTGCGCGTTCATGAAGAATGCCTGCAGTCCTTTCTCGGCACCGGAGATCACAGCGGTGTCGTAGCCGAAGAGCAGACCGCCCATCACTGCCACGAGCACGATGGAAAAGAGATAGAGGCGAGAGCCTTGCTGGTCTTTCATTGATATCAGTTTAAGTAGGAAGTTTTGGGAATTATGAAAATGTGGGGACGCACCGGGGTGTGCGTCCCCACATTGTTGAGTTTCGGGGAGGGATCAGGCGTACATGTTGACGATGGCCTCGTAGAGCTCCTGCTTACCGGAGGTGGCAGCGGGCTCGCCGTGGCTGCGGCCGTAGTCGGCCAGCTGCTCGAGGCTCAGCTTGCCTTCCTCGAATTCCTTGCCCTTGCCGCTGTCGAAGCTCGAGTAGCGGTCGGCGAGCATCTTCTTGTAGGGCGATTTCTCAAGCACGTCGGCGGCGCTCAGAAGGGCGCGGGCCATGGCATCCATGCCGGCGATGTGGGCGATGAAGATGTCTTCCAGGTCGGTGCTGTTGCGACGGGTCTTGGCGTCGAAGTTGGTGCCGCCGGTGGTGAAGCCGCCGCCGCGGATGATCTGCATCATGGCCTGTGTGAGCTCGTAGTTG
>CAJTOZ010000029.1 GCA_910578095.1 uncultured Muribaculaceae bacterium | reverse complement strand
AACATGTGGGCTATTCAGTCGAAACTTTTTGCACTTCGTTTCTGAAACTACGAAACATTATATGCACCGGGGAGGTTAATAATGTAAGAGTTCTCAATCAGTCTCCAAGAAATTCATCTATATGCATCATACCATGCTTACAGCAAATCTCATTCCCTCCCACAAAGTGGCTGTATGGCTTGTCGGCCATATCGACAAGTTGCTCGACAGCTGCGGTCTCACCCGTTTCCCCGCGCTCGAGCAGATAGTGTATCTTATCATCATAATGGGCATAGCCATCGGCGTCGGGCTCGCGGTGCGTTACGCCGTGGTGTGGGCCGTGCGCAAGATCGTGCGGCTGCGCGACGGCGAAGTGGGCCGTGAAATCCTGCAGCAGCGTGTCATCCAGAAGTGTTCCCACTTCATTCCGCCGCTTGTGTTCATGGGCATGGTGCCCTTCGCTTTCGACACCGACAGCAGCTGGATGCACATCATCAACAAGCTTGTGCTCGTGTATGCCATCATCGCTCTCGCCTATGGCGTGGCCGCTGTGTTGCAATTTGTGTTCCAGCAGATAAACCTGCGCCGCAACAAGCGCAATCTGCCACTGCAGGGAGTGCTCAACATCGTTCTGGGTATCCTGTGGATAGTGGTGGCCATAGTGGCCGTGTCGGTCATCGTCGACAAATCTCCCGGAGCGCTTCTTGCAGGCCTCACAGCTTTCGCCGCCGCCCTGATGCTGATATTCAAGGACAGTATCCTCGGCTTTGTGGCCGGCATACAGATGAGCGAGAACGACATGCTTCATGTGGGCGACTGGATATGCGTGCCCGGCACTCTCGCCGATGGCAACGTGGAGGATGTGTCGCTGTCCACCGTCAAGATACGCAACTTCGACAACACCCTGATAATGGTGCCCCCCTACGAACTCGTCAGCAAGGGGTTCCAGAACTATCGCGCCATGCAGGACACCGGCTCGCGCCGTATCATGTTCGACATCATAATCAATGCCGGCTCCGTAGTGCCCGCCGGTGCCGACCTCGCGGCGTCACTGGCCAAACGCTATCCGGCCATACAGGACTTCCTCGACCGCGCGGCCAAGACGGGCGACGGCTGGATATGCGACAACGGCAACTATGTGGTGAACGGCACCACCGAGACCAACCTCGGCCTCTTCCGCGCCTATGCTACCACTTATCTTAAAAACAACGAACACCTGAGCAAGGACCAGATGATAATGGTGAACCAGAAGCCTCTCACCGCCGACGGCTATGTGCTGCAGATCTATTGCTTCGCATGCACTTCCGAGTGGGTGGCCTACGAAGGTATCTACAGCGCCATTCTCGAGCATCTGGCCACCGTCCTCCCCGATTTCGGCCTCGTGATGCATTCGAGCACAACCCTCGATATCGCCTCCGACGCTCCCGCAAAGCAAGCCTGATATTTCAGGTACAAGTATCAGCACAATACACAAAAACGCCGGCCACAATGTAGCCGGCGTTTTTGTTGTGGAGTATAGCGGACTCGAACCGCTCACCTCGACACTGCCAGTGTCGCGCTCTAGCCAGATGAGCTAATACCCCGGTTTTGCGTTGCAAAGGTAAGTCTTTTTTTTGTGGTGGCCAAATGTTTTGATGTGTTTATGATACGTTATGAATTAAAAACATATTTTTATACTTTTGCGCCCGTTTTTGGCGTAACTTTACATCCGATAATACCATGCGGGCTTACGGCCTCGCTCATAAGACGATATCTTAAAACACAAATTGCAGATAATGAAACGATTGTATGGAATGATTGCTGCCGTGGCAGCTATGCTTACGATGGCGTGCAGCGCCGGAGCAGGTACGAATCCAGCCCAAGGCGAGCCCGAAAAGGCTGCCGACGAAGTGACGGTGGGAGCCGCCCGCACGGCCGAGTATCTCCCTCAGTTGCGCGGCAAGCGCGTGGCGCTGTTCAGCAATCACACCGGCATGGTGGGCGACCGCCACACGCTCGACATTCTTATAGACAGTGGCATCAATGTGGTGAATATTTTCTCGCCGGAGCATGGTTTCCGCGGTACCGCCGATGCCGGAGAGCATGTGGGCAGCAGCGTTGATGAGCCCACCGGAGTGCCCATCGCATCGCTTTACGACGGCAAGAAGCGCGGTCCGTCGCAGGAGGTGATGGACGGCCTCGACGTCATTGTGGTCGACATCCAGGATGTGGGGTTGCGTTACTATACTTATTATTGCACGATGGTGGATCTGATGAATGCCGCCGCAGCCAATGGCAAGGAGGTGCTGGTGCTGGACCGCCCCAACCCCAACGGCATGTATGTGGATGGCCCGATACTGGATATGAAATATGCCTCGGGTGTGGGCCGTCTGCCTATCCCTGTGGTGCATGGCATGACGCTTGCCGAGCTGGCTCTGATGGCCAATGGCGAGGGCTGGCTCAAGGATGGCGCCAAGGCCAAGCTGTCGGTGGTGCCGTGCGAAGGCTACACGCATGCCACGCGCTACCGTCTGCCCATAGCTCCGTCGCCCAATCTGCGCACCATGCGGGCCATCTATCTCTACCCGTCCACCTGCTATTTCGAGGCTACGCCTGTCAGCCTGGGCCGCGGCACGGATATGCCGTTCGAGGTGTATGGCCATCCCGACATGAAGGGCCGCGATTTTGAATTCACGCCCCGCAGTGTGCCCGGTGCCAAGAATCCTCCGCAACTCGACAATCTTTGTCATGGCGTCGACCTGCGCGCTGTATCGGAAGAGGAGGCGATAGCACAGGGAATAAATCTGGCATATGTGATCGACGCTTACCGTGATCTGGGCATGGGCGACAAGTTTTTCCGCAATTTCTTCGAACTGCTCATTGGCCGTGGCGATATCCGTGCGATGATCGAGGACGGCAAGAGCGCCGAGGAAATCAAGGCCACATGGGCGCCGGATGTGGAGCGATTCCGCGAGCAGCGCCGTCCGTACCTTCTTTACGCAGAGTGAAGCCATGAGTATGCCAGTAATTGTAATTCTGACCATCGCGGCATATTTTCTGCTGCTGATGCTCGTAGGGCGCCTCAGCTCGCGTGGCGCCGACAATTCCACGTTCTTCACCGGTGGCCGCACGGCTCCGTGGCCTGTGGTGGCTTTCGCCATGGTGGGAGCCATGATCTCGGGTGTCACCTTTATCAGTGTGCCGGGAATGGTCGTGGGCAAGGGTTATGCCTATCTTCAGATGGTGCTTGGCTTCATCGTGGGCTATGTGGTGATAGCGTTTGTGCTTGTGCCGATGTTCTACCGGCGCAATCTCATAAGCATATACGGCTATCTTGAGGAGCGCTTCGGCCGCGGAACATACCGCACGGGCGCGTGGTTCTTCTTCGCCAGCAAGATGCTTGGCGCCGCTGTGCGCTTCTTTGTGGTGTGCGCTGTGCTTCAGCTGCTTGTGTTCGACCCGCTGCACATCCCGTTTATATTCAATGTGGCCGTGACGATAGCGCTCATATGGCTCTACACCGTGAATGGCGGCGTGAAGACGCTTATCTGGACCGACACGCTCAAGAGTTTCTGCCTCATCGCGAGTGTGGTGCTGTGCATCTATTTTGTGGCCCGCAACCTTGGTCTTGATTTCGGCGGCATGGTAGGCGCCATAGGCTCCCACTACAGTTCGCGCATGTTTTTCTTCGACGATCCCATGGCCGGCACTTATTTCTGGAAGCAGTTCATAGCAGGTGTGTTCATGGCCATCGCCACCAACGGCCTGGATCAGGACATGATGCAGCGCAATCTCGCATGCCGCGACAGCCGCCAGTCGCAGAAAAATATGATTGTCAGTGGCGTTACGCAGTTTTTTGTGATCGCGCTGTTCCTGCTTCTCGGCACGCTTCTGGTGATTTTCCTTGAGCAGAACCATATAGCTCTGCCGGAGAAGAGCGATGATATCTTCGGCATGGTGGCCACACATTCGGCCATGCCGGCGGTAGTGGGCATTCTCTTTGTGCTCGGGCTTGTGTCGGCGGCGTATTCGGCTGCCGGCTCGGCGCTGACGTCGCTCACCACCAGCTTTACCGTAGATATCCTGGGGGCCCACCGCACCAAGGCCGACGATGAGCTCACGCGCACACGCCGCCGTGTCCATATCATTATGTCGGTGATCATGGGAGCCATCATTGTAGCGTTTTACTATCTCAGCAATCAGGACGCTATCAGCGCGGTGTACACGCTGGCTTCCTACACGTACGGTCCCATATTGGGCCTGTTTGTGTTCGGCTTGGCTCTCGGGCGCCCTGTGCGCGACCGGCTTGTGCCGGTGGTGTGCATCGCGGCTCCCGCTCTGTCGTGGTTCACACAGTGGGCTCTCGCCCGCTGGTGCGGCTATGAGACGAGCTTCGAGCTGCTGCTCATCAACGCCGCCTATACCTTCCTGGGTCTTTTCATTCTTTCGATAGGACATAAACCTGTAAAAGCATGAGCTCCAATCTCCTCGCACGCTATATCTGGATAGTCGACACCATACGACGTCACGGCCGCATCTCGCGTGCCGACCTTGATGCGAAGTGGCGTCTGTCGCGGTTTTCCGGGCGGGGAGAAGCGCTCCCGCGCCGCACGTTCTACAACTACCGTCAGGCTATCGAGGAGCTGTTCAACATCACCATCGAGTGTGATACCTCGACGTTTGAATACTACATAGCCGACAGTGACTCCCATTCCGAGAGTGTGTCGGACTGGCTGCTGAATTCCGTTGCCATAAACGACATGCTCAGCAACTCCCGCGACATGGCTGCCAACATATTCCTTGAGAATGTGCCTTCGGCGCGCAGTTTTCTCGGCCTTATCATCGAGGCCATGCGCGGGCATCATCCGGTGCGCTTCACCTACCACTCCTACACCCGCTCCCGGCCTACACCGGGAGTGGTGCTGGAGCCATATTTCCTTAAGATTTTCAAGCAGCGGTGGTATGCCACAGGGCGTGTGCCTGCCGATGGCGGCAAGGTGAAGACCTACGCTCTCGACCGTATGACCGACTGTGTGGCTCTGCCCGGGAAGTTCCGGCCCGACCCGACGTTCGATGCCGAAACCTATTTCCGCGATTCTTTCGGCATCGTGTTCTCGCAGAATGAGGCGCGCCGCATCGCCATCAAGGCCGACCCGCTCCGTGCCAAGTATCTGCGTGCGCTTCCGCTCCACCATTCGCAGAGCGAGATCATACACGACGACTACTCGATTTTCTACTACAAGATGCGCATCACCCCCGATCTTGTGGAGGAGATACTGTCCCACGGTCCGCGGCTGATGGTGCTGGAGCCACCGGAATTGCGCGCCATGGTGACCACAGAGCTGCGCGCCGCCCTCGAAGCCTACGGCGGGTAGAACCAATCGCTGCATGCCGTGTTATTCTTTTATAAAAGATGAAGGCATGCAGAAAAATAAGATAAAGGGAAATGCAGCCATGCTGGTGTCCAAGGTGTTCTCGGGACTTAACGAGAATGCCTTGCGCTATTTGTTGCCGGCCTATATGTCGGCGCCTACGGGTGTGTTTTTGCGCGTGGGGTTCGGTTCGGCATTTTTCTGGCTGCTGGGCCTGTTCCGTCGCCCTTCCGTGAGGCCCACCCGGCGTCAGCGCCTGGGCCTGTTCGCAATAGGGCTGTTCTGTGTGTTCGGCTACATGTTTTTCCTGCTTAAAGGGCTGACGTACACCACGCCGGTGTCGTCGTCGATATTCATAAGTCTGCAGCCTGTGTGCGTGTTTGTGATCTGTCTGATGCTGGGCCGCGAGAAGGCTACAGCAATGAAAGTGGGCGGGATTGTGCTCGGTGTGGCCGGAGCCGTGGTGTGCGTGCTCACTCAGCACAGCAGCGAGGTGGCGAGCGATCCCTTGCGCGGAAATATCTATTGCGCGGCCAGCACGTTGGTGTACTCCATATATCTCATTATCTCGAAGCAGTATCTACGCACGCTGGACGATGTGACGGTATCGAAATGGACTTTTCTCGGGGCTGCCGCCGCTGCGCTTCCGGTGGCGCTGGCCATGGGATGGGATGCTCCGGTGCTGAAAGCCGGCATACTCTCGGCTCCTATGCTCGTGCTGCTGTTTGTGCTCGTGTTTCCTTCGTCGGTGAGCTATCTGCTCATTGATATAGGACTGAAGAATCTGGCGGCCACGGTGGTGGCGCTGTACGGGTCGGTGATATTGATTGTGGCTGCCGGAGTGAGCTATGCTCTCGGCCAGGACCGTTTCTCGTGGTGGCAGATTGTGGCTATCGCTCTGATCATGGTGTCGATGTACCTCGTGGAGCATGCCGAGGTCAAGGAACATTCCGGCGACAAGGTCAGCCGTTGATTTTCATGAGCTTGCGCAGAAAGCGTGCCTGGTCGGCATAGAAAGGATTTTTTTCGGGGGAGCGCTCGGCGAGATCTGTGATGATCTCCAGCGCCTGCGCATAGCGTCCCTGGCCTATGAATATGCGGGCGAGGCTTTCGCTGAGGGACGTGTCCGGAGCAGGGGTGGCCGCAGCCTCTGCGGTCTCGCGTTGCTCGGGCAGGGTGGGGGCGGCAGGCGCCGTCCCGTTTTCTTTTTTCAGGAATGCGTCAATGAGCTCGTCCTGAGCGTCGGTGGCGGCATCGGGCAGAGGCGTTTCTGCCGCCAGGATGTCGGCGTAGTCGGGCACCGGATTGAATATCAGGCGTTCGAGCAAGGCTTCTTCTTCCGGCGATGTTGAGCCGTAGGTGTCGAGGAAGGTGTCGATGGCGCTTTCCGTGCTCACCGGCGTGGCCACAGGCTCCGGCGGGTAGAAGCGTGCGGGGTCGGCACCGGCTTCGGCGGCTATGGATGCGAGTGCTTCCTTGTCGGCTGTGAGAACGGCCACCCGCGCCCGCACGGCGGCTATTTCGTTGGCATCTATATGGCCCGTGCGGAGCAGCAGGGCCGCCGGCAGGGCGAAGTAGGGGTGGCGCCGCATAGCGTCGCGCAGCACCTCGACAGCCTCCGGGGTCGGTTGTGCGTCGGGATGGACGGCAATTTGGTGTATGGCTTCAGCGAGTGTCATTTACCAGTCGCCTAAGGTGGCGTTGAATATAAGGTTGACAAGTTCCTCGCATATTTCCTCGCACAGGCCGTCCTGCACGTCGGTGAGCATGAGTGAGGCGTCGAAATCGCGGTAGGCGCTGAACGTCTGGTCCACGTTTTTCTTGTCGTCCTTGTTGTCGATATATTTCACGCGCACGCTGATGGTGAGACGTGTCTGCGATGCGTAGGCGTTTTCTGTGACAGCCTGCGGGGTGAGGTTGTAGCCTGTGATCTCTCCTTCGAGCTCGAGATCGGATGCGCCATCGGTGGTCTGGAGGCGTGTGTTGCGCGAGATATAGTCGAGCAACTCGTTCTCAAACATCTGCTGCAGCGGCGGGTAGACCAGAGCTGCGCGTATTGGGAACTCGGCCACGCGAATGGTCTTGTAGACGGTGTAGTCCAGGGCAGAGCCGTTGAACTTGTAGCTTATCTTGCATGCCGGCATTGCCGCGCAGAGCGCCAGCGCCACCAACAGTGGTCGCAGAAGGGCGCTTCCTATCTTATTCCAGGCCATATTCTTTAATTTTGCGGTAGAGGGTGCGTTCGCTGATTCCGAGTTCGGCGGCTGCGGCCTTGCGTCGTCCGAGATTCCTTTCGAGGGCGTTGACAATGGCGTGCCGTTCGGTGTCGTTGAGAGAGGCCGTAGGAGGCACGGAGAGATCGATGTGGGCCACTTCGTCCACCTTTACGGGCAGCCGCGCCGGTTCGGGCGCCACTTCCACGAAGTCGTCGCACGGAGCGGCTTCGGCAGCTCTGCGGCGTAGCGGGGGGTCGGCCGGCGATGTGGTGTCCACTCTGTCGCGGAGGTCGCGGAGGTCGGCCTGCAGGCGCATGATCATGCCGAGCAGCATCTCGCGCTCGCGTTCGTAGGAGTGTGTGTCGGATGCTGTGACCGCAGGCGACATCACTGCGCTGCCTGCCGGAAGATAGCGGCTCATGGCCTCGGCGCTGAGTTCCGATCCGGCCTCGAACAGCGCCGCCTGCTCCACTACATTTTTGAGCTGACGCACATTGCCGGGCCAGCGGTAGCGCTGCAGCAGGGCCCGGGCGCCATCGCTCAGCGTGATGGCCGGCATGCGGTAGCGCTCGGCAAAGTCGGCGGCGAATTTACGGGCGAGCAGCACAATGTCGCTGCCGCGCTCGCGCAGCGGGGGTATGGTTATCTGCACTGTGCTGAGGCGGTAGTAGAGGTCTTCCCTGAAGCGTCCTTCGGCCACGGCCCGCACCATGTCGACATTGGTTGCCGCAACGACACGTATATTGGTGCGTTGCACCTGGCTCGACCCCACCTTGATGAATTCTCCGCTCTCCAGCACGCGCAGCAGGCGTGCCTGTGTGGTAAGCGGCAATTCCGCCACCTCATCGAGGAAAATGGTGCCTCCGTCGGCTTCCTCGAAGTAGCCTTTGCGGGATGCGAGAGCCCCCGTGAAGGCGCCTTTCTCGTGTCCGAACAGTTCGCTGTCGATGGTGCCTTCAGGGATGGCACCGCAGTTGACAGCGATGTATTTGGCATGTTTCCTCGCGCTGTAGCGGTGTATTATTTTTGGGAAAAACTCCTTGCCGCTGCCGCTCTCGCCTGTGATGAGCACGGAGAGGTCGATGGGCGCCACGCGCATGGCGCGCGCGACGGCCTCGGTGAGCGCCGGAGCGGCGCCCACAATGCCGAGCTGCTGCTTGGCCTGCAGCACGGCGTTCTCGTCTATGTTTGCTATCTGTGGCAAAGTGCAGAGATTGTAGGGTTATGATATTATGGGTATGCGCGCCGGCTCATTTATAGCGGGTGCGCAGTTCAAATGTGCGTGCCTTGAGCCATTCGCCGAGCGCATCGATGTCGGTGGCATGCTGTGCTATCTCCTCGGGCGTGATGGGCTCGCCCACGCTCAGATGCATCTCGGTGCCGCATTTGCGCCACACCTCCGAGGGGAGACGGAGCGTGCGGAGCACCCAGCTCACGCGACCCAGCAGATTGAACATGAAGCTGTTGGTGCCGTGGAAATAGATGGGTATCACAGGCACCTTGAGCTGCGCTATGAGGCGTATCACGACGGGTTTCCACTGCTGGTCCTCGAGCCATCCGTGGCGGTTGATCTTGCTTATGGCGCCGGCCGGGAAGAAACCTACCGGATGGCCGCCTCGCACGCGCATCATCACCTCCTTGATTCCTGCCATAGACACGGCTTTTTTTGCCGGGTCGTCGGATCCTTTCTGGTCCACGGCTATGAAGTTGGGGCGCATGGCTGTGATGCGGTTGAGGATCATGTTCACCATTACCTTATAGTCGGGGCGGTATTTGCCCACGGTGGCTATGAGGTTGATGCCGTCGAGGGCCCCGAAAGGATGGTTGCTCACGGTGATGAACGCGCCTTCGGGCAGATTTTCGAGCACCTCCAGGCCATCGATGCGTGTGGTGATGCGGAAATCCTTGAGCAGCGACTGGGCGAAAGGCACGCCCGGGGTGTCGAAGTAGCGCTGGTGCACATCGTTCACACGGTCCACCTGCAGCCGGTGGAGCAACCACTCCACCAGCTTGCGGTGTCCGCGCAGCGGCGGCGCCATTTCCATCACGTCGTCGGCATCAAGCACGGTGCGCTTCTGTTCGTGCGTGAGGGGCTGCGCTGTCTGTGGGTCTGCCATTATTCTTCGTCGTCTCCTTCTTCCTCGCGCATGTTGTGGAAGACATTCTGCACGTCTTCGTCGTCCTCAAGCTTGTCGATGAGCTTGTTGATGGCTTCACGCTGCTCGGGTGTCACATCCTTGAGGTCGTGGGGGATGCGCTCAAATTCGGAGCTGATAATCTCGTAGCCGTTTTCCTCGAGGTAGCTCTGTATGCCGGCGTATTCCTCGAATGCGCCGTAGAGCACGATTTCCTCATCGTCGGCCTCGATCTCGTCCACGCCGTAGTCTATGAGCTCGAGCTCGAGCTCTTCCAGGTCCTGTCCTTCTTTGGGCTTGATTTTGAACACGCTCTTGTGGTCGAAGAGGAATGTCAGCGAGCCCTGTGTGCCGAGGCTGCCGCCATGCTTGTTGAAGTAGGAGCGCACATTGGCCACGGTGCGGGTGTTGTTGTCCGTGGCGGCCTCGACGAATATGGCGATGCCGTGGGGGCCGTATCCTTCGTAGGTGATTTCCTTGTAGTCGCCGGCATCCTTGTCGGTGGCTTTCTTGATGGCGCGTTCTACGGTGTCCTTGGGCATGTTGGCTGCCTTTGCGTTCTGCATGAGCGCGCGCAGACGGGGGTTGGTGGAGGGGTCGGGACCGCCGGCCTTGGCGGCTATGGTAATTTCCTTGCCTATGCGCGTGAACGTGCGCGACATGTTGCCCCAGCGCTTGAGCTTGCGGGCTTTGCGGTATTCAAATGCTCTTCCCATTGGTGTAGCTTATATATGAAGTTTTATTGTGTTTGCTGCTATATATTATTTATTAATGAGTGTGGCCTTATCGCTGCTCGGCTCCGAGGTTGGAGATTATGCGGGTGGTGATTTTGGCCATTATGGCATCGATCTGTTTGTCGTTAAGGGTCTTTTCGTCGTCCTGCAGATATACGGCTATTGCGTAGCTCTTCTTGTTTTCGGGCAGTTTGTCGCCTTCGTACACGTCGAAGAGTTCTACGCCGCGCAGCAGTTTGCGCTCGGCGGCACGCACCTCGCGTTCGATGTCGGCCATTGTCACGGCAGTGTCCACCAGCAGGGAGAGGTCGCGTCGCACCGCCTGTGTCTTGGGCAGCGGGTGGAACTGGGTGTTGCGCCGGTCGGCCAGATCGAAGAGAGCGTCGACATCGAGCTCGGCAAAGAACACCGTCTGGCGCACATCGGCCAGTGCGGCGAGTTCGGCCCTCACTACGCCCATGGCTCCGAGATTCTTGCCGGAGCGTGTGGCTATGATGAGGGCGGGGCTGAGCAGGTCGGTGTCGGCCCGCTGCAGCTGTATTTCGCCGGAGGTGATGCCCAGGCGGGCGATGATTTTGTCGACTTCGGCACGCAGGTCGTAGAATGTGGCTTCTTCGGCCGGACGCAGCCACGATGCGGGCCGCATGTTGCCGGTGAGCCAGAGGCCGAGGCGTTTGCCTTCCACGAAGGGCGCCAGTGGCTTTTCGGCTGTGATTTCCGCGCCGGCACGGAGTGCGTACACGTCGCCGAACTCATACATGCGCAGGTCGGGGTTGCGGCGGTTGATGTTGCGGGCGAGGGATTGCAGTCCTCCGAAGAGGAGCGTGCGGCGCAGCACGTTGAGGTCCTGGCTCAGGGGGTTGAGCAGATGCACGCATCCTTCGGCGTTCAGTTCGGACAGGTCGCGGTAGTATGCCTCGGCGGTGAGTGAATTGTTTAGAATCTCGCGGAATCCTGCGCCGCTGAGCTGCTCGCTGATGACGCGGCGCAGATCGTCGTCGGCATCGCTGCGTGCTTTCACGGCCAGAGAGCTGTGGAGGGATGCCGGCATGGGGATGTTGTTGTAGCCGTAGATGCGCAGGATTTCCTCATACACATCGCAGGGGCGCGTCACATCCACGCGGTAGGTGGGCACGCTGAGCAGCAGCGAGCCGTCGGGCTGTGCCTCGGCCTTGATTTCAAGGAGCGTGAGTATGGCATCTACAGTCTCGCGGGGCACTTCTGCGCCTATGGCACGGTTGAATCCTTCGTAGGTGAACTCCACTTTGGCCGGCTCAACGGGGGTGGGGTAAATGTCGATCACCGGGCCGGTTATTGTTCCGCCTGCCAGTTGCTGCACCATGAGTGCTGCGAGTTTGAGGGCGTATATGCATCCGTTGGGGTCGACACCGCGCTCAAAGCGGAAGCTGGAGTCGGTGCTCAGACCGTGGCGGCGTGCCGTGCGGCGCACGCTTGTGGGATTGAAGCATGCGCTTTCGATGAAGATGTCGCGGGTGTCGTCGGTGACACCGCTGTCCAGACCGCCGAACACGCCTGCCATGCACATCGGCCGCTCGGCATCGCATATCATGAGGTCGGCAGCGTTGAGCTTGCGTTCCACACCGTCGAGGGTGGTGAATGGCGTGCCTTCCGGACAGGTGCGCACCTCGATGCGTCCGCCGCCTATGCGGTCGGCGTCGAAGCAGTGCAGAGGCTGGCAGAAGGCGTGGAGTATGTAGTTGGTGATGTCGACAATGTTGTTGATGGGGCGTAGGCCTATGGCTTCAAGGCGTGTGCGCAGCCATTCGGGGCTTTCGGCCACCTTGACGCCGCGGATGGTGATGCCGGCGTAGCGTGTGCATGCTTCGGGGGCGAGCACGTCGACTTTTATGGCTCCGCTGTCGGTGTCGCTGCCGGGCGCAAAAGCGTCTACCGACGGGCGGGTCAGAGGCTCTGCGGCAGCATGCACGCCCATCCATGCGTTGAGGTCGCGTGCCACACCGTAGTGCGATGCGGCATCGATGCGGTTCGGTGTGAGGTCCACTTCAAGCACATAGTCGTCGGACAGACCGAAATATTCGGCTGCCGGTGTGCCCGGAGCTGCCGCGCCATCAGGAAGCACGATGATGCCGTCGTGGCTTGTGCCCACTCCGATTTCATCCTCGGCGCATATCATGCCGAAGGATTCCACGCCGCGGATTTTGGACTTCTTGATCTTGAATTCCTTGTCGCCGTCGTAGAGCGTGGTGCCTACTGTAGCCACCACCACGGTCTGGCCGGCTGCCACATTGGGCGCTCCGCACACTATCTGCTCGGGAGTTTCGCCGCCGAGATCGACGGTGGTTACGTGCAGATGGTCGCTGTCGGGATGTTCCGTGCAGGTGAGTACCTTGCCGATGACGATGCCGCGCAGGCCGCCGCGGATGCTTTCAACGCGCTCCACGCCGCCGGTCTCGAGACCGATGGATGTGAGTGCGTCGGCCACTTGCCCGGGCGTCATGTCGGCGGGCAGTCCGATGTATTCTTTAAGCCACTTGTATGAAATATTCATTGTCGTGATATGATTGTAAGCTTACGTATTTTTCTTCGTGACTGCAAATTTACGAAGAATTTTTCAAACTATCGCCCTCACGCGGCCGCGCAATATATAAAATGCGCGTAAAGTAGCATGTGTGGTCCGTTCCTACTCCCCGCCGCTGCCTGAACAAAAGACCGGCGGCCGGCGTTATGGGGGCAGATAAATAACGAGGGCCGGCCTCCGGCCGGTCCGGATTTTCAAACAGACTTTTAAACACGATTTATTATGGAAACATTGATCAACAAACACATTCCTGAGTTCAAAGTTCAGGCCTATCACGACGGCAAGTTCGTGACCGTCACCGACAAAGACGTGCTGGGCCATTGGTCCATATTCTTCTTCTATCCCGCCGACTTCACCTTCGTGTGCCCCACGGAGCTGGTGGACATGGCCGAGAAATATGAGAAGTTCAAGGCTATGGGCGTGGAGGTGTACTCCGTGAGCACCGACTCGCATTTCGTGCACAAAGCATGGGCAGATGCCTCGGATAGCATCCGCAAGATAAAATATCCTATGCTTGCCGATCCCACCGGCCTGCTCAGCCGCGCTTTCGGCGTGATGATCGAGGAGGACGGCATGGCCTATCGCGGCACGTTCGTAGCCAACCCCGAGGGTCTTATCAAACTCGTGGAGATTCAGGACAACAGCATCGGCCGAAATGCCGAGGAACTGCTGCGCCGCGTGGAAGCCGCACAGTTTGTGGCATCGCACGACGGCGAAGTGTGTCCCGCCAAGTGGAAGAGCGGCGAGAGCACGCTTAAGCCCAGCATCGATCTCGTGGGTAAAATCTGATTCTGCTTGCCATGTTGTCAGCAGATATCATAGCACAGGTAAAGCAGATATTCGCGCCGCTGAGCGCCGATATCTCATTCCGTCTTCGCGGCCCTGCGGGGACGGATGAGACCCGGCGCATGCGCGGATTTCTCGATGATGTGGCCTCATGCTCGCCGCATCTGAGCGTGGAGGAGACGGCCGACGATGGCCCCGACACGCCACGCTTCGGTATTGCTGTGGGTGGCCGCGACACCGGTGTTGCATTCCGCGGCATCCCTGACGGCCATGAATTCTCGTCGTTGCTGCTGGCGGTGATGAATGCCTCCGGGCTTGGCCGCAACCTGCCCGATGAAAGCCTGCGCCGCCGCATAGCCGCCTTGCGCGGCCCTGCCGATTTGCGCACATTCGTATCGCTTGAATGTACCAACTGTCCCGATGTGGTGCAGTCGCTCAATGTGCTGGCTCTCCTTAACCCCGCAGTGTCGAACCTTACGGTGGACGGCGCCGTAGAGCCTGCACAGGCCGAGGAATACGGCGTGCAGTCGGTACCCTCGGTGTTTCTCGGCCGTGAGCTTGTGAGCGTAGGGCGTGTCGGATTGTCCGATCTGCTCCTTAAGCTCGAGGAACGTCTCGGAGCTGAGGCTGCCGAGACTGCGGAACCCGAAGTGCGCACCTTCGACGCCATAGTGGCCGGAGGTGGCCCTGCCGGTGCAGCCGCAGCCATCTATCTGGCGCGCAAGGGAATGCACACGGCTGTGGTGGCCGGCCGCATAGGTGGCCAGGTGAAGGACACGATGGAGATCGAGAATCTCATATCCGTGCCACTCACGACCGGTCCACAACTGGCTTCCGACCTGCGCACACATCTCGAAAGCAACGATGTGGCTCTCTTCGACAACCGCCGCATAGTCTCCGCTGATACCGGCGGTCCGGTGAAGTGCGTGACCACCGACAGCGGAGAGACCTTTGAGGCTCCCGCGCTCATTATCGCTACCGGAGCCTCCTGGCGGCGCCTCAATGTGCCCGGCGAGGATGAGTATATAGGTCGTGGTGTGGCTTTCTGCACGCATTGCGACGGCCCGTTCTTCGCCGGCAAGAAGGTGGCCGTGGTGGGCGGTGGCAACTCAGGTGTGGAAGCTGCTATCGATCTTGCCGCTATTTGCGAGCAGGTGGATGTGTACGAGTTTCTCGACACACTCAAGGCCGACAGGGTGCTTGTGGACAAACTGCACACTCTTCCCAATGTGCGTGTGCACCTGTCGTCGCAGCTCACAGCCATGACCGGCGATGGCAAGCGCCTCACGGGCATCGATGTGCGCGACCGCATAAGCGGTGCCGAGACCCACGTGGAGGTGCAGGGCGTGTTTGTGCAGATAGGTCTGACGCCTCAGTCGCAGCCATTTGCAGGAGCAGGCCTTGATATCACCCGTGGTGGAGAGATCGTGGTCGACAGTGCCTGCCGCACATCGGTGCCGGGCGTATATGCCGCGGGCGACGTATCCAATGTGCCTTACAAGCAGATAGTTGTGGCTATGGGCGAAGGCGCCAAGGCGGCTTTGTCGGCTTTTGACGACCGCATGCGCGGCGTCACGGTTTAGCCATCCACTACTGTTGAAAACGAAATGCAGCGCGCCCATTCATGGACGCGCTGCATCTGCATTCCGGCCTGTCGCGGCTCAGAGGCCTACGATGGCTTTCTGATCCTCAGCGGGCAGATTGCCCATCTCGGCGAGCACGGCGAATGCGAATTCGGCGGCTTCCGAGGTGCCTTTTTCCTTGTAGTAGTTCATGTACTCTTCGGTGAGCTCCTTGGCGGCCTCGTCCTTGCCGTCCTTCTGCGCCTTCACGCACTGCTCCACAAGATATTTGGCGTCGGCCTTTGCATCGCCGGTAGGGCCTTTGGGGCCGCATGCGGAGAGGGATATGGCGAGCGCCACGGCTGCCGTGAGAATAAGTTTTTTCATTGTCGCTGGTTTTGATTATATGGTTTGTGGTGCAAAATTACAACAAGTCGGCGCACTGTCCAACATTTTTTGTTAATTTTGCATTCTATGCTTAACCCCCTCTATATAATTCCCGCCCGCGGAGGCAGCAAGGGCATTCCGCACAAAAATATCAAGCCGCTGGCCGGAAGGCCGCTGATAGCGTACACTATCGCCGTAGCGCGCGAGCTCTGTTCCGACCCGCGCCGCATACTCCTCAGCACCGACGATGCCGGGATAGCCGCAGTGGCGGAAGGCCTCGGGCTGCCGGTGCCATACATGCGGCCTGCCGATCTTGCCACCGACACTGCCGGTAGCCGCGAGGTGATGCTCGATGCCATGCGTTATGCCGATGAGGCGGGCATTGCCTACGACTGCGTGGTGCTGCTGCAGCCCACTTCGCCGCTGCGCACTGCCGCCGATGTGCGCGCCGCCATGGCGCTGTACACGCCCGACGTGGATATGGTGGTGAGTGTGGAGCCTGCCGCGTGCAATCCCTACTACAACTGTTTCGAGACAGGCCCCGACGGCACACTCCACATAAGCAAAGGCGACGGGCTGCTCACGCGCCGGCAGGATGCGCCGGAGGCATGGACATTCAATGGCGCCGTGTATGTCATAAATCCCGTGTCGCTGCGTGCTATGCCCATGGGGGCGTTTCCGAAGCGGATTCCCTCGCCCATGCCTGCGGAGCACAGCATCGATCTCGACACCCCGCGTGACTGGGTGATAGCAGAAGCGCTTATGGGCGCCGCGGTGGAGGAATGATGCCGGAGCCGCATCATCTCAGTTCAAAAAAAATCAGCATAATTAAACCATCTCTCATAACCCGGATGCCTCTACAGGTGTTATTATAGATACAAGACCGTTATGAACCGCCATTTAATATCATCCGAAGCATCTCTGCTCGATGCGTTGCGCAAGCTCAATGAGCTGAGCGGCAGCACGATGACACTCTTCGCTGTAGATTCCAGCGGACGGGTGTACGGCACTGTGACCGACGGCGACATACGCCGCGCCCTTTTGGCCGGAGCACGTCCCGAAGGCCCGGTGGCGGCCGCCGCCAATAGGAATTTCAGCTATGTGCGCGGGGAGCGGCCCGATGTGGCGTGTCTGCGCGAGCTGCGTCTGAAGGGCATCCGTCTGGTGCCCCGCCTCGATGACGAAGGATGTCTGGCGGGCATAATCGATCTCAACGCCACCCCCTCGATGCTCCCGCTGCGCGCACTGCTGATGGCCGGCGGAAAGGGAGAGCGCCTGAGGCCGCTCACACTCACTACGCCAAAGCCCCTGCTGGAGATAGACGGCAAAGCCATCATCGACTACAATGTGGAGGCTCTCGCGGCGGTGGGTGTCGCCGACATCACCGTGTCTACGGCCTATATGGCCGATGCCATCGATGCGCATTTCGCCGCTCCGGTGGCCGGCGTACAGGTGCGCACGGTGCGCGAGTCGCAACCGTTGGGCACTATCGGTGCGGCGTCGTTGCTGGACTGGCCCGACGATGGCGGCGATGCGCTGGTGATGAATTCCGACCTGCTCACGACTATCAGTTTCGAGGAAATGTATCTCCATCACAAGGCGCAGGATGCCGATATCACCATAGCGGCCATACCGTATGCCGTCAGTGTGCCTTATGCCATACTCACCACCGATGGCGCGCGGGTGACAGGCATAGAGGAGAAGCCCTCCTACAGCCACTACGCCAATGCCGGCATATACATGATGCGCCCTGGCGTGCTTCGCTCGGTGCCGCCAGGCGAGCGCACCGACGCCACCGACCTCATAGAGCGTGTGATAGCCTCCGGCGGACGGGTGGCCTACTATGTCATCCGCGGTACATGGATCGATGTGGGGTCGCCCACAGATTTCCGTCAGGCTTCCGAGCTGATGCGCCATCATAAAAATCTACTGGAAATAAAAAAATAAACATATATGGCTGATTCCAACTTTATTGACTATGTGAAAATACTCTGCCGGTCGGGAAAGGGAGGCGCCGGATCGCGCCACTTCCACCGCGCCAAGTATGTGCCTAAAGGTGGCCCTGACGGCGGCGACGGCGGCCGCGGCGGCCACATCATCCTGCGTGGCAACCGCAATATGTGGACGCTGCTTCCGCTGAAGTACCGACGCCATATTTTCGCCGGCAACGGTGAGAGCGGAGGCGCCGGACGCAGCTTCGGCAAGGACGGCGAGGACATAACCATCGATGTGCCGTGCGGCACTGTGGTCTACGATGCCGAGACGGGCGATTATCTTACAGAGGTGACCGACGACGGCCAGCTCGTGAAACTGCTGCGCGGTGGCCGCGGAGGCCTCGGCAACTGGCACTTCAAGAGCTCCACCAACCGCACTCCGCGCTATGCCCAGCCGGGCGAACCCGCCATAGAAAAGAGTGTGGTTCTGGAACTTAAATTGCTCGGCGATGTGGGTCTTGTAGGCTTCCCCAATGCCGGCAAGAGCACGCTCCTATCGGCGGTATCGGCCGCCCGGCCTAAAATCGCCGACTATCCTTTCACCACCATGGAGCCCCAGGTGGGTATCGTGAGCTACCGCGACAACCGTTCGTTTGTCATGGCCGATATTCCCGGTATCATCGAGGGTGCCAGCGAGGGCAAAGGCTTGGGATTGCGGTTCCTGCGCCATATCGAGCGCAATGCCGTGCTGCTGTTTATGGTGCCTGCCGATGCCGACGACATAGCCGCCCAATACGAGATTCTGCTGCGTGAGTTGCGTCAGTTCAACCCGCAGCTCGACGACAAGCACCGCATCCTTGCCATCAGCAAGAGCGATATGCTCGACGATGAATTGCGCGAGGCCATAGCTGCCACTCTGCCTGCGGATGTGCCTCATGTGTTCATATCCTCGGTCACCGGTCAGGGTATCACGGAGCTTAAGGATATGCTGTGGCGCGCCATCACCGATGAAAGCAACCGTCTGGCCACTCCCGACATAGTGCAGCGCGGCCTCGACGACAAGCATCGTGTGCGTGAGGAAGACGACTTTATTTTCCAGTACGAACCCACCGAGGAAGATGAGGAAGAAGCCGAGGATCTGCGTCATATCGACCCCGCGAGCTGGGGTGAGGATGATGAGGACGACGGTGATTTCTTCTGGGACGAGGACGTCGAGGAGGAGGAAAACTGATCCATCAATATTACCGCACCTGTTTATTCTCCCCGTCCATGACATTGTCCGCACTTCAGAAACATCTGCGCGCCATTCTCGGCGCCTCGCTCCCTGCGGGCGAGGCTGATGCCACCGCACGCATAATACTTGAGGATGCCGCCGGCTACACGCCTGTGGATATTGCCGTGCATGCCGACCGCGAACTTGAGGATTTCACCGTGGAGCGCCTTTCGGCCATGGCAAGGCGTGTGGTCGACAACGACGAACCGGTGCAGTATGTCACCGGCCACGCCCGTTTCTACGGCATGGACCTGAAGGTGGAGCCCGGAGTGCTCATACCGCGCCCCGAGACCGAAGGACTGGTGGACCGTATAGTCGACTATGCCTCCTCCCGTCCCGACCTCAGGGTGCTCGATGCGTGCACCGGCAGCGGATGCATAGCCATAGCCCTCTCGCGGGCGTTGCCGTTTTCCGAAGTCGATGCTGTCGACATCAGCGGCAAAGCCCTTGCTGTGGCTGAAGAAAATGCGCGAATGCTGGGAGCGGCTACTGTGAGATTCAGCCACAGGGATGCTTTGGCACTCCCGGATGCCGATGAGGCGGTGTACGACATCATTGTGAGCAATCCGCCCTATGTGGCCGACAGCGAACGCGATACCATGGATGATCGCGTGCTCTTGTACGAGCCATCCGAGGCGCTGTTTGTTCCCGACAGCGATCCTCTGCGCTTCTATCGCGCTCTCAGCGCCTATGCGGCCCATGCCCTGAAGCGCGGCGGACGCATATATTTTGAGATCAACTCGCTCTTTGCGGCCGACACCGCGGCTTGTATGCGCGCGGCCGGCCTCACGGATGTGTGTACCGACCGTGATTTCTGCGGCCGCATGCGGTATGCCTGGGCCACGCGCGAATAAAACCATGCCTAAACAGCCACGGATATACACTCCCGAAGAGGCATTCGGCCGTCTGGCCGACGCTTGCGCGCGTGCCGAGTACTGTACCCGCGAGTTGCGCGACAAACTGCGCCGGATGCGCGTGGCGCCCGACGATGCCGAAAAGATAGTGCGGAGGCTTGTCGACGGCCGCTTCGCCGACGACGAGCGTTATGCCCGGGCTTTCGCGCGCCAGAAGGCATCGCTGGCGCATTGGGGACGCCGCAAGATAGCGTATGCTCTTGCTGCCAAGAGTATCCAACGCGATATCGCTGCCGAGGCAATCGCAGCGATTGATGCCGAGGTGTTCCGCGCAGGCGTGGCGGCGGTGGTGGCGGCAAAGGTGAGGTCGCTCGGGCCGGAGTGCCTGGAAAGTTACGAAGGGCGTACGCGCGTGTTCCGCCATGCCGCATCCCGAGGCTTCGGCGCCGATGAGATAGCGGAGGAACTGCGCAGGTTGATGAAGAAGTAGAGCCACATTGAAGGCTTATATAAAAATTGAAATTAAACACACTCATTGTTGAATGTTATGAATGTAGGAGATAAGGCGCCCGAAGTGCTGGGCGTGGATGAAAACGGAAAAGAGGTGAAACTGAGCGACTACGCCGGACGCAAACTTGTGCTCTATTTCTATCCCAAGGACAATACGTCGGGATGCACGGCCGAGGCGTGCTCGTTGCGCGACAATATTGACGCGCTCCGTGCCAAGGGCTATGCCGTGGTAGGTGTCAGCTCCGACAGCGAGGCCTCGCACCGGCGTTTCATAGAAAAACATGAACTGCCGTTCACTCTCATAGCCGATACCGACCATAAACTGCAGGAAGCCATGGGCGTGTGGGCCGAAAAAAGCATGTACGGCCGCAAGTACATGGGCACGTTGCGCACCACATTCCTCATCAACGGCGATGGTGTCATCACAAACGTCTTCGGTCCCAAGGCCATCAAGACCAAGGTGCATGGCGAGCAGATACTTGCCGTGGAGGAATAAGCCGCAAGCTGTCCGTATCTTCTGTTTTTTTCGTAACTTTGCCGCATGAAAGTATTGCGACATCTTACGTTGGCGCTCATGTGCGTGCTGCTTTGTGCGTGCGGCGACAGCGACCGTTTTGCAGTTCAGGGAACCGTGGAAGGCGGCAAATCCATGAATCTGCGCTATGTGTTCTATAACGGCGACGCCTTGGTGCAGGGCATAACAGCCGTGCGCGACGGCAGTTTCCGCTTCGAGGGCACCGCCCCGCAGCCGGTGATGATAGAATTGTACGACAATGACTATCGTTTGCTCGGGCGCCTGTATGCGGCCAAGGGCGATGAGATAGAGTGCCACGTCGACCCTGCGGCCCACTATCGGCTCCAGGCATCCGGCCGCAAGGACCTCGAACGCTGGACGCGCTGGCTGCGTGACCACTCCGATGCCATCGCCGCCGGAAGTGCCGACTCGCTTGTGGAGGCCTATGTGGGCGCGCATCCCGACGACATCGTGTCCACCCTGCTCGTGACCACGCTCTACGACGCTTCCACACCCGGCGGTCTGCACCGTGCCGACTCACTTCTGGGAATGATAGCGCCTGAGTCGCG
Organism: uncultured Muribaculaceae bacterium; assembly: GCA_910578095.1. Classification (GTDB taxonomy): domain Bacteria; phylum Bacteroidota; class Bacteroidia; order Bacteroidales; family Muribaculaceae; genus CAG-873. Next base: position 13,181 of record CAJTOZ010000029.1, on the reverse strand, counting down.
GCCTATGAACGTCACGCAGAGCCTCATATCAATGATAGAGGGCCACATACATGGTGCATCGGCGCGTGTGCGCGATTTCAAGGTGCGTGTTCTCGGCAAAGGCAGCGACACGCTGCGCATAGCCGACAAGCCCGTATGGCTGATAGCTATGAGCACCGAGCATACATTCCGCAACGACAGTGTGGTGCCGCTGCTGCGACACGCCGACAAGCATGCCGGCAAGCGGTTGCGCGTGATAGACCTGTCGCTTGATACCGACACCACCGTATGGCGGCGCATCACGCGTCCCGACTCGGCCAAGTGGACGCAGGCGTGGATTCCTGGAGGCATCGCGGCCCGAGGTATCGACAGCCTGGCCATACCTTGCCTGCCGTATTTCGTGGTGGCCGATTCCGCAGGGCGCCAGCTTTTGCGCACCCCGTCTGCATCCCGCGCCCGTGCGTTTGTCGATGCTCTCGATTGATATCGGCAGTAAGCTTATATGTTAAAAAACATCAGTTAAAACGGTGCTGGATAGGCTGAAAACGCCTGAAAGTTTGTAACTTTGCACCACCATGAAAGCAACGTTTCTCATCATTCTGATTTTTGCGTTTGCGGGTCTTGGTTCCGCAGGCGCCCCCGTGCCGTCCACAGGTGCACTGCTTGCACGGCTTGATTCGCTGCTGGCCGACCGTTCCGGCGTGGAGCAGCGCAAACTCAGCCGCATCGCCGATCTGCGCAACAAGCGCAATACCGCCCGCAGCGATGAAGAACGCTACTGGGCCAATGATGCGCTCTACGGCGAACTCTCCACTTTCAGCGCCGACTCGGCCATGGCCGTGATAAATGAAAATATGGCCATAGCGCGCCGTCTCAACAAGCCGGAGTGGCTCACACGCCTTGCCATCCGCCGCTCGTTTGTCCTTGCGGCCGAAGGTCTGCTCAGCGAGGCTGCCGAGGTGGTGCGCGACATCAATCCGGCCGACATCTCCCCTGAGCTGGCCAAGGAGTACTATCGCCAGATGGTGTATCTGTATTCCCATCTGGGCAATTACGCCGGCAGTTATTCCTCCGAGGAGGGGCAACGCTATTATGCCATAGAGCGCACATACAAGGATTCGCTCGCACGAGTGACGGAACCTGCCGACCCCGACTATCTGTGGGACACCGGATGGAACAGCCAGGGCGACTACGACGAGCGCCGGCCGCTCATGTCCAGGATAGAGGAGCGCCTGCAGGCCTCGGGGCTGAACACCCCCGAGGATGCGAAGAACGCATACATACTGGGGTTGCTGTACAAATATGAGGGCGATACCGACGGGTATCTGCGCGGAGTGATAATGAGTGCCATCGCCGATGTCAGCATCGCCAACCGCGACATCGCTTCCCTGCAGGAACTCGCCAGATACATGTATGAGCAGGGCGATATAGAGCGGGCATACGCGTATGCCGACTACTGTCTGTCGGCAGCTATCAGCTATCCCAACCGCGTGCGCTCCCTTAGCCTGATGCCATTGCAACGCTCCATCAACGCGGCAGCAAACGCGCGTCTTGACGATCGCAACGCTTCCCTCACGGCAGTGTTGGTGGCCCTGGCAGTGCTTGTGATAGGCCTTGTGGCCACGTTGCTTGTGATAGCGCGGCAGAAAAAGCAGCTCCACCGTCGCGGCTGCAGCCTTAACGAAGCCAACGCCTCGCTGGCATCGAAAGTGGGCGAGCTTGACGCGCTGCAGAGCCGTCTGGCCGAGGCAAATGAAGAACTCAGGTTGCTGAACGAGCGCCTGACGGAGAAAAACGACAAACTCGCCGAGGCAAACTATGTGAAGGAGGAGTATATAGGCTATGTGTTCACTATATGCTCGCAGTACATACGCAAGATCGATGAATTCCGCCGCACCGTCAACCGCAAACTCATCGCCAAGCAATATTCCGACATCAAGCAGATGACTGACGCACCATCGCGCATGCGCGACGAGTTGAAGGATTTCTATCATAATTTCGACACCATATTCCTGCACATATATCCTGATTTTATCGACGATTTCAACACGTTGATGCAGCCCGACCACAAGATTTGTCCGCGCGAGGGAGAACTTCTCAACACCGAGCTTCGCATATATGCGCTCGTGCGTCTGGGCATAGCCGACAGTGTGAAGATAGCCGAATTTTTGCACTGCTCGCCGCAAACGGTGTACAACAACCGCTTCCGCGTGCGCAGCAACGCCGTGATTCCCCGCGAGCAGTTCGCCGACACGGTGCGCCGTCTCGGAAGAATGTCGAAATCATAAACCTTACGGCCGCCTCCGGATAACATTCCGTCCTTATTGGGCGTGTACCTCATACTTACTTTTTTAGATCTGCCTCGCTTTTGTAATATATTGGCAAGCAGATGCTTATGATTCATTGCGACTTACCGTGTGATGTTACCGCACGCGCGTACCTTGCATTATTGTGCATAATTTTGCAAAGTGTTTCTTGAATACTCATCACAATAAACTTAACCTATAAAATCAGCATGAAAAACAAGCGAAATTTACTATCACTTGTGCTTGCCGCCATCTTCGTCATCGGTGGTTCCCTGTTTGCACGGGGTGCCGATCTGCGTGTGAGCGGCACAGTGGTCGGTCCCGATGCCGAACCACTTATCGGCGCTTCCGTCCAAGTAAAGGGCCTGCAGATTGCGGCTGTGACGGATATCGACGGACAATTCTCGTTTGAATGTCCGCAGGGCTCCACCATAGTCATAAGCTACGTTGGCTACAAGACAAAGGAACTGAAAGCCGCCCCTTCCATGGATATCACCCTGGAAGAGGATGGAGAGCTGCTCAACGAAGTCGTGGTCATAGGCTATGGCAGCGTGAAGCGCAAGGACGTAACAACGGCTATCTCCAGCGTGAGCAGCAAGGATTTTGAGAACCGTCCCATCATTTCCGCCGCCCAGGCCATCCAGGGCAAGGCGGCAGGTGTGGCCGTGACATCTCCCAACGGTGCTCCCGGCGGCGAGATGAGCATCCGTGTGCGCGGCACCACTTCCTTCAACGGTAGCAACGACCCGCAGTATATAGTGGACGGTGTGCCCGTGGACAATATCAAATTCCTCTCGCCCACCGACATCGAGAACATCCAGATCCTCAAAGACGCCTCCGCCGCCGCTATCTACGGCTCCCGCGCCGCCAACGGTGTGGTGCTCATCACCACCAAGGCCGGATCTGCTGAAAACGCCAAGGTGACACTCAACCTCCAGGGCGGTTTCACCCGTGTGGCCAATAAAATCGATGTTCTCAACGCGCAGCAGTACAAGGAGCTGCAGGATGAGATAGGAATCGTAAGAATTCCCGACGGCCTCACCGACCGCACCGACTGGTTTGACGAGACATACCGCACGGGCAGCACCCAGAGCTATCAGGTGGCGGTGTCGCAGAGCAGTGAGAAAATGAAGTATTACCTCAGCGGCGGCTACGCCCGCGAGCAGGGTATCCTCAACACCTCGTACTATCAGCGCTACAGCTTCCGTGCCAATGTGGAAGGCAAGATCAAGAGCTGGCTCACACTTAAGGCCAATATCGTCTACGCCGACTATTCCGGCAACGGCGGCGGTTCGATGGGCACCGGCTCCAACCGCGGCGGTGTGATTCTCGCTGTGGTCAACACTCCCACCTATGCTCCCATCTGGGATCCCGACAAGCCCGGGCAGTACTACAACAACTTCTACGGTGCGGCCAATCTGACCAATCCTATTGAAAACCAGGCACGCACCAAAAACAACCGCGACAAGGAAAACCGCCTTATCGCGAGCGGCGACCTCCTCTTCACAATTCTTCCCAACCTGACTTTCGACTCGAAGTTCACCATGGACCGCCGCAATGCGCTGAACACCACATTCCTCGACCCTATCAGCACCGCATGGGGACGCAACCAGTATGGTGAGGCGAGCGACAACCGCAACCAGAACACCGTGCTCACCTGGGACAACGTGGCCAACTGGTGGCAGCAGTTCAAGGCCCACCGCGTCGACGTGATGATAGGCTCTTCCTGGACCGACAGCGACTACCGCAACAGCTACATCAGCGGAAGCCACTACCGCGACGACAAAATTCACACCCTCAACGCCGCCAACAAAATCTCCTGGACCGGCACAGGCACCGGAGCATCGGAGTGGGGCATCATGTCGTTCTTCGGGCGCGTGAGCTACAACTACGACAGCAAATACCTCTTCACGGCCAACATCCGTATGGACGGCAGCTCCAAGCTCCACCCCGACCACCGCTGGAAATCCTTCCCCTCCTTCTCGGCCGCATGGCGCATATCGCAGGAGAATTTCATGCGCAACCTCTCGTGGATCAGCGACCTCAAGCTGCGCGGCGGTTGGGGTCAGACAGGCAACCAGAGCGGCGTGGGCGACTACGCCTACCTCCAGCGCTACGGCATCACGCGCATAGAATGGTTCAAGGAAGGGCAGGAAAACGCACTGCCCACCATCTACCAGAGCAACCTCCGCACCCCCGACCTCACATGGGAAACCACCACGCAGACCAATGTCGGACTTGATTTCAGCGTGCTCAGCGGCCGTGTGAGCCTGCAGGCCGACTGGTACTACAAGAAAACCACCGACATGCTCATGAACGTAACTCTTCCTGCCGGCGCATCCGTGGCCAATACTATCCAGCGCAATGAGGGCGAGATGACCAACACGGGCTTCGAGTTTGCGATCACCAGCCACAATATCACCGGTCCGGAGTTTGAGTGGACCACCTCGCTCAACATGTCGTTCAACCGCAACAAGCTCACCAAGCTCGCACTGCAGAAAGTGTACTACGACGCCACCACCAGCGACCACGTCAGCGACAAAGTGGTGCGCAACGAGCCCGGCCGCGCGCTCGGCGGTTTCTACGGCTACATCAGCGACGGCGTCGACCCCGAAACCGGCGAACTCATGTACCGCGACCTCAACGGCGACGGCCGCATCTCCTCCAGCGACCGCACCTATATCGGCGACCCCAACCCCGACTTTACCTACGGCATGACCAACACCTTCAGCTACAAGGGATTCAACCTCAGCATATTCCTGCAGGGCAGCTACGGCAACGACATCTACAACGCCTCGCGCATGGAGACCGAAGGTATGTACAACGCCAACAACCAGACCACACGCGTGCTCAACCGCTGGCGCATCCCCGGCCAGATCACCGACGTGCCCAAGGCCAACTTCGACATGAAGAACTCCACCTACTTCGTGGAGGACGGTTCCTATCTCCGCATCAAGGATATCTCGCTCAGCTACAACTTCAGCGGAGAATGGATGAAAAAGCTCGGCGTGACACGCCTCCAGCCCTATTTCACTGCCACGAACCCCTTCACGTTCACCAAGTACAAGGGCATGGACCCCGAGGTGAACCAGTGGGGCAGCAGCGGCGCCGTGCAGGGCATAGACTGGGGCACGTATCCCCAGTGCCGCAGCTTCGTATTCGGTATCAATGTTGAATTCTAATAACAGAACGATCATTTCATGAAACTCCATCATATACTTCCGGCAGCCATCGCGGCAGCCCTCAGCGCCTGCTCTCTCGACTATGAGCCGCAGGACACCTACAGCGACATCACCGAAGGCGTGCAGGACGCTGACGTGGAGGTGGTGTTCCGCACCAAGGCCGACGTGGAAAGCTACATGCAGGGCATGTACAAGAAAATCACCGACCAGCAGGAGCACTGGTATCTCGACCTGCTGCTCATAGCGGAAAGCCACAGCGACAACGCTTATGCCGGCACTACCGATGCCGAAACACTTCCTTTCGAGAACAACAGCATCGAGGGCAGCAACAAGGATATCGAGCGCGACTGGAACCGCTACCTCGGCGATGTGGCCGTGGCCAACAAGCTCATAGCCAACATCGACAAGGTGGCCGACGGCAGCCTCACACAGGCCGAGATCGAGAGCTACCGCGCGCAGGCGCAGATTTTCCGTTCCATGATATGGTTCGATATGGTGCGCATCTGGGGCGATATCCCTGTCATCAAGACCGTGGCCGAAGACATCACCGCCGATAATATCGAGGATGTGTACAATGCCTATTTCCCCGAACAGAGCACCGAACTCGAGGCATACCAGGCTATCGAGGAAGACATGCTTAACGCTGTGAAATATGCCCCCGACCAGACTGCCGACAAGACACGCTTCTCCAAAAACGTGGCCCGCACCCTTCTGGCCAAGATCTACGCCGAAAAGCCTCTGCGCGACTATTCCAAGGTGGTGTACTACGTGGACCAGATAGCCGCCGACGGATTTGATCTCGTGGACGACTTCAGCCATCTCTTCGGCATACAGGGCATCCCCCACTACGATGAGAATGCAAAGGCCATACCCATCGAAACCAATACCCGCGAGAGCATCCTTGAGGGACAGTTTCCCGTAGGTGCCGGCAACTGGTGCACATGGATGTTTGGCCGCGACCTCTCCAACTGGGACAACAACTTCACATGGGCCAAGTGGATCACTCCGTCGCGCGATCTTATCGCGGCCTACGAGAAAGCCGGCGACACCAAGCGCCTCAACGAGAGCGTGGCATGGTACGACTGCCAGTGGAGCATCTATTATCCCTCGGAGCGCTACGCGTTCATGTACAAATGCCGCTCGGCCTTCAGCAGCATCATAAAATTCCGCTTTGCCGATGTGCTTCTGCTCAAAGCCGAAGCCCTCATCATGGGCGAGAACGTCGACCTCGCCGGCGCCGCAGCCATCATCGACCGCATCCGCGAGCGCGCGGGCCTCGACAAGCTCCCCGCATCGGTGCGCGGCAGCAAGGAAGCCCTCCTCGAAGCCTACATGAACGAGCGCCGTCTCGAGCTCGCCTTCGAAGGCCAGCGCTGGTTCGACCTCGTGCGCCTCAACAAGGTGGAAGAGGTGATGAACAGCCTCTGGAGCCGCGATTCCGGCCGTCGTCCGCAGAAACTGCCCTTCACGGAATTCTCCTACCGTCTCCCCCTGCCGCAGCCCGCGCTCGACGCCAACGACAACCTCGTACAAAACCCCGGTTATTAAACTCTAATATCTCATGAAGACAATGAATATAGCCCTCGCTCTCGCAGTAGCCGCCGTGGCTGCAACCGCATGCGACAACGATCCCAAGATAGGCCCGCAGCCAAAACCCGAACCCACTCCCGAAGCCGGCACCGACGTGCGCGTGATCACTACCACAGGCTCGCGCAGCTTCGACCTTACGGAAAGCACCATAGGTTTCAGCTCACGCGACAACATGTCGCCCTCGAGCATATACCTGCGCCCGCAGGAGGAATATCAGACGATGGACGGCTTCGGTGTGGCCATCACCGGCAGCACCTGCTACAACCTGCTGCGCATGAATCCCGACGACCGCAGCGAGTTTCTGCGCGCCACATTCTCGCCCGATGGCGGCTACGGCTTCAGCTATTGCCGCATATCCATCGGCTGCAGCGACTTCTCGCTGAGCGAGTACACCTGCTGCGACACTCCCGGAATCGAGAACTTCGCGCTCACCGACGAGGAACTGGCCTACGTGATACCGGTGCTGAAGGAAATACTTGCCATCAACCCCGATCTCAAGATCATGGGCACGCCCTGGACTCCCCCGCGCTGGATGAAGGTGGACAACATCAACGACCGCAATCCCCACAACCAGTGGACAAGCGGCTCGCTCAATCCGGCCTGCTACGCCGACTATGCCACCTACTTCGTGAAGTGGATACAGGCATTCAAGGCCCAGGGTATCGACATCTACTCCGTGACACCGCAGAACGAGCCTCTCAACCGTGGCAACAGCGCATCGTGCTACATGCCGTGGGAGGAGGAGCGCGAGTTTGTCAAGGCTCTCGGCGCGGCGTTCAAGGCTGCCGGCATCGACACCCGTATCTATGCTTTCGACCACAACTACAACTACGACAATATCGAATCGCAGAAGGGCTATCCCCTCAATATCTATGCCGACGATGAGGCTGCCGGCTATCTGGCCGGCGCTGCCTACCACAACTACGGCGGCGACAAGGACGAGCTCACAGTGGTGCACAACGCCATGCCCGGCAAGGACCTTGTGTTCACAGAGACCAGCATAGGCACATGGAACGACGGCCGCAACCTCACCACCAAGCTCACCGACGACATGGAGCAGGTGACGCTCGGCACCGTCAACCGCTGGTGCAAGGGTGTGATCGTGTGGAACCTCATGCTCGACGAGGACCGTGGTCCCTACCGTCCCGGCGGTTGCGCCACATGCTTCGGCGCTGTCGATATCAACAAGGACTACACCACCATCACACGCAACTCCCACTACTATGTGATAGCCCACATGAGCTCTGTGGTCAAACCCGACGCTGTGCGCATCGGCACCGAAGGCTTCACGGCTCCCGGCCTCACCTACACCGCGTTCAAGAACACCGATGGCTCCTATGCCCTCGTGCTCAGCAACAGCAGCAGCGCCGCGATGAACATCACCGTGGACGATGGCAACCATCACTTCTACACCGAAGTGCCCGCAAACAGCGCCGTGTCCTACGCATGGAAGTGAAGATACTGAACAACTATCATTAATCAACAAGTTAAAATCTTCGGTTTTATGAAGAACCACAGCATATACGGCATGATGGCCCTGGCCGCCCTGACCGCGGGATTCACCTCCTGCGACGACGACAAGTGGGCTGAAGGTGCCCCTGCCATCGACGTACACACCAGTCTCGGCAACGCGCACTTCGGCGATAGCCTCGCTTTCTCCGTGCGCGCATCCGACCCCGAGGTGGCGCTGTCCACGCTCAAAGCCACACTGTTTTTCGGCGAAGAGCAGGTGAGCGAGACCGTGATCCGCACCAAGCAGAACGGAGCCGACTACGAGGGTAAGATATATATTCCCTATATGGCCAATATTCCCGACGGCCGCGCCGTGCTGCGCATGCGCCTGCAGAACGTGAATTTCACCACCACGGAGCAGACTTTCGAGGTGCATGTGACGCACGCCGACTATCCCTCGCTGCAGTTCGTGGCCACCGACGGCACCGAGTACACGATGGAGCGCACGGAACAATACTGCTACAGCTTTACCGACCGTCTGCCGCAAGAGCTCAAGGGCCATATCGTAGCGCCCAAGCTCGACGACAACGGCAATGAGATCACTTTCGGCTGGGGCAATGGCGCCATCGTGGCCGGAGCTGCCGATCCCATCCCCTTCAGCAATTCATCGGCCGGCAAATACACCGTAAGCTTCAACACCTACAGCCTCGAGGGTTCGCCCTTTACGGTTCTGACATTCAACGGACGCACATTCTCGGCCGTCAGCGAGACTGTGAGCGCCATTGATATGACGCTCACACAGGGCCAGACCATCACTCCTGCCGGATTCCCCGAATTTGATTCGTGGTGGATCGACCCCGACTGGCTCACGCGCAACGACGACGGCACGCTCACATTTGTGCCCATGGGCGGTACCTACCGCTTCGAAGCCGACATGGCGCGCAAATATTTCCGCGTCTACACCCTCAGCGGCTCCGACCCCGCCACCCTCGACGAGGCCACCGGAACGGGTGCCGTATGGGTGATCGGCGACAACGTGGGCAAGCCCTCGCTCAGCTCCAACACCGTGGGCTGGACCACCGAGAAAGCCATCTGCATGGCACCCGTGGCCGAAAAAGTCTACCGCATCACCCTCATCGGCGGCAAGACCGTCGGCACCGACGCCATCAACTTCAAGTTCTTCGGTCAGATGGGCTGGGGCTTTGAATTCGGCGGCGACAAACTCACCTCCACCAGCTCCATCGTCAAGGTGGGCACCGGCGAAGGCGGCCACGACAATGGCAACCTCTATCTCGAAGAAGGCAAGACCCTCGAGGCCGGCCACATCTACACCTTCACCGTCGACCTTACCGCCGGCACATCCGCTGCAGTGCTCAGCGTGACCGACGACGGCGAGCAGCCCTTTGAGGAACAGGTGGTGCGCATGGGCGGCGAAAAGATGACAACGCTCGACAATGAGGTGTACACGCTGCACACCACCGTGGCGCAGGGCGCGGAACTCGCTGTGAGCGGTATCAGCGATCTCGACGAATACTATGCCGACCCCGACTACTTCACCCTTGCCGAGGGTTCCGGTGCCGTGGGCTTCAATGCCGTGGACGGCGAGTATCTCATCACCCTCAACCGCTCGCTGCGCACCATCGCCGCCAAAAAGATGAACGGCGATGCCGAAGCCACATTGGCCGAAGGCGCCATCTGGATGATGGGCTGGGGCGTGGGCTCTCCCTCGCTTGACTCGCAGTTCGGTTGGAATCCCGGCCAGGCATATTGCGTGGCACAGGTGGCCCCCGGTGTCTACCAGTTCACGGGCCAGGCAGGTCCCGAGCATGGTTCTTCCACCGGCATGCGCCTGCGCACCGACTACCTGTCCTTCAAGTTCTTCCATCAGAATGGATGGGGTGGAGAGTTTGCTGGCGACAACGCCTTCACTCTCACCGACGCAGCCAAAGCCTACGTCAAGGATGCCGGCAATATAGAGCTGGCAGACGGCGTGCAGCTTGAGGAAGGCGCCACCTACCGCATCACCATCAATCTGAATGGCGGCGGAAATGGCACGCTCGATATGGTGAAGCTCTGATACGGAGCCACGATAAGTTTTAGGTTGAATGATCCGGCGCAGGAAATTCCTGCGCCGGTTTTTTTATTGCCGGAGCGGCGGGAATTTGTTAAATTTGTGCATTCAAACAAATGTGTGTATGACAGCAGAAGAACTTAACGGGCGCTTCGGGCGCATGGAGCTGCTCGCAGGCGCAGCCATGATGGCGCGCATGCGCGGGTTGCGCGTGGCGCTGTTCGGCCTGGGCGGCGTAGGTTCGTGGTGCGCCGAGGCGCTTGTGCGCGCCGGCGTAGGGCATATCACTATCGTCGACAGTGATGAAGTGGCTCTGAGCAACTGCAACCGCCAGCTGCCTGCCGCCACCTCCACCGTGGGGCGCCCCAAGGCCGATGTGCTGCGGGAGCGCCTGCTCGATATCAATCCGTCCTGCGACGTGGTGGCGCGCGTGGAGGCTTTTACGCCGGAAAACGCCGGGAGCTTTGATCTCGGATCCTACGATTATGTGGTGGACGCCATAGATTCGCTGCGCTGCAAGGCGCAGTTGCTTCTCGATGCCACGGCCGCAGGAGCGCGCACAGTGTCGAGTATGGGAGCTGCCCTGAAAGTACACGCCGCGGAGATATCCGTGGCCGAATTCGGGCGCGTGCAGGGCTGTCCGCTTGCGCGTGCGCTGCGCACTCTGCTGCGCCGCAGCGGCCGTTGGCCGTCGGCGCCGGTGATGTGTGTCTACAGCCCCGAGCGGTTGAGCAACCGCGTGGATGTGGCATCTCCCTCAGGTTTCGAAGCCGGCGAGCTCGATAGCTGGACGGCACGTAAAGCTGCCATTAACGGAACTCTCAGCCACACCACGGCTATATTCGGGATGCGCCTTGCCGGAATAATCCTTGAGGAAATATACGATGCCACAAGCGATCAGGAGCGTGGCTGACAAGAGTTTTAAAATTTATTCTAAATATTTATTGATCCGTCACTAAACTTTTTTTCACAATAATTGTCATAATTATACAACAGCTCGTAAATTTTGCGTAAATTTGCGTTTGTAAAAACAGATTGCCGAAGTGACCGAAAACACCGACATACAAAAAGATGCTCCTGCAGCGGAGGCTTCAGTAGCCGCTCCCGCCAATTGGCACACATGGATGGCTGCAGTGGCCGCCGTGCTCGCCATAGCGGCATGGGTGGTGCTGTGCTTCAATGGCTATGCGGCTCTTGGAGTGGGGCTGTGTGCCTTTGTGGCCGCGTGTCTGGGGTTGCATGCCCACACGCGCCCGTGGCGCAATCTCGCCACCACGGCCATGATAGCCTCAGGCGTGGTGCTTGTGGTGTTGGCGGCATTTCTTGTGGTCATATTCTGGGGACTGAATTCCATCTGATGCTCCGGGGTGTGGCCATAGGCTGTTGTAATCATGAACCAATCACTTATTCTATGAAACCTACTCTTTTTGTACTTGCCGCAGGTATGGGCAGCCGTTATGGCGGCCTCAAGCAACTCGACGGCGTGGGCCCTCAGGGCCAGACCATCATGGACTATTCCATCTACGATGCCATCCGTGCCGGCTTCGGTAAAGTGGTGTTTGTGATACGCAAGGATTTCGAGCCGGATTTCCGCGATAAGATCCTCAGCAAATATGAAGGCCATGTGCCTGTGGAAGTAGTGTTCCAGAGCATCGACAAGCTTCCTGAAGGCTATACGGCACCCGAAGGCCGTGTGAAGCCGTGGGGCACCAACCACGCCGTGCTTATGGGACGCGAGGTGATCAACGAGCCTTTCGCCGTGATCAATGCCGATGATTTTTATGGCCGCGACGCCTTCGAGGTGATAGCGCGCGAGCTCTCCCGCGAGCACGATAAGCCCGGCGACTATTGCATGGTGGGCTTCCGCGTGGGCAACACCATGACCGAAAACGGCACTGTGGCCCGCGGCGTATGCTCCACGAGCGATGCCGGCATGCTCACCAAGGTGGTGGAGCGCACCGACATAGGCTACGATGCCGACCACCGCATCACGTATACCGATGAAAACGGCGCTACGCAGACACTTGAGCCTGCCACGCCTGTGAGCATGAATCTCTGGGGCTTCACTCCCGAGTATTTCGATTTCTCCGAGCGTGAGTTCCGTCGCTTCCTCGATGCGCATGGCAAGGAGGAGAAGAGCGAATTCTATATCCCCACCTGCATCGACACGCTCATCAACAGCGGCGAGGCCGGAGTGCGTGTGCTCGACACTGATTCGCGTTGGTTTGGCGTCACCTATGCCGCCGACCGTCAGGGTGTGGTCGACCGTCTGGCTGCGCTCCACGCTGCCGGAGAGTATCCCGAGAAGATGTTTTGATGCATCGCCCCGGCGCTTATAGGCCGGACTTGTCACAATAATAGCGTAAACGACCGCGTGCACCGCAGCGCCTCAGGCGTGCAGGGTGTCGCGGTCGTTGCCGTAAGCACAAAACGACAACAAAAGGATTGGCAATCAATAATAAATCAAATGATTATCCGCAAAAGTCCCCAAGGTTTTATTCTCAATGTAGGGACGTGCCTTCGGCACGTAAAATTGGCATGCCGGCATTATACATCGCAAAGCGATGTCCCTTCTATGTTGTGGTGCAATAGGCGATTGTA
>CAJTOZ010000028.1 GCA_910578095.1 uncultured Muribaculaceae bacterium | reverse complement strand
ACCGCAGCCGAGCGCGCACTGCTCGCCGGCATCGACGCACGCGAGGTGCGCCGCACAGCGCTCTCCCGCCCTGCCGCAAAAGCGCGGCACCGTGCCATAGCCCAGAAAGGGATCGGACGCTTCGACGACAGTTTCCCCGTGGTGGGCGACGTCAAGGCCCTCGTGATTCTCGTCAACTACAAGGACGTGAAGTTCTCCACGCCCAACGCAGCCCAGTATTTCAGCGACATGCTCATGAAAGAGGGCTTCAACGATTACAACGGCACCGGCTCCGCACGCGATTATTTTGTAGAAAACTCCATGGGCGCTTTCCGCCCTCAGTTCGATTGCTACGGCCCTGTAGAACTTCCACAGAACCGCTCATACTATGGCGGCAACGATGCCTACGGCGACGACAAAGCGGCGGAGGACATGATAATACACGCCGTGCAGCTGCTCAACGACGACGTGGACTTCTCGCAGTACGATACCGACGGCGACGGCTACGTGGACAATGTGTTCGTATTCTACGCCGGCACAGGCGAGGCCTCCGGCGGCCCGGACAGCAGCGTATGGCCCCACGCATATTATATAGCATCCGGTGCCGGCAAGTGGTGCATGGCCGACGGCGTCATCTTCGACCGCTACGCATGCTCCAACGAGTGGGAAGGCAGCCGTCCCGACGGCATAGGCACATTCGTGCACGAATTCTCCCATGTGATGGGTCTGCCCGACCTCTACGACACCGAAAACGAAAGCAACTCTGTCACCCCGGGCTCATGGAGCGTGCTCGACTACGGCCCCTACAACAACAATGGCTGCACTCCCCCGGCCTACAGCGCCTACGAGCGCAACGCCCTCGGATGGAACGAGCCGATAGTGCTCGACGGGCCGGCCAACATCACTCTTGAGGAAATCATAGGCAGCAACACATCCTGCCTGATTCCCACGGAGAAAAGCAGCGAGTTTTTCCTGCTCGAAAACCGCCAGAAAACAGGCTGGGACGCCTACCTGCCCGGACACGGCATGCTGGTGTGGCACATCGACTATGCCGCGCGCACATGGCAACAGAATGCCGTCAACAACAACCAGCAGCATCAGTACGTGGACATCGTGGAGGCCGGAGGACGCGCCAATTCCAAAAGCAGAAGCATAATGGCCCAGTACCCTTTCCCGGGCACCAGAAACAAGACTTCATTCACATCCACCACCACCCCCGCCCTGGTATCGTGGGCCGGAAAAGCCATTGACCTGCCCATCACCGACATCACCGAGACCAACGGCAAAATCAGCTTCAAGGTGGCCGGAGGCATGAGCGGTATCGCCGACATCGCTGCTTCCGACGCCACACCGCTGCGGGTGGAAGGACGCACGCTGCTGTGCGAAGGCGAGGACATAAGCGTGTTCGACACAGCCGGGCGTTTCGTTGCCGGCGGAAAAGATGCGGTGGAGCTGCCCGCCCCGGGCCTCTACCTCGTGCGTGCCGCAGGCACCACCACCAAGCTTGCAGTGAAGCGCTGAACGGCGCTCACGCCATAATCATATATTTATATAAGCGACACATCGTGGACGGGCGAAATGCCCGTCCACGATGTGTTTCCATCTTCCCGCATCATGTTTTTCTCGGGTATAGAATGGTAAAACAGCAAAAAAAAACGAATATTTGGTTTTATTACCATTTATCGCTATATTTGCAGCGCACCAACCATCATCATGCTATGAGAACAATCGTTTCGATATGCTTTTTGCTACTCACACTCCTGCCGGCACCTGGACAGACACCCGACAGCGTCACCGGCAGGGAGCAATCACTCAGGAAGTTCGAAACAGCACTGTATCTCGGATACGCATCGCGCACAGGCAACGAGGCTCCATGGCCGTTTGTGAGAAACCGCTCCAAATTTGAGCTCGGCGTGCGTCCCACATTTTATTTCATACCCAATTTAGGCGTATATGCCGAATGCAACTTCGCAGGGGCGGAGACATTCGGCCCGGACGTAGATCCGGAAGGCTACGAGATGGACTACGACGGATGCTTCCACGTTCTCTCCATGAACGCCAGTGCCGGAATTGAAGGACGCGTGGCCTTGTGCAGAAAGCTGGTAGCGCATGCGCGCGTAGGCTTCGGCACATCCTCCGGCACCTCCGGCGGCATCAGCCGGGCCTCCGACGATGCCCCCTCCACCGCATGGGAATACAGCGGAGTGGGATGGGCTCCCGTCATAAACACAGGAGTGACGCTCGAGTTCAGGCTCAAGCGCAAGCTGCGCCTTTTTGTCGACGCCGGATACCGATGGCCCACACGCGCCACCAATATCACATTCACACGCACCGACTGCACCGAAAACATCGGCTCCTATGAGTGGAGCACACGCTCGTGGCACCGTAGAGCATACGTGGCCATAGGCATACTTCTGCCCTGAAGCATAGCCCGCTCGGCGCGGGCCGACACATTTCCCCACATTTTGCGACTTAAATTTCGTTAAAAATCGTTAATGTATTGGGGGGGGGGTAAAATTATAGTTAAATTTGCGAACTGGAAAACACGGCTATGCTAATACCATGCCGCCGCGTACAGCGCGCGGAGTAAGTTTTTATAGAGATTATCAATACATACATTACAAGTTCAAACTTAAAATTTTTTGCATGAAGAACATTTGTTTTCAAATGACTCGGAAGGCTTGGCTTGTGCTCGCAGCAGTACTATGCCTGTCGTTCCCGGCATTGGCGCAAAATGTCATCGTGACGGGTACAGTATACGAGCCCGACGGTGAACCCGCCATCGGCGCCAGCGTGACGCTGAAAGGCCAGACGACGGGAGTTGCCACCGATATCGACGGTAACTATCGCATCGAGGCCCCGGCCAACGGCACCATCGTGTTCTCCTACATCGGCTACAACACACAGGAAGTGGCCGTGGAAGGACGCACCACCATCAATGTGACCCTCGCCACCAGCTCCGTGGCCATGAACGAACTCGTGGTCGTGGGCTACGGTATGGTCAAGAAATCCGACGCCACCGGCTCCGTGGCCGTGGTCAAGCCCGATGAAATCGAGGCAGGCCTCGCCACCTCCGCCCAGGACATGCTCGTGGGCGCAAGCCCCGGTGTGGTTGTCACCACCACCGGCAACCCCTCCGGCGGCGCCGACATCCTCATCCGCGGCGGCAGCTCGCTTTCGGCAAGCAACAAACCTCTGCTCGTGGTGGACGGCGTGCCCATGGTCAACGACAATGTGAAGGGCGGCAGCAACCCCCTCGGCCTTATCTCGCCCGAGAACATCGAAAGCATGACCATCCTTAAGGATGCCAGCGCCACCGCCATCTACGGTTCGCGCGCTTCGAACGGCGTCATCATCATCACCACCAAGAAAGGCAAGAGCGGCAAACCCCAGGTGAATTTCGCAGCCAACATGTATGTGAACACACCCCGCAAGACCATGGACATGATGAGCGGCCGCCAGTATGCCGACTTTGTGATCAACCGCTACGGCGCCGACTCGCAGCAGGCAGCTGCCCTGGGCGTGAACGGTGTGATCTACGACACCGACTGGCAGGACCAGGTGCTCGGCACACGCGTGAGCAGCGACTACTCGCTGAGCGTCGGCGGCTCGCTGGGCCGCGTGCCCTACCGTGTGGCCGTAGCCTACACCGACAACAACGGCCTTATCAACACCACCTCGATGGACCGCGCCACTGCAAGCATCAGCATCAACCCCAAATTCTTCGACGACCTGCTGAGCGTGAACGCCAACATCAAGGGCGCATACATCAAGAACGGCTATGAGAAAGGCACCCTCGGCGGAGCCGTGAGCTTCAACCCCACCCTCCCCGTCTACATGCCCGGCGGCAACAACCTGCTCAACTACACCTCCTATGGCGCCGCAGGCGCGCTGCTGACCGGCGACACCGGCGCAAGCATCAACACCATCGAGAGCAAGAACCCTGTGGCCGAGCTCTACGAATACCACAAGACGGCCAAAGTGTACCAGAGCATCGGCAATCTGCAGCTCGACCTGCGCATGCCTTTCCTCCGCGAGCTCCGCGCCAACCTCAACCTGGCCTACGACTACAGCCACGGCCAGGAAATAGCCTACGACAGCCCCTTCTCGCCCGCAGCATGGAGCGCCGGCCACTATGTGCCCGGCAGCGATGTGAGCGTGCGCGACGGCTACGGTTCCAAGAGCACCGAGACCCAGGAGATGTACAACCTTCTGCTTGACTTCTACCTCAACTACAACAAGGAGTTCAAGGCCATCAGCTCCGCTGTGGACGTGACCGCCGGCTACTCCTGGCAGAAATTCCACAACGACGGCAACAACTACAGCCAGGTGTATGCCCCCGGCATGGACTTCGACGGCTATCAGCGCAGCGACACATACTACTACAGCAAGCCCTATCAGCTGCTGTCGTACTTCGGCCGTCTCAACTACACTCTTATGGACCGTTATCTTCTCACCGTCACAGTGCGCCGCGACGGTACCAGCCGCTTCAGCAAGGACACACGCTGGGGCACATTCCCCTCGGTGGCCCTCGGCTGGAAAATCCTTGAAGAGAACTTCATGGAAGGCGCACGCTCGTTCATGAACGAACTGAAGGTGCGCGCCGGCTATGGTATCACCGGCCAGCAGGACCTGGGCAACGACTACCTCTTCGCCTACCTGCCCGTGTTCAACCAGAGCACCAACATGAACCAGCAGTACATCGGTCCCGATGGCAAACTGCACTACACCGTGATGCCCGGAGCCTACAACTCCACCCTCAAATGGGAGGAGACACACACCTGGAACGCAGGTATCGATTTCGGCTTCCTCAACAACCGCATCGCAGGTAGCATCGACTTCTACAAGCGCAAAACCAAGGACCTGCTCACAGTGGCCACCTACCCTGTAGGCTCCAACCTGAGCAACCGCGGCCCGCAGAACCTCGGCGACCTCGAGAACATAGGCATCGAGTTCAACCTCCTCACCAAGCCCGTAGTGACCCAGGATTTCACCTGGACCAGCAATTTCAACGTGGCATGGAACAAGAACAAAGTGACCCGCCTGGCCGAAGGTGCCGACAGCACCACCGGCAACATCGGCACCGCCGGCGACATCCAGAAGCATCAGGAAGGCTTCCCCGCATTCTCCTTCTGGGTGTATGAGCAGGTGTACAACGCCGACGGCACCCCCGTGGAAGGTGTGTTCGTGGATCGCAACGGCGACGGCGCCATCACTGCCGACGACCGCTACATCTACCACTCCAAAGACCCCGCTGTGACCCTGAACTGGCAGAACAATTTCAGCTGGAAAAACTGGGACTTCGGCTTCACGCTGCGCTCCAGCATCGGCAACTGGGTGTACAACAAAAACGAAGTGGACAATGCCTTCGCATCGCGCACTGCCGTGCCCCCCATCAGCAACCTGCTCAACAACGTGTACCTCTGGCAGAGCACCAAGACCGACATGATGCAGATGAGCGACTATTTCGTGCGCAACGCTTCGTTCGTACGCTGCGACAACATCACTCTGGGCTACACCTGGAGCGAGCTGCTCAACAACACCCTCCGCATCCGTCTCTACGGCGCCGTGCAGAACCCCTTCGTCATCACCAAATACAATGGCGTAGACCCCGAGGTGTTCAGCGGTATCGACAACAGCGTGTACCCCCGCCCCACAACCTACTCGCTCGGCATTGTGGCCTCTTTCTAACACACACTCTTTCACATACAAGAACGCAACAATATGAAACTATATAAATATGCAGCTCTGGCCTGTGTGGGTATGGCTCTCGCCACATCGTCGTGCGTGAACGACCTCGATGTGAAGCCCGACGATCCCAACACCAAGACCGAGCTCACCACCACCGACGAGTGGTACGGCTACCTCGGCAGCATCTACGGCTCGCTCCTCTACGAGGGCAACATCTCCTGGCCCGGATACAACGACGGCGACGGCGTGTACATGCGCTGCCACTGGAACGCACAGGAGCTCACCGCCGACGAGGCCGTGATCATGAACAAATGGAACGACCCCGGCTACCACGCCCTGTTCGAGCACTCCTGGCTCGACAACAACGGTTGGCTCTATCTCTGCTACGCCCGTGAGGCCGACCTCGCCCGCAAGGCATCGACCTTCATCTTGCAGCTCGAGAACGCCGGTTCGCTGCTCACCGACGAACAGAAATCGCAGTTCAAGGCCGAAGCCCGCGTGCTCCGCGCCTACGCCTACTGGTGTATGATCGACATGTTCGGCCGCGGCCCCTGGGTGGATGAAAACACTCCCAACGGTGCCATTCCTCCCACCTACGACCGCCAGCAGCTCTTCGACGCCACCGTGGCCGACCTTTCCGCAGCCATCCCCGATGTGCCCCTGGCAGCTCAGCAGAGCTACGGACGTGTGAGCCGCGAGGCAGCCTACATGCTGCTGGCCAAGCTCTACCTCGGCGCCGAGGTGTACACCGGCACCCCCATGTACCAGGAGTGTGCCGACGCCTGCAAGCAGGTGGTGGCAAGCGGCATACAGCTCGCCGACGAATATAAATACCTCTTCTGCGGCTCCAACGACAAGTATGTGGGCAACGGCGAAATCCTCTGGGCAGCTCCCCAGCAGGTAGGCGCCATGGAAAGCTGGGGCGGCACCACCTACCTGGTGGCCGGCGCACTCTGCGACGCCATGCCCGCCGACGTGCTCGCCCAGTACGGCTGCGGCTTCACCCCCTGGAGCGGCCTGAAGGTGCGCCCCGAGCTTGTGAACGCATTCGAGGCCGGCGACAAGCGCGCCATGTTCTACTCCACCGGCTTCACCAACAGCGTGGAGGATCTCGATTCCTACACCACCGAAGGCTACGTGTGCACCAAGTTCCGCTACGTGATGGAAAGCAACTACGACAACGATCCCGAGGTGGGTCCCGTGGTGATGAGCACCGGCGGCATGAACGATGCCGACTATCCCGTGTTCCGCCTGGCCGACACCTACCTGATGCTGGCCGAATGCGAGAAGCGCGGCGCCACAGGTTGCGACGGCCTCAAGTACCTCAACCTCGTGCGCAAGCGCGCCGGCATGCCGGAAGTGAGCGACTACTCCCTCACCGATGTGCTCACCGAGCGCCAGTGCGAGCTCTACTGGGAAGGCTTCCGCCGCTCCGACCTCATCCGCTTCGGTCTCTTCACCGGTGGCAAATACCTCTGGAGCTGGAAGGGCGGCATCTACGCCGGCGCTTCCATCGAAGACTATCGCAGCGTGTTCGCCATCCCCTATTCCTATGTATCGGTCATCGGCCAGAACCCCGGCTACTAATCCATCACACAGACAACAATGAAAAAACTTAGCATACTACTGAGCGCGCTCGCCATCGTAGGCCTTGCATCCTGCGAAACGGACGACACCCCCGTGGTGAATGTGCCCGACAGCTTCACGCTCAACACTCCCCCCACCGCCGAGCAGTATTATGAGCTCACGCCGGAAGGCACCATCACGCTCTCCTGCTCGCAGCCCGACTACGGCTTTGTGGCCGCTGCAATCTACAGCACGGAAATCTCGCTCGACAAACAGAGCACCTATGCTATCGACAGCAACACTCCCACAAGTGCGTCGTTCACCATCAACGAAGCCGATGTGGCCACAGGCATGTGCAAGCTCCGCGGCATCGAGACATCCGACCAATGGACCGACCCCGGCTACCAGCCCCTCTATATCCGCGCCGTGGCAAAGCTCGACAACGCCGGCACCGGCCTTGTGAAGAGCAACTGGATCGAGCTCAAGAACGTTAAAGGCTACTTTGCAGTTCCTGAACCGGGCTACATCTGGCTCGTGGGCACCCCTTCCGAATGGAAGATGGAGGAGACCGAGACCCTCAAGAACTGGCGTCTCAAAGAAAGCGACAAGGCCATCGGCTCGAAGATCTACAGCGGAGTGTTCAACATCCCCGCAGCCGCCATGTTCCGCTTCTACACCGTGCTGGACGGAAACTGGGACACCGGCTCCATAGGCCCGTGCAACAACCACGGCGGCAACACCGTCGACAGCGACGGCGCCCAGAACGTGGAGTGCGAGTTCATCAACGGCGTGTTTGAGGACGGCATCAAGTCCACCAAGGACAATTTCAACTTTGTGAACTGGCCCGGCGGCGAAGTGACCATCGTTGTGGACATGAGCAACGAGGACTCCTCCAAGTGGACAGTGACAATGACTGCCGGCGCGCAGGAGGTAGTGCCTATCGCCAAGGTGTACATGATAGGCAACCAGGAAAACTGGGCCACACCCTCCGTTGATACCTACGCCACCTGGGCACTCGTGGACGAAGGCATCACCGGTGTGTACACCGCCACCTTCGATTTCTCGGCATTCGCCGACGGATTCCCCGATGGCAACACCCAGCTCTTCTGCCGCTTCTACAAGAACCCCACAGGCTGGGGGGCTGCTGAATGGTCGAGCGGCGCCGACAACGTGGACGTGACACCCGGCGTGGCCTATCCCACCGCCGCAGGCGAAGGCTGCTTCGTGCTGCCCGATGCCGCAGGCAAAAACGTGACAGTAACCCTCGACACCAACAACAACGAAGTCACTTTCACCATCAACAACTAATCCGCCAAGCATAATGAAAAAGCTTTATATACTTTGCGCCGCAGCGCTCGGCCTCGCCTTCACCGCCTGCGATGAGGTGGAGGACATGACAGGCCTGCCCCAGACCAACCCGCAGGAAGCGCCTTTCGGCACCGACGCCGTGGCTGTCACCCCCGGCAACAGCGCCGTAATCAACCTCCAGGCCCTGAACGCTTCCGGAGAGGCCGTGGAGCTGGCCGCAGCAACCCTCACCGGCGCCCCCGAAGGCTATACCGTGGTGCTTGAGCCCGAAATGGCCAAGACCGACGATTTTGCCGGAGCAGTGGCTCTTGAGGCCAAAAACGCCGCAGGCACCGTGAGCATCGCCCCCGACGCACTGCAGGACGTCTACTACAGCTCGTTCACCAAAGACCCGCGCGAAGCCACCGTCTACATCCGCTACGCCGCCTACGCCGTGACCGGCAACACCAGCGTGCGCCTGGGTGGTCCCGACTATTTCTACGGCCCCTACCCCTACAGCGTCAAGCCCTTCGACGCCGCCAAGGAGATAGCCGACGGCTACACACTGGAAATAGCAAAGAGCGACGACTTCTCCGACGCCATGACCTTTGCATTCGCCAACACCGGCGTAAGCCCCTACGACGACCCCGCCTTCAAGGTGACCGCCATGTACAGCGACGCCGACTACCAGGCCGGCCTGAAATGGCGCATCGTATCGTCGACTGGCGTGATCTATGGCCCCGCAGGCGGCACCGACGCCTCCGGCGACCTGCTCGAAGGCGTTGCCGCCGGCAATGTTGTCGCAGCCTCGCCCATGCTGATGGACATCAACATGCTCACCGACACCTACGACTACAAGCAAGCCTACACATGCCTCTACACCCCCGGCACAGCCAACGGCTGGAGCGCGGCCGCATCGCAGACACTCACCACCGACGACTACGTCAACTACAAAGGTCTGGTGAGCATCATCGGCGACGGCTTCAAGTTCAACCCCGACACCGACTGGCTCGGCAAGGACTTCGGCCTGGGCGGCACGCTTGAGAAAAACGTGGCCGACAACGGCATCGTCACCTACACCGGCAAAGCCAACGGCGGCGGCAATATCAAGCCCGATGTCGACGGCCTCTACTACGTGGAGATCAATTTCGCCACCAAGGACATGACGCTCACCTACATGAGCACCATCGGCATCATAGGCGGCTTCAACGGCTGGGGCGAGAGCCTGGCTCTGACCCCGAGCGCCGATTTCCGCACATGGGTGTCGGCTCCCGTCGAGTTCCCCGCCGGCTGCGAATGGAAATTCCGCGCCAACAACGACTGGGCCCATAACTGGGGCACGGACGCATCGGCGCTCGTGTTCAACGGCGGCAACATCGTCACAGCCGAAGCAGGCACCTACATCGTGACCTTCGACTGCAGCTCGGTGCCCTACACCGCCGTGCTCGCCAAGCAGTAACGGATCCCACACACCGCAATAGCGCAGGCCCTGCCGACCACCCGTGTCGGCGGGGCTTGCTTTTTTGCTGTAAAAAAGCTACCTTTGCACACACATGAAACACATCTTCACAATACTGCTGACAGCGCTGGCGGCCATGACCGCGCGCGCGGCATCGGTCGACACACTGAGCGTGCCGGCCACATACATAGAGAGCCCGATGAAAGTGGTCGTGGTGAAGCCCGACGCGGCAGCCACACAGGCATGCCCCACCGTCTATATACTCCACGGCTACGGCGGCGACTACCGCACATGGATCGACAAAACCCGCCCCGACCTGCCTGCCCTCTCCGACCGCTACGGCATGATTTTCGTGATGCCCGACGGACGCGACTCCTGGTACTGGGACAGCCCCGAGGACAGCACCATGCAGATGGAAAGCTTCATCACACGCGAGCTCGTGCCATATATCGATGCCACACTTCCAACCGTAAAATCGCGCGATGCACGCGCCATCACAGGCCTGAGCATGGGAGGCCACGGCGCCCTTTGGCTGGCCATGCGCCATCCCGACCTCTTCGGCAGCGCCGGCAGCATGAGTGGCGGTGTGGACATACGTCCTTTCCCGAAATCGTGGAAAATGGCACAATGGATAGGCCCGCGCGACGCCAACCCCGCACGCTGGGATGCCTACACCGTGGCCGGCCTCGTGCCCACACTCAAGCCCGGCGAGCTCAACATTGTGATAGACTGCGGCACCGACGATTTCTTCGCTCCCGTCAACCGTCAGCTGCACACGAGCCTGCTTGAGGCCGGCATACCCCACGACTACACCGAGCGCCCCGGCAAACACACCCACATCTACTGGGCCAACTCCATACTCTACCATCTGCTCTTCTTCAACGAAGCTTTCAAGAAATGATACTGCGCGCGGTCGACATCACCAACTTCAAGAACATCGAACGCGCCACGCTCGAATTCTCGCCCAAGGTGAACTGCCTACTCGGCGACAACGGCATGGGCAAGAGCAATCTGCTCGACGCGCTGCACATGCTGAGCTTCACCAAGAGCTTCACCGGAGCGCCTGACCAGATGCTCATACGCTCGGGCGAGGACTTTGCCATAGTGCGCGGAACATATCTCCGCGATGGAGCCGATGAAGACATCCTGGCCGGCCTGCAGCGCGGACGCCGCAAGAGCTTCAAGCGCGGCGGCAAGGAATATCAGCGCATAAGCAGCCACATAGGGCTGCTGCCACTGGTGATGGTGAGCCCCGCCGATATGGACCTCGTGAACGGCTCGGGCGAGGAGCGCCGACGCTTCATGGACATGGTAATCAGCCAGACCGATGCACGCTATCTCGACGCAGCCGTGCGCTACGGGCGCCTGCTCGACCAGCGCAACCGCCTTCTGCGCGATGGCGCCACCGATGCAGCCCTCTTCGAAGCCATCGACTTCCAGATGGAAGCCTCGGCAACCTATATAGCCGCCCGGCGCCATGAATGGACCGACGAACTCCGGAGCATTTTCGCACGCTACTACAGCGCCATCTCAGGCACCGACGAGGCAGCCGGCATAGCGCTCACATCGCACCTCGGCCCGGGACGCCCCGCACTGACGGAACTGCTGCACGAGCGCTTCGCCCGCGACACCGCCCTGCGCCATACATCGGCAGGGCCGCACCGCGACGACCTCGAGCTCACGCTCGACGGCATGCCCGTGCGCCGCACAGCCTCGCAGGGACAGTGCAAGACCTTCACCATAGCGCTGCGCATGGCCCAATACGAATTTCTGGCACGTGCATGCGGCATGGCGCCGCTGCTGCTGCTCGACGATATCTTCGACAAGCTCGACGCCGGACGCGTGGGCCGCATCATAGAGACGGTGGCCGCACGCGAGGCTTTCGGACAAATATTCATCACCGACACCAACCGCCGCCACCTCGACGAGATAGTGGCCCTGATGGGGGCCGACCACCGCCTGTGGAACGTGGACCACGGACGCTTCGATATCATACCCTCATGAAACGCACCGACCCCAAACAGATAGGACGGCTCATCGACGAGCTCATCGACAGCACAGGCGCACGCGACACCTACGAGCAGCAACGCATATGCTACCTGTGGCCCGAGGTGATGGGGCCTACCGTCAACCGCCACACGGCACGCAGATGGGTCGATGGCGGCACTCTGCACGTGGTCATCACATCTTCTCCGCTGAAAAGCGAGCTCGGAATGATGCGCACGGCCATAGTCGACCGCCTGAACCAGGCCGCCGGCAAAAACGTTATCACATCCATTGCATTCCACTAATCACTAATCATGAGCAAATCACGCATACCCGCACCCACATTTGAATTCCGCCACCACCAGCCCGTGCAGCTACGTTTTCTCGACATTGATCCCATGGGGCACCTCAACAATGCCATATATTTCCAGCTCATGGACCTGGCAAAAGTGAAGTATTTCACAGCCCTCGGAGGAGTGTTCGACGGCAAAGCGGAGAGCCTGGTGATAGTCAACGTGAACTGTAGCTTCTTCTCGCCGGCCTATCTCAACGAAAACATCGAGGTGCTCACCGGCGTGGAGTCTATAGGCGAAAAATCCCTGCGGCTGGAGCAGCGCGTGGTCAATGCTGACACCGGCGATCTGAAATGCCTCTGCCACACTGTCATGGCCGGATTCGACCCTGTGGCCGTGCGCTCCATCCCTGTCAGCGACGAGTGGCGCCGCAAAATCTCCGCCTTCGAGCAGAGAAGCCTTTAACGTAAAAAAACTGTGGCAGGGACCTTAGGGTCCCTGCCGCTATGTATATATCAATCAGAGTTTTTGTCCCGACAGATCGTCGTTCTGAATCTTGGCTGCGGTTTTCTTGACGGAGGCCTGGAGCGATCCGAAGCGGTAGGACACGCTCAGGCTCACCTCGCGGCTTGAGTTGTAGCGGGTGACGCTCTCGCCGAGATAGTCGGAATTGATGGAATAGCTGCGGTAAGTGCCGTGCACGGGACCGAAAGGATTGCGTGCGCCGATGCTCACGCGCAGCCGGTCGTCCTTGAGAAAGGAGCGCGAGATGTTGAACCCGTAGCCTATGCCGTCGGAGCCGTTTTTGGAGTAGGAATAGACGCTGCCCAGATCGCCCGACCACCAGTAGGCATAGCCACGCAGCTGCAGCTTCCATGGCAGCTTCTGGCTCACATTGAGGTAGGGGTTGCAGTAGAAGCGCCCTTCGGCTATGCCTTCCTCTTTCAGCTCGTGGCGTGTGTAGCCACCGTACATGTTGATCATCACTGTGGTTTTCGATCCCGGCGACCACTGTGCATAGACGCTGAGCGATGCCCCGCGGTAGCGGTTGAGATTGGCGTAACTGTAGTATGAATGCTCGTCGACCACGCGTTTTATCTGGCCTATCTGGTCGTTGGAGAGTGCGCCGGTGAGAGTGACGTCGAGATTGAATTTGGCACGTATGAGGCTGTAGTTCAGCGAGAGGCTGTTCTGCGTGGCGCTGTTCAGGCGTGGGTTGCCCTGCGATGTGGTGAGCGGGGTTTCCGTGACTGTTGGGTCGAGGTAGTAGACGCCTGGGCGCGATATGCGGCGGTTGTAGCTGAACTTGACTGTGCTGGCGTCGTCTATCTTGTAGTTGACGGCGACGTTGGGGGCGAAATCACTGAGATTGCTTCCGAAAGAGCGCTTGTCGCCGAGGCGATATTCGGCGGAGAGGTGCGAGAACTCGTAGCGCAAGCCGGCGCGCATACCCCACTTGCCGAAATTACCGCGCCAGTCGGCGTAGGCGGCTCCTATGGAGGTGCGGTGGGTGAAATCATCGGCCGTGGCGCGGTCGGTGCCGAGATAGTCGCGCGAGCTCTTTGTGCGGTTGTCGCGTTGTATGAATTTGGCGCCCACATCAAGGGTCATCTTGGATGAAAGCGGGCGGCTCCAGTCGGCCTGGGCTGTCTGTTCTATGAAATTGAGCTTGGAGCTGGCCGTGATGCCGATGTAGTCCATGGGGGCGTTGACCGCCTCGGTGTAATCCGACTGCTGTTTGCGCTTCTGGTCGGTGGTGGATATCTGGTAGGACAGCGTGATGGTCTCGCCCTTGCGGCGGGTGGTGCGCTGGTAGTTGACCACGCCGGAAAAATCGAGATAGCGGTTACGCGGATAGTAGGATGCGGAGCGGTAGCTGTAGACGGTGGCGCCGGCAGGGGTCGTGAGAGATGTGCGCGTGTCGGACACGGAGTTGCCGTTGGAGAGATAGAAATTACCTTCGAGCGTGATGAGGTTGAGCGTGTCGGGCTCGTAGCTGGCTTCGAAGCCGCCGTATCCGCCGTTGCGCTCGGCGTAGGCTGTGCCGTTTTCCTCAAGATGATTGCCTGTGGACTGGTACACACCGTCGAGCGACGTTATGCTCTCCGATTCCTTGCGGTTGCTGTTATAGTAGCCACCGTTGACGGAGAATGTGACCTTACCTATCTGGCTCGACAACCACAGATTGGGCGTGGGCACAAGGTTGCGGCTGCTGGCCCAAAGGCTCACATTGCCCAGCACGCCCTCGAGGGCCGTATTGGAGTCGGTGACAATGTTGAGTATGGCGCCCACTCCCTCGGCGTCCTCGCGGGCACCCGGATCGGTGATCACCTCTATCTTCTTTATGCTCGAGGCAGGTATGGCCTTGAAGATGTCCTTGGCATTGTTGGTGAAGGAATTGTTAGGACGCCCGTTCTTGTAGATTTTGAAATTGGTGCTTCCGTTGATTTTGATAGTGCCGTCGTCGTCGACACTGACCATCGGCACCTTGCGCAGAATGTCGCTCAGCGGCGATGTGGCGGCCTCGGCATCGGCCTGCACGTCGTAGGCCAGGCGGTCAATCTCCTTGACAACAAGCGGTCTCTGCGCCGACACCACAATCTCGGAAAGTTCTGTGGCAGACGGCGCCAGCATGATGGCACCGAGTTCGGCCACGGGGCGCTCGGCAGTGAGCTCAAACGGCGTGCGCGCACGCTGCGACGACATGCCCGTGATGTCGAGCATATAGCGGCCGGCCGAATCGAGCGGCGTGTCCACAAGCCCGTCGGCGCCCGTGACGGCGCCGGCCACCGGATGCACTGTGTCGGCGGCGGCAAATATCCGCCATGTGGCGAATTCTTCGGCCACGCCTGCCGAATCCACTGCCGCGGCACGCACACGGTAGGTTGTGGCGCCGGCATCGACAACTGTCGCGAGCATGCAGCAGACAGCTATAAACTTGGAAAAACCGAACAAAGCGTAATGTGAATAAAGACAGTTCATGAGTAATATGATTGTACATAGGTTAAGACGCATTCAATGCCCATTAATGACATCGTGAGCGCCTATTTAACACGCTTTAACCTATGTCGTGAAAATGCTTGTGCGGCGGCATGTCGCGCAGGAACGCGGCGATGGCATCCGTCATCAGCCGCAGCGTGTCAGGCTTATGGTAAGGATTCTCACGCCGGGCGGCCACAGCCTGCATCTCCGGCGAGAGCGCACGGGCTATGGCATCGGCTATCGCGGCGCGCCCTTCGGAACAATGCAGCACCGAGGGCCCGCAAAGACGCCCCTGCTGCCGTGGCCCCACATCGACCGTGACCGTAGCTGTGCTCGGCACCTCCACAATACCGCTGGAGCTGTTGCCCACAACCACCTGCGCATACTGCAGCACCGACAGGTAGCGGCGTGCACCCAGCGACGGCACCGCCAGGACACGTCCCGGACGGGCATCGGCATAGGCGCGTATGAGCGGAATAAGCCCGTCGGCGCCCGCATCATTGTTGGGATACGTGATTATAGCGCGCAACTGCGGATGGGCATCGAGAGCTGCAAGCAGTTCGGCGAAACACTCGGCTGGATCTGCCTCGGCGAGTGTGGCAGGGTGATAGGTCACAACAGCCAGCGGACCCTCGAGGCTGAACCCGAGATCGGCCTCAAGCTCCTCGCGCCCCGCAAGCTGTCGGTTGAGGATGTTCCACACGCCTATAGCGCCGGTGTTCACCACGCGCTCCGGTGCCTCGCCCATCTGTACCACGCGGCGGCGGTAGGGCTCGGTGGCGGTAAGATGCAGGGCCGAGAGTTTGGTGATGGCGTGGCGTATATCGTCGTCGACAGCGCCCTGGCTCACCTCGCCGCCGGCTATATGCACCACCGGCACGCGCATCACAGCGGCGGCCGAGGCAACAGCGAGCATCTCGTAGCGGTCGCCCAGCACCACGAGCGCATCCGGCCGTAGACGCTCGAGCGCATCGGCCATGCCGGCCATGCACTGCGCCATGGCGCGCACGCGCGCAGCCTCGCCGGGCCCGTCGACTACCATGGGCACGGCCGCATCGATCTCAAAACCGTCGGCACGTATTTCGTCGGCGCTATAGCCGTATTCCTGCATAAGGTGCATATTGGTGGCAATGATGCGCACACACACGTCCGGCAGCCCGCTCATGGCACGCGCCACAGGGCTGAGCAATCCCCAGTCGGCGCGCGTGCTTGTGGCAAAACACAGAGTTTTCATCAACGCATACGGATTACAGTGAACGAATATGGAGGAAGACGCAATTCGCCGGGCTCACCGGGAGCGAGCGGACGCACCGACGTGGCCACAGATTCGGCGGCAGCATCGCCGGCAAGCACAGCGACAGTGCCTTCAGCACCTTCAAGGCCGGTGCTCAGCACCACCTCCACAGGCAGGATATTGACCAGCTTCACCACGGTGTCGCCGGCCGCATCGCGCACCACCGATGCGGCGATGCGCGCCCGCACGGCCGCGTCGGCACCGACGGCATCAAGCGCCGAGGGCACATACTCTTCGCCGCTATTCTCGCCGAAAAGACGCTGCACGCGGTAGTTGGGCGTCGGGCGCACCGTTGTATTGGTGAAATATATCATGTCGGGGTTCCAATTGGTGAAGCCCTCCTTGGCAAGCAGAGGCGCATAGGATGTCATGGCCACGACATCGGAGTTGCGCTCCACTCCGCATAAATATGCGGCCTCGGCAAGCGCGTTATACAAGGTGTTGCCTCTGGAGGCGTACTCGCCCAGATACACCTGCGCGCGCGACCGGTCGTAGCCGTCGTAATAGTCCTGATTGTAGATAAACCAGCCGGGCGCCTCGTAGTAGTGCTCGTCGACCACCGGCACTCCGAGCCGAGTGGCAAAGCGCCAGCCTTCGTCGTAATCGCTGCCGGAATGGAACGGACCGGCCGTGCCCACTACCGTAATATCGGGATAATGCACGCGCACGGAATCATATATCATCTTGAAACGCTCCTTGAAAACGTCGGATATCAGGTCCTCGTTGCCTACGCCCAGATATTTGAGCCCGAAAGGCGCAGGATGGCCGTTTTCCGCGCGACGGCGTCCCCATTCCGTGGTGCGGGCGTCGCCATTGGCATACTCAATGAGGTCGAGCACATCCTGCACGTAGGCCTTCATCTCATCCATGGGTATGCCGCCCTGCTGCCCGGCTCCCCCGCACGAGGAGTTCTGGCAGGGCACACCCGCCGCCACTACCGGCAGCGGCTCCGCTCCGAGATCCTCGCAGAACTCGAAATATTCGTGATAGCCGAGGCCGGCTGTCTGGTGATATCCCCACAGATTGCGCTGCGGCACGCGGCTCTCAAGCGGTCCTATCGTGTTTTTCCAACGGTAGATATTGCCTATGCCGTCGCCATGAGCCACACATCCTCCCGGAAAACGCACGAAGCGCGGGCGCAGGGCTGCGATAGTATCGGCAAGGTCGGAGCGCAACCCGTTGCGGCGTCCGTGGAATGTGGCGCGCGGAAAAAGCGACACCATGTCCATATCCAGCCGCGCGCCCTGCGCCGGCTCTATGGCCAGAACTGCGGAGTCGCATGTAGCCGACGGCACAAACGTGGCGGTGGCTTTTCCCCAGCGTCCATGTGGAGCCGTCAGCGCTGCATCGGCTATACGCGTGCCGTCCGGGGCCAACAGTGAGGCGCGCACACGCCGCGGCCCCTGATGGGCGCGCATGTGCACCGACAGATCATATTTCTCGCCCTTGCGCACGGCGATGCCTGCAAAACCGGTATTCCTGACAGCCGCGCCGGCGCCACGCGCCTCAATAGCCGCATAGTGCGGATTGTTGGGGTGCAGAGGCGCCACCGTGTCTATGGCAAAATCCATATCGCCATGTGCGCTCCAGCTGTGTTGATGATTCCACGACGGGTCGCGGCGCGCCAGATCGGTTTCGTCGTATTCGAAGTCGCGGTTCTGCACCAGCTCGGCATACAGGCCACCATCGGCCGCACGGCTTATATCTTCAAAGAATATGCCCATGAGCATAGGCGATATCCTGTGGCCGGCATCGCCGGTGAGCCGCAGCGTGGCCCGCACCGGTGCCATCCCTGCAAAACGCACTGCATCCGAAGCGGCATTCTCGCTGTAGCGTGCATGGCGCGCCGCCTCAGCATCGGCATGGTCTATAAGCGAGCGCAACTCCGCGCGGGATATGCGCTCCACTGTGCCCGAGGCACCGGCAGCCACCGCCGGAATGGCGCGGCGCATATTCCGGCGCACCGACCGCGGGACGGGGCGTGCAGCGCTGAAAGTGATGAAATCCGATGTCATGCTACCCATGCACACCGTATCGGTGCCCGCTCCCGTGTCGAGCCACGACACAAGATAGGCATCTCCGGCCGGTGCCACTTCCGGATCCACACAATTGTGGCCGGCAAGCGATACGGCCGGATAGCTCTGCGGAAGCCAGTCTATAAGATTGTCGGAAGCCGCGTGGGCAAATGTAGGCGCATGCCCGTTGACGCTCCACAGCACATGCCATGTCCCGGCGGCATCGCGCACTGCAGCGGGAGAAAACATCCGTTTCTCGGCACCCCATGCTCCATAGTCGCTCGTCACAAGTTTCTGCCACGGCGCCGGCGATATCCACCGCTTTCCGTCGGTGCTCCATGCCCAATGCAGCCCATCGTGGCCGCCATGCGTCATATCAGTGTATAGATAGATGTACACGGAATCCGGCACATCAGCCATAAGTCGTCCCGGAAGCAGGAAAGCCAGCATCAGGACAATAGCAAGCATAATGTTTTTCATATTGCAAATATACGGATAAGTCGAGCGCAAAACCAAATTTTTTTGCGTTTTGCCGAGCGGGAGTATATCGGGCAGAAGAGATTTTTAATCCATTATTGCCAATTTATAGTCCTATATGGTATATTTTTAATTTTTTTGAAAATTTTTCGCCGAAATATTTGCAGGATTCAAAAAAGCGTCTTAACTTTGCACTCGCAAAAGCAACGAAGCTAATGCCTCTCCACCGAGAGCCAAGCGAGGCTAATGTTAAACGGTGTGGTAGTTCAGCTGGTTAGAATACCTGCCTGTCACGCAGGGGGTCGCGGGTTCGAGTCCCGTCCATACCGCCAGAGGAGAGAGGAGAATGAGAAATCGCAAGACCTTCGGGTCGGCTGTTTCTCATTCTTTTTTTATATTGATTATTCACATACGTTTATGCGCCCCCGCATGCCATCGTGCAATGAGTAGCGGACGGGGGCAATGCGTATTATCGGATATGAGACTGTTATTTTCAATCATATCGCTCGCCGCAGCACTGATGGCTGCCGCGGGACAGCATCCCGTAACCGGATGCTACTGGGAATGGATGAACGGCAATATCTCCAAAGAAGGCATCACCCGCGACTTGGAATACATGAAAGATGCCGGCATTGAATCGGCTTTCATATTCGATGCAGGAGTTGGAGTGAAACGCGGCCCGGTGGACTACGGCAGCAAAGAATGGATTGAGGCCGTACGCCACGCATGCAAAGAGGCACGCCGACTCGGAATCTTACTCGGCATACACAACTCTCCCGGATATACCGCCATGGGAGGACCGTGGATACGGCCAGAAGAGTCCATGAAACAGATCACATGGAGTGTATCGTCACGTAAAAATCCTCCTGTGCCGCCTCACAAATTGGGTTTCTACAAGGATATACACACCTTCCGCACTACATGTGCGGATGAGATGCAGACCATCGGCCGACGCCTTGAACCCGGCGACAGCATTGTGGTTGAGCTGCAACGTGCCAAACCCGTCACAGGCATCAACCTATGGCGGGGAGAACGCGAAAAACCACTTGACCCGCATGACGGGCCGAGAGACTACGCGCCGAAAATACGCGTAGAGCTCAGCCCCGACGGCACCACATGGTTCGATGCCGCCATTCTCGCCGGCCCGGCCCTGAAAGCGCGGGATATACATATGCATGCCGGTTTCGACGCGACAAAAGCGCGCTACGTACGCTTCTCTGCCAACCGGGGCACGAACATCGACAGGGTGGAGATACTCACCGCTCCGGGATGCGGCACCACCTATCGCCGTGTGGGATATACCACCAACGGACAGAACGTCACGGCGGCCTCCGATGCCGGTATAGGCCTTGAGGTGGACAAGCTATCACGGCAGGGCGTGGAAGCGCATTTCCAGCGTTTTCTCGGTCCGCTGCTCGACGAATTGAAGGAATATTGCGGCAACACGCTCGCCTATGTACTCATAGACAGCTGGGAAGCCGGCGGCCAGGACTGGACGGAAGCGCTGGGAGCAGAATATCTGATAAATGGCGAAGGACGCGACTTTCTGAATGGATCGCTCGCGCGCAACACTCCCCTCAAACAGCAACTTTTCATGAACGAATTTGTACTGCCGTTCAAAAAGTTGCTCGAACCATACGGCATAAAGCTGGGCGGCGAACCTTATGGCAATGGAGATTTCAACAGGAAAGAATATGCCATGGCTTTTGATCTTCCCATGAGCGAATACTGGGCACGATGCCACTACGGCAGCATAGAGCGCCCGCGCTTTGTGTCTCGCTACGCCCATTCGGCCGGCGTGCCGGTGGTGGGTTGCGAATCCTTCACCGCCTACCCCGGTGATGCCGACATAGATCCTACCCTTGGCAGCTTCCGCAGCGATGTGGACGCGCTATGCGATGCAGGTGTGAATTATTTTGTACTACACTGCGTGGCACATCAGCCCAACGATACCTGTCGCCTGACAATGGGGCCGTTCGGCACACGTTTCGACCGCGCACACGCATGCGCCGACAGCGTGCGCGCCCTCACCGACTACATGCGACAACGCGTAGCGCTGCAGCAACAACGGGTCACATTTGACTACACTACCGGCGACGACGGAGCCCGCGCATGCCTGCGTCTGCCGCGTGGGGCCCGCGAGATCAAGGCCCTGCTATACTGCCATCAGAACATGACCGAAGAAGTGCTGTTCCGCAGTCAGGCCTTCTGCCGCGCCATGGACAGCCTCGGCGTGGCCATGGCTTTCGTGCAGCAAGGGTCGCAGAACTGGGATGTGGCCGACGGATGCCAGGAGCGCTTTGAAGCCATAGTGAAAGATTTCGCACAGGCCACGGAGCATCCCGAGCTGGCCACGGCTCCCGTGATTCCGTTCGGACATTCGGCGCAGGCCACTTTCCCCTGGAACTTCGCCGCATGGAATCCGGAGCGCACGCTGTGCATAATATCGTTTCACGGCGATGCACCGCGCACCAATCTGTGCGGATACGGCCGCGCCAACCTGGAATGGGGCCGCACGCGCAACATCGACCGCATACCGGGACTGATGATAGAAGGCGAATACGAATGGTGGGAAGCCCGCGTGCGCCCGGCTCTGGCATTCCGCATGATGTATCCCGACAGCCGGATCTCATTCCTCTGCGATGCCGAACGCGGCCACTTCGACCTGGGCGAGGAGACACAGATGTACATAGCCCGTTTTATCGCCAAGGCACTCGCCGATCCGCGTCCCGAAGGCGGGGTGCTTTATTCGCGCTGGATGGAGGATGGCTCGGAAAGCACCGACCCTCACGACTGCTTCTGGTATCAGGACGAGGAAATGGTGGCCCTGACACGCGCCCGCTATGAGCGCTCGCGCGGCAAACGCATGCAGTATGTATCGGCGCGTGTAAACGGTTCGCCGGTGCCCTACGCTCCCGACCGCCACATAAAACTCAATGCCACGGTGCGCCCCGGCGAGGACTTCAGTGTCGTGCCGGTGTTCACGGATTCCACCCGCATGGCCGAAAGCGACACCCATGCTGCCGTGCGGCCGCGTGTGGTAGTGATATCCGGCCCGGTGATACAGACGGGCGAATACACGTTCCGCATCGATCCGGATTATTTCGGACGCGACCCCAAACGCCTGTGGGACGGCATCACGCTGTGCATAGAGGCCGACGGCGACGACACTTACAAGGGAGCCGTGCAGGAACTCAATCTGCAGATACAATAGAGAACAAGGGCCGCGCATGGGCAGATTCTCAGTAAAATTGTGTAATTTTGCAAGGTAATTACACACAGAATGTCAGACATCAAGAATCTACTATTCGATCTCGGCGGCGTGATCATGAACATAGACCGCGACCGCTGCGTGCGCTCTTTCGAGCGCCTCGGCTTCCGCGATGCCGGCGAATACCTTGGCGACTATGGCCAGAAGGGGCCCTTTGCAGCTCTGGAGGCAGGAGCTATCGATGCCGATGAGTTCCACCGCGAGATCCGTCGCATAGCGGCCGACGGGAGCATCACCGACGAGCAGATAGACCGTGCGTTCAACGCGTTTCTCACCGGCATTCCGGCCGAGCGCCTGCGCCATCTGCGCGAACTGCGCAAGCGCTACCGCATCTACCTGCTCAGCAACACCAATATCATCATGTGGAACAGCCGCATAGCTGCAGCTTTCCGCATAGATGGCCTGGAGGCCGCCGATTATTTCGACGGCATGGTCACATCCTTCGAGGCCAAGGCCATGAAGCCTTCGGCGGAGGCTTTCCGCTATGCCGAACGCATCACAGGGCTGCGCCCGGAAGAGACACTGTTTCTCGACGACAGCCGGGCCAACGTGGAAGCTGCGCGAACACTCGGTTTCAACGGGCTTCAGGTGCCTCCCGGCGAAGAGTTTTACGATATTCTGAAACGCGAGCACCTGGCATGAGCGCCCCGCACAATGCAGCTGCCGTAGGGATGTTTGATGGTGTGCACCGCGGCCATCGCGACATCATGGACACCGTACGGACAGAAGCCGAAGCGCTCGGTGGCCGCCCCATCGTGCTCACCTTCGCCAGCCATCCGCTGTCGGAGCTACGACCTGCCGACACTCCACGCCTGCTCACCACCGCCGCCGAAAAGGAGGCATTGATACGCAGCTACATGCCGGAGGCCGATGTGCGCATGCTCGATTTCGCCTCCATGCGTGGCGTGTCGGCACGCGACTTCCTGAAGCGTCTGCGCGACGAATCGGGAGTGGGAACCATGGTGATGGGCTACGACAACCGTTTCGGCTGCGACGGGCCGCGCGACCGCGAAGCCTACGACGCTCTCGGACGCGAGCTTGGCATGCGCGTGGTGCATGTGGCACCACGGCGCGTCGACGCCACTACCGCCTCCAGTTCGGAAGTGCGCCGCCTCATAGCCGCCGGGCGCATGGACGCCGCCGCAGCGATGCTCGGACGCCGCTACTCGATGGGAGGCACCGTGGTGCACGGCAGGCAGATAGGCCGCACTATTGGTTTTCCCACCGCCAATCTCGCACCCGACACCGGCAAGCTTCTGCCGGCCAACGGTGTATATGCCGCACGGGCCGTGGTGGAGGGGGCCGGCGAATGGCCGGCTATGGTGAACATAGGCCGTCGCCCCACCGTGGAAACATCCGCGGATGCCCCGGTCTCAGTGGAAGCACACCTCATAGGCGCCGACGCCGACATGTATGGACGGCGCATGACATTATACTTCGCAGCGCGCCTGCGCGACGAACGGGCGTTTGCATCTGTCGACGAACTGCGCACACAGCTCGGCGCCGACCGCGAAAAAACCATGGAAATATGCAAATAAGTTTCTCCGACGAAATCCGCGCTGCCGCGCCGGATCTGCGCGTGCTGGTGGTGGAAGCCACCGTGCGCAATGCCTATACTCCCGATGCCTTGTGGTGCGAGATCACCGACGCATGCGCCGAACTCGCATCGATGCCCATGGAGGCAGTGAACAAACGCCCGGCCATCGCCGCCACACGCGCCGCCTATAAGGCGCTCGGCAAGGACCCCAACCGCTACCGTCCATCTGCCGAAGCGCTCACACGCCGGGCCGTGAAGGGTCTCGAACTGTACCGCACCACCGCACTTGTCGACCTCATCAATCTGCTCTCCCTGCGCTCGGGCCACAGCATAGGCGGCTTCGATGCCGACGCCGTAAGCGGCACAGCCCTGTGTCTCGGACGCGGACGTGCCGGCGAACCGTACACAGCCATCGGACGCGGCGAACTCAACATCGATGGCCTGCCGGTGTGGCGCGATGCCGTTGGCGGCATAGGCACACCCACGAGCGACAACGACCGCACCAAGATGTCGCGCGACACCGTGCGCCTGCTCATGACCGTCAACCTCTACGGCCCGTCGGAAATGAGCGATGCCGACTTCGAGACACTGATGCGGCGGCTGCTTGCCGACTATGCCGAGGCCAAGGACGTCACAGTCAACAGTTATTCTCCCCTCGCATGAAAATACTCAAGATATACCCCGGACAAGTGGACGAGCGCCACATATCCGAAGCCGCGCGCACGCTGCGCGACGGCGGCGTGGTGATCTTTCCCACCGACACCATCTACGCCCTGGGCTGCGACGCCCTCAACCATCGCGCCATAGAGCGCATGTGCCGCATAAAAGGCATCGATCCGGAAGTGCAGCCGCTTTCGCTGCTGTGTGCCAATCTGAGCCAGGCTTCCGAATACGTGCGCATCGACAATCATGCCTTCCGCACGCTGCGCCACCACCTTCCGGGAGCCTTCACATTCCTGCTGCCGGCGGCTCTGCGCCTGCCCAAAGTGTTCCGCGGCCGCAAAACCATAGGGCTGCGCGTGCCCGACTGCGACATAGCCAGGGCACTGGCCGAGGCCATGCAGGGGCCGCTGATGTGCACGTCGGTGGTGCTCGACGACCCCGACGAGCTCGTAGAACCCGACAGCATCGCGATGCGCTACGCTACAGAAGCCGATGTGCTCATCGACGGCGGGCACGGAGGCACCATAGGCTCTACCATTGTGGATCTCACCGACAGCTCCGCGCCGGAAATAGTGCGCGAAGGCGTAGCCGAATTTGAGCAATGACAATAGAACGATACACTCCGGCCATGGCCGACGAATGGGATGCTTTCGTCGACACCTCCCGCAACGGCACATTCCTGCAC
Source organism: uncultured Muribaculaceae bacterium (assembly GCA_910578095.1). Lineage (GTDB taxonomy): Bacteria > Bacteroidota > Bacteroidia > Bacteroidales > Muribaculaceae > CAG-873. The sequence goes on along the minus strand of CAJTOZ010000028.1, from coordinate 9,408 downwards.
CGACGCGCCTATATGGACTACCACGCCGACCGCTTCGCCGACCATTCGCTGGTGGCGCGCGATGACGGCGGCCGTCTGCTGGCCGTACTGCCTGCGAATGCCGAGGGTAGCGATATCGTGAGCCACCGCGGCCTCACCTACGGCAGCTGGCTGACACCGCAGCGGCATTTCACCGCAGCGACCATGCTCGAGCTTTTGGCCGCGACGTGCGATTTTCTGCGCGGCGAAGGTTTCGAGCGCCTCATCTATCGTCCGGTACCGCATATCTACCACAAATACCCCGCCGAAGACGATCTTTACGCGCTATGGCGCATGAACGCGCGCGCCGATGCCGTAAGCGCATCGTCCACTATCGACCTGCGGCGCCCGCGCCTGCTCGACCATGGCAGCAAGAACGCCGTGAACCGCGCGTTGCGCAGCGGCGCCACCTTCGGGCGCAGCTACGATTTCGCATCATTCTGGGCGATACTTGAGGAAGTGCTTGCCACGCGCCACAACGCCCGCCCCGTACACACCCTGGCCGAAATGCAGCTTCTGCACAGCCGCTTCCCTGAAAAAATACGCCTGTACGGCGCCTACGTAGATGGCCGTATGGCCGCCGGAGTGGTGGTGTACCGATGTGGAAGAGTGGCCCACGCACAATACACTGCGGCGGGCGAAACCGCCCGCCGCATGCGCTTGCTGCCGGCGCTCTATTCCTATATCATGGACACGGATTGCGACGGCATGGAATGGTTTGATATCGGCATCTCATGCGAGGATGGCGGCCGCTACCTCAACGCAGGCCTCGATGCCCAGAAAGCGGGCCTCGGAGGCCGCTGCACGGTGTATTCCTCGTTTACGCTCGATTTCAGCGGATGTCAATGAGCTTGTGTGTCTGCAGCGACAGGCGCCAATGGGGATGCGCGAGTATATAATCTATCACCTCGGCGGTGTTGAGGCCTGAGCAGGGCTGCAGAAAATGGCGCGGCGCGGGCAGCAGCGATGCTATTCGCTCCACGTCCTGGCCCTCGTACACCACCTTGAGCTCGTCTATGCGGTCGATGCCCCACGGCGCAGCCTTGGGCGAGCATGTGACCCAGTCCACGCCCGTAGGCGCAGGCAGCGAGCCATTGGTCTCCACCTGTATGTAGAATCCGGCGCCCTTGAGGGCACGCACGAGAGTGTCGTCGAGCTGGAGCAGCGGTTCGCCTCCCGTCACCACAATATGGCGTGCCGGAAAAGCCGCCACCTCGGCCACGATGTCGGAGGCGCTGAGCTCGCGGAATGCCGCGAAATCAGTGTCGCAGAAAGCGCAGCGGCGGTTGCATCCGCTGAAACGCAGAAACACGGCCGGAGTGCCCGTATAGTAGCCTTCGCCCTGCAGCGAATAGAATATCTCGTTTACCTTATACATCATCGTCGACGGTATATGTGGCCAGATTGCCCTCGCTCTCCTGCACGTCCACGCGGTAGCAGTTGGGTATCTGCCCGCATATCCAGCGTGCCATATTCTCGGCCGTGGGGTTGAAGTCCACCACATCGTTGATGGCAGTGTGGTCGAGACGGTCCATCACACGGTGCTTGATGTGGGTGAAATCCGTTACCATCCCGTTCTCGTCGAGTTCGCGGGCGCGGCAATACACGTTTATAATCCAGTTGTGGCCATGCAGCGTGCGGCACTTGCTCTCGTAGTTGAGGCGCAGGTAATGGCTGGCCGATATTTCAATACGTTTCTGAACAAAAAACACGGGCTGAAAAATAATAATAGTTAGAAATCAGGGATTAAAATCATTCATCGGCTGCCGGCGGGTTGACCACCGGTATGCCGCGCGCGGCGGCGAGATCGATGAGATAGCTCAGGGCGGCTTCGCGGGTATCCTCGATCTCGCAGTCCTTTATAGCCTGCTTGAGCAATCCGGCGAGCATGCCCACGGCAGGGCTGGGAGCAAGGCCGAAGATGTGCATTATCTCGTTGCCGTCCACAGGGTTGCGGCGGGCACGCTCGGCATCGAGGGTGCGTATGTACTCGTATTTGCGCTCCACGATGTCGAAGTTTTCGAGGAAGCGCTGCTTTTTCTCTTCATTCTTGCTGGTGATATCGGCGCGTGCGAGTATCATCAGATCGTCGAGGTCGTCCTCGGCATAGTTGATGAGACGCCGCACGGCACTGTCGGTCACCTCATCCTCCACAAGCGCTATGGGCCGCATGTGCAGTTCCACGAGTTTCTGCACATAGCGCATCTGCTCGCCCATGCCGAGGCGCAGACGGCCGAAGATGCGGGGCACCATTTTGGCGCCTATGAAATTGTGGTTGTGGAAGCTCCATCCGTTGCGCTCGTCGAAGCGCTTGGTGGCGGGCTTGCCTATGTCGTGGAGCAGCGCGCCCCAGCGCAGCCACTCGTTGTCGCTGACGGCGGCCACGCCGTCCAGCACCTGCAGTGTGTGGTAGAAATTGTCCTTATGGCCGCGGCCGTGCACCACATCCACTCCGCACAACGCTTCCAACTCGGGAAATATGAGTGCGAGCAGGCCCGAGCGGTGCAGAAGGTCCAAGCCTATGGAGGGCTTCGGCGAACGCATGATCTTGCACAGCTCATCCTTGATGCGCTCCACGGTGATTATCTCTATGCGCGAGGCGTTGCGGCAGATGGCCTCAAAGGTGGCCGGCGCGATATCAAACTGCAGCTGCGACGCAAAGCGCACGGCGCGCATCATGCGCAGAGGGTCGTCGCTGAACGTGATGTCGGGGTCGAGCGGCGTGCGTATGGTGCGGGTGCGTATGTCCTCCACCCCGCCATACATGTCCACCAGCTCGCCGAAGCTGTCGCGGTTGACACTCAGCGCCATTGCGTTGATGGTGAAATCGCGCCGGGCGATATCCTCCTCCAGAGTGCCGCTTTCCACTATGGGGTTGCGCGAATCGCTGCGGTAGCTCTCACGGCGCGCGCCCACAAATTCCAGCTCCATGTCGCCGCGCTTTATCTGCGCGGTGCCGTAGGTGCGGAACACATTGACACGGCACCGGCGTCCCAGACGCGCGGCCACTGCATGGGCCAGGTCGATACCGGAACCCACCGTGACGAAATCTATATCCTTGCTGTGGCGTCCTATGATGAGGTCGCGCACATAGCCGCCCACGGCATAGGCCGGACGCCCGAGCTCATCGGCTGCGGCGCCCACCTTGGCGAAAATCGGATCGGACAGACGGTCGGCGAGATTCATTTTTCCAGATTTATAATTTCTTCGGGCGCGCCGGTGATGCACTCCATGGGGCCACACGCACGCACCACATAGGTATTCTCTATGCCCACGGCGCCGGTGCCGGGGATCACAAACTTGGGCTCCAGAGCCACACACATCCCCTCGGCGAGTATGTCGCGCGAGCGCGGGGCTATGACAGGCGCCTCGTTTATTTCTATGCCGAGGCCATGGCCCACAAAGCCCGCATGCTGCCTGTGGCCCATGAAACAGTGCTCGAGGCCGGCCTCACGCGCCATGGCGAGGGCTGTGTCGTAAAGCTCGCGGGCCGGGGTGCCGGGAACGCCCATCCCGGCCAGACGGCGGCAGATGTCGCGGCTCACCTCATGCGCCCGCATGGCCTCTTCGGCGATGGCCCCGAGGCGGAATGTGCGCGTCATGTCGGTCATATAGCCGGTGAAGTCGCCGTTCATGTCCACCATGACCGTGGTGCCGGGGCGTATCACCGAGCCATCGGCGCCCACGGGCAGCGACGGATCCATGCCCGCTCCGCCCATGGCGAAATCATAGGGCGACGGAGCATCGGCGTTGTCGCCGGTGAGGATGCTGCCCATGAATAGCTCCATGTCGTCGCCGGCGATGCGGAATTGCCCCAGACAGCCCTCCAGACGCGACGTGCGCTCTATCTCCACCTGCAGTTCCATATCGGTCATGCCGGGTGCATATAGCTGAGGGATGCGGCGGTACACAGCCTCGTGCCGGCGCCCCGACTCCCGCATGAGCTGCAATTGCCGGGGGGTCTTGACGGCACGTACGGCACGCAGCACGGGGCCGGCGGCCACCACCGACACATCCTCCCACTGCGCGGCAAACGCGGCGCGATAGCGCTCCACGGCGTCGTAGCTGGCCACCGAAGTCTCCAGCGCAAGACGCCGCGCCGGCGGGCATATACCTGCCACACGCACGGCAAAATCCTCAATCTTGCGCTCGGCGGCAACGCCCGGTCCCTTCAAATGCACGCAGCGCCGCAGCCCATAGAGAGGCGCCGCGGCAGCCGGCACATAGGCGTAGCCGGCAAACACGCGCCCAGTGAGCCAGTAAAGCGTGGCATGGTCGGTGATGAGCATGGCGTCGGCCACGGGAGCCAACGCCTGCTGCAGGCGCTCCAGACGCAGGGCATACTCGGCGTCGTCGAGCAGTATCAACAGGTCGGAATGATGGATCATAGCGAAAGAAGTTCTTCAAAGCTGTCTATGCGATGCTCTGCACCGTCGGCTTCGCCGAAACCGTAGGCACACCACACGGCAGGAACGCCGGCGGCATGGGAGGAATCGACATCGAGCTGCGTGTCGCCCACATAGACGGGATGTTTCAGCCCGTGGCGTTCCACCATCAGGGCTATATTCTCGGCCTTGCTGAGGCCGTTGATGCCGTGGGCGCCACTGTCGTCGAAAAGATCGCCGAGGCCCGTGAAAGCAAAGAAATTGCGCAGACCCGAGGCACCGCAGTTGCTGACAAGGTATATGCGCGCGCCGCGGGCACGCAGCTCTTCAATGACCTCGCGCACGCGCGGATAGAGCACGCCACCGCGACGGGGCACTATTTCGGCTTCCAGCTCGCGCATGCGGCTCATGAAGGCATCGCGGTCGTAGTCGCCGGGGATGAGCGCGTCCATGATCACATCAAGCGGCTGTCCCATCTGGGTGAAGAGGCGGTCGCGGTCGATGGGCGGGCAGTCTATCCCGAAGGCGTCGATGGTCGCGTTCCACACGTCGCAATAGCCGTCGACGGCATCCCACAGGGTGCCGTCCATATCGAAGATATAAGCGTCGTAATCCATTTTTTTCATAAGAGGAAACAGGTTTGCAGAAATGGGGGCGGCGCCCTTGTTTTCTAATTTTCAATTACCTACGAAGAACACCCCCACCTGCTCCACGGCGCGCAGGGTATCGGCACGCATATTGTGGTGCAGACGCAGCGTATCGGCCGGTCCGAGGGTGATACCGCGCAGCAGCGTGTCGGTGCGCTCGAACGTAAGCCCCATGCCGCGGCCATACCACCGGCCGTACACATCGGCCAATTCCATGCACACACTGCGCGTGTCGCCTCCGGGCAGCTCCACTTCCAGCCAGATGTTGCTGAAGTCGTAGTCGTTGGAATGGCGCACCGTCACCACGAGGTCGCCGTGGCGCGGCACAGTGTCGGTCATGCCTGCGAGCGGAAACACGAGAGTGTCGGTGTAGCGCCACGCGCCGGCATCCACATGGCGGAAAGCGCTGTACAGGGTGCGCCCGCTGTCGTCGCCGCCGGAGCAAGCGGCGAGCGCCAAAGCGGCGCACACGGGTATGGAGAGAAGTCGGCGCATGGTATCAATCGTTCTTAGGGGCACCCCCACCCTCGCCTTGCGGGCCACGGGAGCGGTTGCGGTTTCTATTGCGGCGTTTGTGCTGCGCAGCGTCCTTCTGCTCGCCACCCTCGCGCGGAGCCTTCGGACGCGGCTGTGGCTGCGGCTGCTCCGCGCCTTCGCGGGCCTCCTTGACAGGCTTGGGGCCTTTACGTTTTTTCTTCTTCTTTTTGTCGAATCGCGTGAGGTCGTCCTGTCCGAGCAGGTCGCCGTAGGCGGCAGCCTCCTTGGGCTTGGCCTGCTGTTCCTCGCTCTCGAGCGTGAGGGGCTTTTCGCCGGCCTTGTTGAGGGCTATGACCTCGAAAGCGCGGTCGGCATCGATGGTCACGAGATTGACGGCGAGACGCTTGTCGGTACTGTAGGTGATGCGCCGGCGGAAGATGTCGGTCTTGAAGTGGAAATAGGTGGCGTCGGCTGTCTCGAGGCGTATCTCGCGGCTGGGCAGGCTCTTGACAGCCTCCACATAGGCATCCACCTCAAAATTGAGGCAGCACTTGAGCTTGGCGCACTGTCCGGCCAGTTTCTGCGGGTTGAGCGAGATGTCCTGATAGCGTGCGGCACCTGTGGCCACGCTCACAAAGTTGGTCATCCAGCTGGAGCAGCACAGCGGACGCCCGCATGGCCCTATGCCGCCGATACGTCCGGCTTCCTGGCGCGCGCCTATCTGCTTCATCTCGATGCGCACCTTGAAATTCTCGGCCAGCACCTTGATGAGCTGGCGGAAGTCCACGCGCTCGTCGGCTATGTAGTAGAATATGGCCTTGTTGCCATCGCCCTGAAACTCCACATCGCCTATCTTCATGTTGAGGCCGAGCTTCTCGGCTATGCGGCGGGCGCGTATCATGGTCTCATGCTCGCGGGCGCGGGCCTCGCGGTATTTCTCGAGGTCGGCCGGGCGTGCCTTGCGGAACACGCGCTTTATCTCGCCATCGTTCTTGGAGCGGCGGCGCAGACGCAGGCGCACAAGCGGCCCTGTGAGCGTGACGCAGCCTATGTCGTGGCCGGGAGAAGCCTCCACGGCCACCATGTCGCCTATGGCGAGGTCGAGATGGGTGGAATTGCGGTAGATGCCCTTGCGGGTGTTCTTGAACAGCACCTCCACGAGGTCGCAATCGCCTGCGGGGATATCGGAGAGCCAGTCGGTGCAGGTGAGCTTGCCGCGCGGCTCCGCACCGCAGCCCGTGCATCCGTTGCAGCCTCCCGAGCAACCGCCGCCTTGGCAATCGGCGCAGTTTTTTTCTTTCTCGGACATGGCTTTACTTGGCGAAGCTTACGGAACGTGTCTCGCGGATTACGGTGATCTTTACCTGTCCGGGATATGTCATTTCGTCCTGGATGCGGCGTGCTATCTCAGCCGAGAGCTTTTCGGTCTCGGCATCGTCGATCTTGTCGGCACCCACTATGACGCGCAGCTCGCGGCCTGCCTGTATGGCGTAGGTCTTGATTACGCCCGGATAGCTGAGAGCCAGCTGCTCGAGGTCGTTGAGGCGCTTGATATAGGCCTCCACTATCTCTCGGCGTGCGCCGGGACGCGCGCCGCTGATGGCGTCGCACACCTGCACGATGGGCGCGAGCAGCGATGTCTGCTCCACCTCGTCGTGGTGGGCGCCGATGGCGTTGCATATCTCCGGTTTCTCCTTGTACTTCTCGGCCAGCTTCATGCCCAGGAGTGCGTGGGGCAGTTCGGGCTCCTCATCGGGCACCTTGCCTATGTCGTGCAGCAGGCCGGCGCGGCGTGCTTTCTTGGGGTTGAGGCCGAGCTCGGAGGCCATGATGGCGCAGAGGTTGGCCGTCTCGCGGGAGTGTTGCAGCAGGTTCTGGCCGTAGCTGGAGCGGTATTTCATCTTGCCCACCATGCGTATGAGGTCGGGGTGCAGCCCGTGGATGCCGAGGTCGATGGCTGTGCGCTTGCCTGTCTCCACGATTTCTTCCTCGATCTGCTTGCGCACCTTGGCCACCACTTCCTCGATGCGGGCGGGGTGGATGCGGCCGTCGGCCACCAGCTGGTGGAGCGCCAGACGTGCGATCTCGCGGCGCACGGGGTCGAAACCGCTGAGCACTATGGCCTCGGGCGTGTCGTCTACTATGATTTCTATGCCCGTGGCGGCTTCAAGGGCGCGGATGTTGCGGCCCTCGCGGCCTATGATGCGGCCTTTTATCTCATCGCTGTCGATATGGAACACCGTCACAGAGTTTTCGATGGCTGTCTCGGTGGCCACGCGCTGTATGCTCTGCACCACTATGCGCTTGGCTTCCTTATTGGCCGTGAGCTTGGCCTCGTCCATGATGTCGTTGATATATCCGGCGGCGGCAGTCTTGGCCTCGTCGCGCAGCGATTCCACGAGTTTCTCCTTGGCTTCCTCGCTGCTCAGGCCGCTGATGTGCTCGAGCTGCTCGCGGGCCTGCGCCTGGAGCTTGTCGAGCTCGGCGCGGCGTGCCTCGAGAGCAGCCTCGCGGCTTTCGAGGGCAGCGCGTGCGGTGTCCACCTCATTGCGTGCGCGCTGGTTTTCGCTCTGTTGCTGGTTGAGCTGCAGCTCGCGCTGCTTGAGCTTGGCGTCGCGCTGGTCGGCCTGGCTCTGGCGCCGTGCGGCCTGCTTCTCGGCATCGGTGGTTATCTTCATTGCCTCCTCGCGGCCTTCAAGCTCACGCGTGCGCTTGATGTCGTCGGCCTCGCGCTCGGCATCGGCTATGATCTCCTTGGCGCGCGTGCGTGCCATGCGGCGCTGCGCGGCTACAGTCACAGCCACAGCGGCAGCAGCGGCGAGCACCACAAGGGCTATCATTGTTATCAGATTGAATGTCATATGTTTGTATATATTAGATGGTTCAATAATCAGAAAAAAACAAAGCGCACCTGCCTGGCTGCGGAGCGCGCTGTGTATCGTCCGGTGTTGGCGGTAGCGATAGACGGAGCGCAATCGGCTTTATGGCGGGTGCGGGGCACGTACTGATATATGCGGCGCGGCGGCGTGTTGGGCGGCCGGTGCCGGTGGTTGGGGCTAAGCCTCCTCTGAGGCGGCCCCTATTTCGGGCTCAAGGATTCGGTCGAGGTGCCGTTCAAAGTCGGCGAGCACTTCGCCCTGTGCGTTGAGCAGCTCGGTTTTCCGATAGTATAACTCGGCAAAGGCGAGAGCCACCCTTGCCATGACCTCCATCGGCGACTGCCTTTTGCCTGCTCCGCTGTGCCACTGGCTGTAGAGTTTGTTTATATGATACTCTGCGCGGCGGTAGATGGCTTCCTCGGAGCGTTTGATGTCGAAGCGTATGGGCTCGACATCCGCGATTTTTATTGTTATGCGTAGGTTGTCGGTCATGTATCAGCAGCGTGGTCCGGGGCTCGCGGCTCAGTCGCTCAGGTCGGCTATGCAGCGGTCGATCTCCCGCACCAATTCCGCAATCATGCCCTTCGTGCGCGCCAGCTCTTCGGCCGAGGAAGCCACGGTGTGGCTCACGCTCAGATATTCAAGCCGCAGCTCCAGTGCCTCGATGGTTTGCTTTTGGCGGGCGAGCTCTGCATTGAGCCGCGCCACCTCGGCACGCGCCTGCTCGAGGCGCTGCTGCATCAAGGCGTATTTCTCCAGCACAAGCGTCGTCTTGGCGTTCACGCGCTCAAGCTGTTGTCGGAGGTCGATGGCCATTGACTGTCGGAATTTTCACAAAATTACGCTTTTTTTCTCATTTGCGCCAATATTGATGCAAAAAAAATATCATGCGCCCCGGTTTTTTAAAGAATTATCCGCGAAAAAACGCACGAAGTCCGACCCGCGATGTAGGGACGTGCCTTCGGCTACAGTACATGACAATTTTTAGGTAACGGTTTGTGG
>CAJTOZ010000027.1 GCA_910578095.1 uncultured Muribaculaceae bacterium | reverse complement strand
AAAGAGTTCTATGCGATGATTTCGTAATTTTGCACTTGCTTGTTGAGAGTAAGGGAACAATTTTTTCAGCAGAGAATTTTGCCATGTCGGAAATGTTTATTAACTTTGCCTCCCGAATTGACGAATAGTAACAAATAATCACACATATACGGCAATGAAACGTACTTATCAACCCCACAACCGCAAGCGCGTGAACAAGCACGGCTTCCGCGAAAGAATGTCCACTCCCGACGGCCGCAAGGTTCTGGCCCGTCGCCGCGCAAAGGGCCGCAAGCGCCTCACTGTAAGCGACAGCATCGCCGGCAAGTAATCTACCCCGGACTTCGCGACATTCCGCAAGCACAACAGCTGCAAGCACGCAACATCGTGCGCGCAGCTGTATTTTTTTAGTCTTGTGAAAGGAATTTTATGAATTGACTACATATTTTTTAACTTTCAGATCCATATCATGAAAAAAACTATGATGCTGCTACTCGCGTGCGCCATGAGCCTGGGCGCGGTGGCACAACGCATCGCTGTGCTGAGCGATATCCATGTGACGCCCGGCAATGAAAACGACAGGCAGCTGCGCCTGGCCGTAGAGGAAATAAACCGCGGTGGCTTTGACTATGTGGTGGTGAACGGCGACCTGACGAACGAGGGTTCCGACGAGCAGATAGCCAATGTAAAGAGCATACTCGACGGCATAACTCTGCCTCTGGCGGTGCTGCCCGGCAACCATGAGAACAACTGGAGCCAAAGCGCTACGAAGACTTTTGTGGACACGTGGGGCAACGACCGTTTTCTGGCTACGGTGGGCGCGGACTCGCTGGTGATAGTGGGTATCAACTGCGGCCCTTACATGAAGATGGGCGACGGGCATGTGAAGCAGGAGGACCTGCACTGGCTGCGCGCGGAGCTGCAGAAGGCTGCCGACAAGGGACGCCGCATTCTCTCGTTCAACCATTATCCGCTGCGCGAGAATGATCTTGACAACTGGCGCGAGTATGTGCAGCTGTTGCAGCAGTTTCCTGTGGTGGGGCATATCAACGGACACTACCACTCGTGGATAGAGTACCGCGCGGGTGGTATTCCCTGCGTAATGACGCGCGCGCTGGACATGCGCGACGGCACATACGGCTATGCTATCCTGGATATCACCCCCGACTGGGTGCATGTGTATGACAAGAGCATAGGACAGGCTCCGGTGGCGCGTTTCGCTTTCGCCACCACGCACAAGAATAAGGATGTGGCGGACAAAAGCGCCGCATGGGAGCAGCCGGAGGGCTTTGAGGTGCGGAAGGTGTGGACCGACAGCGCTTCCATATTCACGCGCCTCGGCATCGACGACAAGCATATATATTTCGGCAACTCACTGGGTCAGGCCCGCGCCATAGACAAGCACACGGGGGATGCGGTGTGGACTATCGCCACCGGGGCATCGCTCTTCGGCCGTCCGGTGCCTGTGCGCAAGGGGCGTGTGGCTATTCCCACGGCCACGGGTATCGTAATGGCCGATGGCGCTACGGGCCGCACGGTGGCCAGCTATCCGTCGAAGGAGGGTCCGTATGTGGCGGACGGTATCACCGATGCTGCCACAGGCGATATCCTGATGGGTGGTTACAAGCGTTTTGAGCGCCGGCGCCCGACCGGAAAGCTCGTGTGGAGCTACGACTCGCTGTTCAATTATTGTCAGGCGGCTCCCGTGGCCGATGGCAATGATGTGATTTTCGGCGCGTGGGACACGAATCTGCGCTGCCTTGACGCTCGCAGCGGACGCCTGCGCTGGGTGTGGAACAATGGCAAGAGCGCCAATATGCTGGGACCGGGCAATGTAGTGCCGGTGGTGACCGCGGAGCGTGTGTACGTTGTGGCGCCTGACCGCTACATGACGGCGATAGACCGCTCGACGGGCGCTACCATATGGCGCGACAACAGCCACCGCTACCGTGAGAGCCTGGGCCGGAGTGCCGATGGAACGCGTGTGTATGCCAAGACTATGGACGGCGAGCTGGTGGCGGTGGATGCCACGGTGCCGGAGTTCAAGGAATTATGGACGGTGGACATGGGCCTGGGCTATGACCATGCACCCTGCATCGTGGCTGAAAGCGACGGTGTGGTGTTTGCGGGCTCGCGCCGCGGAATAGTCACTGCGGTGGATCCCGAGGCTCAGCGCGTGCTGTGGTCCATACCCGTGGGTGTGAGCGAGATCAATGGCATCGATGTTGATGCTGCCACGGGCGATGTGTATGTGTCGCTGATCGAAGGCACGATTTTCCGTATAAGCAAAAGATAACGCATCAGAACAATAGACCTTGAGGAGGTGTTTTACAAGTGTACATTCATCACTTGTAAAACACCTCTTTCCATGTCGCCGGCAAAATCCACGTTCACATTCGACCGAGTGGCCCGCATTGTATTCGGTGTGGCCATCGCAGCAGCTATACTATGGCTTGTCTATTATCTGCGCGGTGCGCTTCTGCCGTTCGGCGTGGGGTGTCTTATCGCATATATGGCTGAGCCTCTGGTGCAGTGGAACATCCGCATCACGCGGCTGCGGCGCAGGCTTGTGCCTGTGCTTATGGCTCTGCTGGAGATAGTGGTGGTGGCGGGTGGTATCGTGGCGTTGTTCGTGCCGGAATTCATCAGCGACTGCCATAAGGTGGGAGAGCTGGTGCACCGCTATGCCGCGTCGGGGCAGTCGCTGCCATTTCTGCCTCGGGCACTGCACGAGTTTATCCATGCAAATGTGGATCTGGGCAACATTGCGTCGCTGCTGCGCGACAGCGATATGCAGCAGGCGCTTGATGCGGCCCTGGGGCTGTTTTCCAACAGTCTCGACGCTATAGGTAGCGTTGTGGCGTGGGCTGTGGTGTTTCTATATGTGCTGTTCATTCTGCTCAATTATCCCCGTATAATGCACGGGCTGCGGAATATGGTGCCGCCGCGCTACCGGTATATCAGCAATCCTGTGATCACCAATGTCAGCGGCACGATGAAGCGCTATTTCCGCACGCAGGCTCTGATAGCGGGGATAGCCGGAATCATGTATGCCATAGGATTTTCCATCACGGGGCTGCCGATGGCTCCTGCGTGGGGTATCATCTGCGGTGTTCTTTTCATGGTGCCTTATGTGGTGTATCTTTCCATCATCCCGGTCACGCTGCTGTGCATAGTGGTGTCGCTGGATGGAGGCGGCACTGATTTCTGGGCGATGTGGGCGGAGTGCATGGCTGTGTATGCTGTGGTGCAGAGTTTTTCAGATCTCTACCTCACGCCGCGCTTTATGAGCAAGTCGATGAACCTCGACCCGGCTGTGATCCTGCTGTCGCTGTCGGTGTGGGGCACTCTGCTGGGTTTTCTGGGTGTGATACTGGCTCTGCCTCTCACTACGGTGGCTATCACCTACTACCGCCAGTATGTGCTGGAGGAATCGCCGGAGCAGATCGAGAATTCAGAAAATTAGGAGGTGGCGGAAATTGGCCCGATAACGAAAATACACCACAAGCCGAAATGTAGGTGCATAAATCACCTTAGATTTTCGGCGGGTACAGAAGCGCAAAACGGCAAAAGAAACGAAAGAGCTAATAGTCAATAAAATAATCATTACATCTCTTATATTTTTAGGTACACCAGCCGTCAATTTCTTGCAAAAGCGCTAATTTTGTAGGATGGACACTTGATACCACCTTTTATGGCAAAGGCAGTGCATGACAATACAAAGAAAGGTTCGCGTCGCAAGAAAAAGACCGGAAAGAGCAAATGGCGTGAACGGGCGAAGAATCTGGGCAAGAACCTTCTCTTCGCTGTGCTGTGTGCTGCTGTGTACTTATCGGCTGATGCTTTGATGGGATGCTCCATTGTACGGGGTGTTAATGACAATATTTTTTGGCTAATCATGATATTGCCGGTTATCCTGCTCCCGATACGGTCACTGGTAAAGGGTGTCAGGGACTGGCCATCGCTCCTGCTGAATGCCTTTATCGGTTTGCTTGCGGGTGTAGGTTTGCTTTATCTTTCCATATTGGCATGGCTCGGGACAAACTATCTGATACCGCGCTCAGATTCATATGAGCGCGTGGCTGTTGTGTGTGGAATTAAATCCGAACAGCGGTACAGGCAAGCGGCGCACAATTACGTAAATCTGCGTTTTGCGGACAACGGAGAAGGATATCGATATGACGCCGGTTACGATGAATATAAAGGTCTGCAACCGGGCGATACCTGCATCGTGACTTTGCGTGACGGCATATGGGGTTATCCTGTGATTCGACATTTGCAACCTTGCGAAAAAAGCGTAAGCCCTCAACGTGATATAAAACCTCTGCCGAATCTTCTGCGTGAACGGAAGATACTTATATTTTGGGGAATATCAAAAGGTTGTGTTTGTTAATCCCTAATTCGGCGCCCTGACGGGCGCCCTTTTGTGTGGGGGACGTTTACCCGGCACGCGCAAGGCGTGCCGGGCTACGAATATTCGACGCCCTTGCGGGCGTCCTTTTTGTTAGCGTTTCGGTCGCATCATTGCTCTGCTATGCGGAGCACCTGTTGCGATCGGCCATGCCATAGGAAATCATCGACGAATCGCGCGGGGCGAGCAGGCGTGCGAAAACGTCGTGCACCACATCGCGGGCGGTGTCGTCGCAGCCCAAGATGCGCCGCGCAAGCGCAAACATTGTGGCGTAGTGAGATCGGAACAGCCGTGCTATGTCTTCGTTTTTTGTCGTCATACACAAGTAAGACACGCTCAATCGGGAAATGCTTCACACAAAGTTAAAGTTTTTTTGCCGCATCGGAAAAATATCGTAACTTTGCGGCGTTATGGTATCCTGCCGCCCGAAGAGTCGGGCACCATGCAGGATTCAAAAGGGAATCCGGTGTGAATCCGGAACAGTACCCGCTGCTGTAAGTTCCACAACCACAGTCCGTAGCAACCAAGCCATTGGAGCCTCGCTCCGAGAAGGCGCTACGGGACGGAACAAGTCAGAAGACCTGCCATAGCCACACTTCAGAACGACGCCTACGGGACTATGGGCAGTACGCTATGCATCCGCGATCGCGCTGATGCCCGGAAACATATCCCGCCTGACGTCGCTCTACATGAGTACGCAGACGGGAATTTATTTTTCTGAGTATCAACCAATCATACAGCAACGGATGCCATACCTGCACAAGTGCCTCGCACTCTTGTTTCTTCTACCCACGGTCTCGCCGGCGCAGGCCGATGAGCCTGCCGACACTGCGGCCCACGGCCTGCGCGAGCTGGTGGTGACGGCCCGGCGGCCGGCCGATGATGTGATTCCGGCGCAGGTGCTGAGCGGCGAGGAGCTGCGGCGGCTTAGCAGCAACAGTGTGGCCGATGCGCTGCGCTATTTCTCGGGCGTGCAGGTGAAGGACTACGGCGGCGTGGGCGGCATAAAGACTGTGAACATACGCTCGATGGGCACCAACCACACCGGGGTGGTGTACGACGGCGTGGAGCTGGGCAATGCGCAGAACGGGCAGATAGACCTGGGACAGTTCTCGCTCGACAATATCGAGTCGCTGTCGCTCTACAACGGGCAGAAAAGCGAGATTCTGCAGCCGGCGAAGGACTTCGGGTCGGCGGGCAGTATATATATGCGCACGCGCACGCCGCAGTTTGCCGAAGGCGAGACCTACCACGCCCGCGCCACGGTGCGCACCGGCTCGTTTGACCTGCTCAACCCTTCGGCTCTGGTGGAGCTGAAGCTGAGCGAGCGAGTGAACGCACAGCTCAGCGCCGAGTGGCTGAACAGCAGCGGCAAATACAAGTTCCGCTACCGCCGCGTGAACCCCGCCGGCGAACTGGCCTACGACACCACGGCCGTGCGCGAGAACGGCGATATAAACGCCACGCGCCTGGAGCTGAATTTCAACGGCACGCTGGCACGGGGCTCGTGGAGCGCGAAGGTGTACAACTACAACAGCGAGCGCGGCGTGCCGGGCGCAATCGTGAACAACGTGTGGCGGCGCGGCGAGCGCATATGGGACACCAATTCGTTTGTCCAGGGGCGCTATACGGGCTACTTCGGCCGTTTCACAACACTGAACAGTGTGAAGTACGCCCACTACCGCACGCACTATGTGAACAACGACGACAAGCAGGTGAAGATCGACAACCTGTACCGGCAGAAGGAGTTCTACCTGTCGTCGGCCAACGAGTATGAGGCAACGGAGTGGCTGCGCGTGTCGGCAGCATACGATTTGATGTGGAACACGCTTGAGGCCGATGTATATGGCTTTGCCAAGCCCGACCGCGTGTCGCAGTTCGTCTCGGCAGCGGCGGCCGTGGACCTCGGCCGCTTCAAGGCGCAGGCGAGCGCTCTCGGCACTTTCATACATGACCGGCTACAGGGACAGCAGGCTCCGCCGGACAAGAGCGCATTCACGCCTGCGGTGTTCGCATCGTGGGTGCCGTGGGCCCGGTGCCCCGGTTTTTCCGTGCGCGCGTTCTACAAACGCTCTTTCCGGATGCCAACATTCAATGATCTGTATTATGCCGATATGGGCAACTCGCAGCTTGAGCCGGAGCGCGTGGAGCAGTACAACCTCGGGGTGCTCTTCGACCGTGCGCGCCCGGATGCCCTCGTGGCCGCCGTGCGCCTGAGCGCCGATGTGTACTACAATCGCGTGAAGGACAAGATAGTGGCCTACCCCAAGGGGCAACAGTTCCGCTGGACCATGCTCAACCTCGGGCTTGTGGACATACGCGGCGTGGACGCCACCGCGCTGCTCACCCTGCAACCGCTGCGCGGGCTGCTGCTGACGGCACGCGCACAGTACACCTTCCAGCGCGCCATCGACATCACCAACCCCGCCGACAATTATTACCGCGACCAGATACCCTACATCCCGCGCCACAGCGGCTCGGCGGTGGTGAATGCCTCGTGGCACGGCTGGGGACTGAACTACTCGTGGATATATGTGGGCGAGCGCTACAACCAACAGGAAAACATACGCTATAACTACACGCAGCCGTGGTACACGTCGGATGTGTCGGTGAGCAAGGACCTGAGCCTCGGACGCGTGCGCATGCGCGTGCTCGCCGAGGTGAACAACCTGCTGAGCCAGGACTACGATGTGATACTCAACTACCCTATGCCCAAACGCAACTACCGCTTCACTCTCTCCTTTGAAATATGAACAAGCAACAATTCTATATTTTCATTTTTTTTCTGCCACTCCTATGGGTCGCCACGAGCTGTCGTGAGGACGAGCTCGTGGTGCCTACGGAGTATGACATCATCCCGGAAACGCCCCGTGAGGACAGCTCCATCCGCGGGCTGTATCTTGTGAACGAGGGCAATATGGGCTCCAACAAATGCACGCTGGACTATTTCGACTACTTCACGGGGCTGTATGCCCGCAATTTCTATGCGGAGCGCAACCCCTCGGTGGTGAAGGAACTGGGCGATGTGGGCAACGACATAGGCATATACGGCAGCAAGCTGTATGTGGTGGTGAACTGCTCGCACAAGGTGGAGGTGATGGACGCCCGCACGGGTGTGCGCCTCGGCCAGATCGACATCCCCAACTGCCGCTATGTGCGCTTCCACCGCGGATGCGCATACGTGAGCAGCTACGTGGGGCCGGTGCTCATCGACCCCGACGCGCCCAAGGGCGCCGTGTACCGCGTGGACACGCTGTCACTGACCGTGACGGGCAAGGTGGGCGTGGGCTACCAACCGGAGGAAATGGAGATAGTGGACGACTATATGTATGTGGCCAACTCCGGCGGCTACCGCGCTCCGGCCTACGACAACACCGTGTCGGTGATCCAGATGATCGATTTCAAACAGGTGCAACAGATAGCCGTGGGGATAAATCTGCACCGCCTGAAGAAGGACCGCTACGGCCGGCTGTGGGTGAGCTCGCGCGGCGACTACCAGACACGCCCGTCGCGGCTGTATGTGCTTGAGAAAAAGCCGGGCTACAACCAGATGGCCGTGAGCGACACACTGCCAGTGGCCTGCTCCAACATGGCCATACACGGCGACTCGCTATATTACTACGCCACGGAGTGGAACAACTACACGGCGTCGAACACGATAAGCTACGGTATCATCGACGTGCGCACACGACAGGTGGTGTCGGACAATTTCATAAGCGACGGCACGGAGCGCGAGATCACCATACCCTACGGCATAGCCATACACCCGGAGACGGGCGACATATTCGTGACCGATGCCAAGAACTATGTGTCGTCCGGCACGCTGTACTGCTTCGACCGCCACGGGCGCAAGAAATGGAGCGTGCGCACCGGCGACATTCCCGCCCACATAGCCTTCCTGCCACGATGAGAAACACACTTGCATATACCCTGCTCGCGACATGCCTGGCGGCATGCACGGCCGAAGTGCCCACGGTGAACCTCGGCATAGACGATGTGTACTACATAGCCCGCATGCAGAAGCTGGACCTGCATCCGGCTCTCTCCGGCAGCGCCTACCGCTGGAGCCTTGTGGCGCCCGACGGCACGGCCACGGAACTGGCCACGACACGCGACTACATATTTCTGACAGCCGACGAGGGCACCTACCGCCTGCAGTTCGACATTATCGACGACGCCACGCCCTACAGCTTCAGCTTCACGGTGCATGTGGTGCACGAAGAGGTGGAGTACAGCCCCTATATCACGCGCGTGTATGACTACTGCCCCGCTCCGGGCCAGTTTGTGAACGAGATGCCGCGCTACGAGGAGGGCGACAGCTATGCCGACATGCTCCAGAAGGCCGAGGAGTGCATATCGGGCACCAACGATGTGATGATAACGCTGGGCGGATATGGCGGATATGTGACTTTCGGCTTTGACCACACGGTGGTGAATGTGCCGGGGCAGTACGATTTCCGCATATGGGGCAACGCGTTCTACGAGCTGCTTCAGCCCGACAAGAAAGGCGGCTCGGCCGAGCCGGGCATAGTGATGGTGAGCTACGACACCAATTGCAACGGACTGCCGGACGACGAGTGGTACGAGCTGGCCGGCAGCGAATATGCCTCGGCAGCCACGCGCCATCATTACGGCATCACCTACCGCCGCCCCGACCCCGACCGCGAGATAGTGGCCGACGACGACAATTCCATATCCGACCTCCACTACATAGGCTGGACCGACAGCGACGGCGCCGAGGGCTACATGGCGAAGAACTATTTCCACTCGCAGGAGTACTACCCGCAGTGGGTGGACGCCGACGAGCTCACCTTCGGCGGCACGCTGCTCGCGCCGAACGCCACCGACATCAGCGGCACCGGCACATACTATGTGCTTTACAGCTACGACTGGGGCTATGTGGACAACCACCCGAACGAGTATGCCGACCTCAACAGCTTCAAGATAGACCACGCCGTGGATGCCTCGGGGCGCCCCGTGCAGCTGCCGGGCGTGGATTTTGTGCGGGTGTACACGGGCGTGAACCAATATTGCGGATGGCTGGGCGAGACCAGCACCGAGATATGCCGCGCGCAGGACCTGCACATATCGCCGCCATCGGCACTTCCTCCCGATCCATTTGAATAAACCCAATCTCCACATGATATGAAACGTATTTTACTAACTCTACTTCCGGCTGCCTTTGCCATAGCCGCTCAGGCTCAGCTGATTGATTTCGACAAGATTCAGTCCTGGACCGGAACCGGCGAAAACCGCGCCGCCCTATTGATAACCAACGATGCCGGCGCATCCGACCCCAAAGCCTACATATGGGGCTACCGTTGGCCTGCCGGGGAGACCCGCACCGGCGATGATATGTTCAAGGCCATATGCGCCAACAACAACAATCTCATTCTGCTCACACAGATTACGGGCCAATACGGTTCGACAGTGTGTGGTATCGGTGTGGGAAATGCCGACAAGCTGCTCGAACACGTCCATTTCAATTTTGAAAAGGCACTCGACTTTGAATTCATCAATTTCGACTATTACAGCAGCAACTCATTTTTCGGACAGAAAGACGCTCCGGGCGACGACACGCCGCGGCTGTGTCAGGAAGCCATAGACCACGCCCGCACCAGCGGCTCCCATGTGATACAGCATCCCATTGACCATCCGACCTACGGCTACCCGGCCTACGACTACGACTGCTGGGATTTTGATGATGACGGATGGGACCACGGATGGTGGACATCGGCCTGGTACTGCGGTTATTGGAGCTACTGGACGGCCCGAAGCACTGATAAAGAATGGATGTACAGCGGCTCGGGATTTACGGGACGGGTGCTGTCGGACGGGTGCATGGACGCGTGGTCGTACACCATGTTCGACGAGCCAAAAGTGGGAGGCATGGGCGAAGGTACCCCTCCCACATCCAATCAGGAGCTGTTTGTTTACTGCCCCGGGCGCACGACCACTTCCGTAAATGATATCCCGACCGAGCAGGACACCGCCGAAGAGTATTACACCCTCACGGGCCTTCGCGTGGATGCATCCTCGCTCACACCCGGCATATACATAGTGCGCAAGGGCGGTACAACTATAAAAAAAGCCATACGATAACAGAGACATACAACATACAAACCATCATTAATTAACATCGCAATGAAAAAAGGACTCTTATGTCTTGGTGCGGCAATGATATGCGCCGCCCAGGCCATGGCCTACGATTTCATGGTGGACGGCATTGCCTACAACAAGCTGACGGACACCACGGTCGAGGTCACCTTCAAGGGTGCGAACTACAACAGCGGCAAGGATTATACCGATGCCTCCTATGTGATTCCGCCTACAGTAAGTTCCGGAGGCGTGACGTACACCGTCACAAAAATCGGCGACAGCGCTTTCTACGGTTCGGGCGTCACCTCTGTGGAGCTGCCCGAGACTGTGACTGTGCTCGACAACTACGCATTCGGCATGTGCCGCTCGCTCAAGGAAATCAACCTTCCGTCCGGCATAACCTCTATTCCCGACTATGCCTTCGCTTTGGGCAACTCATTCGCACTTGAGACCCTGACCATCAACTGCGACCCCTCCAAAGTGAATGCAAAAATGTTCAAACAGACCGGACAAATACCGGCACTGAAACATCTCATCCTTGGCGCCTACCTGAAAGAGCTGGGCGAAAGCGCCATAGGTTACTGGGCCAACGGCGTAGCCGACGTGACCGTGGCCGCCGGCGACGGTACGCTGAAATGCGACCCGGCTGCATTCGAACGCTGGACCGCCGGTGTTCTCAATATCAACCGCCCCGTGGAGATGACCATGACCAATGAAACACGCCTAATCACCGAAATTCATATCGGCGACCTGGCTCCTTTCACCGGCATCACCTTCACATCCGACAACTACAGCGCCGCCAAGTTGTATGTGTACGGCGCACGCCTCAACGCCTACAAGGCCACAGAACCCTGGAGCAATTTCGCCCAGATTATGGCCGAGCCGGGCACTGAGGTCGAGGACCGCACACACGGATTCAATTTTACGGTCAACGACACCGATGCGACGGCCGAACTGATTGCCGCCGGCAGCGAGGTCGACCCCTATGAAGGCGACATCGTGATTCCCGAGACAATAGTCAAGAACGGAAAGACCTACACCGTCACCTCCATAGGCTATCAGGCTTTCTACAACCGCCCCATCACAAGCGTGAAATTCTCCGCCACCATAAAAGAGGTGAAACAGAGCGCTTTCAACAGATGCACCGCTCTTGCCGACGTTGAGCTGAACGATGGCCTTGAGAAGCTCGGTTACGACGTGTTCTCCAATTGCAAATCGCTGAAATCCATCGTGATTCCCGGCACTGTGCGTAATCTTCCGGGCGGAAGCTCGTTCTCAGGCAGCGGACTACAGACTGTGGCTCTCGAAGAGGGAGTGGAGACCATAGCCGATGATTTTATGGAATGCGCCGCGCTCGACCGTGTGTTCCTGCCATCCACGCTCAAAGAAATCGGCATGTCGGCATTTGAAAACTGCACAAGCCTCACCGATATCATCATTCCCCAGTCGGTGAAAAAGATCAATGCCTTTGCATTTGCCGGAACGGGGATTGCGCAAATCTCGCTGCCCGAAGGCGTGGAGGAACTCAGCGGACAGGCTCTCGGACAGATGAACGGAGCCAATCAGAGTTATAGCCTGAAAAGCGTTGAACTGCCCGCCTCGCTGAAGACCATACACTACATGACTTTCAACAACGATTGCGGCCTTACCGAGCTGACGGTGAACGGCAGCGGCGACAATCTGCCCGTGGGCACATCGCCCAGCAATGCAAACAAGTTGCTCAACACTCCGGAAAGCAACAGCGGCATCGCTCCGCTTGAAAAGCTGTTCCTGAACCGTGTGTTTGTGGATCCGAAGTATGGCGACAACATCACAGCCGTGATTTTCAACCGCAAGACCACCCTTAAAGAGGTGACATTCGGCCCCGACCTGGCCACTGTTCCGGCACTGCCCGCCTGCGCTGCCATCACCGCCATCACCATCCAGCGCGCTGAGGTGCCCGCTGTGTACGGCGGCAACGGCTATCATGCCGATGTGTACGCCAATGCCGTGCTTACTGTTCCGGCCGGCACTGCCGCAGCCTTCCGCGCCCATGAAATCTGGGGCAAGTTCGCCCACATCGAAGAAGAAGCCGCACTCACGGCCATCGACGCCTCCAAGGTACGCTACACCGTAGGTTCCGGCTCGCAGAAATACATCTTCGCGCTCTCCTTCAACAACGCCGAACGCCTCGACAACCTCGTGTGGGGCGTGGCAAGCGACAACTCATCGCTGACGGCACAGGAAGCCCTCGACATGATAGCCGCGGCCGACAAGCGCCTGAAAATCGTTGCCGACGGCACTGTGTATTTCGATCTCGACGGCAACGGGGTGTTCGACATTAAAGATGCCGTCGCAGCAGGCGAAGGCTGGAATGCCGGAGCGAAACTGCTCGCAGCCGACGGCACGACGCCCGTGCTCTCCATGTGCCACGGCGATATCAATGTGGCTGAAGCACCCTACTATTTCTACGTTCCCGGCCCCGATGAACTCGGCGTGTGGGTACCCGAAAGCATGACAGTGAAACTGAGCGACGAAGGCTTCGTGCTTCCTGTGCTTGTGCAGCCGCAGGGCAAGACCGTGGGCAACACCGCCAACTGGCAGGCATCGAGCAGGAACACCTCCTACGCTCTTGACCGCAAAATCATAATCACGCCCTACACATTCGTCGACGGTTCTTACCACGCACGCCCGACGCTCGTAGGCGCCACAGGTACGACATATGTGCGCTACCGTCCGCAAATCGGCGGCACCTTCACCGAATCGAACTATATAACCCTTAAGGTGGAAGCCCCCGAGGTGCCCATGACCTCCATCACCCTTGAGGAGCCGGAATACACCGCCGGACTGAACCAAGCTGTGCCCATCAACTACAGCTACGAACCGGCCAACGCCACATTCACGGCCATCAACGCCACTGTAAAGGACACTTCGATAGCCTCGTTCACTCTCAGCGCAGGCCTTAAGACAAAGACCGTGGAGGGCTCGACTACGGTAACTGTGGCAAGCCGCTACGACAGCAATGTGAAGGCGGAGATGGCGCTCACGGTGGAACTGAAAAACCCCGTCACCAACGTGCATTTCGGCCACGGAACCGAGAACGGCGTCATAAACGTGTATGTGAGACAGCTCATCGGCCTCAAACCCATCGTGGAACCGGCCAACGCCGACAATCCTGAAGTGACCATCACACTCAGCAACAACGGCACATCGAAAGCCGACATGACCTGCTCCACCTATCAGGTGAACTGGTGGGACCTCAACAAGGTGATGTCCAAGTTCCTTGAGCTTTCGGGGCACCGACCCACCGGCGACAATCCCGCCAAGCTGCTTGTGAAATCCAACGACGGCAAGTTTGAGAGAGAATTTGTGGTGAACGTGCTTGAATCGGACCGCACTCCTCTTGAAGGAGGCTACGAGGATGGTACCATCATCCTCAACGAAGAATGGTTCGGCCACACCAACGGCGGCCTGAACTACATCACGCCCGACGATGAGATAATCTATCAGGCCTACGAGCGCGAGAATCCGGGCATGAGCTTCGGCTGCACATCGCAGTACGGCGCTATCTGGAACGACAAACTCTTCGTTGTGTCGAAACAGCCTGCCGACGGCGGCGACCCGCTTCCCGGCGGCGGTTGCCTCGTGATTGCCGACGCCAAGACCATGAAGCGCATCGGCGGCAGCTACGACAGACCCACCTTCAACGGCATAACAGGCGACGGACGCGCTGTGGCCGGCGCCACGGCGAACAAGATCTATGTGACCACCTCCAACGGCATCTATATCTACGACATCACTGATGTGGAGAATCCCGTCATCACCGGCCGAATCGGTCAAGGCAACGATACCGACCTTTACAACGGCCAGACCGGCGACATCATCAACGGCGGCAAATATGTGTTTGCAGTGATGCAGGGCGGCGGCCTGATGTGCATCGATCCGCTCACCGATGAGGTGACACCCATCGCCGATGCCAACATCCAGGGCGTGACGCAGACCGCCGACGGCACCATCTGGTATGCTACCGGCGCCGGCACGGGCGACAATGTGCATTCCGTATTTGTGGCTCTCGACCCCGAGACCCTTGAGGAAATCGACCGCGTGCACATGCCCGCATCCATCGGCACCGTGCAGTGCAGCTGGGGTGCATGGCGCTCCACTGCCTTCAAGGGCGACCACACCACAGGCGACCTTTGGTTTGTGACCGGCGCAGCCGGCGTCATGGGTGGCGCAAGCGGCGACTACTACCGCTACACCCCCGGCACCGACCCGAACGGCATCACTCCGTTCTTCTCGCTCGATGGTGTTACCGGCATCAACGATTTCGGCGAAGAGGTGGGACAGATGACCTACGGAACACCCATTTTCGACCCGCGCAACAACCGCCTTGTGGTTATGACCGGCCGCGAGGGTGCCGCAAGCGGCGGCTACCGCGACCACTGGATTCATTTTGTTGACGGCGACAGCCAGGAAATCACAAAAACCATCAAGCTGAACGCCTACTACTGGTTCCAGTCGCTGCCCATCCTCCCCGACAAGCATGCCGCGCAGCTGCGCGAGGATTTTGAGCGCGTGCTGGTGGGAATCAAGCAGCACGGCGACACGGGCTACGATCTTGACCTGAAGGATGTGGTGACCGACCCCGACAATCACGATGCCAATATCCGCTTCAGCCTGCCGGAGGCAAACGCCTTAGCCGCCGAACAGGGAAGCGTGGCAGCCACTCTCAAGGGCTCGGTACTGAATATCAAGCCTATGAGCTCGGGCACTACCAATGTGCTTGTGCAGGCCGAGAGCAACGGCCGTGCGGCTACTCTGAGCGTGCCTGTGACGGTGCGCCAGACCACGGGTATCGATGATGCGTGGGCCGACAGCGGCGAGATACGTATCATCGGCAACCGCGCTTATATCAACGGCTATGCCGGACGCGAATTCTCGGTGTACGATATGGCCGGAACGCTGCTGACACGCTTCACGGCTGACAGCGACACGTATGTGGCCGAGTTCGGCTTCGAGAGCGGAGTGTATGCGATAGTGTCGGGCGATATTTCCGTAAAATTCGCAATCCGCTGATATGAAAGCGCTTCATGCGATCCTCATTCTTTCCGCAATGGCAACGGCTCCGGCCGTTGCCGCTGCGGATGATGTGGATTATACCCGCGGCATAATCTATGTGAACGAGGATTGGTACGGGCACCAGAACAGCACGCTGAACCACCTGCTGCCGGACGACCCCGACGGCAACTACTGGCATTACCGCATATTCCAGACCGAGAATCCGGGCCATGAACTGGGGTGCACCAACCAGTATGGAGCCATCTGGAAAGGGCGCCTTTATCTGATAGCCAAGCAGGAACGTGATCCGGGAGCCGACATCACCGGCGGACGCATCACCGTGGCCGACGCGCGCACCCTCAAAATGCTGCACCAGGCCGAGAGAATCGACCCCTCCGGCGCCCAGTGCGACGGACGCGGATTTGTGGGCGTGGATGAGCACAAGGGCTATGTGTCGACAAGCAACGGTGTGTGGATACTGGACCTTGACACGTACGAAATCACCGGCCAGGTGAGCGGTACGTCCAATCCCAACGCGGGCGACGACAAGCCCAACACCGACCCCACGGGCTCTCTGTACCACGGCCAGTGCGGCATGATGGTGGCTGCGGAAGGGCGCGTGTTTGTGGCGCACCAGCAGTACGGCATGCTCGTGGTGGACCCGGGTGCCGACAAGGTGACCGACGTGCTGTCGATGGACATCGTGGAGAAGGGCGCGGGCATTGGCTCGATAGTGCGCTCGAAGGACGGGATTCTGTGGCTGTCGGTGGCAAAGAACAAGCAGGGCACCGGGGCCACGCTGCCCTATCTGGTGCGCGTAGACCCCGCGACACTCGACCATGAGGTGGTGCGGGTGCCCGACGGGATGTACCCGCCGGCCAACTCCTGGTATGCCTGGACACCGGACTCGTTCGTGGCCTCGGCGCAGCACAATGTGCTGTACTGGAAGGGCGGCCCCAACCGCTGGTTCAGCGGCACGCGCATCTACCGCTACGATATCGACCGCGGCGAGATCTCGCTGCACATCGACCTGGAGGCCGACGGCGAGAACTGGAACATCTACGGCTGCTCGCTGGGTTGCGACCCTATCACGGATGAGCTTTACATGGCCCTGTACCATGAGTTCGGAACGCCCACCTATGTGACGCGCCGCTACTCTCCCTCGGGGGTGAAGATACGCGATTACGACATGATCATGAACTACTGGTTTCCCTCGCTGCCCCTCTTTCCGGAAGGGCAGGCGCAGAGCGGCATCACCGATATGGAGGCTCCGGCCGGGGCCGGTATCACGGTGGCCGGTGGCGAGATCCGCATCACCGGCGCCGAAGGAGCTACTGCGGAGCTTGTGAACATGGCGGGGCTGTGTGTGCTGCGCGAGGTGATAGTGTCGGCGGACCATCGCATCTCTACTGCGGGAATAGCGCGCGGAGTGTATGTGGTGCGTGCCGGAGGAGAAACCCGCAAGGTGCTGCTCTGATCGGTAGTATCAAGTTGGGTAATTAAAAAATCGCCCCGAAAACCGGATATGCCGGGTTTTCGGGGCGATTTTCATATCGGGGGCACGGACCCTCAGAGAGATGCCTGCAGGATGTCGACCACTTCCTGATGGCTGAGCTTGTGGTAGCCGCTATCGAAGATGATGACAGATGATGCCACATCCTCGATCATGGCGGGTGTGACGCCGAGCGATGCGATGGAGGTGGCAGCTCCTATTTCCTTGATCCAGGCTGCGAGGGCGTCGATGCCGGCATGAGCCAACTGCTCGTCGGTGCGTCCCTGGGCCGGAATGTCCCACACTACGCGGGCGAAACGTGCAAAGCGCTTCAGGCCGTAGCGGCATACGTGGCGATAGTAGGCGGGGGACACGGCGGCGAGTGTCATGCCGTGGGTGGCATCGGTGTGGGCACTGATGGCATGGCCTATCATGTGGACCATCCAGTCTTCTTTCTTGCCCTGACAGATGAGTGTGTTGAGCGCCCATGTGGCGGACCACATGATGTTGGAGCGTGCCTCGTAGTTTTCGGGGTCGTTGACAGCCACGCGGCTCGAAGCTATGACGGAGCGCATGAGCCCTTCGGCCAGATAGTCGGAAGTGCAGTCGTCGTCGCCCGAGAAGTACTGTTCCATGATATGGCTCATTATGTCGAAGATGCCGGCCACCATCTGCCGTTTGGGAACGGAGAATGTGTAGCGGGGATTGAGGACGGCGAAACGCGGCATCATGCGCTCTCCGAACACTTTTCCTATCTTCATGGATGAGGCGGTGTCGGTGATGACGGAACCGCCGTTCATTTCTGAGCCTGTGCCGGCCATTGTGAGCACGGCACCGAGCGGTATCACACGCTCGGCGGCGAGAGGCTCTTCCTGGTTGACCCAGAAACGCTGCCAGGGGTCGCCGTCGTACCATGCGGCTACGCTGACGGCCTTGGCATAGTCGACGGTGGACCCGCCGCCTACGGCGAGAATGAAGTCGACGTCGGCGGTGCGGGCAAGGTGCGCGCCTTCGAGCAGCTTTTCAACGGTGGGGTTCGGCATCACGCCCGGGAGCTCGACGACTTCCTTGCCGGTGGCAGCGAGGGCTGCCATAACATCGTCGTAGACGCCGTTACGCTTGATGGAACCGCCGCCATAGGTGAGCAGCACCTTGTGGCCTACGTGTGCGAGCGCTTCTTCAAGATGGTGGCGCGCATGGTCGCCGAAATACAGTTTTGTAGGGTTGGAGTAGATGAAATTTCCTAACATGGGCGGGAGATGATTTATGGGGGGTGAGAAAGGTGTCAGGCATCGAAGGCTGCTCTGATAAGGCGCGCCTTTGCGGGCCCTACTATTGCAGCGATATCGGCTTCGGAAGCCTCGCGCACCCGCTTGGCGCTCTTGAAATGGCGCAACAGGGCGGTGCTGGTGGCTTCGCCAATACCTTTGATGGCTGCAAGTTCGCTGGATATCTGGCTGTGGCTTCGCCGGTTGCGGTGGTGGGTGATGCCGAAGCGGTGGGCTTCGTCGCGGAGTGCCTGGACGATGCGCAGCGATTCGCTGTTTTTGTCGATGTAGAGGGGAACGCTGTCGCCTGGGAAGTAGATTTCCTCAAGGCGCTTGGCTATGCCTACGACCGCTATGGTTCCGCGCAGCCCGAGGTCGTCGAGGGCCTGGACAGCAGAGCTGAGCTGCCCCTTTCCACCGTCGACTACCACGAGCTGCGGCAAGGGCTCGCCTTCGGCCATCATGCGCGAATAGCGGCGTGTGAGCACCTCGCGCATGGAGGCGAAGTCGTCGGGACCGTCGACGGTGCGTATGTTGAAATGGCGATAGTCGCGTTTGGATGGCTTGGCGTTGCGGAACACCACGCATGAGGCCACGGGGTCGCTGCCCTGTATGTTTGAGTTGTCGAAGCACTCTATGTGGCGCGGCAGTTCGGAGAGACGGAAGTCGGCTTTCATTCGCTCGAGTGTGCGCTCGAGGCGCTCTTCGGGGTTTCGCTTCTCGAGATGCTTGAGGTCGTCGATGCGGTTTTGACGTGCGTTGCGCACGCTCACCTCGAGCAGCTTGGCCTTGTCGCCCCGGCGCGGGATGCTGAATGTGACGTCGGGCATCTCGACTTCGGGAGCGAGCGGCACCACCACTTCGTCGTAGGTGACGCCCAGAGTGCGCTTGATCTCGTCCATGGCGTAGGCAAGCAGCTGTGCGGGGCTCTCGTCGAGGCTGCGCCGGTAGCGTAGCGTGACGCTGCGCACCACGGCTCCGCGGCGCACGTGCATGTAGTTGATGTAGACGTCGCGGTCGGCGGTGCCGTCGTCGTCGATACCGAATACGTCGATGTCGATGATTGTCTGGCTGACGATGACGCTGCGTGAGCGATAGTTCTGCAGGAGCTGGTATTTGAGTTTCAGTTCCTGGGCTTCCTCGAAGCGCAGCTCGGCTGCCAGGCGGTTCATTTCGCCCATGAGGTATTCGGCGAGCTCGGCGGTGTTGCCGCGCAGAATCTGTCGGATGTTGCGTATGTACTCGCCGTATGTGTCGGGGTCGATGGCTCCGGTGCAGCATCCTCGGCATCGCTTTATGTGGTACTGCAGGCACAGGTGGCCGCGGCCTCGGGCTATGTAGTCCTCGGTGATGGGGAGGCGGCACGTACGCACGGGATACAGCTCCCTGATGAGGTCGATGACGGTGTGGGCAACTCCGGTGTTGGCGTAGGGTCCGAAATATTTCGAGCCGTCGCGTATGAGCTGTCGCGTGAGAAAGACGCGGGGGTAGAGCTCGTTGGTGACTACTATCCAGGGATAGGATTTGTCGTCTTTGAGCAGCACGTTGTAGCGCGGCTTGTACTCCTTGATCATGGAGTTCTCAAGGTCGAGCGCGTCCTGCTCCGTGGGCACGACGATGTAGCTCATGTCGGCTATGGCCCGCACGAGCAGATTGGTGCGGGTGCAGTCGTGCGTACGGTTGAAGTAGCTCGACACACGCCGCTTGAGATTCTTGGCCTTACCTACGTATATGACGGTGCCCTCGGCGTCGTAGTAGGTGTAGACGCCGGGGGTGTCGGGGAGAATGGAGATTTTCTCCATCAGCTCGGCCGATTTTTTGTGCATTGCCATGAGAATAACGGAGAGGGGGATGCGGCGCCGCGCGCTACATTATGGGGCCGAAGACGTCGCCGATCTTCAGCCATTCGTTCTCGGGGCCGCAGAGCAGGCGTGCGCCTGCGTAGGCCATGCCGAGGGTGTAGATTGTGGTGGCCACATAGTCGCCGCTGGGCGTGCGGCTCATCACGAGCGCCACGTTGGGTTTAGAGGCGTTTCCGAGCATGAGCGGCAACAGGAGCGAAATGGCTTTGTTCTTGGGATAGTAGATGGGAATGGCGCGGCGGTAGTTCCATCGCAGGAGGCCTTTCGCGCGGTTGATGGCCATTTCTATCTGGTCGCGTATCTGCGAGAGCACCTGCGGATCGGACTTGATGGCTTCGGCGAGGTCTTCGTAGAATTCGCGTGTGCGTGGACGGTCGTAGTCGAAGGACTGTGGTCCGAAGTAGCGCAGAAAATCGAACGGCAGACGGTTGCAGTGGTCGATATAGTGGTCGAGATTGGGCACGGTGATGTCGCGGCGTACATCGAAGGTGAGCTCGGCGGTGGAGTTGTAGTAGTGGGCAGGCTGCGGGAGGCGTGCTCCGAATTTTCCTGTCATGTCGAACTGTCCCATGGCGCGGCTACCTACGAATGCCATGAATGTCCAGGGGCGGCTGTCGCTCAGGCGCTCGTTTTGCTTGAAAAGGGCGTAGATGGGCTCGTTGTAGGGGTCGCAGAGGCCGGTGTTGAATGTAGCGAAACGTCCGTCGACAAGGATTTTGGGTTCGTGGCGAGGGTCGTTTTGTCCGAGCGAGTCCTCATATTGCAGGCGCTCAAATGTGAGCGTGAGGAAATTTTTCAGCAGAGGGTTTGTGCCGGGGTCCTGACGGCCGTAGTACCATCGCTCGGCGCGCGCGGTGGCTGCGAGATGTCCGATGGCAATGTCGAGGCCGTTGCGTCCGGCGGGAGCGGGGAAGAATGCAAAGTCGAGCAGTTTTTCCAGTGCGGTCTTGGTGCGTCCGTCGGCGGCAGGGCGCGGCAGCGGACGCTCAACGGCGGCGGGATGCGGCATGTGTGTCCCGGCATCGGTATCGGCACTGGACGGCAGCTCTGTGGGCAGCAGATGCAGCTGGTCGTCGTCGGGCAGACGCATGAATTTTTTGTTGGGATGCTCGGCATCGCCACGTTCCTCTATCTCGAGGGCATCGCCATACAGGGCGTAGAGCAGGTCCTTGAGCTTGACAAAGCCCATGTCGCGGAAGTCGAACATCTTGGCTTTGAGCGCGGGGGTGATTTTTACGAGCTCATACCAGCCATCCGGTGCGGGGACTGAGGATGTGAGGATGAATTCGAAACGGCGCCGCAGGTCGACAAGGTCGAGGTCAACGGGTCGCCCGAAGTGGCGCGCCGCGCGGGGCTCGCGTGCGGGCGCGGGCTCGCCGTAGGGATGGAGCGCCGGCAGATGTATGAAGTGGTGGGGAGAATGTGCGGCATCGTAGGCGGAGTTGTCGATCTCGCCGTCAAAAATATCCTTGAGGAGCTGCTTTACACCCCGGCCGCCGTACTCGCGTGTGTCGAAGCCATCGGTGCGCAGGGCCTCGCCGAGTGTGGCGAGGGCATAGAGCGAGCCGGGCACGGGAGCCAGGCGGCGCTCGAGAATCTCTGTCACGCGAGCGCGGGCTTCTTCTTTCTGCTCCGGAGTGAGCGGTGGAAGCTCTACGGCGAAGATGGTGCGCACGGCTTCGAACGTGCGGTCGTCGAGCGTGAACTGCGGTTCGAAACGCGTCTGGGGATTGATCTCGCGGAATGCGTCGCGGAGTTCCTCGGCTGTGACAGGCCCGTCTCCTTCTTGTGCGCGTCGCGCGTTCACATCGGCCAGAATGGGGTTGAATTCTTTAAAATTGGCTTTAAGCGCAGGAGCTACAGCGTAGCTTTCTTTCAAAGTTTCTACAAGGCTTTTCATTTAAATAATAAAAGCTAAATGGATGTTTTACAAAAATTTTTTCTCTGCAAATATAATCAAAAGATTGATAGCTTTTTTCATAATTGTTGTTAATTTTGGAGAGATGGCACATTTTGTACTGCCAGCCGGCAGACGGCGGCAGCAAAAGCACTGTGCCACAATCGCATCCGTCGGTGGGGCAATTGTGGCACAGGCGTGCGACGCGGTAGCGGTGGCGGCAGGAATACCGGCGGAATGCTACTGTTGCATGCGCCAGCTATCCCACTCCATGAGATCGGGAGCTTCGCCACGGAATACAAACACGAGGTCGTGGATGCCGCGGGCGCCTTTCAGATTGCAATGCGATTCGGCGAAGCCTGAGGAATCCGCCACGGGATGCAGGGTGCCGGCCAAAGGGCCGTCGGCACTGTCGAGGTGTATCTCGATGGCGGTGCCCGGACGGGCACGGCGCGTGGAAGCGAAGAAGCGTTCAGCGCCTTTTTTGCCGAAGTCGACGCCCCGGATTGTGAGTGTCTCGCCGGGGTCGATGTCGCACACCACAATACGCGTGTCGCCGATGCGCGCCGTCTTGAGGCCATAGCCCCATGCCATTGTCTCGGCCTCCACGTTGCGGAATGGATTGAAGCAGTGCACCTGTTGCACGGTGT
Organism: uncultured Muribaculaceae bacterium; assembly: GCA_910578095.1. GTDB lineage: Bacteria > Bacteroidota > Bacteroidia > Bacteroidales > Muribaculaceae > CAG-873. The sequence continues at coordinate 21,192 of CAJTOZ010000027.1, read as the reverse complement.
TTTCATCCCAATATGGCACTTCGGCGATGGTGCCGTCGGGATTGTAGTGCATTTCGGCGACGCCTACGGAGCGGCGCTCCTTATGGTCGGGCATCTCGAGGCGCAGCAGTTCGTAGTTGAGGCCGAAGACGTAGCTTTTGCCCTTGTAGTCGATGATGCCGGGATGATTGCCGTTGGAGCGTGGTGTAGGACGCATGATGTAGCCTTTCTCCACCCACGGGCCGGTGGGTGTGGAGCTCATGGCATAGCCTATGCCCTCGGGGCAGCAGGTTGATGCGAAGGCCATGTAGTAATGTCCGTTGCGTTTGTAGCACCAAGGGCCTTCCTGGTAGTGCGGGGGACGGTCGGCAAGTTTGACGATATCGCCTGAGGTGGATATCATGTCGTCGTTGAGCCGGACGTAGTAGACGTTGGGGTTTCCCCAGTACATATAGGCCTGGCCGTCGTCGTCGATAAATACAGTGGGGTCGATGTCGTCCCAATGTTCGCGCTGCCACACGAGCGGGCGCCCGATGGGGTCGGTGAACGGGCCGTAGGGAGTGTCGGCTGTGAGCACACCTATGCCATTGCCGTGTATGGGGCAGTACATGTAGAATTTGCCGTTTCGCTCCACCACCTGTTCGGCCCATGCACCGTTGTCGCGCGGGTTCCACTTGAAGCTTTTGAGTGATGCTACAGCACCGTGGTCCTGCCAGTTCACCATGTCGGTGGATGTGTAGAGCAGCCAGTCGAGCATCTTGAATCCTTCGGCGTCGTCCTCGTCGTGGGTGGTGTAGAGGAACACGGTGTCGTTGTACACCATTGGTGCGGGGTCGGCGGTGTATTTTGTCTGTACGACCGGGCGCTGGGCTGTGGCGCCAGCGATTGCGGCACATGCGAGCGCGGCAGAGAGTAATTTTTTCATGGGTAGGGAGATGAATTTAGATGGTTTCGTTGTGTGATGGCGCTACCGCGACCATTCCTCCGCCCACGGGAATGGTGACTTTGAGGCATCCGCGCCTGTCGGTGCGCGCGTCCCGCACGCCTCCGTGGAGCGATTGATCGTCGGAATACATCCGCACTGCGGCCCGCGGGCCGATGATGCCGGAAAGGTCGAGAGTGAGAGTGCGCGGGTCGGGTCCGGCGTTTACGCCGGCGACATACCATGTGGTGCCGCAGCGTCGCGCTATCACGACGTAGCTGCCGGGGTAGCCGTCGATGAAGCGTATGTCGTCCCAGGCCGACGGCACTTCCTTCATGAAGCCGATGGCCCACGCCGGCGCATCGGTGAGATTGTTGGGCGCGAGGGCGAAGTGCTGCACCGCACTCTGGAAAAGCACCGATGTGGCAAGGGCGAAGACATCGGATGTGACGCGCCGCGAGCCCCGGCCGGGTGTATTGTCGGCGTTGTAGTAGCTGTTGAGCGCGCTACCCCCGAAGTCCATGCTGCCAACGGCGTTTCGCACGAAGGGGTGCATGCATGCGTTGAAAGCCTCGGCATCGCACGCTCCCTGCCCGAAGTGCATGTTCTCGCTTGCGAGCACCGCCTCGCTCGAGGCATAGGCGGGAAACATTCTTTCCCAACCTCTGGGAAGGGTGCATCCGTGGAATATTACTTGCAGCCCGTAGTCGGCGGCATCGCGGAGTATGTCTTCATACAGCTGCATCATTTCCTGCTTGTCGCCTCCGAAGAAATCGACCTTTATGCCCCGCACTCCCAGAGAGCGCATCCAATCCATCTCGCTCCGGCGGGCACGCGCGCTGTCCATAAATCCGCGCGGGCCCTGGGGCGCGTCGTTCCAACGGCCGTTGGAGTTATACCACAGGTAGAGAGCCACGCCCTTGTCCTTGCCATAGCGTGCGAGACGCGCTATGCCGTCGCGCCCGATCTGAGTGTCCCAAAGAGCATCGATGAGCACGCTGGAGTAGCCCATCTCGGCAGCAAAGTCGATGTATTGCTTCTGTACGTCGAATGTGGTGCCTTGGTCCATTTTCATAATCCAGCTCCAGGTGCCTTTTCCCGGCACGAATGGATGCTCCCGGGCACTTACAGGCTCTACGAGATCGGTGGCGACGGTGGTCTCCACCACAGGAGCCAGCGTGGCACCGGCGGTGATGGTGCGCCATGGCGTGCGGGCCGGCAGACTGATGCCCGGCGCGACAGATCCCAGACCGTTCATCTCGCCCGGCTGGGGGAAGCCTATGGTGTACAGTGTGCTGTCGCCACCGAGCAGCCTGCTGCCGCAGTAGGAGCCGTCGACGCCGGTTTCGGACAGCAGCAGCCACCCCGACGGGGTGCGGAAGAGGCAGGGAAATGTGTAGCCTTCGCCCCATCCGTTGGCGCCGACGTCGCCGTCGCAGACGTAAGGTGTCTCATAGCTCGGGGATGTGCGTGCGAACCCACCCATGGGCTTGCTCTGCGGACACATGAATGTGGTGCTTTCCTCAGGCACCCTGAAGGCGCTGGCTTCCCGGAGCACGCGTGCCGAGCGGACATCGGCGTGCGGACGTATGTTATATCGGAAGCCTGCATCGTTGTCGGCCACCATGAACTCCACATCGAGCACGGGCACACTGTCCTTGGCGAGAGTGAAGACGCGACGTGTCATCGCTTTCTCCACCCGGCTTTTCTTGATGTTGGGCAATTCGTAGGCAATGCGCACTTCTTCCGGTGCGGAAGCGCCCTGTAGGGCCATTCCCTGCGTGAAGTCGCCGTAATCCGTGACGAGGCCCAACGGGGATGGCAGAATGAACTCGGTGCCGTTCAGCAATACATTATAGGTGGGGCGGCCGAGGGTGTCGATATCGAACCCCACAGTCATGACGCCTCCGGGAGAAGTGGTGGCAATCTCTGCGGCCACCGAAGCTGCAGAAGCGCAAGCCACGGCGGCTATCATCACAAATATTTTTCTCATGGCACTATTTTTGGTTACAGCGGCAAAATTACAAAAAAGGACCATATAGAGGGCCGGGGCATGGTAACATAAGCTTTGCATCGCGTAACAGGATGGCTTTTTTGGCGCGTTTCTTTTCTGAAACCGGATATTTGTTGTATTTTTGTGCTATGAACGCAGAAAAGAAGACATCGCTGCTGGGAATGTCCCTACCCCAGCTTCGCGAAGTGGCCGGCGAATGCGGTTTGCCTGCATTCGCAGCCAAGCAGATAGCGCACTGGCTGTATGGCAAACGGGCCACTACCATCGATGCGATGACCGACCTCAGCAAGCGGGGCCGCGAAGCACTCGCGGCACGCTACCGCACCGGGCATGAAGCACCCAAGGCCGCAAGCCGTAGCGCCGACGGCACGGTGAAATACCTTTTTGACGGAGCAGGCGGCCACGACATAGAGGCGGTGTATATCCCGGACCGCGACCGCGCCACACTGTGCGTGAGCTCGCAGGCGGGGTGCAAGATGGGATGCAAATTCTGCATGACCGGGCGACAGGGATTCCACGGCAATCTCAGCGCCACGCAGATCATCAACCAGATATTATCGATACCGGAGAGCGACACGCTCACCAACATCGTGTTCATGGGCATGGGCGAGCCGCTCGACAATATCGACGCTGTGCTTGCCGCCATCGAGGTGCTGACATCGCCGTGGGGTCTCGCCTGGAGCCCGAAGCGCATCACTGTGAGCACGGTGGGCCACCTGCCGTCGCTGCGCCGGCTGCTTGACGAGAGCAAGGTGCATGTGGCCCTGAGCGTGCACACGCCGTTTGCCGACGAGCGTGCGGGCCTGATGCCCGTGGAAAGGGCATGGCCGGTGGCGAAGGTGGTGGAAACGCTGCGCGAATACGATTTCGCGCACCAGCGCAGGCTGTCGGTGGAGTACACGATGTGGCGCGGCATCAACGACGACATGCGCCACGCCGACGCTCTCGCGCGGCTGCTGCGGGGCACATCGGCACGTGCCAACCTAATCCGCTACCACGCCATCCCCGACAGCACGATGCAGCCCGCCACCCAGGCCGCGATGGAAGCGTTCCGCGACCGCCTGAACGAACGCGGCGTAACGGCCACCATACGTGCATCCCGGGGCGAGGACATAGAAGCCGCCTGCGGCATGCTCGCAGGCAAAGACAAAACCGAAACACACTCTTAGAGACTGTTTGAACATGGAAAAACTGATACGTGTGGGCATAACCCACGGCGACATAAACGGCATAGGCTACGAAGTGATACTGAAGACGCTTGACGACGCGCGCCTTCTGGAGATGTGCACCCCTGTGGTGTATGGCTCGGCCAAAATAGCCGCATTCTACCGCAAGGCACTCGACATGCAGCCGATGCAGCTCAACCAGGCCACCTCGGCCGCCGATGCCCGCGACGGTGTTGTGAATGTGATAAATGTGGTGGGCGAGGATGTGAAGGTGGAGCCCGGCGTGGAGAGCCCGGCAGCCGGAGAGGCCGCATTCGCAGCCCTCGAGAGGGCTACGGCCGACCTGCGCGAGGGTCTCATCGATGTGCTCGTAACGGCGCCTATCAACAAACACAGCATACAGAGCCCGTCGTTCACCTTTCCGGGGCATACGGAATATCTCGAGGCCACGCTGGGCGAAGAGGGCGACCGCGCTCTCATGGTGATGTGCTCCGACGATATGCGTGTGGCGCTTGTGACCACCCATCTGCCGCTGAGCCGTGTGCCCGGCGCTGTGACCCGCGAGGCCATCCTGGAGAAGCTGCGTGTGTTCAGCCGCTCGCTGGTGCGCGACTTCGGAGTGCATGCCCCGCGCATAGCAGTGCTTTCGCTCAACCCCCATGCCGGCGAGGGCGGTCTCCTCGGCACGGAGGAGCAGGAAGTGATAGCTCCCGCCATCGAGGAAGCACGCTCGAAAAAGATACTTGCTTTCGGCCCCTACGCCGCCGACGGTTTCTTCGGCAGCGGCCTTTACCACCGCTTTGACGGCATACTGGCCATGTACCACGACCAGGGTCTGGCGCCCTTCAAGGCGCTCGCCATGGAGGCCGGTGTGAATTTCACGGCAGGGCTGCCCTACGTGCGCACGTCGCCCGACCATGGCACCGGCTACGACATAGCCGGCAAGGGCGAGGCTTCGGAACAGTCGATGCGGAGCGCCATATTCTCGGCCATCGACATCTACCGCAACCGCATGCGTGAGGACGCCGCCACGGCCAATCCTCTGCGCCGCCAGTACTACAGCAAGGGCAACGACAACGTGGTGCTCGACCTCACTAAGGACTGATGGGTGCCATCGATGCCATCAATGATTTTCTGTGGAGCTATGTGCTCATAGCCGTGCTTCTGGGCGGCGGGCTGTATTTCACGCTGCGCACGCGGTGTGTGCAGCTGCGCATGCTGCCAGATATGCTGCGCGCGCTGGCCGCCTCCGGCTCGCGCCATGGCAAGGGCATAGCCGGGCGCAGCGTGAGCTCTTTCCAGGCATTTGCCATATCTCTGGCCAGCCGTGTGGGCACGGGCAATATAGCCGGAGTGGCTATAGCGATAGCTTTGGGCGGTCCGGGCGCGGTGTTCTGGATGTGGGTGGTGGCTGTGCTGGGCTCGGCCAACGCATTTGTGGAATCGACACTGGCACAGTTGTTCAAGGTGCGCGGCGAGCATTCATTCCGCGGCGGACCGGCCTATTATATAAGCATGGGGCTGGGCAACCGCCCGTGGGCGGTGCTGTTTGCGGTGCTGATCACACTCACTTTCGCCATCGCCTTCAACAGCGTGCAATGCAACACTATGGCGCTGGCTCTGGAACGCAGTTTCGACATTCCGCCGGTGTGGACCGGCGTGGTGACGGCGGCTCTCACGCTGGCCGTGATATGCGGTGGCGTGCGGCGCATAGCCGTGGTGAACCAGATAGTGGTGCCGCTCATGGCCGGGCTGTACATACTGCTGGCCTGCTATGTTGTGGCGACACGCGCCCACATGTTTCCGCATGTGATGCGTCTTATACTGGACAATGCGTTCGGCATCGGACCGGCCGTGGGCGGAGGTATGGGCATAGCCGTGGTGATGGGTGTGAAGCGAGGCCTTTTCAGCAACGAAGCCGGCGAAGGGTCGACCCCTAATGCTGCGGCCACGGCAGATGTGAGCCACCCTGTGAAGCAGGGGTTGGTGCAGACGCTGGGAGTGTATGTGGACACGCTGCTGGTGTGCACAGCCACGGCGTTCATAATCCTGTGCAGCGGAGTGTTTGACTGCGGGCTCACGGGAATCGAACTCACCCAAAGCGCGCTTGAGACGGAGGTGGGAAGCGCGGCGGCACTGTTTGTGGCCGTAGCGGTGGTGCTTTTCGCTTTCACGAGCATAATAGCCAATTATTACTACGGAGAGACCAATCTCGCATTTATCCGCAACGACAGGCGCCTTATCCCGGTGCTGCGCTGCGCCACGGCGCTGATGGTGCTCACCGGGGCGGTGCTCCCGCTCAACCTCGTGTGGGCCCTGGCAGATATAACCATGGCTCTCATGACTTTGTGCAATATGCTTGCGATACTCCTGCTGGGGCGCTATGCCCTGCGCTGCCTCGACGACTACACGCGGCAGCGACGCGAGGGCCGTGACCCGGTGTACCGCGCATCGACGTGCCCGGACATTTCCGACCACACTCCATGCTGGCCCGAGGCGCAGGACTAAGGGCTCTAAACAAACCAGTCGCGCACGCGGCGGCGCACGGCCTCCGACTCGCGCAGCATGCGGATGAATTCAAGCGCCGAGCGCTTGCGGTAGGCGTTGCGGAGCATGTGGACGCAACCGTCCATCTCGTTGGCAGGGATATTTAGGCGCAGGGCTCTCACGCCGGGTTCGCTGTACACTGTGGCTTCGGCGAGCACGGTGACAAAATCGCTCTGTTTGACGAGTTTCAGCAATATGTTCACTTCGTTGAGTTCGATGCGCACGCGCAGTTTCTCAGGACGCCCCGCGAGGCAGGCATCGAGCGCGGCACGTGCCTGCAATCCCTGGGAGGGGAGCGCCACATCGTAGCGCCCGACATCGGCCAGCGACGGAGATGATACCGATGCCAGCGGATGGCCCTCGCGCACTATCACCGCAAGATGATTGTCGAAAAGCAGATGCGACTCGATGTCTTCGTCGCGCACGGAGGGCCTGAAGGCGAGGACAAAGTCGACATCGCGCTGCCGAAGCATGTCCATGAGCTCGGCCATGGGCTTGTACAGTATGTTGAGGCGCACGTGCGGATGCTGCTTCATGAATTCCATGAGTGTTTCCGTGAGAACGGGGCTGAAGGAATATGTGACGCCGATGTTGAGCGTGCCTGTGAGCAGATTGCGCATATCGTTCACACGGGCCACGCATGTGTCGGCCTCAAGTATGGTGCGCCTCGCGCATGGGAGCAGTTGCTCCCCCATCTCGGTGAGGGAGATTGTGCGCGCGCCACGCTGGAACAGCTCCACGCCGAGTTCGTCCTCAAGCTGCTTGACCTGCTGCGACAGTGTGCTCTGGGCTATGCACAGGGCCTTGGCCGCCTCCGAGAAATTGAGCGTCTCGGCTGCCTTTACGAAATATCTTAGTTGTCGGAGTTCCATGGGGCAAAGATACAAATTTTCATGTGATTATCTCGTGGCCTGAAAGGCTGTTTTCTTAAGCAGGAATACGGGGATATTGGCTCCGATGACCATAGCGAGCACAATGAAGGCACATGTGAGGCCGTTTTGCGCGAAAAGCGACAGATGGTGGTTGAACTCGGCCTCGCCGCTATGGCACATGCACGATATGAGAGCCTGCACGGCACGGTAGGCATACATGCCGGGGATCATCGGCAGCAACGCGGGGAAGAAGCATACCTCGGCGGGGCATTTGATGGATGGTGCAAACATCACGCCCATGAAGCCTACGGCGAGCGCGGCGAGCGCACTGGCGGGCACTATGTGCATGGATGCCATGGCGGGTGCCATCAGGATGTAGCGCACGGCATGGCCCACGGCGGCTGTGACGGCGCAGGCAATGTAGGCGCGGCGGGGGGTGCTGCTGATGCTCGCGAAACCGATTGCAGCTATCGCCGCAAACAATCCGTCCTCAAAAATATTTATGAAAATGTCGGTTGACATGACAATGGCAGTGGGGGATGAATGGTGGTCAGAAATCGGCGAGGCCGAGTATAAACATTCCGGCACACAGGCCTGCGGAGAGGCATGCTGTGAGCACGCACGCGTCCATCAGCCTGCTGAAAGAGCATAGATAGTGGCGTGCGATAAGGTCGGACGCGGCATTGATATACGGCACGCCGGGAATAAGGTACAGTACGCTTGTGGCAAGGGCTATCTCCGGCGTGGAGCCCCAGCCGAACAATGCGGCCCCCGCACTTATCGAGGCCGAGAAAAAGGCTGCGCACAGGACAGCCATGCGCAGGTCGTGGCCGTCGGCCAGCATTATCTGCTTGAGGCGGAAGCCGGCCAGAGTGGCCACAAACACGACAGCCATAGCTGCGGCATCGCCTCCGAAAAGGCGGCAGAAAGCGGCGTTGGCGAGGGATGCGAGGGCAAGCACCTCCCATTGGCCGGTGGGGCGCAGGTGCTTTATTTCCTCGAGGCGGGCGAGCGCGCCGGCGTAGTCCACGCGGCCGTCGGCAATGGCCCAGCTCAGGCGGCTGAGACGGGCGTTGGCATCGAAGTTTATGCCCGCGCCTTTCACACGGCGCGCGGCCACCACGGTGTGTGGTGTGCCGGGCTCGCACACCGACACTTCCACCTGCGCCGGCATGACGGTGAGTTCGCAGTCGACGCCAAGAGCGGCTGCGATGCGCCCTACGTTTTTTTCTATGCGCACGCATGTGGCTCCGCATCCCCACAGGCGGGATGCATAATCGGCCAAAAAGGCGGCAGCATCAGAGATTGTCAAATTCTTCGGCATCATTTTCATTAAGATCGCCCGGCACGTAGAGGATGTCGCCCTCGCTGCCGGTCTGCATTATGTGACGGTGTCGGCGCCGGCTGCGCGGCGTCGGGTTGTGGTGGCGCCCATAGTAGTGCTCCGCAGCTCTGAGCATGAAACCGAAAACGAGGATTCCTATGATGGCCCACCAAATGATAACAGCGTGATTCATTGTTTTGTTGTTTTAAAAACGTCGCAAAGTTAACAATCGCCGCAGCGCCAAAAGCATCGGAAAGAACGGATTTTTCCGATGCTTTCTATCGGTAATGGCTATTGGACAGGGTAGCCGTTGGCGATAATCATATTTTTGCGTATCTTTGCAGAAAATGCACAGACACAACGCAATGAATATCGTAGTATTAGACGGTTTCGGCCTCAATCCCGGCGATTTGTCGTGGGGAGAGTTCGAAGCTATGGGAAAGCTGACGGTGCACGACCGTACGGCTCCGGAGCAAATAGTTGAGCGTGCGGCGGAGGCCGATGCGGTGCTCACCAACAAAACCGTGCTTGATGCCGACACTTTACGGTCTCTGCCACGGCTGAAATATATAGGTGTGCTGGCCACGGGCTACAATGTGGTCGACACGGCTGCCGCCCGCGAGTGCGGCATCACCGTGACCAATATCCCGGCCTACAGCACGGCATCGGTGGCGCAGATGGTGTTTGCCCATCTGCTGGCCATCACCAACCGTCCGGAGCACTACACGGAAGCCAACCGGGCCGGACGATGGGCCGCAGGACCCGATTTCTGCTGGTGGGATACACAGCTGACAGAGCTCGCCGGCAAGACCATGGGCATCGTGGGCTTCGGTCATATAGGTAGCGCTGCGGCGCGCATAGCCCTGGCGTTCGGCATGAAAGTGAAGGCTTTCACCTCCAAGACGCAGGAGGCCCTGCCCGATGGAGTGGAGAAAGCCTCGCTCGACGAGGTGTTTGCCGATAGCGATGTTGTGAGCCTGCACTGCCCGCTGACGCCTGACACGCACCACATTGCCGATGCCGGGCGCCTGCGCTTGATGAAGCCCGGAGCCATACTCATCAACACCGGGCGCGGGCCGCTCGTGGACGAGCAGGCGCTGGCCGACGCCCTCAACACCGGCGTGATACGCGCCGCGGGTGTGGATGTGCTCTCGTGCGAGCCTCCGCACGCCGACAATCCTCTGCTGTCGGCACGCAACTGCTTTGTGACGCCCCATGTGGCATGGGCCACGCTTGAGGCGCGCGAACGCCTCATGGCTATCGCCGCCGGCAATCTCCGCGCTTTCATGGATGGCGCCCCAAAAAACACTGTAATCTAAGCCCCCCTGACGCACCATGAAATACTTCTGCCTCGGCGCCGCAGCCTGCGCCATAAGCGCCGCAGCCTGCGCGCAATCTCCCTACTCCCCCGAGAAAACCCTATGGTACACGCATCCCGCCGTGCAGTGGGAGGAAACGGTGCCAGTGGGCAACGGCCGGCTGGGAATGATGCCTTACGGCAACCCCCGCCACGAGCATGTGGTGCTCAACGAGATAAGCATGTGGAGCGGTTGTCGTGCCAACTACGACAATCCCGACGCATCGACAAGCCTGCCGGAGATACGCCGCTTGCTGCTCGAAGGGCGCAACCGCGAGGCACAGGAACTGATGTACAGCTCGTTTGTGCCCCACAAGCCCACCGATGGCGGCACCTACGGCTCCTACCAGATGCTGGCCGATCTCAACATAGAGTTCAGCTACGGAAGCGATGCCGATGCCGGCGGCTACCGCCGCTGGCTCGACCTCTCGGAGGCGTGTGCCTACACCTCCTACAGCATCGGCGGTGTGGACTATGTGCAGGAGTGCTATGTGCCGCGCGAGAGCGATGTGATGATTTTCCGTGTGGCAGCATCGGAGCCTGGGGCCGTGAGTTTCACGGCGTCGCTGTCGCGGCCCGAACGCGCCACGGTGTGCAGCAGCGGGCGCGACCGCCTCACCATGAGCGGCGAACTGGACAGCGGTGCCGATGGCACGGCAGGCGTGCGGTACTCGCTCGTGGCCGGAACGTTTGCCACCGGCAGCGGCGCCACGACGAGCAGCACCGACAGCACCCTGACTGTGCGCGGAGCCGACGAGGCCTACATAGTGATGAGCGCGGCCACAAGCTATCTCTATGGCGAGCGCTATGCCACGGAAGCTGCCCGCGCAGTGGCCGAGACCATTGCCGCCGGAGATTTTGAAGCGCAGAAAGCCATGGGCATGGCCCTGCACGCCGAACTTTTCGACCGCGCGGAGGTGCGCCTGCCGCGCACGCCCGACTCGGAACTCCCCACCGACGAGCGTATACTCCGCTTTGCCGGGGGCAACGATCCGGCCCTCGCCGCGCTCTACTATAACTACGGCCGCTATCTGCTCATATGCAGTACTATGCCGGGCGTGCTGCCGCCCAATCTGCAGGGGCTGTGGGCCAACGGGGTGCAGACACCGTGGAACGGCGATTATCATACCAACATAAACGTGCAGATGAACCACTGGCCGGCAGAACCGGGCAATCTTTCGGAGCTGCACGGCCCGCTCATCGACCTCGTGAAGCGCTCGGTGGCCAACGGCGAGCATACGGCGCGCGTGTTCTACGGCCCTGACGCCCGCGGATGGGTGATGCACATGATGACCAATGTGTGGGGCTATACCGACCCCGGAGAGCATCCGTCGTGGGGCGCCACCAACACGGGCGGTGCATGGCTGTGCGCCCACCTGTGGGAGCACTGGCTGTATACGGCCGACCGCCAGTACCTCTCGGAGATATACCCCGTGCTTAAGGGCGCGGCGGAGTTTTTCCGTTCCACGATGATACGCGAGCCCAAACACGGATGGCTGGTGACAGCGCCGACGTCGTCGCCCGAGAACACGTTTTATGTGGGCGATGACCCCACGCCCATAAGCATCTGCATGGGTCCGGCCATGGATTCGCAACTCGTGCGCGAGCTATACGGCAATGTGGCGGAAGCAGCCGGAATACTGGGCGTGGACGCGGCATTCGCCGACTCGCTGCGGACGGAGATGCAGCAGCTGCCGCCACACCGCACCGGCAGCGACGGGCGCCTTATGGAGTGGCTTGAGGAATACCGCGAGGTGGACCCCCGCCATCGCCACGTGAGCCACCTCTATGCTCTGCACCCGGGCAATCAGATATCGGCCGTGCTCACCCCCGACCTCGCGGATGCGTGCCGCCTCACGCTCGAGCGCCGCGGCGATGAAGGCACCGGCTGGAGCCGCGCGTGGAAGGTGAATTTCTGGGCGCGTCTGGGCGACGGCAACCGTGCCTACAAGCTCTTCAAATCGCTGCTGGTGCCGGCATATACCGCGGAGCAGCCCCACCACGGCCCGGGCACATTCCCCAACCTGTTCTGTTCGCATCCGCCGTTTCAGATGGACGGCAACTGGGGCGGCGCTGCCGGCATAGGAGAGATGCTGCTGCAGAGCCAGGATGGCTTCATCAACCCGCTGCCCGCGCTGCCCGACGAGTGGAGCGAGGGCGAGACGCGCGGATTCAAGGTGCGCGGCGGAGCTACGGTAGACATGAAATGGCACGACGGACGGCTCCGGAGCATGACCCTGACAGGCGGACCTGTGGAGGCCCAGCGGGTGCGGGTGCCTGCGGGTGTGAGCGAGGTGCGCGTGGACGGCCGCCGCGCCGCCCATGGCGAGTACCTTGACTTGAATCTCGCCCTGGGCGTGAAGACTACGGTGGAGTTCTCCTACCGGTGAGATGCGGGCGTAATGCGCCGGCAATAGAGCCCGCGATTGCGGAAATACTTGCCATTTTTGCATATCAGGACATTCACATGGAGAAAGTTACGTAATTTTGCATTATGGAAAGACCGACGATAGTGCTCGACAGCGCAGACCGATACAACAAGCTATACGGATTGCCTACCGCCCATCCGCTCGTGAGCGTGGTGGATCTGAACCATGCCACAAGCGGCATCAACCATGCAAGGGTGCATTACGGCATGTATGCGCTGTTTCTGAAGCAGGGCGTGCAGTGCACGCTGCGCTACGGACGCCGCAAATATGACTACCAGGAGGGCACGGTGGTGAGTTTCGCTCCGGGCCAGATAGTGGATGTGGACCACGACAACGCCACCACGGCTATGGATGTGGTGGGAGTGCTGTTTCACCCCGACCTGATATACGGTACGCCCCTGGGCAAGCGCATCCGCGATTTTGCATTTTTCGACTATTCGCAGAACGAGGCGGTGCATCTGTCGGAGGATGAGCGCGCCGTGTTTCTGGACTGCCTGGATAAGATAAAGCGAGAGCTGGACCATCCGGTGGACAGGCATTCGGCATCGCTTCTCTCGGCCACCATACAGGTGCTGCTCGAGTATATGCACCGCTTCTACGACCGTCAGTTCATCACGCGCCACAAAGCCAACAGCGATGTGGTGGCGGCATTTGAAAAACGGCTGAAGGAATTTTTCGACAACGGCACAGCCTCCGAGGAGGGAATGCCATCGGTGGCCTATTTCGCCGACCTGGCCCATCTTTCCGCCGGATATTTCGGCGATCTCATAAAGAAGGAGACCGGCCGCACGCCTAAGGAGCTCATCACACAACACCTTGTGGACGCCGCAAAGCAGCGGCTGGCCGCATCCGACGAGGACATAGCCCTGATAGCCTACGACATGGGATTCCAATACCCCGCGCATTTCACGCGCCTGTTCAAGCGCGTCACGGGTGTGAGCCCGCGCAGCTACCGCGAGGCGCTGGACCGCAGCCTGTTAAACTGACCGACAATGCAAACAATGAAACTCCGACTACTCATCTGGGGCCTCGCCGCCCTCATAACCACACCCGATATGGCAAAAGCAGAAAAAATAGTACAGACAGCCGGCCGCGACCGTCTCGGCGATTTCGCCCCGGAATTTGCCCGCATCAACGACGACGTGCTCTTCGGCGATGTGTGGAGCCGCAACGATCTTCTGAGCCTGCGCGACCGCAGCCTCATCACCCTGACATCGCTCATCAGCCAGGGCATCACCGACAGTTCGCTCATCTATCACCTGCAGACGGCACGCGCCAACGGCATCACCCGCACCGAGATAGCCGAGGCTATAACCCACATAGCATTCTACGCGGGCTGGCCCAAGGCATGGGCAGCCTTCGGCATGGCCAAGGAAGTGTGGGCCGATGACGCGCCCGCCGACAGCGATGGCGACAAGGATCTCGCAGCCTTCGCGCGCACTATGATATTTCCTGTGGGCGAACCCAACGACGCCTATGCGCGCTACTTCAGCGGCCGCAGCTGGCTGGCGCCGCTATCGGCCGAGCAGGTGGTGTTTTCCAACGTGACGTTTGAACCCGGATGCCGCAACAACTGGCATGTGCACACGGCCACCTCGGGTGGCGGGCAGCTGCTGGTGGGAGTAGCCGGACGCGGATGGTATCAGGAAGAAGGAAAGCCGGCGCAGGAGATACTGCCCGGAACCGTGATCCACATTCCCGCAGGCGTGAAGCACTGGCACGGAGCGGCAGCCGACAGCTGGTTTGCCCATCTGGCATTCAGTGTGCCCGGAGAAGATTGCGGCAACACATGGCTTGAGCCCGTGGCCGATGAGGACTACGCAAAGATCGGCAGCCATGGCGAATGACGCAGCAATTGTGGCGGAAGCCCTGACAGCCTACGTGGAGCGCGAGATAATACCGCGCTACGCAGCGTTCGACAAGGCGCACCGCGAGGATCATGCGCGCATGGTGATAGGGCAAAGCATGAAGCTGGCGGCACAGATGCCGGAGCTGTGTGCCGACATGGTGTATGCCATCGCGGCATTCCATGATCTGGGACTGGCGGAGGGCCGCGAGCACCACCACACGGCATCGCGCAGGATATTGGAGCACGATGGCTTCATTGCCTCGCATTTCAGCCCGCAGCAGATAGAGCTGATGGGCGAGGCGGTGGAGGACCACCGCGCCTCCAACGGACAGCGCCCGCGCAGCGTGTATGGACTGGTGGTGGCGGAGGCCGACAGATGTATCGACGCGGAGACTATAATCCGCCGCACGGTGCAATATGGCCTGTCGCACTACCCGGAGCTCGACCGCGAAGGCCATTTCCGCCGCACGATGGAGCATCTGAAAGAAAAATACGGGCCCAGGGGCTACTTGAAACTGTGGATAGCGGAGAGCGACAATGCCAGGCGCCTGAAATTGCTGCAGGACATGCTGGAGAAACCGGGGCTCATGCGCGAGATTTTCGACCGCACTTTCGATGAGGAAAGCGGGCGCAGTGTAGTGATCTGATAGGCCTGCCTACCAATTTTACGTGCCAAAGGCACGTCCCTACATTGAGGATAGAGCCTTGGGCATTTTGTGACCTCGTATGGAGAAGACACAGAGCATAAGAAACATAATTTATTTTATTGATTATGAACTCTTTTGCCCTTCTTGTCGTTTTGCAACAGGCTATTAGGAGTATAGGGTAAGGACCAGAGAGCGCGGCCCTACATAATCGCGGAACTCGCACAGGTATATGCCCTGCCATGTGCCGAGGCCGAGGCGGCCGCCGACAATGGGGATGGTGAGCGATGCGCCGACGAGGGTGCTTTTTGCGTGGGCGGGCATGTCGTCGGGGCCTTCCATTGTGTGGTTGTAGAACGGCTCGCCTTCCCGCACGAGATGGTCGAAAATGCGGGCCATGTCGGTGCGCACGTCGGGGTCGGCGTTTTCATTGATGGTGAGCGCGCACGATGTGTGGCGCACGAACACATTCAGCAACCCCGCGGCCGGAAGCGGCGAAGGGAGCGCCCGAAGGATGTCGGAAGTGATGAGGTGGCATCCGCGGCGCATGGCCGGGAGACGCAGTTGGATCTGTTCAATCATTCGTTGGAGGTAAGGATGCGCACGAAGCTCTCGGGCAGACGCACGTTGTAGAGCCGCAGGGCGTCGCGGAAAAGCGGCGCTATCTCGCGATCGGTGAATCCTGCGATACCACACCCGATGCGGGTGACGTAGAAGGTGGTCTGATCCCACTCCCGCGCAAGGTTTATAAACTCGTCGACATACGGGCGTATCTCGTCGACGGTGCGAAACATGGTGGGGATGGCGTAGCTGCGTCCCTGCAGGCCCACACCTTTCCCCCACTCCGCGCCGAAGCGCTCCATAGCCGTGCGGGCGGCACCACCCATGTGATGCCCCTCCAGGTTGCTGCCGAACACAAAGATCTCGTCGGGGCCGAGGGTGGTGATGTGTTCAGGGGTGTAGTTGAGTCCCATGGTCACGACACTCCGAGGAGTTCTATCTCGAATATCAGTGTGGAGCCCCCCGGGATGCCGGGCACTCCCCGGCTCCCATAGGCCTGCTCGGCAGGGATGTAGAGCTCCCATTTGTCGCCCACCTGCATCTGCTGCAGGGCTATAATCCATCCTGGGATGAGCTCCCGCAGACGGAAAGCCGGTGCCACTCCGCCACGGGAGCTGTCGAAAGTGCGGCCGTTGATGGTGCGGCCGGTATAGTGCACGGTGACTACGCTGCTGCGCGAAGGCCGCGGCCCTTTGCCGCTGCGCAGCACTTTGCGGTATATGCCTTTGTCGAGTGGCTCCACACCGTCTTCGGCGGCCTTGGCCCGCAACCACTCTCGGTTTTTGTCGATATATTCCTGCTTTGCCATAATATGGGGTGTTTTTATGATTACCTGCGAAATACGGTGCATTGAGATATGCCGCATCGAAGCGATTTATACACCGATATTTCGACTTGTGGCATATTTCCGTTTTTTCGGCTTACCTGTGCAAAGATAGCGAAAAAAACTATGAGCGCACGAAAAAACGGCCGATAAGGCGTTGCGGGGAGTGTGCATGTCCGCCTTTCGGCGGCGGTGACACGGAAAAGGAACGGGACCCGGCAATCACTGCCGGGCCCCGCCTGAGATATGGTTTAGAAATTTCCCTATGTGTTTACTTTACAAGGACCTTGGATGTCTTGGCACCCTGGCGCACGATGTAGATGCCGGGGGCAAGGTTGGCAGCGTCGACACGGATGCCATGGAGGTTGAACACTTCCACGGAAGCGTCGGTCATGTCGATAACCACATCCTCGATGCCGCTGAGGGGCTCCACTTCCACATTGCATGTGGCGGTGAGGGTGAGCTTGCAGTCGACTTCAGGACCTTCCTGGGCGGGCATAGGAGCCTCGAGAGTGGCGGTGAGGGTGGTGGTGCCTTCGCCGCAGAGTGTCACGAGACCGGTTTCGTCGACGGTGGCCACGGCTTCATCGGCGGAGCTCCATGTAAAGGTGAGGCCGGGAAGTGCGTCGGCAGGTGCATAAGTGGCGGTAAGTTGCACGGTTTCTGTTTCCTTGCCTTTGATGGATTCCTCGCTGATGGCGGCGCTTTCAGGCACGGCATAGCGGAAGAGGCCCACATGCCAGTAGGGCATGGATGCAGTGGCGATGTCGGATGCGGCGGTCAGGACCACGGAAGGCACGCCGCCTTCGGTAGCTGCTGTCCAGGATGCGCCTTCGACGGTGCCTTCGGTGGCGGTGACGTCGAACACCTTGTTGCCATCCACAGCTGTGCTGCTGGAGCTGACACCGATGCTTTCGATGCGTACATAGGGGTCGGCCACAGAGAATGTGAGAGTGGAGGCGGCTGCGAACACGAGCGGGCTCACTGTGCCGGCGGAGGGAACGAGGTCGACAAGGGGAAGACCTGCGGCGGATTTGCCTGCGAATATGAAGTTGTCGATCTCAGTGGTGCCGTCGGGGAGATTGTAGTTCTGCTTCCAGTCGTAGCTGCTGCCGCGGTTGGGGGTGTTGAAATTGAATACGTAGCTTAGTTTGCCGGAGTTGACAACAGTGACGTCGATAGACTTTTCAAGCACGGGCACAGTGGTGCCGTCGCCGATTTTGGCGGTGATAGTGGTCGTGCCGGCAGAAAGGGCAGTGATAACGCCTCTTTTCTTATTGTAGCTTTCGCCGGACACGGTAGCAACGGCGGGGTCGGACGACGTCCACTCATAGTCGAAGTTGTCGTAGTAGGAATCCTCAAGGTCGTAGTCGTTGTCGGGCATTATGTTGACCGAAAGATTGACAACCGAGCCTGCAAGCATGGCTCCGAGTTCGCTGAAGTCGGTGCTGTTTTTGTCGGAGAATCCAAACTTCAGTTCGGGGGATTCAAGTTCTTTGATGGTAACGCTGGCAGTGGCCTCCACATCGGGATATCCTGTAAGCTTGACAACAATGGTGGCCACACCGGCACCTTTCAGGGACACTTCGGCCTGCTTGCTGCTCTTATATTCATACCACTTGGCAGCGGTGGAAGGCTCGGAGGAAGTGGAGAACGATATGCTGGCATTTTCGGGAATGGTGGTGACCATCAGACGCGGAGTCTCGCCATAGTTGGCAATGCCTTCGATGTCCACAGCATCGCCATAGACTTCTTCGCGGTACTTGTTGACCCACTTGAGTATGATAGCGGCTGCGGGGGTGACTTTCAGGGTGCAGGTGGCTGTGCCTGTACCGGCGGCTGCGGTGATGGTGGCTGTGCCTTCGGCGACAGCAGTCACGAGACCGTTGTAGTCGACAGTGGCGATAGCTTCATCGGAGCTGCTCCATGTGATTTTCTGTCCTTCGGGATTGGTTGTGGCAGAAAGCTGGAGGGTCTTACCGGCCATAAGCTCGGCTTCGCTCTGGGAGATAACGATGGATGTGCCGGGCACTTCGATGGGCTTGATGACCTTCACACGGTTGACTGTGACATAGCCTGCCTGGATTACGAGCGTCTTGCCGAAGGTGTTGATTTCATCGAGAGTGGCTTTGTTGAGGATGAGGATGCTCTTGCCTTCGCTCTCGGACACCTGGGGCTGGGAGAACTCGCACCATTCGTATTCGTTGGATTCGCTGCCCTGGTGCATGTAGTTGATGTAGCCACCGTCGGCAGCCTCAAACTCTACCTGCACACCTCCGCCCTGCTCGGCACCGGCAGCCACGAGTTCGTCGTAGGTGAAAGTGATGCCCTCGGATGCGGTTGTGATGACAAGGGGATTGTCGAGAAGGACGCTCTTGTCGCGCACTTCATCGCGCCAGATTATACGGGTGACTTCGAGACCGTTGCCCATGAGGAAGAAGCCTTCGGTCTTAAGAGTGGCGAGGTTGCCCTCGGGGATATCGAACGCCTTGGATGTGGTGCCTTTGCTCACACCGCCGGTGCTCCAGATTTTGTCGGGCCAATCGCCCCACCAGCCTTTAATGAGGCCGAGCGAATAGTAGGTGGCGCTTTCAAGGCAGTTGTATTCAACGATGATCTGCTGGTTGGCCTGCATGTTGGCACACTTAGAAGCAGCCACCACGCACGATTGGTTCCAACTGATCTCTTGCTTACCTTGCCAAAGGACGGTGTCCGTGGCATTGGCAGCAAACGCCGCCACGACAGCTACGAACGAGAGTAGGAGTTTTTTCATGGATTTAGGTATTAACGATTGATATAAGGTTCGGGGTTTCATTTTGATTCCCGATGGCAAATTTATCAAGCAAAAAATTACCCCCCCCCATTTTTCACATTAGTTAACAGTTGGAAAATGTTGCGCTTAGCTAAACAAAATGTTAACGATCGCTGATTATCAACGCATTGCGAAAACAGGCGTTTTTAGGCGGATATATCAAAAGGTTACCTATGAGTTAACAATCGTGAATGTGTGTATGCATATAGTAAACGGCGCCGGGGAAGTGGTGGGCACCACGTTCCCGGCGCCGTTACGCCAGTAGGGAAGATATATTACGTACCGATAAGAGCATCCGCAGCCGATATGCATCAGTTTTTTTCGCGGATAGAGAAGTTCCATGCGGGATCGCATATCTCTATGCTCCGTAATTTCAACCGGCGGCAAATAAATTTGCTTTTGCGCTCGACTTATTCGTATATGTGGCTATCGCCCAATATACTCGCGCTCGGCAAAAAGCAAATAAATTTGCTTTTGCGCTCGACTTATTCGTATATTTGCCGGATGAACTATATAAAAAGCCGGCTGTCCGCCATGTCCTACAGGACCGGACTGATAGTAGCCATAATATGCCTGGCATGCTACATCATATCGTTCGCACAAATGCTGCTGCCCATATCTGTGGCAGCAAAAGGCGCTTTATGGGCCACTTTCTACGGTCTGGCAAAAGCTACGCAATACACAGCCATACTGATATTGGGAAAAACCGGCATCGACAAGCTGCGCGCGCTGTTGCGACGGAACAAATAGACGGCAGGGGTTCTACCCGAGCAAGTTGTGCCTTTCGGTGATTTCGGCATCGGTCATCGTATAGCCTCCCAGCGAGCCTTCTTTTGCCTGAATGCAGATGTAGGTCAGAGGTTCGGCAGAGGTGCATTTGAGGTTACGATCGGAATTGGTGGCCACACGCACCACAGATCCCTCGGCAATGTCGAATACATCGTCGTCGACTTGGAATTTGCCTTCACCACTGAGTATAATATAGTTTTCCTCGTTGGCTTTGTGGGAGTGGAAGAATGGCACGGAGGCGCCTGAGGGGAGTGTGCCGAATGAAATCTCGCACGATGTAGCGCCGGTGGCGTCCTTTACAAATTGCTTTCCTTCAAAACCATGGATGGAGCCGATGGTGGCATGGGCGAATTTGTCGCCACGGTCAAGAATTTTTACTTCGCTCATATTTTTCAAATATTATTACTAACTTTGCGACAGTAAGCCGCTTTCTTTAAGATAGTGCAAAGATAATACGTATCTTGCGAAATAGCAAGACATTACAAAAGAGTAACGCACTCACCTCGAGGTAAGCATTCTTGAAAATGAAACCATTAGAACTGCAAGAAAATCTAAAAAAATTCACATGCACGAGCCGCTGCCCTATAAGAAATGTGATCGCACGCTTCTCGGGCAAATGGTCGATGCTCGTGCTGTGTGTTGTAGCCGAAAACGAGACAACACGCTTCAGCGCCATCGGGAAGGCTCTTCCCGACATTTCTCCTAAGGTGCTCACCGAAACGCTGAAAAATCTGGAGTCGTTGGGTATGATATCGCGGCACGTATATGCCGAAATACCTCCGCGGGTGGAATACTCGCTGACGGAGCTTGGCCTCAGCCTCATGCCTCTGCTCGGCGAACTGATAGCATGGGCACTGGATAATTACGACAAATTCCCGAATACGGGCAACGACAGCTGTGCGGAGCCGAAGGAGCGGAAATCAATAAAATAAATTGATTATCCGCAAAATTACCCAAATTGACATCATAAGGTTAGCGCCCGCAATGTAGGAACATCGCTTTGCGGTGTATAATATGCCTGCATGCCCCTTTTTACGCGCCAAAGGCACGTCCCTTCTATGTTGTGGTGCAATAGGCGATTGTAACTTTAACTCAATTTTAACA
>CAJTOZ010000026.1 GCA_910578095.1 uncultured Muribaculaceae bacterium | reverse complement strand
TGCCAAAGGCACGTCCCTACATTGAGAATAAAACCTTGGGTACTTTTGCGGATAAGCATATTTTTTTTGCGCTTCAGCTATAGCTGCCGCCGCAGTGGTCGATGAGCGCGGCAAAAAGGGCGTTGTGGCGCAGCACGGCGGGATTGCCCACCATAGTAAGGTATTCGCGCGCACGCGTGAGAGCCACGTTGAGGCGGCGGTCCACCACAGCCCCGTCGGTATCGCGTATGGTGCTGTCGGCCAGAAAGGCCAGCTGCGCGGGATGCCGCACCGTGAAGCCATACACTATGTGCTCGCGCTGGCTGCCCTGGTAGCGCTCCACAGTGTCGACAGCCACAGGCGCCGTGATGCCGCGCGCCACCAGGGCAGCCCGCACCGTGGCTATCTGGGCGCGGTACGGCACAATCACACCCACAGTCATGTCGGGGTCGAAACTCTCTCCGGCCTCATCCACCACACGCGCCACAACGCCGGCTATCACGGCCGCCTCGGCACTGTTGACCTTGTCGGACACATCGCCGGCCGCAGGCTCCACGGCCACAAAGCTCACCCGCCGCGCGCACGAGGGCGCAAGCTGGTGGGGCAGCGGCACCGGCAGCAGACGCCCGCCGTAGAACATCCGCGACGGAAAATCGGCTATCTCGGCATGCATGCGCCCCTGGCGCGTCAGCTCGCCCACCACGGAAGCATCGCCGTGGTAGCGCCGCAGCATGCGCTCAAAAAGCGACATACGGCAGTCGCTGAAGCCCAACCCGCGCAGGCGGGCGTCGTCGATACGGCTCTCCGACGCATCCTGGCGCACCACCGCCGGCAGCTGCCTGTGGTCGCCTATCAGCACGAAGCGCTCCACCGCCGGAACGTCGCCGCACATGGCCGCAAACACTCCCGCCAGCTGCGGCTCCAATATCTGCGAAGCCTCGTCGACGATGGCGAGCGAGAAACGCCGCAGCGACAACAGCTCGATGCGGGTGTTGAGAGCCGCCGTGGTGGCCACAACCACGCGCACCGAGAGCAAGTGCTCGCGCACCTCGGCAAGCGAGGGCGCCGCCTCCACGAGAGCATCGACTGTGCGGCGCCGGCAGAAGGGCGCACACGCCGAGGCCGAGCCCAGACGCACATAATCCGTGCCGCAAGCCTCGAGCCGCGCGCATATCTCGTCGACGGCGCGGTTGGTGTAGGCCGTCAGCAGCACCGAAGTACAAGGGTCGAGAAGCTCCTCGCCCAGTATGCCCACAAGGCCGTGGGAGGTCTTGCCCGTGCCGGGGGGACCCACCACCAGGAATAAATCCCGCGCCTGCATGGCACGCCGCACCGTGTCGTCGAAATCGCCGTAGCTGCCACGGAGCGTGCGTGAAGCGTCGGCCTCGGGCACTCGCCGCCCCAGCAGCACATCGAGCCGCCGGCGCGGAGCGCACAGCAGAGCATGCAGGCCACGGTACTGGGCGTCGGCCCCGGCTTCGATGAAGTCGTGCTCCACGGCCCAGCGACGCCCGGCATCGCGCAGCAGCACACGGGCATCGCTCTGAGGTGTGCGCAGCTGCAGGTGGATGCGCCCTTCCTCCATGGCACGCACCGTGCAGCGCAGCGGCAGCGCCGCCCGCAGGTCGGGTTCGGCATCGTCGCCGTAGCTGTACAGCAACACAATGTCGGCCACGCGGAAATTGGCGGCATCGCCGCCACCGTCGTCGGGCACAGACAGGACAATGTCGCTTACGGTGCCGCTATGGCCATCGGCAGGCGAGAGCAGGCGCAACCTGTCGAGCAGACTTCCGGCCTCGCGCTTCTCGGCAGCCGTGCACAGCCACGCCGACGCGAAACCGGTGCCGTCGCCGGAGCCGTTGCCGAGCTTGGCCAGCACATGCTCCCGCGCCACAAAACGCATCATACGCATGAAATAGGCCCGTGCGGCAGCATCGGCCTTATGCAGCGGGTCGAGCCGGGCAGCCAGCTGCGGACGCTGGTAGCGCGTCCATAGTGCCCCCGTGCTGCCACGCGTGTTGAGGCTCTCGGGAGTGAGGTTCTCGAGCACCCCGAAGCCATTGCGCCCGTAGTCGATCTCGGCGAGAGCCAGACGGTTGCGCAACGCCATGGCGTGCTGCAGAAGCGGCTCCGAAGCTCCCGCATCCACCACGGAGTGATAATACTTGGAATACAGCAGATAGGCCTCTGCCTCGGCGCCGGGATGGCCGTAGCGCAGCGCGGCGCGGTAAAGCAACAGCTGCGCGTAGTGTTCGCGCCGCAGCAACGGTGTCTCCACCCCGCGGCTGCCCATGGCGGCCTTGCCGGATTTCTGCTCCACCACCACACTGCCGTCGGGCAGCAGACAGTCCATGCGGCCCTGCAGCCCCAGCACCTCGCAGAAGAACGTGGGCTCCACTATGGCATCGGCCGCCCGGAAACCCGGCGACACGCGCGGGAGCACACTCTCCACAGCCCGCACGAGATTGGAGCGCTGGCGCATCGCCTCGGCATGGAAAGCGCGGCTGTCGAACCCGCGGCCCAAAGCCATGATGGAGGTGGCGGCTCCACGGAAAAAATCGCGTGCGCTCTCAGCATAAGGCTTGGTGCGGCTCTCGCCGTGCAACGCCTCGTCGAGCAGCCGGCCCGCAAAATTACCCATCTGCAGAGCCTCGCTGTTGGGCGCCGCACCGAGCTTGCGCATCAGCCACACCAGCGCCCCGTCGCCATACTCGGCCATGCAGCCTGCCACAGCCGTGGCGTTGACCAGATAATCGGGCTCGGCCACAATAAACCTCGCATGCAGCACATCATCGCACCGGGCGTCCACCAGATTGAGTTTCATTCCCGGATGCAGCAGCGGCCGCAGGTAGGAGCTGTCGTAAGGGCTGTCGGCAGGGCCGGTGACGTAGCTGAGGCGCACGCACGTGCCATCGGCCGCACGACACTCCACGGCATCGTCGGCCGCACACACCACACGCACGCGCATCACATCTTTTTCCATACAGCCACTGAAACGAAGGGCGCCGACCTCTCCGGCCCGCGCCCCCCACTACCAAATTAAAATTTCAAAAATTTATCCCCTTTATTTTACGGGTGCATCGCCGAAGCGATTAGCGGTAGGTTCTCCGGGCTTCACAGCCATGACAATCCACCATATGACGCCAGCCAGAGGGATGAAGTTGACGAACCACCAGCCGCCGCCTTTGCCTATATCGTGCATACGGCGCCAGCTCACCGACAGGGAGGGCACAAGGAGCAGGATGCCGAGGAAGTTCACAACGGGGATAAGACCGATGATAAAAGTGAAGAGCATGAACCACCAGTACTCGGCGCGGGAAGCGCGGCCGTTGAAATCCACATACTTGCCGATGCAGGTTTTGATGGCGTCGACGAAGTTCATCGTCTCAGGACCCATCTGGATGTTTTCGTTTGCCATTGCAGGGTAATGTTTTGATAAGTTTTTATTAGGATTATAGGTTTATGCTGCAAATATACGTCAAAAAACACAAAAAACCTATAACGGCCTCATTTTTTCTTCTCGTCGGCCCAGCGGTCGGGATAGGCGAGATGCAGACGCGGACGACGCAACGCACGCACTATCAGCACCACTCCCAGCACCACAAACGGAATGCTGAGCAGCTGCCCCATGTTCAGAGCCATATCGGCCTCGAACGCCACCTGCGGGTTCTTGATGAACTCCACAAGGAAGCGGCTGCCGAACACTCCCGTGAGGAAGGTGCCGAACAGCAGGCCGGGACGCTCGCCGGCGTTGCGGCGCCAGTACATCCACATCATCAGCCCGAACAGCGCGAAATACGTGAATGCCTCATACAGCTGCGTGGGATGGCACGCCACACCCTCGTACAGGAAATGCCACTCGGCCGAGCGCGGAAACATGAAGCCCCACGGAAGCGTGGTGGCATGGCCGAATATCTCGCTGTTCATGAGATTGCCGATGCGTATCAGCCCCCCGACGAGAGCTATCGCCACAGTGAGGCGGTCGAATGTCCACAGCGGGCTGCGGCGCGTCACAAAACGGCTGTAGAGCAGCACAGCTATGATGATGCCGATGGCGCCGCCATGGCTGGCGAGGCCGCCTTCCCATGTGGCCAGAATCTTGAGCGGATGCTGCGAGTAATAATCCCACTGGTAGAAGAACACATGGCCCAGACGGGCACCCACGACGGTGGCAACGGCCACATAGATGAGCAGCGAGCCCATCCACTTCTCGGGCGCTCCCTCGCGGCGATACATACGGGCCACCACATTGAAGCCTATCCAGAAGCCGATGGCGAACATAAGCCCGTACCAGCGCACAGTCACCGGCCAGGTTATAATCTCGGGACTGACATCCCATACAATATAATTGAGCATTTTGGCTATGATTTTGATTTCGAGAAATACTCGCGCGTAGCACGGCGCACATGGCCGCTCAGGGCCAATACGGTGGTCATGGTGGCAAAGGCCATGAGCGCATAGAAGAGATCGCACACACCCACCGCCGCCTCAAGCGGAATCATCGCAAACACTATCATGGACAGCACAAACACGATGCGGTACCAGCCGCCGCGGCGCGAGCCGAAAAGATAGCTCGCACACGTGGTGCCGTAGAAGGAGTAGCTGAACATCGACGACAGCGCGAAGCACGCCACCACAAGCATCAGCATATACTCCCCGCCGGGAATGGCACGGCTGAAAGCGTCCACCGCCACCTGGAGGCCCTTGACACCATCGGCCGCGTCCACATCGCCGCACAGCAGGATGGCGAGAGCCGTGAGCGTGCACACAAGGCCGCTGTCTATGCTGGGCCCGAGCATGGCTATCAACCCCTCGCGCACCGGCGTCTCGTTGCGCGAGGCGCCATGCATGAGCGTGGCGGTGCCTATGCCGGCATCGTTGACCAGCGCCGCACGGCGCGCTCCCACGATGGCAATGCCTATGAAAGCGCCGAATCCGGCCTTGAGGCTGAAAGCTTCGGTGAATATGCGGGCCAGCACGCCGGGCACACCCTCGATATTGGTGATGATGATGTAAAGCACCATAAGAAAGTAGAGACCCACCATGAACGGCACCAGAATGGACGCCACCGAGGCGATGCGGCGGATACCGCCGTAGATCACCAGCGACACCACTGCGCACACAGCGCAGCCGAACAGCAGCTTATAGGCCTGCAGATTGGCTATGCCGAGCGCTCCGCCCACAGAGCCCAGCAGACTGCTGCTTTCTATGCTCTGCGGCGTGGAGAAGGTGCTGATGAAAGCTTCCGTGAGCTGGTTGGCGTTCATGATGCACAAGGTGCCGAACAGGCCCGCCACGGCGAAGAAACGCGCCAGAGGCTTCCACTTCGGCCCCAGGCCGCGCTCTATTATGTGCATGGTGCCGCCCTGCGGCACACCCTGGTCGTCGGTGCCCTTGAACATAGTGGTGAGCACACCCTCGTGGTATTTCGTACACATGCCCACGACAGCGCTCACCCACATCCAGAAAATGGCACCCGGGCCACCTATCACCAGCGCTATGGCCACACCGGCTATACTGCCCAGCCCCACCGTGGCGCCTATGGTGGATGCCAGAGCCTGCACCGACGATATCTGCCCGCGGCCGCCGTCGCCCTTGCGGCGCAGCTCACGCACCGCCGCCGGCAACCTGCGCAGCGACACCATGCCCGAGGAGATAAACAGATACAGGCCGCCGCCTATCAGCAGAAAAAAAAGCGGATAGCCGCCGAGAGTGTCGGCGGCCTTGATTATGAATTGTGCGATTTGATCCATCACCGTGTGTGCGGCGTTGCTGTCACCGCGTCAGTTCGATATTGCACTCGGCAGCCATGCGCCGCATGTTGAGGATAGCGTAGCGCACACGCCCGAGAGCTGTGTTGATGCTGACACCCGTGGTGGCAGCGATTTCTTTAAAACTCAGATTCCTGTAGTAGCGCATCACCAGCACACGGCGCTGTGTATCGGGGAGGCGGCGCAGCAGCGCGCGCACATCGTCGCGTATCTGCAGGTCCACCATCTCGTCCTCCACGGTGCCGTCGCTGAACTCGCGGCGGTTCAGCACATCGTATTCGGCACTGTCGGCCGACACATGGGGTTGCGTCTTTTCCTGACGGAACATGTCGATGATGAGGTTGCGCGCTATTCGCGTGAGCCATGCCGCGAAACGGCCGCTCTCGGTATAGCGTCCCTGCTTGACAGTGGTGATCACCTTGGCAAAGGTGTCCTGAAACACATCGTTGGCCACGTCCTCATCCTTCACCATCATCAATATATAATTGTAGATGCGCGTCTGATGACGCGCAAGCAGTTCGTCAAAAGCTTCGTTGTTGCCCTGTGCGTAAGATGCGACCAGCATATCGTCGGTCAACGTCTTCATTGATAGCATTCTATTCTTAAATTTAAATTGGTTTAGAGTAGTTGTGTGCTATAGGCAGTGCGTTTATGTTTATATTATATTACCTTGGAAACCTTTTTACGCGGCACATCCCGCCGCTTTCCGGATGCAAATTTACGAAATCCACCCCACATCCACAATATATAATATAAAAATTAACACTTTTCGGCCCCTCCGGCGCAATAAAGCGGCAATACGCCACGTTAATAAGCCAAAGCATTCTATCACACGGATATCTCCTAACCCATTCATCGCCCCTGCCTATGAGTAAAACCTCTACTCCAAGCGCCACAGCGCACCCCACATCCTCCACCCGCTCATCCATGCCCCGCATGAAAGCAACCCCACGCCCCGACACATTAATGCGGCTGCGCCAGCTGGCGCGGGTCTACAGCGCCCCCGTCGCAGGATTCTCCGGCGTGGTTCTCAACTGACAGTCCAAAACGCCCCGGACCATTCCGGGGCGTCATTTTTCATAAAACCGCTGTTTTTTCAGTTGTTTCAGAGCCCGGGGTGTTGCATGTTATAAAAAAAATACCTACCTTTGCAGTCGGCTTTTTGAAGCCAATATTTAATCATCAACCAACATAAAGTAAACCAATGCTTTACGAAACCGTTTTCATTTTAACTCCCGTTTTGTCTGATGTTCAGATGAAGGAAGCGGTAGAAAAGTTCAGCAAAGTGCTCACCGACAACGGTGCGCAGATTGTGAACACCGAAGAGTGGGGCCTGCGCAAACTCGCCTACCCCATCCAGAAGAAGTCCACCGGCTTCTATTGCTTCCTCGAGTTCGACGGCGCCACAGACATCGTCAAGAAACTCGAAACCGCCTACCGTCGCGACGAGCGCGTGCTCCGTTTCCTCACATTCCGTCAGGACAAGTACGCCGCCGAATACGCTGCAAAGCGCCGCAACCTCAAGGCACAGAAACCCGAAGTAGCCACCACAGAAGCAAAGGAGGACTAAATCATGGCACAAGCTCAATCTGAAATCCGCTACCTCACCCCGATGAGCGTAGACGTCAAAAAGAAAAAATACTGCCGTTTCAAACGCAGCGGTATCAAATACGTCGACTACAAGGATCCCGAATTCCTCAAGAAATTCCTCAACGAGCAGGGCAAAATCCTTCCCCGCCGCATCACCGGCACCTCGCTGAAGTTCCAGCGCCGTGTGGCTCAGGCCGTAAAACGCGCACGCCACCTGGCTCTGCTCCCCTACGTGACCGACCTGATGAAATAAACCAAGCTAAAGGAATTCCAAATGAAGATCATTCTTAAAGAAGACGTACAGGGCCTTGGATACAAGGACGACGTCGTGGAAGTAAAAGACGGATACGGCCGCAACTACCTCATCCCGCAGGGCAAAGCCGTTGTCGCCACTCCTTCGGCTCTGAAAGTGCTCGCCGAGAACCAGCGTCAGCGCGCCCACAAGCTCGCCAAGATCAAAGCCGACGCCGAAGCTCTCGCAGCTACTCTCGAAGGCGTAAGCCTCACCATCGGCGCAAAAACCAGCGCTACCGGCACCATCTTCGGTTCTGTCAACGCAATCCAGATCGCCGAAGCGCTCGAAAAACTCGGCCACAACATCGACCGCAAAGCCATCGAGCTTAAGAAAGCTGTCAAGGAAGTGGGCAACTACACCGCTGTCATCAACCTCCACAAGGAAGTCAGCGTAGAGATCCCCTTCGAAGTTGTAGCTGAATAAGCACATCCACAAGAACATACAAAATCCGCACCCCGGGCATACGGGGCGCGGATTTTTTAACTATTAATAACTATACTTCTTGCGCTTCCTTAATGCAAAATCGCTATATTTGGCGCCGTTATGGAAGACCTTTTCGACATCACGCAATACTTCGAGAGCCTGCTACACCAGACCGGAAGTGTTGACATCGCCGAAGCCGAATTCAAGCGCACGATAGCCGAAGACAACCAACTGCACACACTGTACCGCGAATGGTGTCATGACAACGGCAGCTCCGAGCGCAACGGTTTTTTGGACTTTTGCGAAGAATACTTGGAATCGCAGGACAGCAAATGGGATTCTCTGAGCGACTATGACGACCAAGAATGACCGGCTCCCCGCAGAATGGGAGCCCCAGCAGGCAGTGCTGCTCGCCTGGCCACACGCCGCCACCGATTGGGCCGACATGCTGCCCGAAGTGCGCGAATGCTACACACACATAGCCACCGCAGCCGCACGGCATGCCCACGTAGTGGTGGCGGCCCCCGACCTCGACACCGCCCGCGAAGCGCTCGCCGCCCTGCCGGCAGACAAGATACACTTTGTGCGCGTAGACACCAACGACACCTGGACACGCGACTACGGAGCCATCACCACTGTCGACGCCGAGGGCACCCCCACCCTCCACGACTACTGCTTCAACGGCTGGGGCCTGAAATTCGCCGCCGACCGCGACAATCTCGTCACACGCGCGCTCATACGCGCAGGAGTGCTCTCAGGCCGATACGACAACAGGCTCGGATTCGTGCTTGAGGGAGGCAGCATCGACACCGACGGCCAAGGCACCATACTCACCACATCGGCATGCCTGCTCTCGCCCAACCGCAACGGCGACCTCACACGCGCGCAGATAGAGGAGGAGCTGCGCCGCAGCCTCGGAGCCCGGCGCGTGCTGTGGCTCGATTACGGCGCCCTCGCCGGCGACGACACCGACAGCCACATCGACACTCTCGCGCGCTTCGCCCCGGCCGACACCATAGTCTACACCGGATGCTCCGACCCTGCCGACGAGCACTTCGACCAGCTACGCGCCATGGCAACACAACTCGCCGAGATGCGCACAGCCGACGGAAACCCCTACAACCTCGTGGAGCTACCGCTGCCCGACGCCATATACGACGATGAAGGCGAACGCCTTCCCGCCACCTACGCCAACTTCCTGCCACTCAACGGCGCAATACTCATGCCCGTGTACGGACAGCCGCAGAAAGACCGCCTGGCATGCGACACCATGCGCGTGGCTTTCGACGGATTCGACATCGTGCCCGTGGACTGCCGCGCCCTCATACGCCAGCACGGATCGCTGCACTGCGCCACAATGCAATTTCCACTAAAAGCCATCATTCTATGACACGCACACTCCGAACAGGCATCATACAGCAAAGCAACACAGCCGACGCCGCCGACAACCGCCGGCGCATAGCTGAAGCCGTAAAGCGCCTCGCCGATGAAGGCGCAAAACTCATAGTGAACCGCGAGCTGCACGACTCCCTCTACTTCTGCCAGACTGAAGACGTGGACACGTGCGGCCTGGCTGTGGACATACGCCCCGGCAGCGACACCATAAACTTCTACTCCGACCTCGCACGCCGCCACAGTGTGGTGCTCGTCACATCCCTCTTCGAGCGCCGCGCCGCAGGCCTCTACCACAACACGGCAGTGGTGTTCGACACCGACGGCAGCATAGCAGGCCGCTACCGCAAGATGCACATCCCCGACGACCCTGCATACTACGAGAAATTCTACTTCACG
The DNA here is from genome assembly GCA_910578095.1 of uncultured Muribaculaceae bacterium. Classification (GTDB taxonomy): domain Bacteria; phylum Bacteroidota; class Bacteroidia; order Bacteroidales; family Muribaculaceae; genus CAG-873. The sequence goes on along the minus strand of CAJTOZ010000026.1, from coordinate 36,499 downwards.
CCAGGCGATCTCGGATTCCACCCCATCGACACATCGGTAGGGCGCCTCGGGGTGCTCGTGTGCTGGGACCAGTGGTACCCGGAAGCTGCACGCCTCATGGCACTGCAAGGAGCGGAGCTGCTTATCTACCCCACAGCCATAGGATTTGAAAGCAGCGACACGCCCGACGAGCAGGAGCGCCAACGCGAGGCATGGACCACCGTGCAGCGCGGCCACGCCGTGGCCAACGGCCTGCCCGTGGTCACCGTCAACCGCGTAGGCCACGAGCCCGATCCCTCCGGAGCCACCGGCGGCATACGCTTCTGGGGTTCCAGCTTCGTGGCAGGCCCGCAGGGCGAATTCCTATATCGTGCTCCGGTCGATACGGAAGACATCGCAATAGTCGACATCGATCTCGCACGCAGCGAGCAGGTGCGCCGTTGGTGGCCATTCCTGCGCGACCGCCGCATCGATGCCTACGACGGCCTCACCAGCCGCTTCCTTGACTGAGGAATGATGCACCAAACCGACTTTACAACGATAATAAACCATAGCGAACTACACCGCTATATCCTCGATCACGGAACTCCGGCAACCTACCGCCGCGGCGACATAATATGCCGCGAAGGCACGGTATGCCCCTCCGTATCGGTTGTCGTGTCGGGCTATTTCCAGTTCTCCGTCATCAACTCCGAAGGCAAGGTGTGTATCACCGGCTTCTCTCTGCCGGGCGAGATCGCGACCGATTATGTATGTTCCTTTCTGTTTGGCCGACCGTCCTTCACATCGATTACCGCCGGTTGCAACACTAAAGTGCTTCAGGTAAGCACAGGCGAAGCCCGGGAGTTCCTGAACCGCACCCACCCCGAGTTCAGCGCCTCCACTTCGCAGATACTTCTTGTCGAGGCCTACCGTCGCTATCTCGACCTGCACACCAAGACACCCAAAGAACGCTATGTGGAGCTTTTCTCGCGCAGCCACAACAGGCTGTCTATGATTCCGCTGCAGGAAATAGCATCCTACCTGTCTGTCTCCAGGCGCCAACTTCAGCGCATCCGCCGAACAATTCTCTGACCGCTTGATTGTTTGGGACAAATGTCCCACGCTGTGTCGTGGCATTTTCATAAATTTGCGGAAACCAAACCTTCCACGCTATGAAACCACTCAGACTTATCATTGCGGCAATGGCCATAATAGTATCCGCAACGGTTGCCGCAAAAGACAAAGATCCCGAAAACTACCACATGCGCGGCATCCTCGCCGACGGCACCGAAATCGAAGGCTACAACGAAACGGCGTTCGAGAATTTCATGTTTCCGTTCGTCACCAAAGTGAAGCTCGCCGACACCTTTGGCGGCGAAACCCGCACATATACCTCCGACGAGCTGAAAGCCGTGTGGTTCACAAGCCTCGGCGAAGACTCCGTGCCGGTGGTATACCATGCGGTAAAAGCCCAGAAGGGCCTGCCGAACCTTTGGAATAAAAATCCAAAGCCACACAAGAAGCCGGTGTTCCTGCGTCTGGTCTACAATGGCGAGAATGTCAAAGGCTACATCCGCCCGGTGGCCGACTACACCCACGGCCGGACGATGTCGGTCACTAAATACACCTACATGATCTACTACCTCACCAAGGACAGCGACGTGGCCGTAGCCTACTGGTGCGAGACCGGCGACATAGTGCCCGCGATGAAGAAAGTCATGAAGTTCTATCTGCGCGAGTTTCCCGAACTGGTAGAGATGGTGGACAAAGGCGAGATAAAATCCCGTGAGTTCCGCGACAACCCCGCCTTCGTGCTCCCACTGATGGACAAATACTACAAACCCAAGGAATGAGCGCAATGAAAAAAACATATTTTTTTCTCCTGCTGCTGTTTCTGCCACACATTGCCATCCATGCCGACATAGCTCGTCAGCAACAGAATAACACGGCCTCCGTCACGCAGTATTTCAACATCGGCAACCCAGTGCATTTCGGCGACAACGATTTCTACCTCGCCTGGAGCTCGCGCCCCTACAATTTCTACATACTTCAGGAGTATCTGCCGAAGGGCGAGAATTTCGACACATACACAAGCATGTTCACTGCAAGCGTAATGTTCACTGGTGATACCCCAATGAATTCCGCGAAAGCGGTTGAATACAAGATTGCCGAGCTCGAAGAAACGAAAAAGACCGACATCGTATGCCAATATCTCGTATATGAAAACAATAGTGAATACATTGTAGACTTCATCGTCAGCAAAACTGGCGACAACGGCCTCCTCGAATTCGTCGAGGCCGACATTCACTACTATCGCGATATTGAAATCAATGGGCTGAAAGCTACCTATCTGTTGTTTATATCCACTCGCGCCTATGGAGATGACATAATGCCGTTTCTTGAGTCCATCCCTTCCAAGCGAGAATATTGGATTCAAAATCTCACCCGATTCAAGGCCTTGCCACAATTCAAATTCAAGTAAATAAGGCAACACCGCTAAAATAAGACAGGGAAGCCACACTGGCTTCCCTGTCTTATCTTGATTCTAAAAATCTGCTTATGCCGGGGGGTTGATAGCACCGGTGGGGCAAACTTCAGCGCAAGAACCGCACTCGATGCAGGTATCGGGATCGATGTGGTAGATTTCGCCTTCGGAAATAGCCTCAACGGGGCAAACGGGCAGGCAGGTGCCGCAAGCGACGCAGATGTCAGTGATTACGTATGCCATAGTGGTAGGTGTTAGGAAAAATGATTAATTGTGTAGTTTTACAGCTGCAAATTTAGCGCTTTTTTTCAATATCAAGCCCTATTATTGCTAAAATTTAGTCAAAATTTGTTTGATATAAAGAGATTGGCTAATTTTGTAAAATGATTTTGAATATACACCGATGAACAAAGATACTCACGACTACGACGGATTTGAAATCGATGAAGTGCAGGTGCGCAAGCCCCGCAGCAAAAACAACCGTATTGCCCTCTACGCTATTATCGCGCTGGCAGCGGTAGCGTTAGGTGTGGGAGGCTGGATGGCCTACGATGCCTCGTCGCGCAACAAAGCCCTTGAGGAAGCGCAAGCCATGATAGAGCAGCAACAGCTCGACATGGAACAGATGCAACTCGAGCAGGACTTCGAGAACCTCGACCGCGAATTCGCCCAGTTCGAGAACTCCCGCCAGCTGATACAGGACGACTCCGTGAAGCGTGCGCTCGCCGAGAAATATGAAGCAGCGCGCCTGCAGGTAGAGCAACTGCAGAACGAGCTCAAGAGCGAACGGCGCAAAAGCTCGGCCGAGATAGCCAAGCTGCGCAGCGAGATCGACACCCTGCGCGCGCTCCTTCGCCACTATGTGGAGGAAATAGACCGCCTGAACAAGGAAAACGCGGCCCTGCGCTCCGAAAATGAAGAGATAAAATCGCAGAACCAGCGCCTCAACTCGCAAGTGGCGGAGACATCCCGCCGCAACGAAGTGCTCAGCGAGCGCATGACACTGGCCGAACGCCTCAACGTCACCGGCCTCTCGCTCTCGGCACTCAACAAAAAAGGCAAGAGAGAGAAGAAAGTGGCCAAGGCCACGCAGCTGATGGTGAGCTTCACCATACCGCAGAACAACTCCACCCCCGTGGGCGAGAAAACCATCTACATGCGCATCATATCGCCCAGCGGCCAACTGCTCGAAGGCGGCGGCTCCTTCAGCTTCGAAGGCGCGTCGGTGCCATGTTCGGCCAAGCGCACCATAGAGTATGCCGGAGAAGAGATAGGCGGCATCACCATCTACTGGGACGTGAACACCGCTCTCTCACCAGGCGAATACACCGTGGAGCTGTTCGCCGACAATTTCCGGCTCACACGCCGCAGCTTCACCCTGAACTGACCCACGCATGCCCGACTTCTTTTCCGACATATGCGCCGGCATCACATCCGACGAAGTCAACACCGCAGGCGCCGTGTTCAAGCTCGTGCTGAGCATGCTCCTCGGATGCTGTGTGGGCATACAGCGTAAGCGCAAGGGGCAGCCGGCGGGCGTGCGCACCTTCTCCCTGATATGCATGGGAGCCACACTTGCCATGATACTGTCCATATATGTGCCTCAGGAATACCTCGGCCTCAAAAACGGCGACCCGGGGCGCATAGCGGCCCAGGTGATCAGCGGCGTGGGTTTTCTCGGCGCAGGTGCCATCATACAGATGAAAGGCTCCGTGCGCGGCCTCACCACCGCGGCCGGCATCTGGATGGTGGCCGCCATAGGCATGTGCGTGGGTGTGGGGCTGTACGTGATCAGCATCGTGGCCACAGCGCTCATCCTCGTGGTGCTCGTGCAGGTGGAGCGCATAGAGCACGTCACCTCCATGGGAGCCGACTCGCGTATCATACGCATTGAATCCACCGTCATCATACCCGATGTGGAGCCCTACCGCAATGCACTACGCCAAGGCGGAGCACAGCTCAAAAGCTTCTACCTCACCTACGACTACGAACGCAACATCACCAACCTCAACCTCGTCGTGCTGCTGCGCGAGGGCATCGACAGCCTCAAGGTGCTCGACCGGCTGGAACACATCTACCCCACACGCAGCATCACTCTCGCCAACCAGCTAAACATCTGATCTATGCACATAATTGCCGACAGCAGCACCACCCGCACAGAGTGGGTACTCGTCGACGGCGCCCGGATAGTGGAGCGTGCCTTCACCTCCGGCATGAACCCCTACTTCCAGACCCGACGCGAAATCTCTCACTGCATACGCCTCGAACTCCCCGACAGCTTCTTCCGCCGCCGCTGGGACCACGTATATTTCTACGGTGCCGGATGCGGCACCGCCGACAAGAGCAAGGTCATGAGCTCATCGCTCGTGGCTCAATTCAAGACACCCGTCACGGTGGAGAGCGACCTGCTCGGCGCCGCACGCGGCCTGCTGGTGCGCGAGCCGGGGCTTGCATGCATCCTGGGCACAGGCTCCAACTCGTGCCTCTACGACGGCAATGAGATAGTGCAGAACGTGCGCGCCCTCGGATTCATTCTCGGCGATGAAGGCTCCAATGCCTATCTGGGAAAAACATTCATCGCCGATGTGCTTAAAGGCATCGCCCCGGCCGAACTGGCCAATGCGTTTTTCGAGCATTTCGCCGTTACACCCAACGCCCTCGTCGACGAGGTGTACAGCGCGCCCATGCCCTCGCGTGCACTTGCCCGCTACTCCCGCTTCCTGGCCGACCATACCGACAATCCCTACGTGTATCAGCTCATCTACGCCGGATTCATGCGCTTTTTCACACGCAACATCGCCGCCTATGAGTTCCGCGGCAAGCCTCTGTGCTTCGTTGGCTCCACATGCGTTGTCTACCGCGACATACTCGACCGCGCCGCCGCCGACTTCGGCGTGACGATAGCAAAAGCCGTGCGCAGTTCCATGCCCGGGCTTGTGGAGTTCCACTCCTCGGAACAGTAGATTTGTTACGCAGGCACACATTTACGTTACGCCGGCAAGCCGCTGCCGGCGTTTTTTTTGTTAATTTCGCCACCGTTAAAACCAATCTACCGCACTACCATGATAAGAACTATGGTTGCGGCAGCTCTCATAGCATCCGCCGCACTCTCCGCCGCCGCCACTCCGGCGCCGGCCACCACTGTGACCAACCCCATGATATGGGCCGACGTGCCCGACCCCGACGTGATCCGCGTAGGCGACGATTTCTACATGGTGTCCACCACTATGCACCTGATGCCGGGATGCCCTGTGATGAAATCCCGCGACCTCGCCAACTGGGAGATCATAGGCTACGTGTTTGACCGCATAGAGGACACCCCGCGCTACAGCCTGCTGGAAGGCACCGCCTATGGCCGCGGCCAGTGGGCCACCTCCCTGCGCTACCATGACGGCCGCTTCTATGTGCTGTTCTCGGCCAACGACGAGCCACACCGCTCACACATCTTCTCGGCCACCGACCCGGCAGGCCCATGGACGCTTGTATCGCGCCCCGAGCACTTCCACGATTCATCGTTTTTATTCGACGACGACGGGCGCGTGTATGTCTATTCCGGTTCCGGCACAATCCGCGTGCGCGAGATGCTACCCGATCTGTCCGGGGTGAAACCGGGAGGCGTCGACACCATCGTTGTACGTCAGGACGAAGAGGACAGCGGCCTGCTGGAAGGCAGCCGAGCCATCAAGCACAACGGCAAATACTACCTGCTGGCCATATCATGGCCGCAGGGCAAACCACGCCGGCAGCTATGCTACCGCGCCGACAACATAGAAGGGCCATACGAGAAGAAGGAGATACTGCGCAGCACCTTCGGCGGATTCTCCTATGTGGGCCAGGGTACAATAGTCGACGGCCCCGACGGCTCATGGTGGGGCATTATATTCCAGGACCGCGGAGGTGTGGGACGCGTGCTCACCCTCGAGCCCTGCACATGGACCGACGGATGGCCCATGCTCGGCGACAGCGAGGGACGGGTGCCCGACAGCGTCGCCACGCCCTATCCCGCCGGCGCGCCATCCAACCTGATATGCTCCGACACATTTGATGCCGCTACCCTCGCCCCATGCTGGCAATGGAACCACAATCCCACCGACAGTGCGTGGTCGCTCACCGAACGCCCCGGAGCACTGCGCCTGCACACATCGCGCGTGGTCGACAACCTGTTCGACGCCCCCAACACTATAAGCCAGCGCATGTCCGGCCCGGCATGTTCGGCCACCGCCACACTCGACATCTCGGGTATGAGCGACGGCGATGTGGCAGGATTCAGCGCCTTCAACGGCGATGCCGGAGTGCTCGCCATTGTGCGCGAGAACGGCAAAAACATGCTGGTGATGCAGGAGCAGAACGTGGCGCTCGACGACAACGACAAGCGTGTGACGGATGTTGCCGTGGCCGAACACGCGCGCGTGCCGCTGACGTCATCCATAGTGCAGCTGCGCATCGACGCCGACTTTCGTCCCGGCAAGGACATCGCCACCTTTTTCTACAGCACCGATGGCAACTCGTGGCACCGCATAGGGCCGGATTTCGTGATGCGCTTCGACTACCGGCGCCTGTTCATGGGCACACGGTTCGCTATCTTCAACTATGCCACCAATGCCGCCGGAGGCTACATCGACATAGAGAATTTCGATTTCAAGCAGCTTTAGGCTCCTGACATGATTTTTCCACGACTTCTTATAGCCGTAGCTCTGGCCTGCGGCTGTACCGTAGCCCGCGCCGAGGGCCTCAACTTGCGATACACCACTCCTGCCACAGAATGGACCGCGGCACTCCCCGTAGGCACCGGAAGCACCGGAGCCATGATACACGGCGGCATAGAAACGGAAGAGATACAACTGAATGCCGACACCTTCTGGGGCGGCTCGCCCCACAGCAACCACCGCAAGGTGGCGCCGGCCACTCTGGCCGAGATACGCCGGCGCGTGTTTGCTGGCGATGGCATGGGCGCGCAACGGCTGATAGACAGCACCTTTTATACCGGACGCAACGGCATGCCGTTTCTCAACACCGGCAGCATCTGTCTCGACATGCCCCACAGCACCGCTGCCGCTTCGGCCTACAAACGCAGCCTCGATCTCGACAGCTGCATGGCCGTCACGGAATATGTGTGCGACGGCGTGCGCTACACCCGTGAGGTATTCGCCTCCATCCCCGGCGATGTCATTTGCGTGCGCCTACGCGCCGATCGCCCCGGAGCCGTAGCCTTCGGTGTGCGCTATGCCTCCGGGCTCAGCCACTCCGTGAGCGCGGCCGGCAATACCCTTGAGGCGCATGTGGATGGCGTGGACCATGAAGGCGTCCCGGCAGCGCTGCACGCATCCGTGATCCTCCGGGCCGCAACCAAGGGAGGCAGCATCAGCGCTTCCGGCAACTCACTGCACATAGATGGAGCCAACGAGGCCACTCTGTACATAGCCGCGGCTACAAATTTCACCGACTTCCGCACCACCGACGGTGATGCACATGCGCGCGCAGCCGCTAAAATCAGTCTGGCCGACAGTTGCGGATTTGACAACGCATACGCAGCCCACCGCAAGGTCTACGACCGGCAGTTCCGCCGTGTGGGGCTGCATCTCGGCCGCGGAAACGCCGACCGGACGCGCCCCACCGACGTGCGCCTCGCATCCTTCGCCGCCGACAACGACCCGGAACTCGTTGAGCTGCTGTTCCAATACGGCCGCTATCTGCTCATTTGCAGCTCGCAGCCAGGCTCTCAGGCAGCCAACCTGCAAGGGCTGTGGAACCGCGAGCGCATTGCTCCCTGGGATGGGAAATACACCATCAACATCAACACCCAGATGAACTATTGGCCCGCGGAGATATGCAACCTCGCCGAATGCCACGAGCCGCTGTTCCGCCTTGTGGGCGAACTGAGCCAACAGGGAGCCGAGGCGGCGCACGACATGTATGGCGCACGCGGATGGGCGGCACATCACAACACCGACATCTGGCGCGTGGCAGGGCCGGTGGACAACGCGTTTTTCGGCACATGGCCCCACGGCGGCGCATGGTTGGCCACGCACCTGTGGGAGCACTATCTCTTCGGAGGCGACACCGCATTCGTGCGCGACAATTATTCCGTGATAAAGGGAGCCGCGGATTTCTACATGAGCTATCTCACACCCCACCCCGGCCATGGAGGCGCAGCGGTGTGCGTGCCTTCGATGTCGCCCGAGCACGGCCCGCGCTCCGGAGGGCAGGAAGCGCCGTCGTCCATCACGGCCGGATGCACCATGGACACCCAGATCGTGCGTGATGCCCTGCTCAACGCCCGCCGGGCCACAGAACTGCTATATGGCCACAATGCCTATTGCGACAGCATCGACAATATGCTGGCACGCATCCCGGCCATGCGCATCGGACGCCACGGCCAGCTTCAGGAGTGGCTGGACGATGTCGACGACCCCACCGACCGCCACCGCCACATATCCCACGCCTATGGGCTGTACCCGTCGGCACAGATAGCGGCCTACTCCACCCCTCTGACAGCCGCAGCAACACAGCGCACACTGCTGCAGCGCGGCGACATAGCCACCGGGTGGTCGATAGGATGGAAGCTGAATCTCTGGGCACGGCTGCTCGACGGCGAACACGCCTACAAGATAGTGCGCACCCTGATATCTCCCCTGCCATCGGATGCTTTGGCCGAACAACACCCCGACGGCCGGCTGTATCCCAACCTCTTCGACGCTCATCCTCCGTTCCAGATCGACGGCAACTTCGGCTTTACCGCCGGCATAGCCGAGATGCTGCTGCAGAGCCACGACGGCGCGGTGCATCTGCTGCCCGCATTGCCCTCTGTCTGGGGCAGCGGCGAGGTCACAGGCCTGCGTGCGCGCGGTGGCTTCGAGGTGGACATACGGTGGGCCGACGGCTGTGTGAGCGAGGCAAGGGTGCGCTCGGCGCTCGGCGGAAATCTGCGCGTGCGCAGCGCTGTGCCCCTGTCGGCTCCCGGCCTTGAGGAAGCCAGCGGAGAGAATCCCAACCCCATGTATGCGCCGACACCCGCTGCCGCGCCGGTTGTGGCGGCCGGAGCCTCCATCGAACCGCTGCGCCTGCCGCGGGTGTACGTATATGATCTGCCCACTGTGGCAGGAGGAGAGTATCGCCTCTCGCGCGTTGCGCCTACCACATGGGATTGAACGGCGTGGACGCGCGCAGGCGGTCGTTCACACATCCGTAGACCGCACGGTTTCGGGAGGTGTCGAGTTTCAGCACCGGCGAGCCCGGAGTGAGTACGAGCCGGTCGAGATCCACCCAGAAATTGCCGAGTGTGTCGGCAAAACGGAAATAGTAGACGTGGCGTTTGAGATCCGACATGCTGCGCCATTGTGTCATCGACACATTGGGTTCGCCCTCTATATTATAGCCGTAGGGCACGCTCACATTGGCCATCACCGTGGAGAGCGCGGCCACAGCCACATCGCCCTTGAGGTCGGTTGGTGTGTGGTGGATGAAGAATGAACCGCGCACGAATCGGTCGGCCGAGCGCACGGTGCCGGGCAGCATGTGTGTGCCTCCCACCCCCTCCCAGTAGGCGTTGATGGCCTGCATCTGGGGCAGCGTGGGGTCGTTGGTGAGCACCTGCAGCTCGCGGCCGCGGTAGAGCTTCACCTCGCCGCCGTCATATTCTATCACCATCGTATCGCCGGTGGAGTCGGTGAGCGCCCAATGCAGCAACGACACGGTGCCGCCGTCGAAGGTCTGGCCTGAGATGGCGAAATCGTTGTTTTTCATCCAAGTGTAGGCTTCCTCCACACTGGCGAAATTATCCAGAAAATAGCTCACAATCACCGACAGGCTCATCACCGGAGTGCCTTTCGGAGCGGTTTTGTCTGTACGGTACACGCTGGTCTTGCAGAACAGTCCGTTCATCACCAGCCCCTGGTTGTTCATACCCTCGGTGGCACCGCCGTCGTAGCTCACGGCAAGCACCGAACCATATTTCGACACCCAATTGTAGCACGGGCCTTCCGGCATGCTTTTTTTCTCCATCCCGGCAGGATAGACATACAGATTGGTGGGAATAGGAGTGCGCCAATCGAGCGTGCGTCCCACGATCACCTCTGTGGAATCGGCGGCAAGATATGTAACTCGTGAGCACGGGCTGGCCGGCAGCGCGGCACCGATCAATGCGGCGCACGCGAGCATAAGATTCAGACGCTTCATAATGTGTGTGTTGTATTTTAATATTTGTGTTAAATCCTGTTTTTAAAACCATCCTGACACGCATATTGTTCAAAATTAGTAACTTTGCAGCGCTATGAACCGACTGCTGATGTATTTCCCCGAAAACGATCTCGCGCTGGCCGCGGGCGAGGCGGCCTACACCCCTCCCCCTGCCGCACGCCTGCTGCACGCCGCAGGCGAGGCGCTCCCGCTATGGATGTGCCGTCCGGGCGACCGTTTCGTGTGCTCAGGCATAAACGCAGAATGGCTCGACCGGATGCTGCGTGCATTCCGCATCGCCGATGTCGATGTCTACGACCACCGATCCGTGGCCCTCGAGGCAGCACCGTGGGGGTGGTCGGCAGCCTCGCGCAAGGCTCTTGCCGATGCCGGCTACCCCATGGCCCAAATGCCTGATGATGCAGCGCTGGAGCAAATGCGCAGGCTGTCCCACCGCCGCACGGCATCCATGCTCCGCGAAGCTGTGGCTGCCCGGCTGGATTTCGACATCGCTCCTGCGGCAGTGGAGGCCAGCTGCCCCGACGAAGTAATGGCCTTTGCCGAAGCCCATGCCGCCACCATAGCCAAAGCGCCCTGGAGCAGCAGCGGGCGCGGCCTTGTGCGCGGGCGCAACATGCCCCGCGACGCATTCATGGCCCAGGCTGTCGGCATCATCCGACGCCAGGGGTCGGTGATGCTCGAAGAAGAATGGGACAAGACGGCCGATTTCGCCCTGCTTTTTGAATGCGACGGATGCGGCAATGCCACATACCGCGGTATCTCCGTGTTCGACACCAACGCCCGCGGAGGCTACACGGCCAATGCTCTCGCACCCCAGCCGGAGCTGTGGAGCCGCATAGCCGCCATGCTCCCGGAAGGCCATCTCGATGCTCTGGCTTCCGCCATGGCCCGCGCGCTGCCGGAGGTATTGGAGGGCTACAGGGGGCCTCTCGGCGTCGACATGCTCGTAAGCTCCCACGGCACCATCGATGCCACCGTAGAGCTGAACCTGCGCTACACCATGGGCTTTGTGGCCCTCGACTTCGCACGATTTCTTGCTCCCGGCGCTACCGGCACACTTGCCGTGCTGCCCCGGCCCGCGTGCGCGCCCGCGCCCGCAATTATTAAGGATGGCCTGCTCGCGGGCGGCCAGCTGGATCTCACCCCCGGCAATCCGCACTTCGCTTTCCGCGCCACTGTGGAGTGAAACAGACCACGATTGTGCCATAAACGAACACAATCGCATGAAAAAATGCAGTACCTTTGCACCGTATTAAAAAAACAACATAATACCATGAGAAACAAACTGTTAATAAGCCTGATAGCCTTAACCTGCCTGAGCTGGCCACTCTCCGCACGCGACTTTATCCGCGGCATAGTCTACGACGTGGGCCTTATGTACGGCGGCAGCAGCCTGTCTGTAAAGGATTTCAACCCGGAGCAGGTCGAATACGACATGAATGTGATCTCCGACATCCTGCGCTGCAACGCCGTCAGGATAGAGGGCGAGGACATCGACCGGCTGACAGCAGCTTCAGAGATCGCACACGAGCAGGGTCTCAGAATCTTTTTCAACCCGTGGAAAATGGGCGCCGACCCCGAAGAGACAGCCTCCTACATGGCCAAAGCAGCCAAGGCGGCGGAAATATTACGGAAAAGAGGCTTCGACATCACTTTTGTGGCCGGCTGCGAATACACCCTTTTCTCAAAGGGAGCATTTCCCGGAGAGACATTCGACGAACGGTTCAAATGGCTTGTTTCTCTGGGTGAATCAGGAAAAAGCAAGGACGAGATCATAGCCACGATGACGGAATGCAACAATAAGTTGAACTCCATCCTGGGCAAAATCTGCGCGGCCGTGCGAGCCGAATTCTCCGGTCCTATCACATACTCATCCGGCGTATGGGAGCAGGTGGACTGGAACATGTTCGACATCATTGCGCTCGACCACTACCGCCACGGCGAAAACGACGCGGAGTATATGGCCGTAATCGAGCGTCTCGCAGGAGACAAACCCGTTGTGGTGCTTGAAACCGGTTGCTGCACCTATAAGGGCGCCGCCAAACGCGGTGGCGAGGGCTTTGCCATATTCCAAGGCACCGATGCCGACGGCAATGGCATATACGAAGGTGGCGCCGCGCCCGAGCGTAGCGAAAGCGAACAGGCACAGTACGTGGCCGAGCAGATACAGCTGCTATCCGAATCGCCGGCAGCCGATGGCGTGTTCATATTCGTGTTCCGCTACCCCATATATCCATACAGCAACGAAGGCATCGACTACGACCTCACCAGCTATGCTCTCGTAAAGTCGTTCAAGGACACCGATCCGCGCTCGCACCGTATTCCCGCATGGGAACCAAAAGAGGCGTTTTTCCGCCTGGGCGAACTGTACACACGTCTGTCCAACCAAGCCTCGAAATAGCGGCAACCTCTGCTCTCGCCATCGCCACCACAGCGATGGCGAGAGCTTTTCTGACAAATTCAAGCCAAAATTACGGGACGATTTATGAAAACAGCGCAATGTTAAATTTATAGTTTTTTTTCTAAACTTTTTCCGAGGGGCGCTTGTTTGGATAGTACAACACGATAAAATCGCAATCCAAACAATAAAACGACAATAATATATTCACTCATTAAACTCCCTCGATATGAAAAAAATCGCATTATTGCTCGCTGTTGCTATCAGCTCTGCATCACTGTTCGCACAGAATGTCAACAAGACCGAACTAAAGCAGCTCAAAGCATTCCTCGCCCAGCCCGCCGCCGAAGCCTCCACCAACGCCGAGGCTCTGAAGGTGACCAACCAAAACGACCCTGCCTCCTGGGAAGGCATCACTGTTGAAAACGGCCACGTAACCGCCATCGACTGGAAAGACAAGAAGGTGGCCGGCGTGCTCGACCTCAGCAACTTCAGCGCGCTGAAGAAAGTGGACGTTTCCCGCAATAAGCTCACCGGCTTCACCGCCAAGGGCTCCGCAGCGCTCACAGAAGTGAACGTTTCCCGCAACAAGCTCACCGAATTCAGCCTTGAGAATTGTCCGCAGGTGACCAAGCTTCAGGCCAACAACAACCGCCTGACCGACATCGACATGAGCAACCTGCCTGTGCTCAAGACACTCAATCTTTCAAACAACTATCTCGTAAGTCTTGACCTGAGCAACTCGTCCACCCTGCAGACAGCCAACGTGCTCGGCAACCATCTTGAGGCTCTCAATGTCTCGAACTGCACCGAGCTCAAAAACCTCTACGCAGGCTACAACAAGCTCACCTCGCTCACCCTCAGCGGAGTGTCGAACCTCTCCAACCTCAATGTGGACGACAATGAGATCGCCAACCTGATCGTAAGCAACCTTCCCGCTCTGAGCACATTCCTCTGCTCCGACAACAACATGAAGAGCCTCGCGATGCGCGACTGCAAAAACCTGCTCGACCTCGTATGCTCCTACAACGACCTCACCTCGCTGAGCGTGGAAGGATGCCCGCAGCTCCTCTTCGTAGACTGCTCCTACAACGACCTCTCCTCGCTCACCCTCAGCAACCAGACTTTCCTGCAGCGTCTGCTCTGCAACAACAACGAGCTCACCATGCTTGATGTAAGCTTCGACTCCAACCTCACCTACATCAACTGCCGCTACAACATGATCGTCGACTTCCGCACCATCGGTTGCAACAGCCTTCAGCAGATAGCCTGCCGCTGGGGTGGTTTCTAAACAAGATTTCAAAAACCCATACATATCGGGAGACGCCACCCCCTCGCACGAGGGACGCGTCTCCCGATTTTTTTGTGCATTTGGAGCCCGTTTAAAGATTATTATGTTGCCCCATAGCGTATAACCGGCGATTTATAGCTAAATTTGCATCATGAAGAAATTATTAGCGATAATGGCTTTGGTGGCCACAGTGGTCACAGCCTGCGGCGACAGCCATAAGGACGGGCCCACACCTCCGGCACCACCGGTCAAGGAGGTGGCACGCACGCTCGTGGTGTATATGGTGGCCAACAACGATCTTGGCCAGCGCGGCTGGGACGATGCCGACATTTCCGAAATGCGCGCGGCGGCAGCCTCCGGCGGTCTGGCCGACGGGCGCCTCGTGGTGATGCACCAGTCGCCGGAAGGCGTCAGCGTGCTGAAAGAAATAAACGCCGGCGGCGGCGTAGATACACTGCGCATGTACGACAACTCGGACCCGTCGGTGAGCATCGCCCGCATGAAGCGCGTGCTTGACGATGTGCGCGAGTTTGCCCCTGCCCGCGATTACGCCCTTGTGCTGTGGAGCCACGGCACCGGATGGCTGCAGGACGGCATGCACGAGCCCTCCGTCAACAAGGCTTTCGGCCTCGATGGCACACGTCAGATGAATGTGACATCGCTGGCTGAGGCCCTTAAGGGACAGAACCTGAGCTTCGTCTACTTCGACTGCTGCCTGATGGCCTCCGTCGAGGTGGCCTACGAGCTGCGCCACGCCACGCCCCTGATAGCTGCCAGCGCCACGGAGCTCCCGAACGCCGGGATGCCATACGACGAGAACATATCCATGCTCATACAGGGCCGGCTGGCCGACGCCGCATCCAATACGTTCCGCTACTACAACGAGATGAGCGGCTCGGGACGCACATGCACCATGAGCGTAATCGACACCCGTGGCCTCGACCGCCTGGCCGATGCCACACGCCGTCTGTATGCCACAGCAAAGCCTCTCCCCACAGGCACCATGCCGCAGCCTTTCGAGCGCGGGACATGCCGCCACTACGACCTCGCGCACTACGCCGAGCTTATCGCATCCGACAGCGAGGCCCTCGCCGACTGGCAGGAGGCCCTGGACAAAACAGTCGTCTACGCCAACGCCACTCCAAAGATATTCAACACCCTCAACATCTACCGGCATTGCGGCCTCAGCACCAATGCCGTGACCTCGCCCGACGACATGGACACACGTGGCTACAGCAGCCTCCAATGGGCTTCGGATGTGGCCTCGGCGCTTCCGTGGGCGAAGTAATATAAACTCATAACCAAGTCAAGTATTATGCTCTTTTTACAGACACCCGCCCTACCCGACAGTGTGCCCGACGTTAAGGAAGAGCTGAGCATGCTCAAGTCCATGCCCGTCGACGAACTGCTCAATGCCGTGGTGGCAGGACTGGTGAAACTCGCCATAAACCTTGCCATCGCCATAGTAGTGTTCTACGTGGGGCGCTTCATCATCAACAAGCTTTACCGCCTGCTCACAGGCATCTTCATACGCCGCCGCATCGACCAGTCGCTCGGCACATTCCTGCTCAGTCTGGTGCGCATGCTGCTGTATTTCATCCTGATAGTCACCGTCATCGGAATACTCGGCATCGAAACCTCATCGTTCATAGCCATATTCGCCTCGGCCGGTGTGGCCATCGGTATGGCCCTGAGCGGTACACTGCAGAACTTTGCCGGCGGCGTGCTCATCCTGCTGCTGAAACCCTACCGCGTGGGCGACTACATCGAGACACAGGGCTACGCCGGCACCGTGAAGGAGATACAGATATTCCACACCATCATCAACACATTCGACAACAAAAGCCTGATAATCCCCAACGGCGGCCTCAGCACCGGCAGCGTGACCAACTGGAACCGCGAGGACTACCGCCGCGTGGACTGGCCCGTGGCCATAAGCTATGGCGACGACGTGGCCGCGGCACGCGAGGCCATCCTCGACATCCTGCGCTCCGACAAGCGCATAGTGGCCAAATATGTGGAGGATGCACGCAAGCAGCGCGCCGAGCAGGCTGCCGAGGCCGCTACAGAAGCCGGCATCGAGCCTGAAGCGGAGAAAAAGCCGGGATGGTGGAGCCGCCTGTTCCGCAGCAAGGTGAAAAAAGACCTTGAGTGGGATCCCGCTCCCGTGGACGAGCGCATCATCAAGCACCTGCCGAAGGTGGACCGCTCGCCGTCGGTAGTGGTCAACGAGCTTGCCGACAGCAGCGTGAACCTGAAAGCACGCGCATGGGTGCACCGCGACGACTACTGGAGCGTGTTCTATCAGATAAACGAGCGCATCTACACCGAACTGCCGGCATCCGGGATAAGCTTCCCCTACCCGCAGATGGATGTGCACATGAAACACGAATGACCCACCGGGGGAGCGGCACCCGTCAGAAGCGTATCACGCCTATGCCGGCCAGAAACACCGCAAGGATACACACCGGCGCCACATAGCGCATGCAGAACACGAGCACACCTACAAGCACGCGCCCTGCGCGCGATGTGGGGTTAAGCTCGCCGCTCACAACCGAGCGCCGGAGCACCCATCCGGCGAAAATGGATATGGCCATTCCGCCTACCGGCAGAAGAATGTTGGACGACACATAGTCGAAGAGGTTGAACACCGTGAGGCCGCACACCGTGAAATCGGAAAGACAGCCGAACGACAGCGCGCACACCACACCGAACACCATTGCAATGCCTATGTTCAGGCGTGTGGCGCCGCGGCGGCTCATGTGCAGATCGTCGCAAAACCAGGCTATGGAAATCTCGCTCATGGATATGGTGCTCGTCAGCGATGCCAGGAAAAGCAGCAGGAAGAAAAGCGTGCTCCACACCGCGCCGCCCGTCATTTCGGAAAAAATGGCCGGAAGCACCTCAAACACCAGTTTCGGTCCGGCCTCAGGTTGCTGCCCGTAGGTGAATACGGCCGGAAAGATTATCACACCCGCCAGTATGGCCACGAAACTGTCGAGGGAGGCGGTCAGAAAGGCCGTCTTCATCAGCGGCGTGCGCCGCGAGAAATAGCTCGAATATGTGATGAGACAACCCAGCCCGAGGCTCAGCGAGAAAAAGGCCTGCCCCATGGCGCTGAGCACCACGCGGCCGGAGATATGGGAAAAATCCGGACGGAAGAGAAACTTCAGACCATCAGCCGCACCGGGCATGAAGAGAGAGTGGATGCAGAAGGCTATCAGAATGGCAAACAGAAGAGGCATGAGCACATTGCTGACCTTTTCTATGCCTTTTTCCACCCCGCGGGACAGGATAGCGTAGTTGCACAGCAGGAAAAGCACGGTCCACATGGCCGGACGCCAGTTGCTTGCGGCAAAAGCATCGAACTGCGAGTGCAGCGCCTCCGGGCTGGCACCACCGGCAGCACCGGACACCGACCGGAAGATATACTCCATGGTCCATCCGGCCACCACAGAGTAGAAGCTGAGGATGAGCACCGACGACAGTATGCCTATATAGCCTATGAACCCCCATCCGCCTCCGGGCGACAGCTTGCGGAAAGCGGCGCGCACGTTGGTGCCGGTGTGGCGTCCGATTACAAACTCGGCGCACATCACGGGTACGCCGATAAGAAACACAAACAAAAGATTGAGGAGCATGAAAGCCGCGCCGCCGTTGGCTCCGGCCTCATAGGGAAAGCGCCATATGTTGCCCAGCCCCACGGCCGAGCCTACCGTGACGGCCACCACGCCGAGGCGCGTGGCGAACTGTGCTCTTTTCGGTGTGTTGTCATTCATCATGTGATTCTACCATTTCGCGGAATGCCGCGGCATCTTCCATGTGCTCCGACGGCGACTCGCCGTCCTCGCGATTGCTGATGTAGCGTGCATAATAGGATAATAACAATGTCGTAAGCGGCAACGCGATGATAAGACCGACAAATCCCAGCAATGAGCCCCACACGGAGAGTGAGAGAAGTATGATGGCGGGGTTCAGGCCCATGGCCGTGCCCATTATCTTGGGCGTCAGGAAAAAGTCTTGTATCATCTGTACCACGACATATACAACAATGCACGCGCCCCAGATGTTCCAGAATTCCACATGGCTGTCGAGCGAATACACCACACACAGCAGCGTGGTGGGCACAATGGATATGAGCTGCAGATACGGCACCATGTTCAGAAGGCCTATGAACATGCCCAGCACAATGGCCATAGGCAACCCGACGATAAGAAAACCGATGCTGAACAATATGCCCACACACAGCGCCACAAGAGCCTGCCCGCGGAAATAGTGGTTCATGCTGTCCTTGATATCCGCCCCGATGGCAAACACCGTTTCGCGGTACTTGGGCGGCACCATGCGCCGGAAGCCCCGGAGCAGACGCTCGTAATCGAGCATTATGAACACTACGTACAGCACCACCATGAACCAGTTGAACACAGCCAGCACCATATTGAAACCGCCGGCGAGTATCCCTGTGGCACCCTGCAGTATCTCATGCCAGTCCTGGCGGGTGAGCTTGGAAGCAATCTCCTGAAAGTCAATCTCATTGCGCACGAAGTCGTGCACACCGGCGGGAATGAACGGAATCGAGGCCGAATCCGCCCCGTAGCGCCCTACGAGTATGGCAAACTGGCGGGCCTCGTCGGCGATGTCGGGCACAAGTATCACACCGGCAGCCACGGTCAGCAGCAGAAACTCAAACAACGTTACAAAAATGGGAACGATGCGCTTGCGCACATGCAGGAGCCGGCGGTTGTACTGCACAAAGGGTTCGAGCAGATAGGCTATCAGCCACGCCACCAGGAATGGCAACAGCACATGGCGGAGCGTGTTTACGAGCCAGAGGGCGAGAATCACACCTATGGCCGATATGATCATGCGGACTACCCTATCGAATGTGTACGGTCTGGAATCCATTGACGTATTTTGAAAAATGCATTACAAATGTGGGGCAAAGTTAGCATTTTTTTACTAATTTTGCGACTTGGATAAAAGTAATCTAAACACAGCATACATATTATGACAGAAAAAAACCAACAACTGCTCAACGACAAGGCGTGGGCCCGGTGGCTCGCCCTTATCCTGATAGCATCGATGATGTTCTTCGCCTACATGTTTGTGGACGTGATGTCGCCCCTGAAATCTCTTTTGGAAGAGAAGCTGCACTGGGACAGCGCATCCTTCGGCACATACGCCGCTTCGGAATACTTCCTGAATGTGTTCTTCTTTTTCCTGATATTCGCAGGCATAATCCTCGACAAAATGGGCATCCGCTTCACGGGACTGCTGTCGGCATCCATGATGGTGATCGGCGCATCCATCAAGCTTGTGGGTGTGAGCGAGTGGTTTGAGAGCACGGCCTTGTGCGAATGGCTC
The DNA here is from genome assembly GCA_910578095.1 of uncultured Muribaculaceae bacterium. GTDB lineage: Bacteria > Bacteroidota > Bacteroidia > Bacteroidales > Muribaculaceae > CAG-873. Next base: position 16,804 of record CAJTOZ010000026.1, on the reverse strand, counting down.
GACAGCTGGTGGGTGTCGTTTCCCGGCAGCGCCAAAATGGCCTCGTTCGGCTTCATGATCTTCGGCTGCGGTTGCGAGATGGCCGGCACCACGGTGTCGAAGGCTATCGCAAAGTGGTTTGAAGGCAAGGAGATGGCTCTGGCCATGGGCGTGGAGATGTCGATAGCGCGCCTCGGCGTATTCGCCGTCATGTGGATATCGCCGCTGATTTCCAACCAGTTCGACCAGTCGGTCGTGGCGCCTGTGGCATTCTGCACGGCCCTTCTGCTCATTGGTCTCATCAGCTACACCGTGTTTGTGTTCATGGACACCAAGCTCGATAAGGAACTCGCCGCCAACGGCGCATCGTCCGACGCAGCAGGCAGCGACGAGGAATTCCACATCTCCGACCTCGGCAAGATATTTTCCAGCAAAATGTTCTGGCTCGTGGCCCTGCTGTGCGTGCTCTACTACAGCGGAATATTCCCCTTCCAGCGCTACGCCCCCAACTATGTGCAGGAGACCCTCGGAGTGAGCGCCGAAACCGCCGCCCGCCTCTTCAGCGTGTTCCCCATCCTCGCAATGGTTCTGACCCCCTTCCTGGGAGCGTTCCTCGACTACAAGGGCAAAGGCGCAACCATGCTCATCGTGGGCGCCGTAATCATGACATGCTGCCATCTGGGCTTCGCATTCCTGCTGCCCGCTGTGCCCGCCGTATGGCTGGCCGTGACGCTCATCCTCATTCTGGGTGTGTCGTTCTCGCTGGTGCCGGCTGCGCTGTGGCCCTCGGTGCCCAAGATTATAGATGCCAACATCCTTGGCTCGGCCTATTGCCTTATATTCTGGATTCAGAACATCGGCCTTTGCCTTGTGCCGCTGCTCATCGGCGAGACACTCGACGCCACCGGAGGCTACCGCGTGCCGATGCTGATTTTCGCATCGTTCGGCGTGCTGGCCATCATCTTCGGAGTATGGCTGAAAGTGCTTAACGCACGCCACAATTATGGCCTTGAGGCTCCGAACGTGAAACGCTCCGAAAGCGTCCTTGCCGCCGAAGCCGAAAGCGCCGAGGAATAACAACCGCACACGGCTGTCCGAAAAACGCAGTCCCGCCCCGCACGCATTTCTCGTGCAGGGCGGGACTGTGCTGTTTTTCAATCAGAAACGGAAGCTCACAAACCCGCGCAGCGAGAAGGGAGTGCCGGGGGTGAAGCATATATCCGTCACCGGTTCCGTGTCGCCGGGTATCATGGTCTCGGTGGCAAACTGGGCCTCCCGCCATTTACGGTCGAAGAGATTGTCGATGGCTGCCCCGAAGGTCACGCGGCGGTAGGTATAGGATGCGTTCAGGTCGACGATGAAATATCCTTGCGCCGTGAGGGAGTAGTCCTCATTGGCCGGGCGGTCGGAGAGCCAGCGGCAATTCACTCCGGCATTGAATCCATTCTTTTTCCATGTCAGGCCGGCCGTGAGTGTGTGCACAGGTGCCAGCGGGATGTAGTCCTCGCCCTTGGGCTCGTCGATACTGCGCGCGTGACACCAGGTGTAGTCTGTACGGAAATAGAAATCGCGGAGAAAATTGTAGCGCAACCCCACATCGATGCCGAAGCGGCGCGAGCGCCCGGAGGGTTCCACGATGGCCTCGTCGCCCACATAGACAAACTCCTGCGAGCTGTGCATGTACCACCCCGTGAGATTGACGAGCATCCCGGGCAAGGGCTTGTATTTGAGGCCGAGATCCACAGCCGTCACTCCGGGCAGCGTCTCCTTGCCATCCTCCACCACGACCACCCGCGCATCGTTGCTATGGAAGCCGCGGCCAAACTTGGCGAGAAGCTCAAGCCTCTCCGTAGGGGAATACACCACGCTGAGTTTCGGCGACACCTTGGCCTGCGATGTGCTGCGGCTGTCGAATGTGCCTTCGCTCTCTTTCATACGGTCGCGGTAGCCCATCTTGAACCAGTCGACACGCACGCCCGGATACACCACCAGTTTCTTGCCGATATTCATCTCCAGCCCGGCGTAGGCATACAGCGAGCTCTGATCCACATCGCCGAAAGAATAGGTGCCTATGTCGTGGCGCTTCACGGCATGGTACAGGCCGAGATCGCGCACGGCGTCGTAGCGGAATCCGGCACCGGACGTCAGTTTCCAGGAGTTGGAGCCCACATGGAAAGGCAGCGTATAGGCCGACTGGGCGCCCGACAGCAGACGCCGCTCATGCTGGTGTATTTCGTCGCCGTTGACAGGGTCGTTAAGATAGAACGTGAAATTTGAAAAAAGATTGAAGGTATAGTACGAAGCCCAGATGGACGTGTTGAACGAAGCGCCGTTGTCGAGATGCAGATGGTGCTGGGCCTGAAGGCTCGTGCGCGATGTGCTGCCACCCTCGCTCGGATCCAGCGAGCCGAACCACCCGATGAGGCCGCTGTCGACAGCCCTTTCGGGAATCTGCCCCGAGGCATTCCAGGTGCTGTTGAAGTGCGAGGCTATGATGCTGAACTTGGAATTGGCGGTCCAGCGCGTGTACTTGGTCATGGCGTTGAAGCGCTTGAAGTTCTGCCCGGCATCGAAGAATCCGTCATCGGAGAGAAATGAAGCGGCCGCATAGAATGCCTCCGTGTCGCTGTCGAGAAACGAGGCCGATGCGCGGTAGCGCTGGTAGTTGTGCATGCCTATCTCTATGCCGGCTTCCGTGGGCACACGGTCCTTTGTGCGGAATTCCACATAGCCTGCCGTAGCAAGATCGCCGCGGGCCACATCATAGGGGCCTTTGTCGAAGTCCACCATGTCGATAAGCTCCGGCATCAGAAAATGAAGGTCGGCATAGCCCTGGCCATGGGCGTGGGAAAGCATGTTTACGGGCATTCCGTCCACGGCTATATTGATGTCTGTGCCGTGGTCGAGATCGAAGCCTCGCAGAAACATCTGCTCGGCCTTGCCTCCACCCGCATGCTGGGCTATGAACAGGCCCGGCACAAGGCGCAGCACCTGCTGCGACGATTGCACGGGTGTGGTTTTGAGATCCAGATGCACGGCTTCGTTGAGATGGCGCAGACGCGCGCCCACCGTGACCTCATGGAGCTGCACGCGTCCGAGGGAGTCCTTGGTCTGTTCTACTTCATGGGCGCCTGCCGATAGAGCTGCAAGCATGGTTGCGGAGATGCCCGCAATCTTGAATAGTGGCTGCATAATGCGACTTTATGGTTTGTAATAAATTTCGATATACAAACACCGCCGCAGCCGAAATGGTTCGACAGATACGCGTTAGAGCCGGTGCGGCTCCATATTGGACAGCCCGTTATTCAAGCAACTTTCCATGCCTGAGTATGGCTGTGGCGCGGTCCAGATCGGCGCGTCTCACCATCACACGCACGCTGCCGACAAACGGCAAAAGGGTCGTTATCATGGCGTTGTCGGCCACGGCGGGGATTTCCTCATCGCTGAGCAATGATACGGCCAGCGCAGCCGTGGGCGCATCGGAAAAACGTGCGCACAGCACAAGATCGTCGGGAGAGTCTTTCATAATTACAGTTTTGGAGTTATCAGTGCGAGTGCCTGCTCAAGAGCCGCATCGGGCTGCAAGCGATGCAGCTGCGCATCGCGCGCGAGCCATGTGAGCTGCTTCTTCGCATATACCCGCGTATTTTTGGCTATACGCGCGACGGCTGTGGGTAGGTCCATCGCGCCGTCGAAGAATGCGAATAGTTCCTTGTAGCCCACAGTGTTCAGCGAATTAAGGTTCCGCATGGGATATACCGACCGCGCTTCTTCAAGAAAACCGGCGTCCATCATAGTGTCGACACGCGCATTTATGCGCGCGAAAAGCTGTTCCCGAGGCATGTCTATACACAATTTCAGCACATCGAAAGGCCTTTCCTTGGCTTGTCCTGTGCGCAGCGACGATGCCGGCACCCCGGCCTGCAGAGTGATTTCAACGGCATGTATCACCCGCTTCATATTCCGCCGGTCGACGATGCGATACATCTCGGGATCAATGATCTCGAGCCACGCGAGAAGTGCCTCGGCGCCCTGCGACGCATAAAAGTCGAGCACCTTGCGGCGCACATCGTCGGAGATGGAAGGCATATCGTCGATACCGCGCACGAGCGCGTCGACATACATCATGGAGCCGCCGCACACCACCGCTACCGGCCTACGGGCAAACAGTGAGCCAAGCACCGCGAGGGCATCGGCCTCATAGGCGGCGGCACTGTAGGCGGCATCGAGCGGGAGAAAGCCCACCAGATGATGAGGCACCCGCGCGCGCTCCACCGAAGTGGGCGCGGCGGTGCCGATGGGAATATCGCGGAACACCTGACGCGAATCGGCCGACACTATCTCGCAGTCCAGCGCCTCGGCCAGATCGAGCGCGAGAGCGGTCTTGCCCGAGGCCGTCGGTCCCGTGACCACTACAAGCAGCGGGCGATGGGACATCAGCCGTGGCGCTCGCCCACGATGCGGGCGATTTCAACAATGACGTCCATGGCCTTCTGCATGGACTGCACGGGCACAAATTCGTAGCGGCCGTGGAAATTAAGGCCTCCGGCGAAGATGTTGGGACATGGCAGACCCTTGAACGAGAGCTGCGCGCCGTCGGTGCCGCCGCGGATGGGCTGCACTTTGGGTTTTACGCCGGCACGGCGCATGGCTTCTTCGGCGATATCCACAATGTGCATCTGCGGCTCCACCTTCTCGCGCATGTTGTAGTACTGGTCCTTGATCTCGATGCTGCAGCAGCCGGGAAATTCGTGGTTGATCTTGCGGCTGAGATGCTCGAGCTCTTTCTTGCGGCGCTCGAAGCGGTCGCGGTCGTGGTCGCGTATTATGTAGGTCAGCACGGTTTCCTCCACTGTGCCCTGCATGGACACGAGATGGTAGAAACCCTCGTAATCCTCGGTGTGTTCGGGCGTTTCCCAGCGCGGAAGCATGATGACAAACTGATTGGCAATGCGCATGGAGTTGATCATCTTGTGCTTGGCATAGCCGGGATGCACGTTGCGGCCACGGAAGGTGACACGGGCTACGGCAGCATTGAAATTCTCGTACTCAAGTTCGCCGATCTCGCCGCCGTCCATGGTATAGGCCCAGTCGGCACCGAAGCGCTCCACATCGAATTTGTGGGCACCCTGCCCTATTTCCTCATCGGGATTGAAAGCTATGCGCACTGTGCCATGCTTTATCTCGGGATGCTGCTGGAGGTATTCCACCGCGCTGATGATTTCGGCGATACCGGCCTTGTCGTCGGCACCGAGCAGCGTCGTACCGTCGGTCACAATGAGATCGTCGCCCTTGTAGTTGAGCATCTCGGGGAACTCATCGGGCGACAGCACAATCCCGAGCTCCTCGTTGAGAGTGATAGCTCCACCGGCATAGTCGCGTACGATACGCGGCTTCACATGGCGGCCGCTCATGTCGGGGGAGGTGTCGAGATGGGCTATGAATCCCACCACGGGCACTTCCCTGTCGGTGATATTCCCGGGGAGCGAGGCCATCAGGTAGCCGTTGTCGTCGAGAGTGATGTCGCTGAGTCCCATCTCCTCGAGCTTGTCGCGCAAATGCTTGGCGAATATCATCTGGCCGGGAGTCGAGGGCGTGAGATTGGTAAGTTCGTCGCTTTGCGTGTCGAACTTCACATAGTCGAGGAATCTGTCTACAAGATTCATTTTCTGCATATATGGAATTGTTATAATTCAGCAAGAATTTCTCTCCAGGGGAGAGTGGCTTTGAGCTCCGAATCGCCGGAAGGCGTGGTGAGCACGAAACGGTAGCCGTCGATGCCGAGGCTCTCGTTCATCTTCACTATGCCGTCGGCCAGCGGACCGTAGGCCCTGTACATGGGCCGCAGGAGCTTCAGATAACGGGCCTTGACATTGCCCACATTAAGGCCGGAATAGGCCTTGGCGTTGTCGTAGACAATAGTGTAGGTGGCAAAGCTCGAAGAGAGGGCAAAGTCGGCTTTCTGCACACCTCCGCCCACGGCGAAGCGCACCGAACGGCCGGCCAGGATGGCCAGCACTTCCGAGCGCACCTCCGGCAAACGCAGCTGCGAACGGCTTGTTTTGTAAAGCGTGCGGAGCGTGGCCGCCGGCAGCTCGTAGCTGCGGCTGTTGCCATACACGTCGGTCAGCGTGATGCGCATGGGTTCCTTGACGGCAGCGAGAGAGTTGACCACCTCGTCGAGATCCTTGCCGGCGTGGGCCTTGATTTCGTCGGCGAGGAAATATTCCACCAACGCCTGGGAGTATTCCGGCACCTGTATCAGCGAATCGGCAAACACCAGATTGATCGAGAAAGCGCTGTCGGCATACTGCGCGCTCGCGCTCGAGAAGAGCTCCGGCGACGCCTCCGCTTCCTGCGCGAGTTCGGTGTTAACACGCTGGGCCTGCCGCTGCAGGGCTTCCGCCTCCTTCTTGGTGCCGCCACCGCATGCGGCCACAGCCACCGACAGCACTCCGGCCGCCATCAGGCTAAACAAATGTTGATGCTTAAACATAGGTAAACAGTTTATTTCTACTGCAAAATTAACAAAAAAAGCGCAGCTATGGTTAGCTGCCGCTGCAATAAATGGCCTAATATGCCCAATAACATATTTCCGCGAGGGGGATATACGCAGACCGGCCGCAGTCAATGACAACTGCGGCCGGTCGTTTATGAGTGGATATCCTGTAAAGGATTATTTCTTGGCTACCGACTTATTGCGGCGCGCATCGGCGATATAGGCCACGGGAGCCGCAACATAGATGGTGGCGAGCGTACCGACGATCACACCGAGGAGCATCGCGAATGTGAAGCTGCGGATGGCTTCACCGCCGAGGATGAAGATGCACAGCAGCACGAGGAGCGTGGAGCCCGAGGTCATGATGGTACGACCGAGGGTGGAGTTGATCGAGGCGTTGATTGTGGTGAAGAAATCCTGCTTGGGATAGAGACCCACATTCTCACGCACACGGTCGAACACTACCACCGTATCGTTGATCTGATAACCGATCACGGTAAGGATAGCGGCGATGAATGTCTGATCCACTTCCATGGCGAAAGGCAGCACACCGTAGAGCAGCGAGTAGAAGCCGATGATGGTGAATGCCGTGAAGGCCACTGCGGCGAGAGCGCCGAGCGAGAAGGCCACGTTGTGGAAACGGAGCAGGATGTAGAGGAACATCGCGATGAGCGAGATGATGACAGCGATATAGGCGTCGGTGCGCATGTCGTTGGCAACAGTCGGGCCCACTTTCTGCGAGCTCACGATACCCTGGCTGGCGTCGGTGGTGGAGAATTCGGCGTCGCTCATGCCGTCGCGGAGATAGGGCTTGAGCACATTGAAGAGCTTGCCGGTGATTTCCTTTTCAGTATCCTCGTTTTCGTCGTTGATCTTGTAGTTGGTGGAAACGCGCACCTGATTGGAGCTTTCGATGGTGATCACGCTTACGGATGCGCCGTCGAATTCCTGGGCGAGAGCGTTCTGCAGCTCAACGGTGTTGACGGGCTGCTCGAATTTCACCACATAGTTGCGACCACCGGAGAAGTCGATACCCTGGTTCATGCCGCGCACGAAGAGCGAAGCCACAACGATGAGGGCGAGAATGCCAGCAATGGTGAAGCTAAGCTTGCGCTGGCCGAGGAAGTTGACATGGGAGTTGACAAACATCTTGCGGGAGATGCCCGTGGTGAATGTCATGTTCTGGAAGGCACCGAGTTTGCCGAACCACGAGAAGAACACGCGGCTGAGGAACACTGCGGTGAAGAACGAGCACACAAGACCGATGATGAGCGTGGTGGCGAAGCCCTTGATAGGACCTGTGCCGAAGAGCAGCAGAATCACACCGGTGATGATGGAGGTGAGGTTGGAGTCGAAGATGGCGGAGAAAGCGTTGCTATAGCCGTCGGCGATAGCGGTGCGGAGATTCTTGCCGGCGCGGAGTTCTTCCTTGGTACGCTCGAAGATAAGCACGTTGGCATCGACAGCCATACCGAGCGACAGCACGATACCGGCGATACCGCTCATGGTGAGCACGGCCTGGAAGGAGGCCAGAATACCGAGAGTGAAGAAGAGGTTGCACAGCAGGCAGATATTGGCCACCAGACCGGGTATCACGCCATAGAACACCATCATGAAAATCATCAGCAGCACGAGAGCCACCAGGAAGGAAATGAATCCTTTTTCGATAGCCTGCTTACCGAGCGACGGGCCGATCACCATATCGCTGATGATGTGGACCTTGGCATCCATTTTACCGCTCTTGAGCACATTGGCAAGGTCTTTTGCCTCTTCAAGAGAGAAATCGCCGGTGATGCTGGAAGAGCCGCCTTCGATGGCAGTGTTGACATTGGGAGCGCTGTACACCTTGTCGTCGAGCACGATGGCTACCTGACGGTTGATGTTGGCAGCGGTGATGCGGGCCCATGCACGGGCGCCTTCGGGGTTCATGCGCATCGACACTTCGTTGCCACGCAGGGGATCGTAGTCGCTGCTGGCATCGCTGACAGCCTTGCCGTCGAGAGCGGGCTTGCCGCCGTTGGCGCGCAGGGCATAGAGAGCGTAACCGAAGTTCACTTCCTTGCCGCTGGCATCAACGCGGGTGGCGGGCTTCACGCTCCAGCGCAGTTTGAGGTCGCTGGGCAGAAGATTCTTTGCCACGCTGCTGGCGAGAAGCTCGTCAATGGCAGCCATAGCGCGGGCATCGGGAGCATAACCGACGGTGGCACCGTAGCCGGGGTTCTGCAGCAGAGCTGCAAGAGGAGCGGCGTTGTAGGCGCTGTCGGCAGCCAGACGGGCCGCGGTGTTGGCAAGGGCACCGGCTATCTGGTCAGTGGTGTATGTTTCGTAGAACTCGAGGTTGGCCGAACGCTGGAGCAGGTCGCGCACACGTTCGTGGTCCTTAACGCCGGGGAGCTCGAGCAGGATCTGTCCGTCCTTGCCCTGAAGCACCTGGATATTGGGCGACACTACGCCGAACTGGTCGATACGGTTGCGGAGCACATTGGTTGCGGAGTTGTCCACACGGTCCTTCACCTCGGCCTTGAGTTTGTCGCGCACGGCATCATCGGCCGCACCGGCGTTGACGAGGCCCTGGAACACAACCGAGAAATCGGCCTGGGGACGACGCTGGCGGTAATCGCTTACGAATGCACCCACGAAATCGTCGGTCTGATGGGTATTGACGGCGGAGAGAGCTGCTGCGATGGACGATTCAAACACGGAATCGGTGTCGCCGCTCTTCATGCTGCGGAGCATGTCGGGCATATCCACCTGCAGAATCACGTTCATACCGCCTTTGAGGTCGAGGCCGAGGCCCACGCCCCACTTACGTACATCGTTGAGGGTGTATCCGAGATAAACTTTCTGCTCGCCGAGCGAGTCCATGTAGTGTTTGTAAGCCTGGTTGTAGGCAGCGTCATCGTTGTCGCCGGACTCTACCAGAGCGTACTGTTCGGCTTTGCTTTCATGCTTGCTGGAAATCAGCGAGAAAGAAAGATAGAACAAGCACACTAAGGCCAAGAAAACGGCAATGACACCGGCAACGATGGTGCCCAATTTTCCTTTGCTTTGCATGTGATTGATTAAGTTAGAATATTATTAAAAATTTATATTTCAATTTTTCGGCTCGCAAATATAGCGTTTTTTCTTGATATAAGCGGCCTCGCGCACGGTTTTTCTGCAATTTTGGTGCAAAAAGGCCACCTGAGCACTGTTTGAAAATCGGCGGAAATTTTTCCGCGCCCTCCGGAACGTCAGGATGCAGGCCGGAGCTACCTGCGCAGCTCTCCGACCACACGTAGCGTGGCGTTGGGACGCCCCGGGTCGTTGGTGATGATGCTGATCTTGGCATTAATCAGTGTGCCGTGAAAACGGGATGGATCCACCCCGACTGTTATCTCGGCCCGCTTTCCGGGCTTTATGCGCCGCGTGGAAAGCGACACATCCACGCCCTCGTCCATGCTATATATGCGCCTTATCTCCAGAGGTGTACGCCCATTATTAGAGATGGTAGCCTTCATCTCCACTGTGCCGGACGATTTGTCGAGCACTCCGCAGTCGAGCCGCTCGGGTTCAAGCCACACAACCGGCGCCTTGGCACGTTGCTCATCGGTCATTTTCGAGAAATCCTCGCTCACCACCACTGTGACCGGCAGCACATAGCGCTCGCCAGACGCAGCATCCGGAGCTATGACAAGCGAGTCGGCCACCAACCCCCAGTCGGGACTATCGGCCGTGCGCACATGGCACACCATAGACGACTGCTCGCCCGGCGCCACCGCCTCTGGCATCCACTGCACATCCACAAAACCGGGAGCATACACCGCCTGCGGCCGTAAAGTATCGGTAGAAGCATTGTACACCTCCACAAACACCGATTTCATGCGTCCGCGCGCCACATCGCCGGCCATTACGGCACTGCGGCTCAGGCGCATATCCCTGCCCAACGCCACAGGATAGCGCTGCGACACTGTGGTGGGGGCTCCTATCACCACTCCGCTCACCGTGAGCGACACGCGCTCGTCGGTGCAATCCATGTTGATATATACATTTTTTGAAAAACGCCCGGGACGCCCTGTCGGATCGTAACTCACGGTGACATAGGCAGTATCGCCGGGCGCAAGCGGCTCGCGTGTGTAGTGAGGCAACGTGCATCCGCACGATGTGCGCGCCGCCGTTATACTCAGTGGCGCGTCGCCGTCGTTGACATACCTGAACGTGCACTCGACGGTGCCCTCGTCCTCGTGGAAGGCTCCGAAATTATGTTTTGTCTCAAGCCAGCGCACGCTGCCGGCGCCGAAAACGCCCGATGCCGCGCAAAGCAGCGCGGGGGCCAGAAGTAAACGGTGATTCATAATGCAAATGTACGCAATTTCACGTCAAATGCAAAATCACATATCTCAACTGAGATGCAGGGCCGAAATATCCACCAGTTTATTGACTACGGCATAGATGGCCAAGCCCGCCGGACTATGGATCTGCAATTTCGCGGAAATGTTGCGGCGGTGGGTAGTCACAGTGTTTACGCTCAGGCACAAAGCATCCGCAATCTCCTTATTACTCATACCCTTGGCCACACACACCACTATATCTTTCTCGCGGGCGCTGAGAGCATCAGCCTTGTCGGCATCCGCATCGGGCTGCACCGTCCGCGCCACTTGCGCATTGGACGCCACAGCTTTTTCAAGAGCGAGCACCGCCGGCACAAACAGCCGGTCCTCCACGGCACAATGGCTTGTTATGTCCTGCTCGCAGGTGATGATATCAAAAAGCACCGATGTCAGCTTGTCGTTGTCATCGCGCCCCGGATAGTAGCGCACCACTATGTCCTTGAGCTCCTCCAGCCGGTCGTTGATATGGTGGTGATGGGCGGCAAAATCGGATATGCTGTAGCCCTGAGATGGACGTCCGGCCAGCAACGAATCCACGTAGGCAAACACCGTATCGTTCTCCTGCGACATATGCCGCTCCACCTCGAGCACATACTCATCGTAGAACTTAAGAATCAGCATCGCAAGCTCATCGCGTCCGGAACAGTCGATAGCATCGATGAGCTTGCGGCGTATCAGAGGAAGATTGTAATCTATGAAATAGGTATGGGCCCGACGCAGATAACCCGTAATGGCCTCTGCCGAAATCTCCAAGGGCTCCACCCGCCTCCCGGATATAAAATTTGCCACAGCCAGAAACGTCGAGGCATGCACGCCATACTGCGCACACAATTCCTGCACGCTTCTGTCGCCAAATCCCATAGGAATGCCAAAACGGTTCATCACCATGAGTATCAGGCTATTGTCGCGTATCAGATCACGCATGCGGTCGCCGGGGGCATACCGGCGCGAATTGTCGGGAATATTCATCGGTTTCACGGAGCGCAAAATTAACCAAATTTACACTTCCATGCAATACTCAAAAATGAGTATTCCGCCATGCATCCGCCACGCCTTCAGTATTTCAGCGCCACATTATCCACCCACAGCGTCAGGCCGATTGTACCCATATACGGCTCTCCGCTACCCGCAGAAAACATCACAATCATATGCGTGGGCTGCGCATCGGGGCTATCCCACCCCACCTCACGCACCGGCACCATCTTGCCTTTGCTGTTGCGTGCATAATAACTCTTCTCGCGCGGAATCAACTTCATAGTATTGGGCGATGTGGAAGCGTCGCCATACACCAGAGGCAAGTCGTGATTATTGACCCAGCCGGAAGTGCTCTTTGAAAAAGTCTCACGGCCTGTGGCCACACGCTTGGCATAGAGATTGCCATCCTTATCCTCCCAACGGCGCTGCAGCAGAATGAACGCCTCGGCCTTATCGGCGCCCGCAAGCGTCTTCTTGGAGCCGAAACCGCTACTGTATGTGCGCGTGCCGGTGGCCGGCATATTCACTTTGTAATCAAATCGCAAAGCCTTGGGACGCTTACCGAACGGCACCCCCATCTCCATCTTCGCATAAGGCTCGCTCGTGCCGGTGATGGGCTCAAACATACGTCCGGTAAAAAGAGTGCCCGCCACCAACACATCTATATTAATAAGCCCGATAGCCTTGCAATGCTCAAGCTGCGTAGTGAGACGCGCACACCGGCCGCCCCCGGGTCTTGCATCGGGGTACACGGCATTACTCGTCTTCGTAATCCCCACCACCTTGGCAAGCACATTGCTCGATGCCCAAGGCGTGCCCCCGGCGGGCACATAAGCCTCCGACCCGTTGACCACCCGCTCCGGGCCGACAGCAAAAACCTGCTTCTCGTGGCCACCAAGCACACGGCTCTCCTTTATATTGCGAGTGACCCACTGCTCAAAATCGCCATAGCGGATAGGCTCCACAGTCTGAGCCCCGCATGGCAACACCGCGGCCACACAAAAACCGACAATCGCTATAATCGTACCTATTCTCATCATATAATAATAATCGTCGCAGGCGCCATTTTGTTGCAGCCCGGAATAGTTAAAACTCGATGCAAAGATAAAAAAACATAGCCAAAGCAAAAAAAGTCGACATCAAAAAGGCGCTCAAATTAGACAATCAGAACACTTTTTAGTCCATTTCATCCACCACAAATCACAAAAAACACATTTTTTCAAAAAAAATAGCGAAAACATTTGCACAATTCAGATAAAGGCAGTAACTTTGCATCGCTTTTGAGGAAAACACCTCACGAAAAAGAAAGCAAGACTCCGTAGCTCAGTTGGTAGAGCAACTGACTCTTAATCAGTGGGTCGAGAGTTCGAGCCTCTCCGGGGTCACAAGACAAAATCCAATCGCTTGCAGGTCAAGCGGTTGGATTTTTGCTTTTTATGCCCGATTTTAGAAGTCAGTATATATTGTTGTACCACTTTGTCGGTGGTATAATCAAGCAGTGGTGGTATGTTTTACTCGAAAAAATAATATCATACCAGTTTTCAGGTGGTACGTTTGCATACAAGTGGTATATTTTGTATCTTTGTAGCAAATAATCGGACATGAATCAACTCGATAAACTTTATAACCAATGGTTAAACATGCAGCCGCTTTCATCTGATGATGAGAAGCGACTGAAACGTAAATTTATACTTGACTTCAACTATAACAGTAATCACATTGAGGGCAATACGCTTACATACGGACAGACTGAAGTTCTGCTACTTCTCGGTGTAGTTCTCGGCTCAGCAAAAATGAAAGATCTTGAAGAGATGAAGGCTCACAACATATGTCTGAACATCGTTGAACAAGAAGCCGATACCGATGAGCCTCTGACTGAAACTTTCATACGTCAGGTTCATCAGGTGATGCTGCGTGAAGACTATACAGTTTATCGTAAGTTACCCGGTGGAGAAACGACAAGCTATACGGTTCATGCCGGAAGATACAAGACGCGCCCCAATTCGGTCATCACTGCCACGGGAGAACGGTTTGAATATGCCTCACCAGAAGAAACGCCGGCTCTTATGGCTGATTTGGTAGCATGGTACAATGAGGCTGCCGTTAGTGGCATATTGACTCCAATCCAGCTTGCAGCGCTGTTCCATTACCGCTATATCCGTATTCACCCCTTCGAAGACGGAAATGGACGTATAGCTCGACTAATGGTAAACTTCGTTTTGCGCCGTCACCAATGGCCAATGATGGTTATCCGCAGCAAAAACAAACGGGCGTACCTTAATGCTTTGGCTCTGGCTGATGCTTCGGTCGGTCCTATTCCGGCTGATGGCGCACATGCATCACTTCAATCAATCTCCCCATTTGCGGACTATATGGAGAATGCTCTGACCGCAGATATCTCCGCAATGATTGAATTTCTATCGGGAGACCATGATACGACGTGGTGGTATGAAGGCGGAATAGTCCGCTTCTCCACCTCTACCCCCGGGACGTATTCTCCGTATACTTCAATCCAATCCCGATGCCTCACTCTCGACTATATCCACAATCTTAGGCATCAATCGCTCTGCAATTCAAAAGCAAGTGGATAATCTCGCCAATAAAGACTACATAACCCGTCCGGAAGGCAAAAAGCGCGGATGGATAGTCAACGTCAAACAATAATCAATATCTAAAATACTGTATACAATTGTATTAATGATTATGAATACGAACTCTCCAATAACCGATTGCAAACGTCTCTTAAATAGTGAGTCTGTCTAACAACCAAAGTTAGGCAACCTCTTTTACATTATGTCCTCGATTTTAGGAATCAGTATATATTGTACCACTTTGTCGGTGGTACAATCAGACATTGGTGGTATATTTAATTCTTTCTCATAAGTTTTTATTTGAATGTCTCCAAGGCTTTCTTCAGGACATTGTCATCGCCTTACAATACGCTCTCTGATTCCTCTACAAAGATGTAGGGTTGAATTCCGACACCGACAAACTCTGTGCCGTCGGCAAGCCGCTCATGGCGGGTGCAAATCCTTCCATAATATCCCCACCCCAAGTCAATCATAATGGGATTGCCCGTGCTGCCACCTGCAGGGGTACCAATTATAAGGCCTCTATTGGCGTTCCGGAATAGCGCGGCAAAATTTTCGGCTGCCGAAAAGGTACAGCTGTTTACGAGCAGAACAATCGCTTTTGAGAAATCGGGGCATAAGTGACATCTGCGCTGCAATTGATACCCGAATGTCCATCGTTGAGTCGATTGGCGAAAAGTTGTAATTTTTGGCTGAATTCCTCATCAGTAGCCGTGTTAACCAACTCAGGTAACTCTGCACGACAGATGCTGTCGTAATCTTGCGCGAATTTGCCATATCCCGCAAAATTATGAAACTATTTTATAAAAATCGGCACAAGCCGAGATTACGGTGCATTGACATATGCAACATCCAGAAGGAAAAAACGCAAGAAAGACAATGCTTGTTTTATTGATTATTAGCTTTTTGTTTCTTTTATAGCATTGTACTTCGGTGCCCGCGGAAAATCTGATGCGATTCATGTACAGATATCTCGACTTGTAGCAAAATATCAGACATTAAAGCCCCCGCAGTGTTGTGGACTGCGGGGGCTCTAACCCAATAAACAACAGTTCTTATTTCATCTCCAGGTAGGAGATTTTGTCCATATCGCCATAGTCAAGGTTTTCTCCGCCCATGCCCCAGATGAACATATAGTTGGAGGTGCCTGCTGCGGCGTGAATGCTCCACTCCGGAGCCATCACGGCCTGGCGGTCGTGAAGCCAGATGAGCCGGTTTTCCTGCGGTTCGCCCATGAGATGGCATATAGCATTGCCCTCGGGCACGTTGAAATAGTAGTAAGCTTCCACGCGGCGGTCGTGGGTGTGGGCAGGCATGGTGTTCCACACGGATCCGGGCATGAGTTCCGTAAGTCCCATCTGCAGCTGGCAGGGGCCTTCTTCGAGCACATTGGCAGTGATGAGCTGGTTGATGTAGCGGTCGTTGCTCTCTTCCATTGTGCCGGCGTGCATGCGGTTGGCCTTGATGGAGCCTTTACGGCCGTCGATGGTGACGAGCTGTGTCTTGTAGGCGTGGTGGGCCGGGGTGGAGTTGATGTAGAACATGGCGGGATTTGCAGGGTCGTTGCTGCTGAATTTCACTTCCTTGCAACCGCGGCCCACATAGAGGGCGTCCTTGAAATTGAGAGTGTATTTCTTGCCGTCTACCTCCACCACGCCTGTGCCACCGGTGTTGATCACTCCGAGCTCGCGGCGCTCGAGAAAGTATTCGGCCTTGAGGGGCTCAATTGTCTCGAGAGCAATGACCTTGCCTACGGGCACCACGCCGCCGAAGATGAGGCGGTCGTACATGGAATAGGTGAGGTTGATTTTGTTCTGCTCCATGACTGTGGGCATGGCGAAATGGCTGCGGAGCTGCTCGGTGTCGTAGTGCTTGACATCGTCGGGGTGGCAGGCGCGCAGGATGGTATAGGATGTCTGTGCCTGCGCGGCCACGGAAGCTGCGAGCAGGGCGAGGCTGATGAGTGTTTTCTTCATTTTTTCGTTATGTTGAGGGTTTCTTTGCACTTGTCGGTGATGTACTGCCAGTCGGCGGCGGCGATGCGGTCCTTGGGGAAGAGCTTGGAGCCCATGCCCACACAGTACACGCCGGCCTTGAACCATGCCGAGAGGTTCTCCTCCGTCGGTTCCACACCGCCCGTTACCATCAGTTTGCTCCAGGGCATGGGTGCGAGCAGACCCTTCACGAATTTGGGGCCGAGCACATCGCCGGGGAACACTTTGCAGAGGTCGCAGCCGGCTTCCTGGGCGAAGCCAACCTCGGAGATGCTGCCGCAGCCGGGAGTATAGGCCACCAGGCGGCGGTTGCACACGCGTGCTACCTCGGGGTTGAACAGCGGACCCACCACGAAGCAGGCGCCGAGCTGCAGGAATAATGCTGCTGTGGCGGGG
>CAJTOZ010000025.1 GCA_910578095.1 uncultured Muribaculaceae bacterium | reverse complement strand
AAAGAGTTCTATGCGATGATTTCGTAATTTTGCACTTGCTTGTTGAGAGTAAGCGCGCCATTTTTTTACTAAAGAATTTGCAGATTCCGAAATTCTGAGTACCTTTGCAGTGCGTTACATATTCGACAGGCGGCCAGTCCGCCCAAATACACAGCGGGCATTTTTTATGTCCTGCCGCTGATGATATAGAGTTCCGTCCCGTGCGGTGCGTTAATGCGCCCGCTGCCTGTCGAAGGTGTAACGCAACGGGGAGCGGAGCTCTTTCCGTATATCTACATGTTGTTCTATTTCATTTTAAAGCGTTACAAAATGAAAACCACAATCACCATCGAAAGCGCGGCCGCAGGCTGCATGCGCCGCACGCAGCTGCTGCGGCGAGTGTTCAACCTCATCGCTTCCGAACTCGTGGCCCTGGCAGCGCTCTGCGCCGCCTCGTTCTTCTGTGCCGTGGCCGGATGGCCGCGCGCATGTGCCGCATGCGCCGGCGCTGCCCTCCCGGCACTGGTGCCCACCCTGAGCGCCGACGCCGAGGCAATCTGCAGCAAGAAAGGAGGTGAGGCATGAGAGTAGAAATTGCCGGTGCGCAGATTTCTGACGCCGTTGTCGATGTGCTCGACACTCTTCAGAACGAGGCGGATGTGGCGCGCGCCTACATTGATACGCTCGATGCGCTGACACGTGCGCTGATCCTGGACATAGACAGCGATGATGCCGACGATGCCTCCACGCTCTCGCGCCTGCGCGCTCCAGTTGCTGCGCCGCGACATCGCCACGCTTGCATCACCGCCGGGTGCTGATGCAGCAGCCAACGATGTGCCCACGGCATCGCTATAAGAAAGCCCCCCGGACCACACGTCCGAGGAGTATATGTTTGATAACATATTTATTTTGAAAATGTCCGACAAAATACTAAATTTGCAGAAAACCAATGA
Source organism: uncultured Muribaculaceae bacterium (assembly GCA_910578095.1). Classification (GTDB taxonomy): domain Bacteria; phylum Bacteroidota; class Bacteroidia; order Bacteroidales; family Muribaculaceae; genus CAG-873. The sequence continues at coordinate 47,848 of CAJTOZ010000025.1, read as the reverse complement.
ACTATGGGAGGAATAGGCAGCGGAGGCGCACGCGAGGGCGCCGGAAGAAAGGCAACTGACGGGCTAAGGGCGAAAATTTCGGCCCGGGTTCCCGTATGGCTTGTTGACCTGATTAAAGACGAGGCCGTCCGCCGAAAGGTTTCGACCTCTCAACTCATTACCGAATTTTTAACGAAAGGGCTTGAACGATGAAGAAAATTTTGACATGGGTGGTGTTTATTGTAGCCACATGCATTCTTTCGCTTTATTTTTATAGTATTGATCCGTCTACTCCTGTTCAGGCGTTTTTTATGGCTTGTATCGTTTCCGGGGCATTGGCTCTGATTGTTCCCTGCATCTATCAAATTAAATGGCGACATGACAATGGTGTGGATTTATTCGCGACTTTAGAAACGAATGAAGAAAAGCTAAAAGAGCACATGCTTTTTATCATGCAGTATCATGGAGTTGAGGAAAATCTTAAAGAACTTAACGAGATTTTTCGGAATTATCCTCAATGGGAGTTGAAAAACTGGGAGGTTTTCCGGGCATGGTATAAAGCTCAAATGGATCATATGCTGCAGTATCCGGATATTTATCGCCTCTCGGCTGATGGTGCGCCGTATGTAAAGGAGGATGATCCGCTTTACGATCCCGAAGCTCCGGACTGGTCTCTTTACGACCGTGCGCACTATGATGATGATGATGAGGCCGGGGCCGACGAATATTATAAAAACAGCTATGGAGGAAGCGACGCAGCCGATGCGATAGCTTTCGGAATCGGACTTGCTGCAGGACTTGGCATTGGAGGAAGCAGCGATGGCGGAAACTCATCGAGTGATGGCGATGGCTCCTGCGATGGCGGCGGTGTAGGCTGAATTGCATTGTCCTTGTTGTGATTTGCCTACTTTTCTTATCTTTGCACTGTAGAATCCAACGTATCAGCTATTTTTCGGACTTGTTGTTCTGTTGTGATTTGCCTACTTTTTCTTATCTTTGCACTGTAGAATCCAACTGTTCTATATCAGAATATTCCAACAAAGGTGTTGTGATTTGCCTACTTTTTCTTATCTTTGCACTGTAGAATCCAACGGGCCTAAGGCCGTTGAAATAGCCCCGCTTGTTGTGATTTGCCTACTTTTTCTTATCTTTGCACTGTAGAATCCAACTTGCAACATCAAACATCAAACATAACACATGTTGTGATTTGCCTACTTTTTCTTATCTTTGCACTGTAGAATCCAACCCTATCTTTGCATCATCAAACATAACATTTGTTGTGATTTGCCTACTTTTTCTTATCTTTGCACTGTAGAATCCAACAAATCAGGTGTCGAAGTTTCCTGAAAAGAGGTTGTGATTTGCCTACTTTTTCTTATCTTTGCACTGTAGAATCCAACGGATGTGCAGTATTATCTGAGCCACAATGCGTTACAAGTGGTTTTAGAAATAAAAAAACAGGAGAGATTTTCAATCGCTTCTGTTTTTTTGTGCAAAATACTGAAACCAAGCCTCATGGATTGAGCCGCTTTCTCCCAATACATCGCAAAGCGATGTTTCGTACATTGTGGATGGAATCTCGCGCAAATGCACCCAAAATTTGGGAACAAGCCGAATTTACGGTGCATCTATAACAAATGTACCATGATTGTAGGGATGCTCCCCGGAGTATCCTATCCTAATATGCTGATTTTTAGGATGCACCGGGGTGCATCCCTACATCAATGAGTGTAATTCTTTTTGTTTGTACACCCGAAAAAAGACTCGTGCCGATATTACCCGATATAGCGAGGATGCAAAAGGACAAAAAGACAGAATAAAGATAACTATTTTATTGATTATCACTCTTTTATCTCTTCTGCTTTCTTGTACTTTTGTGCCTACTTGGAGCGGATTGTGCCAAGTTTTGCGAATAATTCTAAAACAGTTCCAACTGGACTGAAACGGGAGGTGGCGCGGGGCGCTTGATGCCCCGGTAAAGCTCCATCTGCGCGAATTGCTTGTCGGTGACGGTGAGAACGCCAATCTCGCCCCATTGCGGTACTATGGCCTTGACGCGCTTGCGGTGCATCTCGGCGCTTTCCCATGAGGGACAATGACGGATGTAGAGCGAAAACTGAAACATGGTGAAACCATCGGTGAGCAAGCGCTTGCGAAAATCGGCATAGGCCTTGCGCTGCGCCTTGGTCTCGGTGGGCATATCGAAAAAGACTATCAGCCACATGATTCTGTACTCGCTGAACCGGTCGGCCACACTTTTCATGGCTGCATGTCGGGATATTTGATTTTGCGCGCTTCGCCGGCAAAGCACTTATAGACAGAAGCCGCTGTGACTGTAGCAGCCACCATGAGAGGATGGCGTGTGCCCTCGATGCGCACCTCAAGAGTGGGAATGGACAAGAGTTGCCGCTTGACGGCCATATCTTTTATTGTGGCATCCTTGTTTTCAGCCAACAGAAGAGTAACGAGACGGTCGACATACGGGCGATAGGGTTCCATGATGTCGTCGGCAAGGCAATAGGCGTTGTATTTGTTGCGGTGGAAGATGCCAAGAGTGGGATGCAGGCCGGCAGAAACAAGAGCACGAGCCACGATGGCGCGGACTATGGCATAGCCATAATTGAGCAGGGAATTGGGTTCGGGGCCATTGCGGTCGCGCTTAGTGGCATGCGTACGCTCGAACATGCGGCGCCAATAGTATACGGCGGCGCGGGCTTCGAGATTGTCGGAATCGCCGCTGCGCACCTGTTCGGCCCATGCCCGCATGTTACCGGCGCGCTCGCCGGTGTATTCCTCCAGTACCGCACATTGGTTGCGAATTTTAGCGGCTACTGTCTGCTGCCATAATTGCTTTTTGAGCGGCACGCTTGCCGCGAGGTGCGCCCGGAAGCGCTCTGCCTGCTCGGAGTGACCCTCCATGTTCAGCATCAGGCCGGATGGCAAGTGGCGGCTGTCGCACACCACCACCGCAGCACCGCTCTCCATAAGGCCTTGCAGAACAGCGGCGGTGATTACTACTTGCTGAGAGTCTATGACCACAAGGCCGATATCCTCGAGCGGAATGGTTCGCTCGGTTTCCGATTGGTCGGGCGGTCGCGGAGGCTGCACTATGCGCAGCTGGCTATGCGCCACGCTCAGGCGTGCCGGATTGCCGAAATAGAGAGTTTTCTTGATCATGCGTATTCAGATTTGACGGTGAATGCGTCCGAGGCGGTCGACAGTTACTTTTATGGGATTCAGCTCCTTGTATTTATCGGCACTTTGGATGCGTATGTAGTTTTTATTAGCCGTCTGCTCTTTTGTGGTATCAGCAATAGTGCAAGTATGTCGTCTAAATATATAATCCCCAGAAGAGAGCCTTTGCACCCTATACAAGTGCTCTGTCAACAGCTCTGTGCGCCCTGCGGCGATAGCCGTGTTGATTTCATCGTCCGACAGACCGATGATGAACATCTCATTCACCTGCATGGAGGTGAGGAACTTGCGGTCGGGCAGCGGAAAGCGGGAAAGCAACTCATCGGGCAGTTCATCGCGGCGATTGTTGATAGTATCCCAAAGCGCTTCAGGATTAGTGACCACGACTGGAAGCCCGAGACGGCGGCGCTCTACGGCAACGGCAAATGGCACGATGGATTCTTCCAAAGAGCCATCGGGAGCGATGTACAGAGCCACATGATGGTTGTTGCCATACTTGGAGAATCCAATGGGGTTGCCATCATCTGAACGACGGACTACGGTCATCGAATCGGGTTTCAGGCCGGTTAAACAGCGCACTTTTCGCACAGGCTGACCTCCGGGAGAAAGCAGGGGACGCTCAGCAAGGCTTTTTTGGAAGGCCTTGTCGTTGTTGCCAACCTCTGCAAAGCGGTCGGCTATAATGCTCCGGATAGCATTATCGACAACATCGTTGATATTCTTATAGGTGATTGATTCCACATTGTATCTAATCACATAGTCTTCTTTCCACATGTCACAGACCTCGACCACGGTCTTGGTGCCTTGGAGTGTCAGAGGCGATTTCTTACACGATTTCACTGCTGCTTTTACATCGTAGGCACATTCTGCCAAGCGCAGCTCCACGGCTTTCCGAACTTGCTCATCGCATATCAAGGCAGGCGCGGCAAACATTGATTTCAGCGGACAGGCGTGCAAACGCGTGCGGTTTATGCCATACACAGATTCTTCCGTGAGCGCCCCCTTGGGAGTGAACAGGCCATCCTGCACAAGCACACGCTTGCCGCCGCGTCGGATATAGCGGCGTGATGGCGTGGACACGCGCTTGCCTGCGCGGAACGACACGGCAGTGCGTCTTGCGGCATCGGCAACCGCTGCCACGGAGAAATGCGGCTGAGCGGCTGCCCATTTGTCGAGATTGCCAAGTTCTGCTCCGCCGGCATTAAGAGTGTTCAGGCGCTGCACATGGCTGTGGCGGGTAAGCGCTATGGTCAGAGCATCGATGGCATGGTGGCGATGGTCGAGACGCTTGTTCCACCCCTCTATTCGCTCCTCCTTTCGGTTGTTGCGCTCTATCATATCGGTCTGCCCGGCTTCAGAATAGCGTGGCCGATTGATGTTATGCAGAATCTCGTCGTAGCCCCAGGCATGGCGGAAGAAATCCGTAACTGCACCGGTGGTGGGGAATACATCGCGACACACCTGACGGAGAATCTCCATGGCCTTGCGCGCGATGTACTGTGTGAGGCGCAGGTCACGCGCTATGAAATCCTGCGGAATGTTTTCACGCGATGTGAGCAGACGGTCGTGCTTGGTCTTGGAAATGCCACGCTCGCCTTTCGATGACTTGTACATTTCGTGCAGTTTCTCAACACGGTCGATGTATTGCTGCAATTTTTCCTCGCCCTGGGCTGCCATGAAATCATAGCCGGTAGCCTGCCCCTTGTCATGGTTGCATTTGCGGCACGCGCACACTTTGTTGGAGAAACTGTCGTCGAAGAATATCGAGCGCGGAATCACATGCTCCTTTTCCGCATCAATGCCGAGGAGGAAGTCCTTTACGCCCACCGGTTGTCCACAATACATGCACACTTGTTCTGATTCTTTCCACATGCGGTATTTGCGCACTCGGTTGGCGCTCGGACGCAATCCCAACTCAACGATGGCCTCGATGCAGGCTTTATTCTCTTTCTCGCGCTTGTTGTTGCGCTCGTAGTCGGAGCTGCGCTCGTCGGCGCTTCTTTTCAGTTCGCGGGCAAGTTCAACGTGTATTTCATCGAAGCTGCCGAATTCACTGATGGCAGCATTTACCAGACTGATGGTTTGGTTGAGTATCTTCTCAACTACAGGCTGACGCAACTCTCCTTTTTTGAGCTGAGGAATCAGAGCAAGCAGCTCGCGGCTATCGTTTTCCCCCTTGGTAAGGCTTTCGGAATGGCGCGTGCCTACGCGCTCGCAGGCGTCGGCATAGCAGAGACCCTCACGCTCCATGTAGGGGATGAGCTTGCACATGAATTTGGCGGATTTATTGCCATAGCCGGCTTCACGGAAATTCAGGCGGAACAGATTGTCGGCAACGGCTGCATCTGCTATACCGAATTTCTCGGCAAGTACCTTTCCGAGTTCATCGCGGTCAGAGATAGAATAGAGTGTGTGCCACAGGCGATATAGTGGTTCGCGCAGATAGTCGGAACTTACGCGCATTAGCACCTCGCCGGTTTCTTCGTCCACAGAACCGCTTTCTTCAAAGCGCAGGTCAAATCTCAACAAGTCTTCAGCCCCACGCATACCGGCAAGGGCTTTTTCGATTGCCGCACGGGTAGTGTTGCCTTTCATGCCGCGCTATGTTTGCGGGCACGGCGAAACCATCGTCTTTCTTTAGTCCGAGAATCTTGAGAAGGTCGGAACCTTTCATTTGGGCGTGTGTATTGAGGAATTCAAACACACGCAAACGTTCGTCGTGCGTGAGGCGATATTCATAAGCTTCTTTTCTTGCATCTCCGAAAAGGGAAAGCGCGATGTCGGCGTTCTTACGACGGCGGTTGCGACTGTTTACAAGCACAATATTGTTGACCGCCTCCCACAAACGCTCTACCTGAAACAGCGGCGACGACACGGGAGCCACACGCGGCCCCACGAGGTGCTTCTTGCCATCGGAGTCGGTTATCTCGCGCGACTCAAATTCGCACAGCGACACAAGATGTTTACACGACTTGAGCGGGCGCTGATAGAATACCGCATCTTCAATTTCGGCAATGTTCTCATCGGTAAGAATATCTGGGTAGTGGGCTTGCTGCGCCTTCAGAATTGTGTGCAGCTCTTTTTCATAGGCCTTGCGCGGAAATACCTTTTCCTTGATTCTGTAGCTATATACTTTACCGCCGGCGGTGATGGTCTCAGACTGTTTCAGGCGTTCGGCAAAATACTGTCCGGGGGTCTGCCCCTTGCCGTCAGCTTCCTTTGCACGTGCGCCTATAGCTGCGAGATAATCGGATTGCTTTTTATCGCCGGCAGCTTCTTCTTTAGAGGAACGGTAGCCACGACGGGAATTTATATGGAATACCACACGCCCGATTTCGGAAAGTGTAAGTTTTCGGCCTTCAGCGGCTGATGCACGCAGGCTCCACAGCTCCATCGGGCTGAGTTTCAGCAAGTCGTCGGCAAATTTCATACCAAGATTGCCGAGAACAATGCCGATACGCTTGCGCCTCTGCTGAAAACGGTCGAGATTGCGGCGCATACTTCTTTTCATGGTGCGAGCATGGCACACACTTTCGCCTTTTCCTTTGGTGAAGCCTGTGGTTTCATCGACTGTCAGAGGTACGATGCGCGACCCCATGCCCAGCAATCTGCGCGCATTGTTGTCGTCGTCTATTTCTATCGCGCTCCAGCCCACAGAGCCAACTCCGAGATCAAGGCCAAGTATTTTTTTCATAATCTTGCAAAATATTTTTGCGATGAGCTACATTTGTATTATCTTTGCACAGCAAATAAGAAAAGGCAAATCACAATAAGGATTTTATCCGTTGTGAAAACATTCAGAAAGAGGCTGCCCGTCGGGTGGCTCTTTCTTTTTTTGCATTCCTTATAAAGCTACGCCGTAAATTTACGAAAAATATCTGATAAATATCTATGTTTCGGGAAAACATTGCGGATTCGGAAATTTTGGCGAAATTTGCAGAAAAATCAAGAGATGAGTATGGATAGAACGAAAGATAAGGAGGAGTTTGTGGCGCTGCTGAAGGCGACGGGCCGCGAGGGTATGGACTATGTGCTGGAGGATCTGGAGAAGCTGGGATTTTATGAGGCTCCGGCATCGGCGGGACATCATCTGAACACGGCGGGTGGACTGGTTCGCCACTCTCTGAACACCTATCATGCCGCCATGGCTGTGCTTGAGAGCATGAAGGCGCTTGAGCCTGCACTGGAGGGGGAGGTGAAACAGGAGAGTGTGGCTATAGCCGCGCTGCTGCACGATGTGTGCAAAGCCGATATTTACAAGCGTAGTGTGAAGAAACGGCGCGACCAACTGGGCAACTGGGTGGACAGCGAGGGCTACAAGGTGAGCTACAAGAATTTTCCGATGGGACACGGCGAGAAGAGTGTGATATGGCTGCTGTGCGCGGGCCTGGCGCTGAACGACGATGAGATGCTGGCTATACGCTGGCACATGGGCGCCTGGGGCATAAACATGAACAGCCTGGAGGACACGCGCAGCTACGACACGGCGCGGAAGCTGTATCCGTTGGTGTCTATAATCCATACTGCCGACTCGCTGGCGGCGAGCCTTATGGAGCGCACGGCGGAGGATCTGGATGACATGTAGGCCGCCCCTGCTGTGAGGAACGGCCTACGTTGTGTCTGTACGGTTTTCGGGTATCAGGCTTTTCAGGCCTTTTTGGGCTTGTATTCGTAGTTTACGAGGTCGCCGGCGAGATACTTGTCGTAGGACGCCATGTCTATCAGGCCGTGGCCGGAGAGGTTGAAGAGTATTACTTTTTCTTCGCCGGTCTTTTTGCATTCGAGGGCTTCGCGCACGGTGGCGGCTATGGCATGGCACGATTCGGGCGCAGGGATGATGCCCTCGGCGCGGGCGAAGAGCACTCCGGCGTCGAAGGATTCTATCTGCTCGATGTCGACAGCTTCCATGAGGCCGTCTTTCAGCAGTTGCGATACGATGACGCCTGCGCCATGGTAGCGCAGTCCTCCGGCATGCACGTTCGGCGGCATGAAGTCGTGGCCGAGTGTGAACATGGGCAGGAGGGGTGTGTAGCCTGCTTCGTCGCCGAAGTCGTAGCGGAATTCGCCGCGGGTGAGTTTGGGACATGATGCCGGTTCGGCAGCCACGAAGCGTGTGTGGCGCTCGCCGGTGAAATTGTGGCGCATGAACGGAAATGCGATGCCGCCAAAGTTGGAGCCGCCACCGAAGCATGCTATCACCACATCGGGATATTCGCCGGCCATAGCCATCTGCTTTTCCGCTTCCAGGCCGATGACGGTCTGATGCAGAGTGACGTGGCTCAGTACGGAGCCGAGAGTGTATTTGCAGCCGGGAGTGGTGCGGGCGAGTTCCACGGCTTCTGAGATGGCTGTGCCGAGTGAGCCCTGATGATTGGGGTTGGCGGTGAGAATATCCTTGCCGGCGCGCGTGGACATGGATGGCGAAGGTGTCACCTGCGCCCCGAAGGTCTGCATCATGCTGCGGCGGTAGGGTTTCTGTTCATAGCTGATTTTCACCTGATACACGGCTGCTTCCAGGCCGAACAGGCGCGCGGCGTAGGCCAGCGAGGCGCCCCATTGCCCGGCTCCGGTCTCGGTGGTCACATTGGTGACGCCTTCCTCGCGGCAGTAGTAGGCCTGCGGAATCGCGGAGTTGAGTTTGTGGGAGCCCATGGGGCTTACGCTCTCGTTTTTAAAGTATATGTGGGCAGGCGTGCCGAGGGCTTTTTCCAATCCGTAGGCCCGCACGAGGGGCGTTGAGCGATAGTATTTGTACATCTCGCGCACTTCCTCGGGGATGTCGATCCATGCATCCTTCTGGTTCAGTTCCTGGCGGCAGAGTTCTTCGGCAAATATAGGATAAAGGTCCTCTGCTTTCAGGGGCTCTTTTGTGGCAGGATTGAGCGGTGGCATCGGTTTCACCGGCATTTCCGCCTGGATGTTGTACCAGCGGCGCGGGATATCGTCCTCGGACAGCATATATCGTTTTTTCTTTTCGCTCATAATCTGACGCTTTTTATAGAGTTTTGTTGATGTTTACGGTTGCAAATATAGCATATTCACACCCATAATCCAAATTCAGCGACATGTCCCACACTATCCAAAAGCACCAATTACGTGGCCGTTTGGGATGTTTTTAGGAATATTGAAAAATAATCGCGTGAAATAACTGCAATTTTGCTATTTTTGCATATTAAAATCGCAATAAAAAAATCAGATGAAACCACCGGTAGTAGACATTTTCGACGTAGACGCTACATCCATAACGGCGCGCCTGAGCACCGTGCATCCGAGCCAGAACGCTTTCATGCTGTGCACGGCGGGCTCCGTGACGTTGGAGATGGACCATAGCAAGTATGTGCTGCATCCCGGTGATTTATTCATATACCCCACCCTGGCGCATATCACGGTGAGCTCATGCACGCCCAATCTGCAGGGCGTGGGCGGCATGGCCGATTTCGAATTGGTGCTGAAGGCTCTGGAGGCTGTGAGCCATACTCAACGCCTCACCCAGATACGCGCCAACCCTTGCTTCTCGCTCACTGCCGAACAGTTTGCGCGTGTGCTGCGCATGGTTGAGCTGGTGCGCAGCCGCCGCACGGAGGCGTCAGTGTTTGCCGACCGCATCGTGCTGGCGCTCACGCAGACGCTGATGTTTGAGATAATGGATGCCTACGTGTCGCATACTCCGGCCGAGGCTCAGCAGCCGAGCCGCGCCGACACGGTGTTCATGCGGTTTCTGTCGGAACTGTCCACCCACTTCCGCGAGCAGCGCGAGGTGAGTTTCTACGCATCGCGGCTGAATCTCACTCCACGCTACTTCGCCACTATCATACGCGAGAAGTCGGGAATGTCGCCCGGCGGCTGGATAGCGCGTTTCGTGATAGCGGAGGCCAAGACTCTGCTGTCGAATCCCGATACAAGCATAAAGGAGGTGGCGTGCGCCCTGCATTTCCCGAACCAATCGTTTTTCGGCCGCTATTTCCGGCAGAACACAGGGATGTCGCCCGGGGAGTACCGCCGTTGCGGCAATTAGACCCAGGATAGCGGGATGTTTGCATATATATGGGATATTTTGTAATTTTGTAGGCTAAACACCCTGCAATGTATTATCTCTCACGCCACATATCTCTCATTCTGTGCCTCGGGATTGCTGCCGCCTGTCCGGCGTCGGCTCTTGATTTCCGCGGTAGCGCCGACACACCCGTCGAGGTGGTGCCGGAAGCCTCGACGGGCCTCGCCGCGGTGTATGTGCTGCCGGCGGCTGCCGGTGTCGAGGTGTCCTACCCTTCGCCCACGGCTTCATGGAGCCTCTTCGGAGCGGCCGGCGCGGCATTTGCCGAACCGGTGGCCGCACGCGTGGAGGGAACATCGTCGGTTGTCACCCTCAGGGGAGGCGACACCGGCATCCTGATAGAGGACGCCGGACGGCAACACTGCTACTGGATCACCGACTATTCCGGCCACCGCTTCACGATAGCGGGACTGCACCCGTCGGGGGGCGAGTATCCTTGCGACAATGTGGTTCTGGGATTTGAGGGCGACGGAGCGCCCATACAATTCTACAGCATCAACGGGCGGGCCATCACTCTCGACCGTGATATCTCGGTGGTGTACACCACTCTCGTGGCCGACAAAGAGGCGGGACGCTATGTCCAGGCAGAAACCAACGTATCGATGCCTTACATAACGCCGTCAAGCTATGTGGCCGCGCCGCTGTGCGACACACAGTTCGGCGTGGAGGGCGACCGTTTCCTGAGGGCATGGCAGCAGGAGGCATCGGCGAGAAGCGACACATATGCCGCCGTGGCCGTGCAGGCTGTCACCACAGCCGTGCAGACCGAACGCGATGCCGAAAACGAGCAGAACCCGGCCACCGGATCATTGGGAGGATCGGCTCCCTGCGAGATAACGTTCGCGGCCGATGTGACCGATGCTGTGGCCTACCGCGAATGGCAGATATCACGCACGCCCGATTTCGACATTCTCGAAAACAGCTACAATCAGGATGAATTTTCCTATACGTTTGTCGAGAACGGCACTTTCTATGTGCGCTTCACAGCGGCCGACGCTACGGGAGCCTGCAGCTACACGGGCGAGACATACGAGGTTTCGATAGGAGAATCGAAACTGCTGTGCCCCAATGCGTTCACGCCACACACAAGCCCGGGCGTCAACGATGAGTGGCGCGTGAGCTATCAGTCGATTGTAGAGTTTCACTGCGAGATATTCAACCGCTGGGGCAGCAAGATAATCACACTGACCGACCCGTCGCAGGGATGGGACGGCACCATCGGAGGAAAAAAGGCCTCGCCAGGTGTTTATTATTATGTGATACGCGCCAGAGGCGCCGATGGCAAGGCTTACAACCTCAGCGGCGACATCAACATAATAGGAGCCCGCGATGACGATGCCTATGGCGCGTCGGGCTCCGACTGACATTCCATTCTCTCTCCTAACAACTACCAAACCCCGCAAGAAAAAAATGAACATCACTTTCGCCCATATCATACTTCTATCGGCTGCCTGCGCTGTAGCGCTGCCGGCCGCGGCCCAGGCACCCACATCAAGCAAGGTGTTTTCACGTGTGGTCAATCCCGATATTCCCGCTTCGATGACTTTGTGCGGAAAAAAGGTGGACCTCGACCGCACCGACATGTATGAACGCCTCGACCGCGAACTCACATCCATGGCCTACACGCACGGCAACACCATGTTGGTGATAAAACGCGCCAACAAGCTGTTTCCCGTGATAGCGCCCATATTGAAACAGAACGGCGTGCCCGCCGACATGCTCTATCTCGCCTGCATCGAAAGCTCGCTCAACCCACGGGCCATATCGTCGGCCAAGGCAGGAGGCATATGGCAGTTCATGCCCGCCACCGCGCGCCAGTATGGCCTTGAAGTGGGCGATGAGGTGGATGAACGCTTCAACATCGAGAAAGCCACCGCGGCTGCCTGCCGATATCTCAAAAACGCGTTGGGCAAATATGGCGGCAACTGGTCGTCGGTGATGGCATCCTACAATGGCGGCATGGCGCGCGTGAGCTCGGAGCTCGACAAGCAGCAGGCCGCTGATGCGTTTGATTTGTTCCTGACCGATGAGACATCGCGCTACATGTTTCGCGTGATGGCCATGAAGCTTATAATGGAAAACCCCGCGGCCTACGGATTCGACCTGCGCCGCGAACAGCTGTACTTCCCGCAGGAATACAAGGAAGTGAAGGTGAGCGGCCCCGTGGACGACTGGGCCACATGGGCCCGCAAGCAAGGAATCAGCTACCGGCAGCTGCGTGAGGACAACCCGTGGATACGCGCCCGCAAGCTCACCAACAAAGCCGGCAAGACCTACACCGTGAAGGTGGCCACTCCTGCATCGTCAAGCCGCTCCAAGCAGAAGAAACCCGTGTACAACACCAAATGGGTGCGCGAATGAGTAACAGCTCCAACGACATAAAGCTCCCACCCATGCCCTCGGCCGACTGCCTGCGCGTGGAGGGTGCGCGTGTGCACAATCTCAAGAACATCAACGTCACCATTCCGCGCAACGCTCTCACCGTAGTCACAGGTCTGAGCGGTTCCGGAAAGTCGTCGCTGGCTTTCGACACAATATTCGCCGAAGGCCAACGGCGCTATATCGAGACATTCTCCGCCTATGCACGGAATATGCTCGGGTCGCTCGAACGCCCCGATGTGGATCTGATCACAGGTCTCAGCCCTGTGATAGCCATAGAGCAGAAAACCATCAACCGCAACCCGCGCAGCACCATCGGCACCACCACCGAGATATACGACTTTCTCCGACTGCTCTACGCCCGTGCTGGGCATGCCCGCAGCTATCTGAGCGGCTGCGACATGGTGCGCTACACACGCGAGCGCATCGTGGCGCTGATACTTGAGCGTTATGCCGGGCGGCGCATCTACATTCTCGCTCCTGTGGTGCGCAACCGCAAGGGACATTACAAGGAGTTGTTCGAGCAACTGCGCAAAAAGGGATTCATCAACGCGCGAGTGGATGGCGAACTCATGGAGATAACTCCCGGAATGCGTCTTGACCGCTATAAGAACCACTCCGTGGAGATAGTGGTCGACCGCCTCGCCGTGGGCGAGAAAGAGGCCCAGCGCCTTGATGCAAGCGTGGAAAGCGCACTGCACCACGGCGACAAGCAGCTGATGATCTACTGCCCTGACGACGACACCGTGGCGCATTACAGCCAGAGCCTCATGGACCCGGAAACAGGCCTGAGCTACCGCGAGCCCGCACCACACAATTTCTCTTTCAATTCCCCTCAGGGCGCGTGCCCCTACTGCAAGGGTCTGGGCTATGTGGATACCGTCGACAAGGAAAAAGTGATTCCGGATCCTTCGCTCAGCATACACGACGGCGCCATAGTGCCCCTGGGAAAATACCGCAACACAATGATATTCTGGCAGATTTCGGCTATCTGCGAGAAAAACGGCTTCGACATAAAAACACCCGTAAAGGACCTCAGCGAGGAGACACTGCGAGAAATCCTCAACGGCACGAACGAGCGCCTCGTGCTGAAAAACGACACCCTCAGCACCACGCATTACTTCCAAAGCTACGAAGGCCTGATAAAATACATAGAGATGCAGCAGGCCGATGATGCCGGTGCCGCAGCCAACAAATGGAGCGGGCGATTCTTCTCCCGCGTGGTGTGCCCCGAGTGCCACGGCGACCGCCTCAACCGGGAGGCGCTGCACTTCTTTGTGGACGGCATGAATATAGCCGAACTCACACGCATGGACATAGGACGGCTCCACAGCTGGAGCTGCGGGGTGCTCGACCGCATGGAACCGCGTGACCGCGCCATCGCGGCCGAGATAATCAAGGAGATAAGCACAAGGCTGAGATTCCTCGTAGATGTGGGGCTCGACTACATACAGCTCAACCGGGCCTCGGCCACCCTCAGCGGCGGTGAGAGCCAGCGCATAAGGCTGGCCACGCAGCTCGGGTCGGAGCTGGTAAATGTGCTGTACATTCTCGACGAGCCGTCGATAGGGCTGCACCAACGCGACAACCGGCGCCTCATAGAGGCGCTTCAACGGCTGCGCGACGCCTCCAATTCCATAATAGTGGTGGAGCACGACAAGGATATAATGCTTGCGGCCGACTACATTGTGGACATAGGCCCCGGCGCCGGGCGCAAAGGCGGCAAGGTGGTGTTTGAGGGTACACCGGAAAAATTGCTCGCCACCTCCTCGCTCACGGCCGACTACCTGACCGGCCGACGGAAAGTAGAGATGCCGGCACAACGGCGTCCCGGCAACGGCAAGCACCTGATGCTGCTCGGCTGCACGGGACACAACCTGCGCGATGTAGACCTCGACATTCCACTCGGGACGCTCACATGCGTGTGCGGCGTCAGCGGCTCCGGAAAATCGTCGCTCATCGGTGGCACCCTGCAACCCATACTCAGCCGCGATTTCTACCGCGCCCAGGCCGAACCTCTGCCCTACCGCGAGCTGCGGGGGCTGGAGCATATCGACAAGGTGGTGACCGTGGACCAGTCGCCCCTCGGACGCACTCCACGCTCCAACCCCGCCACATACACAGGCGTATTCTCCGACATACGTTCCCTCTTTGTGGGGCTTCCCGAAGCAAAAATCCGTGGCTACAAGCCCGGGCGCTTTTCCTTCAATGTGGCCGGCGGCCGCTGCGAGGTGTGCAACGGCAACGGCTACCGCACCATAGAAATGAATTTTCTCCCGGATGTGCTTGTTCCGTGCGAGGCCTGCGGCGGCAAACGCTACAACCGCGAGACGCTTGAGGTGCGATATAAAGGCAAAAGCATAGCCGATGTGCTGGACATGACCATCAACCAGGCCGTTGAATTCTTCGAGGGCATACCGTCCATACTCAAAAAAATAAAGGTGCTTCAGGAAATCGGCCTCGGCTACATACGTCTGGGACAACCGTCGAGCACCCTCAGCGGCGGAGAGAACCAGCGTGTGAAGCTCGCCACCGAGCTTGCCAAGAAGGACACCGGCCGCACTCTTTTCATACTCGACGAACCCACCACCGGACTGCATTTCGACGATGTCAACACCCTGATGGGTATCCTCAACCGACTTGTGGACCGCGGCAATACCGTGCTCGTGATCGAACACAACCTTGACGTGATACGCAGCGCCGACCATATAATAGACATGGGACCCGGCGGCGGCGAGAACGGAGGTTGCATCGTGGCCACCGGCACTCCCGAAGAGGTGGCCGCAGGATCGTCGCCCACAGCCTCGTTCATAAAAGAAGAGCTGGGACTATAACCAAAACAAAATTCATCCACGCATAAGATGCTCACATACAACAATCACCTGAAAAAACTCGTGTTGCCGGAATATGGCCGCAACATCCAGAACATGGTAGAACGCTGCCTCGAGATCGACGACCGCGAGCTGCGCACGCAGGCGGCAGCCTCGACGGTGGCCGCAATGATGCGTCTGTTTCCGCCGACAGGGCCGGTAGAGGAATACCGCCGCAAACTATGGGACCACATCATCATCATGAGCGGCTACCGCCTCGATGTGGACACGCCCTACGACATGCCGGCGCCGCCCACGGAAGGCGAACGCCCCGACGCACTCTACTACAATACCGACCCTGCACGGCGCCGCCACTACGGACGTCTGGTGGAGCTCACCGTGGCAGCAGCCGCCGACATGCCTCCATGCGAGGAACGCGACGAACTGCTGTCGCTCGTAGGCAACCAGATGAAGAAACTGCTGCTCACCATCAATCCCGAGGGGATTGAGAACGCACGCGTGTATCGCGACCTGTATGAGATGAGCGACGGGCGCATACGTGTAGACGAGCACACACTCCCTCTGCACGAATTCAATATCATAGCCCCGCCCAGCAACAAGAAAAAGAAAAAACGCAAATGATACTCCTCACGGAACTCATCCCGCTGGGCACAGCCATAAAGACCCATGGGCTGCGCGGAGAACTCGCCGTGGAACTTCATGACGATGACATCGACCCCGAAGCGCTACAGCATGTGGTGATGCAACTCGACGGCATCTTCGTGCCGTTCCGCATATCCGGGCTGCGACCGCGCGGCAGCCACTCGGTGCTGCTGACACTCGACGGAGTGGACACTGCCGAAAGCGCCGGCGAATACACCGGCCACGACATCTATGCCCTGCGCCGGGAACTGCCGGAGACCACCACCGATGACGATGACAACCAACAGGAAGAAGGCCTCTATGCCGAAGACCTCGAGGGATTTACTCTCATCTCCGCACAAGGCGGCCTGATAGGCAGCATCACTGCAGTCGACACCACCACCATCAACACACTGCTGCACGTGCACACGGCCGAAGGACATGACATACTCATCCCCCTCGCCGAAGAATGGATACACGACATCGACGCCTCAGCCCGCACAATATCCATGGACGTGCCCACACAACTTCTATCGCCACTATAACAGGCAGTTCAAAACCCTTATAAAATGGAATACAACGAAGACGACGCCATCCGCCGCATGCGCGGCGCAGTGGCCGGAGCGGAAGCCTACGACGACGACCAGCTCCTCAACCTCATCGATATAATATTTGACTACTACGATGAAAACGGCGATCTCGAAATCGATATAGACAGCGACGACAGCGACGACGACATAGCTGCAATAGCAGCCTATGCCACCCGTCTTCTGGCAAAAGATGCGGGCAACGAAATCAGCCCCGAGCACATCGCCCCCCTCATCGAAGCCGAAATCGACTACGAGCTCAGCCTGATATGAAGATAATGCGCATAGCAGCGGCCGCCATCGCTATAGTGATGGCCATAGCATCACAGGCACAGACCGCCGATGAAGCCGATCTCAGTCTGGAAGCCAACCTCAACACTCCGGCCATATCGGCGCGGCGCCATGCCGCCGTGGCCGAAAAAGCCGCGCGCCTGGCGACATCGCTACGGCACCACCGCATGCGCGCCACAACGCTGCGCAACGGCGAGGTGGTGCTGGCAACCATACCCTGCGACACCATCTTCGCCTCCAACTCCACCACGCCCAAGCCCGAGGCCCTCAAGCGCCTGCAGCCCATGCGCGACATCGTCGAAGCACCGTCGCATTACAAGGTGCTCGTGGCCGTGCACGCCGACGATACCGGCGACGAAGCCTACTCCGACGCCCTCACGGAAGCCCGTGCCAATGCTATCGACGACCTTCTGTGGCAGCTCGCCGGGCGCGAGGACACCAACGTTGTGATCTACGGCCTGGGCAAGGATGAACCCCTCAACGACAACGAAACCGCACGCCACCGGCGCGCCAACCGCCGCATAGAATTCTACATAGTGCCCATTCCCGAAAAATAAGCGCGGGAATCTTCGCTTGTCGCACTATTTTTTGTAATTTTGCAGTTCAGAAGAAAATACAAAACCAATCATATTATGGCAATCGAAATCAAAGGCCTCACCAAGCGCAGCGACAACTACTCGCAATGGTACAACGAACTCGTAGTCAAAGCCGACCTCGCCGAGCAGTCGGCAGTGCGCGGTTGCATGGTCATCAAACCCTATGGCTACGCCATCTGGGAAAAAATGCAGCGCACCCTTGACAGCATGTTCAAGGCCACGGGCGTGCAGAACGCCTACTTTCCCCTGCTCATCCCCAAATCATTCCTCTGCCGCGAGGCCGAGCACGTAGAAGGCTTCGCCAAGGAATGTGCCGTGGTGACGCACTACCGTCTGAAAAACGACCCCAACGGCAACGGTGTGGTGGTGGACCCCGACGCACGCCTCGAAGAGGAGCTCATAGTGCGCCCCACATCCGAAACAATCATCTGGGGCACATATAAAAACTGGATCCACAGCTACCGCGACCTGCCCATCCTGTGCAACCAGTGGGCCAACGTGATGCGTTGGGAAATGCGCACACGCATGTTTCTCCGCACGGCCGAATTCCTCTGGCAGGAAGGACACTGCGCGCATGCCACTCCCGAGGAAAACGAGGCACGCACCGTGCAGATGATCAACCTCTACGCCGAATTTGCCGAGAAATACATGGCCATGCCGGTGGTGCGCGGCGTAAAGAGCGCCAACGAGCGATTTGCCGGCGCGCTCAACACCTACACCATCGAAGCCATGATGCAGGACGGCAAGGCTCTCCAGAGCGGTACCTCCCACAATCTCGGACAAAACTTCGCAAAGGCTTTCGACGTAACCTTCGTCAACAAGGACAACAAGCCTGAGCTGGTGTGGGCCAACTCCTGGGGTGTGTCGACCCGCCTCATGGGCGCACTCATAATGACCCACAGCGACGACAACGGCCTTGTGCTGCCTCCCCACCTCGCTCCCATCCAGGTGGTGATCGTGCCCATCTTCAAGAACGCCGAACAGCTTGAGGCTATCTCGGCTGCCGTCAAACCCATCGTAGAGCGTCTCGGCGAGCTGGGCGTGAGCGTAAAATACGACGACGCCGACAACAAGCGCCCCGGATTCAAATTTGCCGACTATGAGCTAAAGGGTGTGCCCGTGCGTCTCGCCATCGGCGCGCGCGACCTTGAGAACGGCACCGTCGAGCTCATGCGCCGCGACACTCTCGAGAAGGAATCGCTCCCGCTCACAGGCATCGCCGAGCATGTGGCCGGGCTGCTGGAAGACATCCAGAACAACATCTATGCCAAGGCCCTGAAAATGCGTCAGGAGCGCACCTATATCTGCGACAGCTACGACGATTTCAAGGCACGCATCGATGGCGGAGGCTTCTTCCTCTGCCACTGGGACGGCACCACAGAAACCGAAGAGCGCATCAAGGAGGAGACCAAGGCAACTATCCGTTGCATCCCCCTCGACCAGCCCGACGAACCCGGCTTCTGCATGGTCACCGGCAAGCCCAGCCCCCGCCGCGTGATCATAGCCCGCAACTACTAAAGCGCAGTAGCCACGGCCTAAAGGACACTCAAGGACAAAGGAGCAGGAGCATCAATCCACTTTGTATTTTCCGCTCTTTTGTCCTTTTGTTTCATAGCTTCAGTTTCATTTTCAAAGCCTTATCCATGAACGCACCACGCATCGCCATAGTCCTGCCATGCTACAATGAGCAGGAAGTGCTCCCGACCACAGCCCGCACACTGCTCGACCTTCTCGACCGATTCAGTGCCGACGGCCTTGTGGCACCGGACAGTTACATACTGTGCAGCAACGACGGCAGCCGCGACGCCACCCGACGCATCATCGCCGACCTGCATGCCGCCGACCCACGCCTCAAGGGCATCACCCTGGCCCACAACCGCGGGCAACAACCGGCGTTGCTCGCCGGCCTGATGACCGTGCGCGACCACTGCGACGCGGCCATCACCATCGATGCCGACCTGCAGGACAACCCCGAAATGATGCGCGAGATGATCGAGCTGTTCCGCCGTGGCACCGATATTGTATACGGCGTGCGCTCGTCGCGCGACACCGATTCGTGGTTCAAGCGCGTGACTGCCCAGAGCTTCTACCGCTTCCAGAACGCGATGGGGCTGCAGACCATCTACAACCATGCCGACTACCGCCTGATGAGCCGGCGCGCCCTCGACATACTCAGCCAGTACGGCGAAAGCAACCTGTATCTGCGCGGCATAATGCCGGACATCGGTCTTTCCACGGCCGTAGTGGAATATGCCCGCACCGAGCGCACTGCCGGCGAGAGCAAGTATCCGCTAAGCAAGATGATAGCCCTCAGCATCGATGGCATCACCTCGTTCACGGCCAAGCCCATGCGCATCATTTTCCTTGTAGGGCTGTGCCTGATGGTGGTCGACATAATGGTGGCTTTGTGGGTACTCTATGTGCACATGGCCCACCATACGGTGTCCGGATGGTCGTCGCTCATGCTGTCGGTATGGTTCCTCGGCAGCCTCATACTCATGGCCATAGGCATTGTGGGCGAGTACATAGGCAAGATATTCGTGGAGGTGAAACACCGCCCGCGCTACAATATCGAGGAAAAGATATTCTGACATAGCAAGCCAACAGACAATAAAACAATAGCCGGCACCCTGCTGAGGGACCGGCTATCGCTTTATTGTGGCGTGGGCCTGTGCTTACTTATTGAGGGCGCAGGCTTTGCATTTATCGGATATTTCGGTGAAGAAGTCGTTGCCTTTGTCGTCGACGAGGATGAAGGCAGGGAAGTCCTCCACTTCGATTTTCCAGATGGCTTCCATACCGAGCTCGGGATACTCGAGCAGCTCCACGCTCTTGATGGAGTTCTTGGCCAGCACTGCGGCGGGACCGCCTATGCTGCCGAGGTAGAAGCCTCCATGCTTGTGGCATGCCTCTGTCACCTGCTTGGAACGGTTGCCCTTGGCTATCATTATCATGGAACCTCCGGCGGCCTGGAACTGGTCGACGTAGGGGTCCATGCGTCCGGCTGTGGTGGGACCGAAAGAGCCGCTGGCCATTCCTGCCGGCGTCTTGGCGGGACCGGCGTAATAGATGGGATGGTCCTTGAGATACTGCGGCATGGGCTCACCGGCGTCGAGGCGCTGCTTGATCTTGGCGTGGGCGATGTCGCGGCCCACTATGATTGTGCCGTTGAGCGACAGGCGGGTGCTCACGGGATACTTCGACAGCTCCGCGAGCACTTCGGGCATAGGACGGTTAAGGTCGATGCGCACAACCTCGCCCTCGCCCTGCTTGCGGTATTCTTCGGGGATGAGCTCGCCGGGGTTGCTGTCGAGCTTTTCGATCCACAGACCCTCGCGGTTGATCTTGGCCTTGACATTGCGGTCGGCCGAGCAGCTCACGCCCATGCCGATGGGGCACGATGCGCCGTGGCGGGGCAGACGTATCACACGGATGTCGTGGGCGAAATACTTGCCTCCGAACTGAGCACCGAGGCCCAGCTCTTCGGATGCCTTCTTGAGTTCCTTCTCCAGCTCCACATCGCGGAAAGCGTGGCCGAGTTCGTTGCCCTCGGTGGGGAGGCTGTCGTAGTACTTCACGGAAGCCTTCTTCACGGTGGCGAGATTCATCTCGGCTGAGGTGCCGCCTATCACAAACGCGATATGATAGGGAGGACAAGCAGCGGTGCCGAGAGATTTCATCTTCTCCACCAGGAAGGGAACGAGTTTCTGGGGAGTGATGATGGCCTTGGTCTCCTGATAGAGGTATGTTTTGTTGGCGGAACCGCCACCCTTGGCCACGAAGAGGAAATGATACTCATCGTCGTTGGATGCGTGGATGTCGATCTGCGCGGGGAGGTTGCAGCCGGTGTTCACCTCGTCGTACATGTTGAGCGGAGCGTTCTGGCTGTAGCGGAGATTGTCGGTGGTATAGGTTTCGTACACTCCGTGGCTGAGATACTCCTCATCGTCGGCACCGGTGAATACGTACTGTCCTTTTTCTCCATGGACAATGGCTGTGCCTGTGTCCTGGCAGAACGGGAGCTGTCCCTTGGCTGCCACCTCGGCATTGCGCAGCATGGTGAGAGCCACGAATTTGTCGTTCTGGCTGGCTTCGGGATCGGCGAGGATCTTGGCCACCATCTCGTTGTGCTCGCGACGGAGCATGAATGCGTTGTCATGGGTGGCCTGGCGCGCAAGCACCTTCAGAGCCACGGGATCCACCACGAGAAATTCGTGGCCGCCCCAGTTTTCAACCTTCACATAGTCGGACGTAAGGTGATAGTATTCAGTAGTGTCCGGTCCGAGCGGAAACATTTCCTGATACTTGAACGGTTTTGTTGCCATGTTATGCTAATGGAAAAATGATTGTTCGATATGCAAATTTACACAATTTTCAGCAATTACCGAGGGTTTGTATAAAAAATCCTACCGCACGGCAAGCCGCGTTGCGGAAACGCGAAAAAAACAGTAATTTTGCATTACCATAGATAAAGATAAAAATAATGAAAATCATAAAAGACAGCGAATTTGAAGGCGAACGTCCGCTTTTCGGGAGCGACGACCTACGCCTGGAAAATGTGACGATACACACCGGCGAATCAGCGATAAAGAATTGCAGGAACATCGAGGCTGTGGATTGTCGTTTTGAAGGCAAGTACCCTTTCTGGCATGTGAACGGCTTCCGTATCGACCGGTGTCTGTTCACTCCCGGGGCACGCGCCGCGCTGTGGTACTCCCGCGGTCTGGTCATGACCGACACGCTGGTGGAGGCACCGAAAATGTTCCGCGAGATGCATGATCTGCGTCTGGAGCGTGTGCGTATCCCCGATGCGCAGGAGACCATGTGGCACTGCTCCGCCATACGGCTGCGCGATGTAGAGGTGGCCAACGCCGACTATATATTCATGCACTGCAGCGATATCGACATCGACGGCTACCGGCAGGACGGCAACTACTCTTTCCAGTATTGCCGCGATGTGGTGATACGCAATGCTGTGATCAACTCGAAGGATGCCGTTTGGAACACGGAGAATGTCACGATCTACGACTCCGAACTCACCGGCGAATATCTCGGCTGGCATTCACGCAACCTGCGCCTCGTGCGCTGCCGCATCAGCGGCACGCAGCCGCTGTGCTACTGCGACAATCTCGTGATGGAAGATTGCACCATGGCCGATGATTGCGACCGCGCGTTCGAGGACAGCTCCGTGCATGCCTCCGTGCGCTCCCACATAGTGAGCATCGTGAATCCGCGCACAGGCGAGATTCACTGCCAAAGCGTGGGCGACATACATATCGATGAGTTCATAAAGCAGCCGGCCGACTGCCGCATCATTTCCGATCTATGACCTTCTACGATTTCGACAACCTCGCCCCCGACCGCCGCGGCACCGCATCCTACAAATGGGATTCGGACACAAGGGACGATATGATACCGCTGTGGGTGGCCGATATGGACTTCCGCACGGCGCCGGCTATCATAGAAGCGCTGCGCCGGCGCGTGGACCACGGAGTGTTCGGCTATGTGCGCGTACCGGACGCGTATTACGACGCCCTCATACGCTGGTTTGCCACGCGCCACGGCTGGCACTTCCACCGCAGCGATGTCATATACACCTCAGGCGTGGTGCCGGCTATCTCGGCCACCATAAAGGCCCTCTGCACTCCGGGATCGGGCGTGGTGGTGCAGACACCCGTCTACAACTGCTTTTTCTCGTCGATACGCAACAACGGTTGCCGCATAATCCAGAATCCTCTGATACGCGAACAGCTGGACAACAGGCGCTTCACATACAGGATGGACCTCGAGGGACTGGAGAAACTGATAGCCCAGCCCAAGGTAAAGACGCTGCTGCTGTGCAACCCGCACAATCCTGCGGGACGCTGCTGGACTTTTGACGAACTGCGAGAACTCGCCGACCTGTGCAACCGCTACACTGTCACTGTGATCAGCGACGAGATACACTGCGAGCTCACCCTGGGACAGCGCGCTTTCGTGCCTTTCGCGACGGTGCCGGGCGCTCAGAATTATGTGGTGTGCAATTCGCCGAGCAAGGCTTTCAACACAGCCGGACTGCAGATAGCAAATATCATCACACCCGATGCCGCGGCCCGCGAGGCAATAGACCGGGCCATCAACATCAACGAGGTGTGCGATGTAAACCCCTTCGGTGTGGAAGGCCTGATAGCGGCCTACAACAAAGGAGCGGGATGGCTCGGACAACTGTGCGACTACCTGCGCGGCAACTACTTTGCTTTCAGCACATTCATGGATAAGAACCTGCCTGGACTGCCGTATGCCGAACTTGAGGCCACCTATCTGGCATGGATCGATATCAGAGCCACAGGCCGCACGGGCCAAGAGATAGAGCACACGCTGAAAGAGCATTACGGCGTGTGGATCAATGCCGGCGCCATGTATGGCTGCGACGACTACATACGCATAAATCTCGCATGCCCTAAAGCACGGCTCATGGAAGGACTGAGGCGCATGGCCGAAGGGATCAAAACAATGCTTTAGAAAGTGGCGCACATCTCGCAGATACAGAACGGCGACGTCCTCTCGTTCCGCGACAAGGTGACCCTTGCCGCGAAACTATCGTTTCCGGCTATTCTCGCACAGTTGTCGAGCATACTCATGCAATATATCGATGCCTCGATGGTGGGACGTCTCGGCGCCGACTGTTCCGCTTCGGTGGGTCTTGTGAGCAGCTCGCTGTGGCTGTTCTGGGGCATCTGCTCCATGTTTGCCATGGGATTCTCCGTGCAGGTGGCCCACAGGCTCGGAGCGAAGGAGCAGGACGAGGCGCGCTCGGTAGTGCGTCAGGGCATCACCACGTGTCTTGCTTTCGGAGTGGGCATGGCCATCCTCGGCCTCGCCATAGCGCCACAGCTCCCGGTATGGCTCGGAGGCGAGCCGCAGGTGCGCGCCGGTGCATCGCTGTACTTCGGCATGTTTGTGGCTGCGCTGCCCGTGCTCACCATGAATTATATGGCCGGCGGCATGCTGCGCTGCGCAGGCAACATGAAGGTGCCGAGCATGCTGAACATACTCATGTGCGTGCTCGACATAGTGTTCAATTTCTTCCTCATATTCCCGGCGCGTGATATCACGGTGGGCAGTGTGGGAGTGCATCTGCCTGGCGCAGGCCTCGGGGTGCTCGGCGCCGCCCTCGGAACAGTGCTCGCCGAGACTATCGTTGCAGCGCTGATGCTCTGGCATCTGTTGCGCCGCCAGCCCGATCTCGCCCTGCGCGGCACCCGCGGCAGCTTCCGCCCCACCCGTGAGGTGCTGAGGCGGGCCGTGCGCATATCCGCGCCTATGACACTGCAGCAGGCACTCTTCAGCGGGGCGCAGATAATGATCACGGTGATAGTGGCGCCACTCGGCGTCATAGCCATAGCCGCCAATGCTTTTGCCGTCACGGCCGAGAGCCTGTGCTACATGCCCGGCTTCGGAATAGGCGATGCCGCCACCACGCTCACAGGACAGAGTTTCGGGGCACGGCGTCCGGAACTCGTGCGCAGTTTCGGATTCATAAGTGTGGGCATGGGCATGGCCGTGATGACATTCATGGGATTTATAATGTATCTCGCCGCTCCGCTCATGATGGACATAATGACGCCCGTCGAAGCCATACGCTCGCTCGGCACAGAGATGCTACGCATAGAGGCGTGGGCCGAGCCCATGTATGCCGCATCCATCGTTGCCTACGGCGCCATGGTGGGCGTGGGCGACACCACCATTCCGGCCATCATGAATTTCGGCAGCATATGGCTCGTCAGGATTCCTGTGGCCGCCATGCTCGCACCTGCCATGGGGCTGCGGGGCGTGTGGATAGCCATGGCGCTGGAGCTATCGTTCCGCGGCTGTATTTTTCTGTGGCGCCTGTGCTCAGGCAAATGGTATAAAAAACTCAAAACCTCTTCCTCAAAGCAATGACCAGACAACCCGAACCCCTGCGCCATGTGGCGCTCACACGATATATCGAACCGCTGCGCGAAGGCGGATCTCTGCCAGCGCTTGCCGAGGCCGACGACGGATTCCGCTACGCTGTAAAATTCAGAGGTGCCGGCCACGGCGCGAAGATGCTGGTGGCGGAGCTTATCGGCAGCGAGATCGCACGGGCCGCCGGACTGCGGGTGCCCGAGCTTGTGCTGGTGGACGTTGATGAGGATTTCGGCCGCACCGAGGGCGACGAAGAAATCCAGGACCTGCTGCGCGCCAGCCAGGGTCTGAACCTCGGGCTACACTATCTGGCCGGCACATTCACATGGGACACGCTCGTCAACGACACCGACGCGCTCACCGCTTCCAAGGTGGTGTGGCTGGATGCGTTCCTCACCAATATCGACCGCACGGTGCGCAACACCAATATGCTCGCATGGCGCCGGGAGCTATGGCTCATCGACCACGGCGCCTCGCTCTACTTCCACCACTCCTGGAGCGACTGGAAGAAAGCGGCCTTGTCGGCGTTTCCCTATGTCAAGGACCACGCCTTCATCCGCTGCGCGTCCATGCTCGACGAAGCCGATGCCCTGATGCATGAAGCCCTCACCCCGCAGATTCTCGATGCCATAGTCGACCTTGTGCCGGATGAATGGCTCGACAATCCCGAAAGCCGCGATGTGTACCGGCAATTTCTGCACACACGCCTTGCAAACTCCAAAATTTTTGTAGACCATGCCAAATCAGTCCGCGCCACACTTGTATGAATACGCCATCGTGCGCTACATGCCCAGCGCCGAGCGGGGCGAGTTTGTGAACATCGGTCTGGTGATGATGTGCAAGCGCCGCAAGTGGCTGCGGGCACGCGTTGAGCCCGACTGCGGGCGTATCGCAGCCATAGCTCCAGCGGCCGACACCTCTATGCTGCGGCAGCAATGCGATGTGTTCCACAGCATTTGCGCCGGCACCCCTGCCGGCCATCCCATAGCCTCCCTGGCCGCCGAGGAGCGCTTCCGGTGGCTCACAGCCGTGCGTAGCGCATCCATTGTGACATCGCGTCCGCATCCGGGCCATAGTGCCGATCTCGACGCCACATTCGAGCGTCTGTACGCCGAGTTGGTGCTGTGATGCCGCCGCAGGGAGGCGTCAGGATATGCGGCTCCAGTCGGCCGTGCGCTTCACCGTAGCTTCGAGCTCACGGCGGAACGGGGCATTGTCGGGCTGCGAGAGTTCCGGATCGCTGTCGAGCAGACGCTCCGCAGCATCGCGCGCCATCTGCACTACGATGCCGTCGGTGGCAAGATTTGTGAGCCTCAGTTCAAACGGCGTTCCGCTCTGCATTGTGCCTTCGATGTCGCCGGGTCCGCGCATCTGCATGTCGGCCTCGGCCACGACAAAGCCGTCGGTTGTCTGCGTCATCAGTTCCAGACGCTTGCGTGTGTCCTTGGCGATGTTGTGGCGGCTCATGAGTATGCAATAGCTCTGATCGGCGCCACGTCCCACACGTCCGCGCAGCTGATGCAGCTGCGACAGGCCGAAGCGCTCGGCGTTTTCTATTATCATCACCGAGGCATTGGGCACATTCACTCCCACCTCTATCACGGTGGTGGCCACCAGTATGCGTGCCTCCCCGGAGGCGAAAAGCTGCATCTGCCAGTCTTTCTCGGCCGGTTTCATGCGTCCGTGGACGAATGCCACCTTGAAATCGCGGAAAGTATCGCGTATTATATCATAGCCCTCGGAAAGGCTGCGCAGATCGAGTTTTTCGTTTTCATCGATGAGCGGGTAGACTATATACACCTGCCTGCCCGCACGCAGCTGGGCATAAGTGGCCTTATACACCTGCAGCCGCTGCGGCTCGTAACGGAGCACCGTTGTCACAGGTTTGCGCCCCGGGGGCAATTCGTCTATCACGCTGACATCCAGATCGCCATACACCGTCATGGCCAGTGTGCGCGGGATGGGCGTCGCGGTCATCACCAGCACGTGAGGACCTATCGTGTTTTTGCCCCACAGCCGCGCACGCTGCGCCACACCGAAGCGGTGCTGCTCGTCGATCACGGCCAGTCCGAGGTCGCGGAATTCCACATCGTCCTCTATCAAGGCGTGCGTGCCCACAAGAATCTGCAGGCTACCGTCGCGCAACCCTTCGTGTATGGTCCTGCGTTCGGCGGCTTTCGTGGACCCTTTCAGCAGCCCTACCCTCACGCCTATGGGCGCCAGGAGCTCCGATATGGTTTCAAAGTGCTGTGTGGCGAGGATTTCGGTAGGAGCCATCAGGCATGCCTGCATGCCATTGTCCACAGCTATCAGCATGGCCATGACAGCCACAAGGGTCTTGCCGCTGCCCACATCGCCCTGCACGAGGCGGTTCATCTGATGGCCGCTTATCATGTCGGCGCGTATTTCCTTTACCACCCGCTTCTGCGCTCCGGTCAGCGGGAATGGCAGACACTCGGCGTAGAAACCGTTGAACACATCGCCGACTCTCGGCATCACATGGCCCACGCTTTGCCCCTTGCGCTTGCGGTTGCGGCGCAGCATGTCCACCTGAATGTAGAACAGCTCTTCAAATTTCAGCCGCAGCCTGGCAGCCTGCAGGGTGGCATTGTCGGGCGGACAATGTATGGCCCTGATGGCGGCGTCGAGGCTTATGAGCCCGAGCTGCCGCACAACCGACGGCGGCAATGTGTCGTGCAGAGCCGGATGGGCGTCGAGCAGATTCTGTGTCCACAGCTGGAACTGGCGCGAGCCTATGCCTCGCGTGCGCAGTGTCTCGGTGAGGGGATATATGCCACGTATGCCCGTGGCCGCGAGCGACGAGCCGGGGCTCTCTATCTCAGGATGCGACATCTGCCAGCGTCCGTTGAACACAGTGGGCTTGCCGAACAGCACGTATTCCGTGTCGGTCAGCAGGTTGCGTTTAAGCGTGGCTATGCCCTTGAACCATACGACGTCCATCGCGCGCGTGCCGTCGGAGAACAGCCCCACGAGGCGCATCTTCGCCCCCTCGCCTATGGTGTTGAAGCTTACAAAACGCCCGCGCACCTGCACGGCAGGCATGTCGCCGTCGAATTTGCTTATCTGATAGACGGTGGAGCGGTCGAGGTAATGGGTCGGGAAGTGGTGCAGCAGGTCGTAGGCTGTGCGTATGCCCAGCTGTGCCGTGAGCAGTTCGGCACGCTTTGGCCCCACGCCCTTCACATATTTTATGTCAAGACCGCGCAGCGAGTTCATATATGCGCCAGCATGGCCTCTGCTACCGCGAGGTCCAGCGGATTGGTGATTTTGATATTTGTCGCGGAGCCTTCCGTGAGCACGAAACGGCCATAACCGCAATGTTCCATCAGCGAGGCGTCGTCGCTGAAGCTCGTGCCGGCACAGCGTGCGTAGGCCTCGCGCAATAGCGGGGCGCGGAATGCCTGCGGTGTCTGCACGGCACGGTAGCGGCTTCTGTCTATGGCATCGGAGCTGCCGTCGGCACGGAGTTCCCGCAACGAATCCGTCACAGGCACCACCGGCATGGCTCCGCACACATCGGCTGCTGCCATCGCTGCCATCACGGCACGCACACAGCGTGTGTCGACCAGCGGACGCGCTCCGTCGTGCACAAGCACCACGTCGTCCGGCGCGGCGGCGGGCATGGCGGCCAGCGCACGGGCTACAGACTCCGACCGTGTGGCGCCTCCGTCCACCACCGGCGGAGATACAAAATCGTGGGCGGCGCACAGTTCCTGCCAATAGGCACGCATATCGCTGCTGAGAACGAGCGTGACAGCAGCATCCGGCAGAGCCTCACGCATGCGTGCGATGGTGTGCATCAGCACCGGACGCCCTGCCAGCAGACAGTATTGCTTGGGCAGCGCCGAGCCGAAGCGCGCGCCGCTGCCGGCCGCCACTATTATGACATGGGCTGTCATCATTCGGCGAAAATGGGCATCGGGGCCATCATCGCGTTCACCTGCTCGCGCACTCCGGCGATAGCATCGGGATTGTCGACATTGCTCAGCACCTCGTCGATAAGGTCGGCCACCACGGTCATCATTATCACGTCGGCACCGCGCGTGGTGATGGCAGGAGTGCCGAGGCGGATGCCGGAGGTCTGGAATGGCGAGCGTGTGTCGTAGGGCACCATATTCTTGTTGGCGGTGATATCGGCGTCGACGAGGGCTTTCTCGGCCACCTTGCCGGTGAGTTCGGGGAAGTTGGCACGGAGATCGAGCAGCACGCAATGGTTGTCGGTGCCGCCGCTCACAATCTTGTAGCCTTTGTCCTTAAGCGATTTTGCGAGTGCGCGCGCATTGGCCAGCACTTGTTTCTGATAGTCGGTGAACGATGGCGCCAGAGCTTCGCCGAAAGCCACGGCCTTGGCGGCGATGACATTCTCGAGCGGACCGCCCTGCACACCGGGAAATACCGACGAATCGAGCAGTGCCGACATCATTTTCACCTGTCCCTTGGGCGTGGTCTTGCCCCATGGGTTCTCGAAGTCCTCTCCCATCAGTATCACGCCACCACGTGGACCGCGGAGCGTCTTGTGGGTGGTGGATGTGACCACGTGGGCATAGCGCACAGGATTGTCGAGCAGCCCGGCGGCTATCAGTCCGGCCGGATGCGCCATGTCCACCATGAATATGGCGCCTACCTCGTCGGCGATGCTGCGCATGCGGGCGTAGTCCCACTCGCGGCTATAGGCGCTCGCACCTCCGATTATCAGTTTCGGACGTTCGCGCAAGGCTGTCTCCTCCATTTTGTCGTAGTCCACAAGGCCGGTGTCGGGGTCCACGTTGTATTCCACGGCGTTGAATATCATGCCGGAGAAATTCACGGGGCTGCCATGGGTGAGGTGTCCGCCCTGCGATAGATTCAGGCCCATGAAGGTGTCGCCCGGCTTCAGACAAGCCATGATCACAGCCATATTGGCCTGCGCGCCGGAATGCGGCTGCACGTTGGCCCACTGCGCTCCAAACAGTTTTTTCAGACGCTCGATGGCGAGGGATTCGGCTTCGTCCACCACCTGGCAACCGCCGTAATAACGCTTGCCGGGATAGCCTTCGGCATATTTGTTGGTGAGGCACGAACCCATTGCGGCAAGCACCTGCGGGCTTACGAAATTCTCTGATGCGATAAGCTCCATGCCCATGTGCTGGCGGGCATCTTCGCGTGCTATGATGTCGAATACTTGCTTGTCCTTGTACATATCCTTATTATCTTTTTTTGTTTTTATTTTTCGCAACGGAAAATCCGAATTTGCCCAGTTTTTCGCCAAGAGCATAGTAGCCGCCGTGGCAATAGGCCATGATACCGGAGGCGGCAAGGTCGAAGGCTCCCGTGGCCGGATCGAGCCACCGGTCGTCGGCTATGACGTTGACCACCTCGGCCATGAACATATCGTGGCTGCCCAGATGCAGGATGCTTTTGACCCTGCACTCTATGCTCACCGGCGATTCCGCGATGACGGGACACGCGTTGGCACTTCCGGGAGCGGGCGTAAGGCCGGTGAGCTCCCATTTGTCGCCGTCGCGTCCGGAGCGCACACCGGCCAGATCCGTAGCCCTGGCCATCTCGGCTGTGGTGAGATTGAGCGTGAATTCCATGCTGGAGCGTATGAGCCCGTAGCTGTGGCGCTCGGGGCGCACGCTGATGTAGAGCATCGGGGGATTGGTGCAGATGGTGCCCGTCCATGCCACGGTGAGCATGTTGGACGTGTTCATATCGCCGCAGGTCGCTATTGCGGCCGGCAGCGGATACACCATGGTTCCGGGTTTCCAGTTGACTTTCATAGTTGCAAAACTACTAAAAAAAGTGAAACCGCGCAACGTTTTATGCAAAGTTTACTACCTTTGCCGGGTGATGAAACATCTGCTTTTTTTACTGACGATACTGTCGTGCGCCGTGTGCGTGGCCCAGGAGGCTCCGGATTCGCTTGAGGCGCAGCCATACTATATTCTGATAGGAGAGGCCGAGGAGGCACTCGCCGACGACAAACCCGATGTGGCTGCCGCACGCCTGCGCGAGGCCATGGCCGTGGACCCCGAGAACCCCGGCAATGTGCTGCTACTGTCCAATCTCGGCGTGATATACTGGCGCTGCGGTGAGGATTCGCTCGCTCTTGACGTTTTCGACGAGGCCCACCGACAGGCCCCGGCCATGCTCACTGTGCTGCTCAACCGCGGACGGTTGCATCTCGACATGGGCCACACCCGCGAGGCCTACGACGACTTTGACGCCGCCGTGCATCTCGATTCACTAAACTGCCCGGCACGCTACTACCGCGGCACGATGAGCCTCTACGGGGGCCGGCTGGACCTGGCCGAGACTGATTTCGAGGTGCTGCGCTCGCAGAAGCCAAAGGCACTGGACACGGCCGTGGCGCTGAGCGCCCTGTATTCCCTGAGCGGACGCGACCGCGAGGCTGTGCCCTACTTTGAACGGCTCGTGCAGGAAGATCCCGCGCCGGAGTATTTTGCCGGACTGGCCGGATGCCTGCTCGCGTTGCAGGAATATACGCGGGCGGCCGAGGTGATAGGTGCCGGGCTGAACCGCTATAGCCACGATCCCGAGCTGTATTACTACCGGGCATGGCTCAACCGCGACCGTTACCTGCTGGACGATGCGCGCTCCGATGCCGCCAGGGCTATAGAACTGGGGGCTAATAAAAGAAAGGTGGAGGCTTTATTCAGCAGATAGCGATGCAGCCGACAGGGCCTCAAGCAACAGTTCCACCTGCGGGAGCATGGGCTGCTCGCCGTCGTTGACCACGATGCTGCGCATCAATGCACCTATGGCTTCCATCTCGGCACGTTGGGCGTCGATGCGCGCCTGCACCTGGGCAGGCGACAGGCCATTGCGGCCACACACACGCGCCACACGCAGGGCTTCCGGAGCCGCCACCTCCCACACGGCGTCGACCTCGCCGGCCAAGCCGCTTTCGCAGAGGATGGCGCATTCCACGAACAGCGGAGCGCCGGCGGCATGGCTATCGCGCCATGCGCGCAGATCGGCCCGCACTGCGGCATGCACAGCCCCGTTGAGCCGGGCGAGCGCGGCGCTGTCCGAGAACACCACGCCGGCCACTATGGCACGGTCGATGCGCCCTCCGGCGTCCACGGCCGAGGGGTGGATCTCTTCCACAAGAAATTTCTTTATGGCGCAGCTGCCATCCATTATGGTCTTGGCGCGCGCGTCACTGTCGTAGACATGGTAGCCCATGGCGCGCAATATCCGGCTCACCACACTCTTGCCGGACCCTATGCCGCCGGCTATGGCTATGAGCTGTGTGTGTGTCAATGGCGTTCGATTATGTACTCGGCGCTGTCGGCCGAGAGATATACGTTCTGGAGATTGTCGTCCACGTCCACCAGCTTCAGACGCATGTTGCGGGTGGGGGCCGAGGTGTCGATGCTGCGGTAGTCGGCCACGACCCTGAACTGCGGGTTGCTGTGCTTGTAGACGCTGGCCGGCATCATGTAGCTCACATTCACCTGCGCGGGGAATGTGATGAGTTTTATGCCCGGGGGCACGTGCACGGGCTCTATGACAACGCGCCGTGTCTTCACTATCAAGGGCTCCACCTTGAATGTCACGTCCACGCTGTCGGGGATGGCACGGGTGCGGCCTGTGGTGAGCAGTCTCACGCGCATTGTCGTGGTCTCGTTGAGGCCCGATATGCGTATGGGCTCTGTGGCGATGGCGCTGATGCCGCTTGCCGCTGCGCCCACGGCATAGAGGGTGGCTGAATCGGGCGACACCATGGGGCGTCCCACCAGCGCCACCTGTGGTCCGGCCGTGACTTTGTAGTCGAGCACCACAGGCAGACGGCGGCCGCGGGATTCCGTGTAGTAGAGCTGCAGCGAATCGGGGGTGGCCGCGAGCACTGTGGCTCCGCCCACTACCGACCGTGCAAGCGTCTTTATCTCTGCCGCACTCAGCGCCACGACGCCTCTCGATTTGTAGGCGCGCCAATCCACTTTCAGCACAGGATCGCGCCCGAGGGTGCTTTTGAGCAGGTCGGTGCGTCTCGCCCGCAGGCTCACATTTATGAATTCGGGCGGGGTGGAGACTATGGTGATGCTGTCCGGCAGGTGCTCTATGCGCAGTGCCATGCGCACGTCCACCTGATCTTCCTCATTAAGCGACAGCACCACCCACAGCACAGACGATATGACAAGGAACACCCCGAATGTCAGGATGTTCTTGCCCCGTCGGGTGCGGGCGGCGCGGCCTAAGAGCGCTATGCGCTTTTTGAGATCGGATTTCACGGCGCCGGAGAGGTGCAGCGTAGTGCGGGTGTTTTACTTGTTGTTGTTCTGCTCGGCAGCCTGGGAGGCTTCGGCAGCGGAGGGATATACGGAGCCCTTGTCGATGCGGATGCGCACGCCGCTGGCTATTTCAAGCAGGAGGTAGGTGTCGTTGGGGTTGGTGTCCACGATTTTGCCGTGGATGCCACCGGCTGTGACCACGTTGTCGCCCTTGGCGAGGCTTTCGCGGAATTTGCGGATTTCTTTCTGGCGCTTCTGCTGCGGGCGTATCATGAAGAAGTAGAACACCACGAACAGGATGATGATGAGACCCCAGCTCTGGAGAAAGCTGCCGGAACCGGAGGCTTGAAGGAGAATGTAGTTGGAAAGCATTGTATTGGGAGTATGAATGTGTTATCAGATGTGTTTGTTTTTCCTTTCGGGAGGATGTTATTTGAGGAGTTTGCCCTCGCCGCGCAGGTATTCGCACACGGCGTAGAGGAGACCGTTGACAAACTGACCGCTGCGGGCTGTGCTGTAGCTGTTGGCTATCTCGACGTACTCGTTCATGGTGACGGGCACGGGGATGGAGGGATAGTTGAGCAGCTCGGCAATGGCGCATGTCATGATGACGATGTCCATGAATGCAAGGCGCTCGGGATCCCATTGGTCGGCTTTGATGAAGCGGTCTATGTACGAGCGGTATTCGTCGCGGTGCTCTACGGCGAGCGTGAAGAGCTCGGGGCCGAATGCTTCGTCCTCGGCGTCTTTGTACTGCGGGAGGAAGGGCAGCGGCTCGCCCTGTGGTGCGGATGCCATCTGACGCAGGCTCTTGAGCACGAAGGTGCCCATCACCTGCATATCGTCGTTCCAGAACACGGAGCGGCTCTCCATGGCTTCGGCCAGGTCCTCGCCGGGGAGGATGATGGTCTTGCACACTTCGCGCCAGAACTCGCAGTCGCGGGCGTAGTCGGTGGAGGGGGCTGCCATGTAGGTGGCGTAGATTTCGGAGGAGAGTATGGCGTCGAGCAGGTGCGGCACCAGCACGGGGTCGTCGCCCCACTGGGAGGGTGTCTTCTCCATGCGCTCGGCGAAAGCTTCGTCGGCTTCGAGGCGCGCTATGAAGGCGTTGTCCACGAAGCGTGTCTCGGGGTTGAGGTCGGCTGCTGTGGGCACGTATTTTTCTTTTGCCGCATCGAGGCGCTTGCGCTGTTCGCGGGTGAGCTCCACGAGCAGCTCGAAGATTCCGTAATAGAGGTCGTAGGCTTTGTCGAGGGAGCGCTGCAGGTCGGTTTTGGCGTTGATGTAGCCCAGACGTGCGTCGCCGAATGCGGCGAGGGATGCCTGGGCTGCCGCGAGGCCCATCTCGAGGCCTTTTCCTGTGAAGCCGTCGAGGGCGCGCAGGCGTGCCATCACCTCGGGGTCTTTCAGGAGTATTGTCTCGAGCACGACGCTCCAGAAGCGTGCGTCGTCGGCGGGTGTGCGGGTTTTGATTTTCTTGTAGTCACGGAATGCCTCGGAGGCGGCGATGGTGTCGGCCACGCGCTGCAGATATGGCCTGAGCACGTCTATATCGGTGGTGCCGCGGGTGATAGCGGCTTTCAGCTCTTCGGCACCGGCGAGGGCCTGCCCCACCCGATTGTCCTTGAGGATTTTCTCCACTACCAGGGCACGGGCTTCGCGGCCCCGTGCGGTCGTAATGCCGGACAGTTCCGTGACTGCCAGCAGCATATCGAGATAAGCCGCGTAGGCGAAGCGACGGTCGGCCGAATGTACTTCGGGGGCTGCGTCGATATGGAATTCGCTCTGTGTGAGCAGATAGGAGTATAGCATCTGCACCACTTTCACACGGATCAATATTCGATTTATCATCTCTATGAATGTTCTATTGGTTTTGCGACTGCAAATTTAAGCATTTTTTTTCAGTCGGCAAGGGGATTCCATCCTTGTGCACGCAGGGGTATTTCGGATTCGCCGTCGCGGCCCACCAGGGCGCATCCTTTTTCGGGGGCTGTGATGTAGCCGATCTCGCGCACTCCGGGGATTTCGTGCAGTTTGTCGTGTGCGGCGAGGGGTATGGTGAAGAGCAGTTCGTAGTCTTCGCCGCCGTTGAGGGCGGCAGTGACGAGGTTCATGTTCAGTTCTTCGGCCATGAGGGCTGTCTGGTAGTCGATGGGGATGCGGTCTTCGTAGACGCGGCACCCTACTCCGCTTTGCTTGCATATATGGAGGAGTTCGGAGGAGAGGCCGTCGCTCACGTCCATCATGGCTGTGGGCACGATGCCTGCCTTGGCGAGTGCTTCTACCACGTCTTTGCGTGCTTCGGGCTTGAGCTGGCGCTCCACTATGTATTCCTTGCCGGCGAAGTCGGGCTCGAAGTCGGGGCGACCGGCTGAGGCCACTTTTTCGCGTTCGAGGAGCTGGAGGCCCATGTAGGCTGCGCCGAGGTCGCCGCTGACGCAGATGATATCGGTGGGATGTGCTCCGCTGCGGCGCACTGCCGCGCCACGGGGGGCATCGCCTATGCAGGTGATGGAGATGACGAGGCCCTGGTGTGAGGCGCAGGTGTCGCCGCCTACTATGTCGACACCGTAGATGCTGCATGCCAGGCGGATGCCGGAGTAGAGTTCTTCGATATGCTCGACGGTGAAGCGCTTGGACACGCCGAGGCTGACGGTGATCTGGCGCGGGCGCCCGTTCATGGCGTAGATATCCGAGAAGTTGACCACTGCGGCTTTGTAGCCGAGGTGCTTGAGGGGCACGTAGGTGAGGTCGAAGTGTACGTTTTCGAGGAGCATGTCGGTGGTCACGAGCACTTCCGTGTCGGGGTAGTCGAGCACGGCGGCGTCGTCGCCCACGGCCACTACGGTGGATGGCTGTGTGTGGTCGAGGCCTTCGGTGAGGCGGTCGATGAGGCCGAATTCGCCCAAGGTGGATATTTCTGTTTGGCTCATTGGGATACGGTGTGTGTGGTGGTGGGAGGGATGGATGAAAAAGGACAAACGCGGCCCGGGAGAAACACGTGCTGCGTCTGTCCTTCAGGGTGTGGTGTATGGCGTCAGGAGCGTGCCACCATGTCGCGCATGAGTGCCACGACGGTGGGCTGTGCCTTTACGGCTGCCTGCTGCACTTCTTCGTGGCTGGGCACGTCGTGGATGTCTTTGCCGCCGAGGTCGGTGATGACGCTGATGCCGAACACGCGCATGCCGCCGTGCTTGGCCACGATGACTTCGGGGACGGTGCTCATGCCTACGGCGTCGCCGCCGATGACGCGGAAGTATTCGTACTCGGCGGGGGTCTCGAATGTGGGGCCGGTGGTGCCTACGTACACGCCGTGCATGAGGCGGAGGCCTTTTTCGGCGGCGATTTTATCGGCGAGGTCGACGAGAGCGTGGTCGTAGGGCTCGGTCATGGCGGGGAAGCGGTCGCCGAGTTCTTTGTAGTTTTTGCCGCGCAGGGGGTTTTCGGGGAAGAGGTTGATGTGGTCGGTGATGACCATTACGTCGCCGACGCGGAATTCTTTGTTCATGCCTCCGGCGGCGTTGCTGACGAAGAGTGTGTCTACGCCGAGGGCGCGCATGACGCGCACGGGGAAGGTGACTTGCTTCATGTCGTAGCCTTCGTAGTAGTGGAAGCGTCCCTGCATGGCCATGACGCGCTTGCCGCCGAGGGTGCCGAAGATGAGGTTGCCGCTGTGGCCTTCGACGGTGCTTACGGGGAAGTTGGGGATTTCGGCGTAGGGGATGTACTGTTTGTCTTCCATGTGGTCTACGAGGGTGCCGAGACCGGTGCCGAGGATTATGGCTGTATCGGGCATGTCGGCCACTTTGGCTGCGAGGAATGCCGCTGTTTCTTTGATTTTATCGAGCATAATTTTTGGTTATGTGGTTATGTTTTTCTTCGATGGTATAAACGCTGCCGGAGGGGAGGAGGTTCATTGGTGCATGTTGTCCTTGATGGCTGCGCGGAGTGCTTCGGTGAATCCTTCGCCGGCTGCTGCCCCGGGCACGAATTCCACTTCCACGGGCAGGTAGAAGGTGGCGCTTTTGAGCTCGTGGGGGAAGTAGGGGTTGCAGCTGAGGCGCACGGCGTCTTTTTCGGTGGTGACGATGATTTTGTTTTCGCCACGCATCTGGGCGTATCGCCGGCGCAGGAGCTCGAGGTCTTTGCGGGTGTAGTTGTGATGGTCGGGGAAGACGTTGACTTTCACCCGGAAGCGGAAGCTTTTGAGGTGGCGCACGAAGGGGCGCGGGTTGCCTATTCCGGCTACGGCGAGGACGGTGTCGTCTTCTCCGAGCCAGTCGAGATAGGGTATGCGGCTGACGGCGTCGGGGAAGAGTGGCCGCAGCGGCTGGTAGGCGTAGCGTGAGAAGAAGAGTGTCTGGTAGGGGAAGAGGTTGATGTTGTTGCTGAAGATGCGGTAGTCCATGGGCTTCAGGCGCTGGGGGCATTTGCTGACGACTACGATGTCGGCGCGGTTGATGGCTCTGGGGCTTTCGCGCAGGCGTCCGTAGGGGAGCATGCTGTCGTCGAAGACGGGACGGTTGTATTCGGTGACCACTACTGCGACGGTGGGCTTGACGTAGCGGTGCTGGAAGGCGTCGTCGAGCACTATCATGTTGATGGCGGGGTCGATGCTGAGGAGCTCGCGGATGCCGTGCACGCGGTCTTCGCACACGGCTACGGCTACGTCGCCGCCGAATTTGCGGTAGATCTGGTAGGCTTCGTCGCCGATGTCGCGTGGTGTGGAGTGTGAGGTGGCCATGACGAAGCCTTTGGTGCGGCGTTTGTAGCCTCGGCTGAGGAAGGCTATGTGGCTGCTGGAGCGCAGGGCCGAGAGGATGTACTCCACGTGGGGTGTCTTGCCGGTGCCTCCGGCGGCGATGTTGCCTACGACGATGATGGGCACGTCGAAGCTGTGCTGCCGGAGTATTTTCCAGTCGAACATCTTGTTGCGCACGCACACGGCTGCTCCGTACAGTTTGGAGCACGGGAGCAGCACGGCGTGGCGTATGAATGATTTCAGTGTCAAGATGCGGGACGGTGGTGGTGGTGTGGTGTTATTTTACGAATGTGATGGGCATGCGTGCCTGCATGGGGTTTTGGTTGAGGAGTTTGTCGGCGAGGCGCATGGCTTGTATCTCGGCGGTGCCGAGGCCTGCTGCGGCGCGTGCTCCGTCGAGGGCTGCGCTTTCGCGCAGGATTGCCATCCATTTGTTTTCTTCGTTTTTGGGGTATGCTACGACGTGCTCGGGGAGGTCGTTGTCGAAGGAGATGTCGTAGAGTGCCTGTGTGAGGCCGCCGATTTTGTCGACGAGGCCGAGGCGCAGGGCTGCTGTGCCTACCCACACGCGTCCTTCGGCTATGGAGCGGACGCTGTCGACGGGGAGGGAGCGCCCGTCGGCCACGCGCTGTGTGAAGGTGTCGTAGATGTGGTC
This sequence comes from uncultured Muribaculaceae bacterium, assembly GCA_910578095.1. GTDB lineage: Bacteria > Bacteroidota > Bacteroidia > Bacteroidales > Muribaculaceae > CAG-873. The sequence continues at coordinate 8,708 of CAJTOZ010000025.1, read as the reverse complement.
TACGCCGGCCTGCATGGCGTCGTGCTGGGCGGGTGTGAGGGCGCTGTAGAGTGTGGGGTATGCGGCGTTTTCGTTGCTCTGCACGGTGGTGAAGTGTACGCCGGCTTTGCCGGTGATGAGGCCTGATGCTTCGGGTATCATGCCGAATACGCCTATGGAGCCTGTGAGGGTGGTGGCGTCGGCGTAGATGCGGTCGGCTCCGCAGGAGATGTAGTAGCCTCCGCTGGCGGCGTAGTCGCCCATGGATACGTAGAAGGGTTTGTTTTTGCTTTTGAAGTATTGGAGGGCTTCCCAGATCTGTTCGGAGGCGAAGGCGCTGCCGCCGCCGCTGTTGACGCGCATGACGAGGGCTGCCACGTCGTCGTCGTCGGCAAGGGCTATGATTTCGGGCACCATTTTTTCGCCTACGATGCCTGAGCGGCCGCTGTCGACGATGTCGCCGCAGGCGTAGAGGAGTGCTACGTGGCGGCCTCCGGAGCTGAGTGATGCGAGGGGGTCGGTGGCGGCGAGATAGTCGGTGGGTGTGATGAGGGGGAGGTCGTCGCGGGTGTCGGTGCCGGTGAGCCGGCGCAGGCGTGCTTCGACGGCGCGGCGGTAGCTGACGGCTGTGGCCATGCCGCTGGCCACGGCGCGTTCGGCGGTCCATGTGCCGCTCATGCTGTCGGCCCAGGCGGTTACGGTGGCGGGGGTGGTGTGGCGTGCGTCGGCGATGGTGCTGGACATGTATTTCCAGATGCTGTCCACGTATTCTTGCTGCTGGCGGCGTGCGGGCTCGCTCATTTCGTTGAGGATGAAGGGCTCGACGGCGCTTTTGTAGGTACCTACTTTGATGATCTGCATGCGCACGCCCACTTTGTCGAGGAGGTCTTTGAAGAATGGGGTGACGGATGCTACGCCGTGCACGTCGACGGCGCCCATGGGGTTGACGAAGATGCTGTCGGCGGTGGATGCCACGAGGTAGGCTCCCTGTGTGTAGGTGTCGGCGTAGGCGTAGACCCATTTGCCGGAGGCTTCCTTGAAGGAGCGGATGTGGCTCACGAGTTCTTCGCATCCGGCCACTCCGGCGGCGAAGCCTCCGCAGTCGAGGTAGACGCCGTCGATGTTTTTGTCGTCGGCGGCTTTGCCGAGGGCGTCGCGCAGCTGGTCGAGGGCGAGGGGGGCGCCGGTGTCGCCCTGGAGGAGCTCGGCCAGGGATGGTGCCTGGAGCCTTTCGGCCATGGCTCCGTCGAGGCGCAGGTGGAGGATGGAGTGTTCTTTGAGGCCTCCGTTGCCTCCGCTGATGGACTTGCCGGCGAGGACGCCGATGAGCATCAGGATGACGAAGAAGGCGAGGACGCCGCTGATGAAGACGCCGGCGACGGTGCCGAGCATGGAGATGAAGAAGCGCTTGAGCATTGTCTGATGGTGTATTTTCGACAAAGATATATCTTTTTTTGCGATATTCGGCAATTTTGCTCTTTAAAATTCGGAGGTGAAGTGAAAACGTAGTTTGGGGAAGTCGTTCTGTGCCATCTGCAGGACGTAGTTGGAGTCGGCGAGGAATACGTCGCGCCCGTCGCGGTCGACGGCCATGAACTGGTGTTTGCGTTTTTTGAAGGCGGCGAGTGCTTCGGGGTCGTCGCTTTCTATCCAGCATGCTTTGTAGAGGGAGATGGGTTCCCAGCGGCATTGTGCGCCGTATTCGTGGAGGAGGCGGTATTGTATGACTTCGAATTGGAGCTGCCCTACGGTGCCGATGATCTTGCGTCCGTTGAACTGGTTGACGAACAGCTGTGCGACGCCTTCGTCCATGAGCTGCTGTATGCCTTTTTCGAGCTGTTTGCTTTTCATGGGGTCGGTGTTCTCGATGTATTTGAACATTTCGGGCGAGAAGCTGGGGAGGCCTTTGAAGTGGATGTCTTCGCCTTCGGTGAGGGTGTCGCCGATCTTGAAGTTGCCGGTGTCGGGGAGGCCTACGATGTCGCCGGGGTATGCTTCGTCGACGATGTTTTTTTTCTGTGCCATGAAGGCTGTGGGGGCGGAGAATTTCATCACTTTGCCGGTGCGCACCTGCCGGTAGGGGTTGTTGCGCATGAAGCATCCGGAGCACACTTTGACGAATGCTATGCAGCTGCGGTGGTTGGGGTCCATGTTGGCGTGGATCTTGAACACGAAGCCGGAGAATTTTTCTTCGGCGGGCTGTACGATGCGTTCTTCGGTGGCTACGGGGCGCGGTGCGGGGGCTATTTTCACGAAGCAGTCGAGGAGTTCCTTGACGCCGAAGGTGTTGAGCGCGGAGCCGAAGAACACGGGTGCGAGCTTGCCTTCAAGGTATGGCTCGACGTTGAAGGCGGGGTATACGCCTTGTATGAGTTCGAGGTCGTCGCGCAGCTGTGTGGCTGCGGGTGCTCCGATGGCGCTGTCGACGCGGGGGTCGTCGATGTTGTCGATTTCCACGCGTTCGCTCACTTTTTGTTTGTCGGGGGTGAAGAGGTCGAGGGAGTGCTCGTAGATGTTGTAGACGCCTTTGAAGCGTGCGCCTATGCCTATGGGCCATGAGAGGGGCCGCACGGCTATTTTGAGCTCGGCTTCGAGTTCGTCGAGTATTTCGAAGGGGTCGCGTCCTTCACGGTCGAGTTTGTTGACGAATATTATGACGGGTGTGTTGCGCATGCGGCACACTTCCATGAGTTTGCGTGTCTGCTGCTCTACGCCTTTGGCTACGTCGACCACGATGATGACGCTGTCGACGGCTGTGAGGGTGCGGTATGTGTCTTCGGCGAAGTCCTGGTGGCCGGGTGTGTCGAGGATGTTGATTTTGTAGTCGCCGTAGTTGAATCCCATGACGGATGTGGCGACGGAGATGCCGCGCTGTTTTTCGATTTCCATCCAGTCGCTGGTGGCGGTTTTCTTTATTTTGTTGCTTTTTACGGCTCCGGCTATGTGGATTGCGCCTCCGAAGAGGAGGAGCTTTTCGGTGAGGGTGGTTTTGCCGGCGTCGGGGTGTGAGATGATGGCGAAGGTGCGGCGGCGGTCTATTTCCTGTGTGAGTGTGGTGGTGGTGGACATGATTGGTGGGGGTCGTTACTTGTCGGCTTTGATGCGCTCCACGCATTTCAGGAGCGAGGCGTGCCAGTGGGGGATGCTGATGCCGTAGGTGGCTTTGATTTTGCTTTTGTCGAGGACGGAGTAGTAGGGGCGGCTCACGGGGGAGGGATGGTCGGCGGAGAGGATGGGCTCGACGGTGGCGGTGGCTCCGGCGGCGGCGAGGGTGGCGACGGCGAGGTCGTACCACGAGCATGCGCCTTCGTTGCTGAAGTTGAAGATGCCGCTGACCCACTGTGGCGAGAGGATGATGGTGGCGATGGCTTCGGCGAGGTCGGGGGCGTAGGTGGGTGTGCCTATCTGGTCGCACACTACGCGCAGTGCGGGCTGTGTGGCGGCTTTGCCGAGGATGGTGCGCACGAAGTTGCGGCCGTGGGGCGAGTAGAGCCATCCGGTGCGCACGACGACGCTTTCCGGCGAGAGGCCCAGCAGGGCTGTCTCGCCTTTGCGCTTGGTGGTGCCGTAGTGCGATGCGGGGTTCACTTTGTCGCTTTCGGTGTAGGGGCGGCATGAGCGGCCGTCGAACACGTAGTCGGTGCTGACGTGGAGTATGCGCGCGCCGAGCTCGTCGGCGTGGCGCGCGAGGTTGGCTACGCCGTCGATGTTGACGGCGGCGCACTGGTGTTTTTCTTCTTCGGCCTGTTCCACGTCGGTGTAGGCCGCGCAGTTGACTATGCGGGCGTAGTCGCCTTCGCGCAGGAAGGTTTCTACGGCTGCGGCGTCGGTGATGTCGAGCTCGGGGCGGTCCGTGTAGGTGGTGGCGCCTGGGCATCGGCGCTCGAGCACTTCCCGGAGCGCGCGTCCCAGCTGTCCGTTGCTGCCGGTGACTAATATCTTCATAAATCAGTGTCTGATATCTTTTGCAAAATTACAAATTTTTCGGCACTGTGCAAAACGGTGGCTGCCTGCCGGCCGGGTGGCGTGCGCTACCGCTGGCCGTAGCGCACGAGGAGGGAATCGTAGGCGGCGGTGCGGCGGAAGCTGTCGAGCCATACGTTGAAGCTGTCGCGCAGGGCTTCGCGGCCTACGGCCCAGCTCTGGAACTGGTTGAACGACACGGGCACGGAGACGTCGAGGCGTGGATAGTCGGCGGCGATGCGGCGTGCGGTGGCTTCGTCGACTACGGCGCGGGGTATCTGTCCGGTGGCTGTGAGGAGGCAGAGATGCTCGGCGGAGTAGTCGGGGGAGGATTGTACGTAGATGGTGTCGCCGAGTTCGGCGCCGAGGTTGGCCAGGCGGTGGGCGTAGGGCGATTTTTCCACCACCCACACTTTGTGGCCGGCGAGCTGTTCCTGCGATTGTATGTGCGGGCGGGCTCCTGCGCTGTCGAGGAGCTGCACGAGGGCCTGGCGGCCGGTGTAGACGCTTTCTGTCATGTGGTACTGGCTGCGGGTGCGGGTGGTGGCGGGGAGTGCTGCCACCACTACGTCGAAGTCGCCGCGCTCGAGGCCTTCGAGGGCGAAGCGCAGGGGCACGAAGGGGCGGAATTTGACGTGCAGGCCGTGGCGTGCGGCTATGGCGCGGATGATGTCGTAGTCGAGGCCGGCGATGGTGTCGGCGGGGGTGCGGGTGTAGAGCAGCGGCGACATCTCGATGGCCACGGTGATGGTGTCGCCGCCGGCGCGGGTGTCGCGGCCGGCGAAGGCGGCGGTGGCTGCATTGTCCGAGCAGCCACATGAGGGCGAGCACGAGGGCGAGCAGGCCTATGAGCAGGGGCATGCGGCCTTTTATGGCATGGGGTGTGTTGGGCATATCTGTATATGTTTTATATACCTATAACGCCGTGGGGTGCCGGTTAGTTGGCGAAGTCTACGCTGAGGCCGAGCTGGAGGCGGCGGGGGTTGAGGGGGTAGTCGACCACGGAGAAGTAGTCGTTGGAGAACCATCCCTGGTTGATGTGGCTCATCATCACGTAGAAGCGTGTGCGGCCGAGCTTCATGTTGGCGTAGACGTTCATGAAGGGGTAGTTGCCGAGCTTGACGGTGTGCTGGTTGGCGAAGGTGGCTGTGGCGGGCTGGTAGGCGGGGGCGTGGTATTTGGTGTACCAGTCGCAGTCTACGCCGAGCTGCACGTGGAGTGTGGCCACTTTGAAGAGGAGGAAGAGGTTGCTGTAGACGGCGAGCTTGGGGAGGGGCAGCACGGCGTCGTCGGTGGATGTCTGGTAGGTGATGGTGTTGCGCCAGTTGAGGATGCCGGCGCGCAGGTCCTGCTGCAGGCGTGCGTGGAACACCTGCACGTTGCCGCCGTGCTGGCGGGGGAGGAAGTCGTCGGCGAAGTAGACGTAGTTCTGGAGGTTTTTCACTCCGGCGCTGAGTGTGGTGCCTGTGCGCCCGAGCTGCACGCTGCCGCCGAAGGCGTAGGTGCGCTGCTTGCCGAAGTCGTTGTTCCAGATGAAGTGGTTGGAGCGGTAGTGGCGCAGCAGGTAGGGGGTTTCTTCGTTGAGGAATTCGCCGTAGGCGTGCACGCGCAGGGAATCGCCCATCAGCGGCAGGCGTGAGCGCACGTTGGCGCGCAGGCGCAGGTCGCCGGCCACGTCGCCTATGACGCCGAGCTCGGCGGTGGCGTCGTAGGTGAGCACGGAGCCTTTGAGCTTGGTGAGCTGTGCGCCGGCCCAGGCGAGGTTCTGGGATTGCGAGGAGGCCATGCCGGCGGCGCCTTCGGGCAGGGGTGTGAGGCCCAGGGAGGGGTCGGAGTGGTCGATGGAGTCGGGTGTCTGGTTGAAGCGGCGCATCTCGTAGGTGAGGTAGGCCGAGAGGCCGAAGGGGGCGTATTTGTGGAAGCCTTCGAGCAGCTGCACGCCGAGGGTGTTGGAGAGTGCCCAGTAGGTGGTGCGGTCGTAGGTGCCGGTGGGGCAGAGGTAGGTGTTGCCGAAGAAGTCGGCGCCTTCGGCGGCGGAGGTGTTGGAGAATATGTGTTTCTGCTCTCTGTAGTGGAGTGTCCACACGAATGAGGTGACGGGCACGTAGGTGTGTGTGCGCAGCGAATCGGGTATTTCCTGCCCGAGCGAATCCACGGTGGCGTCGGCGCGCCAGAAGCCTATCTTGTAGCGGTTGTTGAGCCACAGGTCGGTGCCCACGTTGCGGGTGTGGGCGTTGTTGAGGCGTGTGGGGATGCTCTTGGGGGCTATGGAGGTGACGCCGCCCTGCACCTCGGCGGGGTCGGTGATGTAGAGGGGGTCGGTGATGCCGCCGCTTTCTTTGTTGACGAAGTTGTAGTGGTAGAAGTAGCCCTGGAATTCGTAGCGGTCGCCTATGTGCGAGCCGGAGAAGCCCCAGGTGAGATGGTCGGTGGCCTGGTTGGCGTAGGAGCCTTTGGAGTAGAGATACTGCAGCATGGCGCCCACCTGGGAGCGGCGGTCGATGTTGCCGGAGAACACGGCCGTGAGGTCGTCCTGCGCGTTGTCGCGGCCTCCGCCGGTGGTGTAGCCGAGCAGTGTCATGGGGATGCGCGTGTTGTAGAATTTGCGCGTGCGGGGCTTCCATGTGCGCAGGGCGTCGCCCAGGAAGAAGTCGCTGTAGGGCAGGCGCTCGTCGAATATCATGTTGATGCCTTCGGAGCCGTAGTTGCCCGTGGTGGCCCATGCGGTGCTGCGCGCCGAGGGGATGGAGGCCTGGAAATAGTTGTACTCCAGGGTGTCGATGCCGCAGGGCTCGCGCAGCCCCAGCGGCTGCAGCGGCTCCCAGGCCACGGCGGGCGCCACGGCCTCCTTTTTCTTGGCTGCGGAGGCATGGCCGCCGGCCAGCAGTATGATGAGTATGGCGAGATATAGCTTGTTCATGCGCCCGCAAAGATACAAAGAATATTTGACAGATGAAAAAAAGATTGATTATCCGCAAAATCACCCAAGTTGACATCATAAGGTCACCGCCCGCAAGGTAGGGACATCGCTTTGCGATGTATAATATGCCTGCATGCCCCTTTTTACGTGCCAAAGGCACGTCCCTACATTGAAAATAAAACCTCGGGGGACTTTTGCGGATAAGCATAAAAAAGATGTGCTGCGCCGGGCCTACGCAAGTGTCCACGGTGTCCACGGCTGCGGGGGGTGTGGACAGTGTGGACACTTGTGGACAGTGTGGACACTTGTGTTTTTTTTGGTAGAAACGCGTCAGCCATGCCGCAGATATGGGAGCTACGCCACGGCGCTATGCCTACCTTTGTAGCGTAAGCCGCAAGGTAGCCAGCGCCTGCGCACACCACACTCGCCCCCCCCCACACTCGCCACAGCCGCGCGCAGAGAGAGGAGGGAGAGTGGGGAGAGGGGGAGGTGTGTGCATTTTTCCGCAAGCGGAAACGCTGCACCAGAGGCTTGCATCGCACACAATATATATATGTACAACTCAACAAACAACTCAACGAACATGGAAAACCAGTTCTACCATCCCGCCTCCGGAGGCCACGCCCCCGAGGCATGCTTCGAGGTGGCCACCGCATCGCAATGGCTGCGCACAGCCGCCGACACTCCCGACCCCGTGATGCTCTACGGCCCGCTGTGGTTTGAAAACGAGGTCGCCTGCCTCTTTGCCGACACCAATGCGGGCAAGAGCATCCTGGCCGTGCAGATAGCCGACCATGTGGCGCGCAGCGGACGCCGTGTGCTCTACTTCGACTTCGAGATGACGGCCAAGCAGTTTCAGCTGCGCTACACCGCCGCCAACGGCCGCACGCTCTTCGCCTTCCACGAGAATTTCATGCGCGTGGAACTGTCGCAGAAGGCCGCGCCGTGCGAACCCGCCGAGATCATCGACGCCATACGCTCCGTGGCCACCAGCCACGACGCACGCGTGCTCATCATCGACAACATCACCTGGCTGTGCAACCGCTGCGAGGAAGGCGACGCCGCCGGCAGCCTCATGCAGGCGCTCGTGGAGCTCAAACGCTCCTACGGCCTGTCGATACTCGTGCTGGCACACACGCCCAAGCGACCCGCAGGCACACCACTCACACAAAACTGCCTTGCGGGAAGCAAGCGCATCGCCAACTTCCTCGACAGCATCTTCGCCATAGGCCGCGACTACACCGAGCCCATCGGCAACGCCCGCTACATCAAGCAGATAAAAGTGCGCTCCGCACGCGAGACCCTCGGCGAGGGCAACGTCATGCGCTGCATCGTCGGCAAGGAGGACAACGGCAACCTGCGCTTCGACCACATAGGCTACGGACGCGAGAGCGACCTGCTACAGGCCCGCCCCACCGCCGACGCCCACCGCGAGCAGCTGTGCCGGCAGGCCGCCGAGCTCTCGGCACGCGGCATGAGCCTGCGCCAGATAGCCCGGGAGCTCGGAGTGTCGAAAAGCCTCGTGGGCAACCTGCTCGCCTGACGCCTCCGCCGTCCACAACTGTCCACAACTGTCCACACTGTCCACACCCCCGCAGCCGTGGACACACGTGGACACGTGGACATCCCACCACCACCACCACAAACACAACCCACCACCATGAACTATCCCTTCCGCCTCGGCCGCATGGCCATACGCTGCCCCCGGTGCGGCCACCGCGAATTCAAACCCTTCGTCGACGCCGCCGGCCGCATCCTCGACCCCACATGCGGCCGCTGCAACCGCGAGCTCAAATGCGGCTACTTCCTGCCCCCCTCGCGCCTGCCCCACCGCCCGCGCCAGGCA
>CAJTOZ010000024.1 GCA_910578095.1 uncultured Muribaculaceae bacterium | reverse complement strand
CAAAGGCACGTCCCTACATTGAGAATAAAACCTTGGGTACTTTTGCGGATAATCAAAAAAAAATACGAAAAAACTTGCACAACTAAAAACTTAGTTATACATTTGCCGTGTCAACTAATTTTTTAGTTATGCGAAGCAAGAACAACAGACTCACCGACAAAGAAGCGCAGATAATGAATCTGCTGTGGGAGCACGGCCCCATGTTTGTGCGCGAGATGCTGCCGCACTACGCCGAGCCACGCCCGCACTTCAACACTGTATCGACCACTGTGCGCATTCTGGAGGAAAAAGGCTATGTGGCCCACGAGGCAGTGGGCTCATCCCACCGCTACTATGCCGTGGCCCGTCCCGCCGATTTCCGTTCGCGCTCTCTGGCTCAGGTGGTAAAAAGCTACTTCAACAACAGCTATGCCTCGGCGGTGTCGGCTCTGGTGGAAGAAGAAAAAATATCGGTTGATGAGCTTCGGCACATCATCGAGATGGTAGAATCCAGAAAACGCGACTGACCATGAGCACACTCTTCTGTTATTCCATTGCCATGGGCATATTCCTGCTGGCGGGCTACGGTGCCTACCGTATGTTTCTTTCCGGCGAGAAGCAGCCGGGGCTTAACCGGGTGATGCTCCTGTCGCTCTATCTGGTCGGTATCGTCGCATGGCCTCTTATGGGCCTCTTCGCATCCATGCCGGCTCCGGCCGATGGCGGCGCGGTCGCGGTTGCCGACGTTCAGCTCGAGCTGCTTGCCGCGCCGGCGGCTCCCGCCTCCCGGAGTCTTCTTCCCCGCGTGGCTCTGTGGTGCTACGCAGCCGGCTTTCTGGCCGTAGCGCTGTGGACTGTCTGCGGCATGGTGCGTCTCGCCTGCCTTATAAATGGCGGACGGCGCGAGCGCCGCAGCGGCTACACGCTTGTGCTGCTGAAACAATGCGATGTGCCGTTCAGCTTCATGCACTATGTGGTGATGAGCGAATCGGATGCAGCTTCGCGCGGTGATGTGATATGCGCCCACGAACTCGGCCATCTGCGCCACGGCCATTGGCTCGACCTGCTTCTGGCGCAGGCTGTGTGTGCGGTGGCCTGGTACAATCCTGCCGCGTGGCTCATGCGTGCCGAGCTGCGCCGCGTGCACGAATATCAGGCCGACGAGGCTGTGCTTTCGCGTGGCTTCGATGTGCGCTCCTATCAGATGTTATTAATTGAAAAGGCTGCCGGCGTAAGATTGCAGTCGCTCGCCAACAGCCTTAATCACAGTAATCTATCAAAACGTATCACTATGATGTACAAACAAAACAACCGGGCCGTGCGCCGCATGCGCGTTCTTGCCCTTGTGCCGGCCCTCGTGGCAGCGGTTCTGGCGGTGGATATGCCTGCCGTGGCTTCCACACTGTCTATGGCCCGTTCGGCCACATTCGCTCCCGAATCCGCCGCAGCGCAGGCTGCGGATGCCGTTTCCGTTCCCGCAACTGCGGGCCGTGTGGCATCTGTGGACAAAGTTACGGAAAAAAACACTAACGGCCAAGCCCCGGCCAAGCTACCCCAGTATCCCGGCGGCGATGCGGAGATGTTCAAGTTTTTGGCCATGAATGTGCGATATCCCGCCGAAGCCATGAAAGCCAACGAGCAGGGCCGTGTGACGGTGTCGTTCGTAGTGGGCGCCGATGGCAGCATCAACGATGTAAAGGTGATGAAAGGCGTCAGCAGCGCCCTCGACGCCGAGGCCGTGCGCGTTGTCGCATCCATGCCGCGCTGGACCCCTGCCCGCAACGAGGCCGGGGAGCCTGTAGCATGTTCTTTCGCTCTGCCCGTGACGTTCAAGCTTACCGGTAATGAAAAGAAAGAATCCGGCGACAAGGCTGTGACAAAAACGTTTGACGACGTGGTGGTAGTGGGCTACGGCACTCAGAAAAAATCGGAAGCTGCCTCCACGTCCGGAATGTCGGTCGTCATGACCGGCGCGAGCGCTGAGGCTCATCAGGATGAAGCTACCGGGATGCGTGTCATAGCGGTGTCCTCCACTCCCGTCTCCACATTCCCCGGTTCGGCCGACGGTGGGCCAAAGCCTGATTATTTTGTCAACGGCAAACCCTACGAGGGGGATATCAATAGCATAAACCCGTCCGACATCGAGAGTGTAAGCGTCTATAAGGACCGTGCGGACCATCCCAACGGCCTTGTGGACATAAAGCTGAAATAAACGATAAGCTTTACATACCATTAGACCCTCCCGGGGGCACGGTTGATAATCAAGCGTGCCCCTCTTTTTGCATGGTGCGGCATATATTATAAAAATTGATTATCCGCAAAATTACCCAAGTTGACATCATAAGGTTACCGCCCGCAATGTAGAGACATCGCTTTGCGATGTATAATATGCCTGCATGCCAATTTTACGTGCCGAAGGCACGTCCCTACATTGAGAGTAAAACCTTGGGTATTTTTGCGGATAATCATATTATAAAAAATCAAAAATCTTGCGTGCGTTTGCGCAGAATGTGCTATCTTTGAATATTAAAACACAAGCACATGCACGATACGCACCACATACATCCCGAGAATGAAGCGCAATACACGGGCCTGACCGTGAACAGCGGCGTGGCGCAGCCGCCGAGTGTCAATCCGTATACCTCACGCCGCCCCAAGCGTAAGCCTCTGCCATCGGCCGGCGAACTGGTGGAGGGCATTCTGAAAGGCGATGTCACTATGCTCAGCCGCGCCGTGACGCTCGTGGAAAGCTTGTCGCCGGCCCACCAGGCCGTGGCGCAGGAGGTGATAGAAAAATGCCTGCCCTACAGCGGCCGCTCGCGCCGCATCGGTATCACCGGCGTGCCGGGAGCCGGCAAAAGCACAAGCATAGATGTGTTCGGGCTGCACGTGTTGCGCCGTGGCGGCAAGCTTGCAGTGCTTGCCATCGACCCTTCAAGCGAACGCACCAAAGGCTCGATTCTTGGCGACAAAACCCGCATGGAGAAGCTGTCGCAGCATCCCGGCGCATTCATCCGTCCCAGCCCGTCGGCCGGCAGCCTGGGAGGCGTGGCGCGCAAGACGCGTGAGACAATCGTATTGTGCGAGGCCGCCGGCTACGACAATATCTTTGTCGAGACGGTGGGCGTGGGGCAGAGCGAGACCGCCGTACATTCGATGGTCGACTTTTTCCTGCTCATACAGCTTGCCGGTACGGGCGACGAACTGCAGGGCATCAAGCGCGGCATCATGGAGATGGCCGACGGCATTGTGATCAATAAGGCCGACGGCGACAATATCGGCCCGGCACAGCTGGCCCAGGCACAGTTCCGCAGCGCCCTCCACCTTTTTCCGCCCACGGCCAGCGGATGGAGCCCCGAGGTGCTCACATACAGTGGCTATTTCGAGCTCGGCATTGCCGAGGTGTGGGACATGATCGACCGCTACTTCGCCTTTGTGGACGCCAACGGATATTTTCAGCACAAGCGCCGCGAGCAAGCGCGCTACTGGATGCGCGAGAGCATAGACGAAGCTCTGCGTGGCAGTTTCTACAACAATCCGGGCGTGGAGCGCATGCTCGCGGAGCTTGAGCGCGACGTGCTCGCCGACCGCCGCAGTTCGTTCACTGCCGCCCGCGATGTGCTCGACTATTATTTCAACGAATTAAGAAACAAAACCGTAGAGCTGTGAAAATCTTGAAATTCTTTGCTGTCTTCGCCCTATGCGCGGCAGCATGCGTTGCGCTGGTATCCGCCGCGCCCGCGGCCCAGGGACCGGCCATAAAATTCGATTCCAAGGATCATGATTTTGGCACCATAGGCGCCGAGGGTGGTCCCGTGAGCCATACGTTCACGTTCACCAACACCGGCTCCGCGCCTCTCATCATCGTTTCCGCCACCGCCAGCTGCGGCTGCACGCGTCCGGAATACACCACCGAGCCCGTGAAGCCCGGAAAAAAAGGCACAATAAAAGTGACTTATCTGCCCTCCGGACAGCCTTTGGGCGAATTCGGGAAGAATGTGCGCGTGCGCACCAACGCGGGTGGCCGCCGCGAGACACTGAAAATCAGCGGTGTTATCATCCCCGGCGATAAAAAACCGGCCGAACGGCAGCAATAAACCGAAAGCGGAGTTGCCTCCCGGCATCTCCGCTTTCGTAATAAACCAATCATTATCACATTTCTTGCAATGGAAAAAGTAATCTTGCTATGTACCTATAAAACGCCGGCGAGTGCATTTGGTTCGCGGCAGGATGAAAAATAATTGCATTTAACATATTTTAGATGGCATGTGCGCGATTTTTGCCCCGCGATGCCGCTATCTTTGCAACATAAATAGAAGAATAACACTAAAAAACATATCACTCATGGCAAAAACCGAAAAAACCTCCAAGGCCTCCAAGGCCAAGGCAACCTCCAGCACCGGCGACGCCCGCATGGACGCCCTCGCCGCAGCCCTCGGACAGATTGAAAAAGCCTATGGCCGCGGTGCCGTGATGAAGCTCGGCGACGAGGCCATCGAGAACATCGAGGTGATACCCACCGGCTCCATCGCTCTCAACCATGCTCTCGGCGTGGGTGGCTATCCCCGCGGACGCATCATCGAGATATTCGGCCCCGAGTCGTCCGGTAAGACCACACTGGCCATACATGCCATAGCCGAGGCCCAGAAGAAGGGTGGCATAGCCGCCATTATCGATGCGGAGCACGCGTTCGACCGCTTCTATGCCCAGCAGCTCGGCGTGGACATCAACAATCTTCTCATCTCCCAGCCCGACAATGGCGAGCAGGCCCTCGAGATAGCCGAGCAGCTCATACGTTCCTCCGCCCTCGACATCCTTGTGGTCGATTCTGTGGCCGCGCTCACTCCCAAAAATGAAATTGAAGGCGAGATGGGCGACCGCAACGTGGGCCTTCAGGCGCGCCTCATGTCGCAGGCCATGCGCAAGCTCACGGGTGCCATCGCCCGTACCAACACCACCTGCATCTTCATCAACCAGCTCCGTGAGAAGATCGGTGTGATGTTTGGCCCCAGCGAGACCACCACCGGCGGCAATGCACTGAAATTCTACGCATCCGTGCGCGTGGACATCCGCACGGGCAGCCCCATCAAGGATGGCGATGATGTGCTCGGCCGTCATGCCAAGATCAAGATTGTGAAAAACAAGGTGGCGCCTCCTTTCAAGCGCGCTGAGTTCGACATAATGTTCGGCGAGGGCATCTCCCGTGCCGGCGAGATCATCGATCTGGGCGTGGAATTCAACATCATCAAGAAGAGCGGCTCGTGGTTCAGCTACGAGGGCTCGAAACTCGCCCAGGGCCGCGACGCCGCCATACGCACCATCAAGGACAATCCCGAACTGGCCGAGGAGATAGAGGCACGCATAGCCGAAGCACTCCGCGAGGCCGACAAAAATCCCGTGGCTCGAGCCCAGCGTGCAGCCAAGGTCAAGGATGAGGAAAAAGAAGAAACTGCAGAAAAAAGCGCCGGTGAGGATGCTCCTGCTTCCGACCCCGATCTTTTCGACGCCTCCATGCCCGATGATTTCTCGATAGAGGAGGATCTGTAGTCTCCTGTTCGGTCTTTACACTAAGAGGGTGTTTAATAACATCTGTTATTAAACACCCTCTAAAAGAGAGCGGGCGTCCCCGGCCGGGGGCGCCCGCTCTCTTTTGGCGTGTGGCCGGTCACTTGCGTGCCGGGAGGCGTATCTTATCGGCGAGGATTTCCTCGAGTATGGGACGTAGTTTGTCGGCATAGTGGCGGAAACCAAGGTCGGTGAGATGTATGCCGTCCACGGTGCCATCGTCCTCCACGCCGTCGAGGCCTTCGCTCGTGACGTAGTAGAGATTGTCCGGACGCTCAGCCTTCAGGCGCTCGTAGTTGCGGCGGAAAGCGGCGTTCTTGCGCGGCAGATAGTTGCCGAAGTAGCTGTCGTAGCGTGCGTAGGGATAGATGGGGCCTTCCAGCATCACCACGGGCACGTCGGGGCGTGCATCGCGCAGTATACGCACAAAGTCGTAGGTGAGGGTGTCGCACATCATCTCGGTGCAGTTGGGCACGGGGTCGAGCAGGAAGAGATCGGCATCGGCTATCTGGGCCATGGCGCGTGCCATGCATGCGTCCATCTTGCCTTCGCCGCTTATGCCTATGTTCACTACCTCACAGTTGAGTTCGCGCGATAGCATGTTGGTGGCGGCCATGCCCGTGCGCGACGCGCATCCTCCCTGCAGGATGCTGGTGCCGTAGGCCACGATCTTGAGATCGCGGTCGATGAGGTCGGCACGTCCGGGGGTGATTGTGGCGCCGCTGTCCACCTTGACATAGAATTCCTCGATGCCGTCGTACAGCGGCAGGTATATCATGTACTCATGCATGCCTCCGTCGAGGTTGCTGACGTAGGTGGTCTCGTTGATCTTGGTTTCCTTGTTGTTGGCTTTGGGACGGTTGGTGTTGACGTGGCGCCACACGGAATCGCCCTCAAATATATAAAGGTCGGTGCCCTTCAGGCCGGTGTCGGCCATGTGGGGCAGATGAGTGTCCCAGAGCAGCCGGTACTTTGCGCCCACGCGGCGCGAATCGGTGGCAAAGCGCACTGCGATGCCCGAGGCACACTGCGAGCGCTCCCAGAGGTCGGGTCGCACGCTGTCTTTCAGATAGGCGGGTATGCGGGTGTAGTCGCGGGCGGTGTTGTCCCAGCCTTTGTTGATGATGCGCAGCTCGCGCGCGTCCACGAGTTGCCAGGGTGTTTCTTTTTTCTCCTGGGCCGATGCTGCGAATGCAGTCAGCGCTACGGCCGCAGCCAGTAAGATTTGTTTCATGGTAATTGTTATGGTGTGTGAAGATTATTTTTCTGTAGAGCGCACGGCGGCTATTATCGCTTCTTTCTCAGGGGTGGAGAAGTTGCAGGGATAGCTCTCCATGCCGCGCACGGCACGCAGGCCCTTGCGGGCGTAGCGCCATTCCGACAGGCGCGCGAGAGGGCGCAGCAGCGGGTGGGAGGCCAGTATGGCGTTGATGCGGCGCTTGAACATGATCTGCGGGTTGTCCGGAGCGGTGTCACATGCGCGGCTGATGACGCCGCCGGCATCGGCGCCCCGCAGCCCGCTTTTGTCGGCGAGCAGCGCAGCGAGCGCGGCGGTGTAGGCTTCGTATTCGGGGGTGTGGCGCACATCGGCCACCGGCGTGGTGGTGGATGTGGCCGAGCCAGCTATGCGCTCGCGGGCGCTGAAGAAGCATGGAAGCGTGGCGTATTTTCCCTCGATCAGCATGGCGTGGTTGAAATATTCCTCGGCGAGAAAAAGATTGCGGAACACGGGCGCGCCGTCGTTGCCGAAGCAGTAGGAGTAGATCTCGCGGAATGCGTCCGTGCGGGCCACTGCATAGAGCAACGACGCATACTGGCCGCTTTTCTGTGCGAGACGCCCCGTGGGATTGTCGGCGGTGACACGGCTGTCGAAATAGCGTATGTAGCGTGGCAGGAATTTTATGCGCCGCGCCGTGGGGGTGAAGGTGAGATAGTGGCCCTGGGCGGTGGCATAGTCGGGATGGGCGTCCAGAAATGCCGCGGCGCAGGCAATGCCTTCCGGCACAGCGAAGTCGTCGTCGGCGCAATACAGCACGTAGGGTGTGTCGATGAGCGGCAGCACCTCGCGCAGCTTCAGCAGGAAGTGCATGCGCGGCCGGTGGAGGTAGACGGTTGTGTGCGGGTCGATGGGGCCGGTGTATGGTTTGTCTGACGAGTCCGGCACGAGGATGTGTATGCCCGTGCCGGCATAATAGCCGAGCAACCGGCGCAGGCGTTCGGGGCGGTTGTGTGCGGGAATTATTACGGTGACGTTTTCGAGCATGGTGTGGTGCGGTCAGATGGTTTTACGCATGTGCAGCAGGTATTCCACTGTCTCGCGGAACACAATCGAGCGTGCGCCCCACATGGCGAGACAGTAGATGCTTGCCGCCATGAGTATCTTGGCGGTGAGTGAGAGCAGAGGGGCTGCGATGGGGCGTGTGAGCATCCATGTCAGAGCCATGGTGGCTGCGGCGGCCACCATGTAGGGCATGGTGTCGGCAAGCGCTTCCCGCAGCCGGAGGCCTGTGTGGCGCCACGCGAAGTACTGCCACACGAGCAGCCAGAGGATGTTGACGGAGGAATATACGGCCAGCATCGCCGGCAGCCCGTAGCGGTAGGTGATGCACACGAGTGCCGATTGCGTGCTTCCCAGAGCTATCGTGTTCCACATGTACACGCCCGGACGGCCTATGCTGTTGAAGAGGTTGCCGTAGAGTGTGGCCAGCGGCAGGAATGCCGCTCCGGCACACAAAATCTGCATCACCGATACTGCCGGGAGCCATTTGTCGGTGATGGTGAGTACAATGAGCTCGCGTGACACCAGCGCCAGCCCGAACAGCGCCGGAAACGACACAAAGGCCGCGAAGCGCAGCATTTTGCGGAACACACGCCGAGTGCGGTCGGGGTCGTCGGTGGTATGGCGCAGCACCGGCTGGCCCACGTTGTTGATCATTCCCGACACGGTGGACCATCCCATGAAGGTCCATTTGTTGCCTTGCGTGTAATAGCCGGTGGGCTGCATGCCGTAGAAACGTCCCAGCAGCACGGCGAAGATGTTGTTGTTGAAATGAGTGAACAGCGATACCGTCATCTGCTTGACGCTGAACGGAAGCATGGCGCGTATGGCCTCTGCCGAGAAGCGGCGCCCCGGGCGCCAGGGCACGGCGCGCCAATAGAGCACGGCAGTGGAGAGGGAGTAGAGCACCGTTTGCGTGGCTATGCCCCAGTAGCCGAGGCCACACAGGGCGCAGGCCACTCCCGCCGTGCCGGACACCACGATGGATGTGAGCAGTATCTTGCTGCGTTCCTTCACCATGAGATGGCGGAACATGTAGGCCGACGGCGCCGTGGCGGTGGCTCCTATGAAGAAACTCAGAAACAGGAATCGGGCCAGCGGCACCATCTCCGGATTGCGGTAGAAGGCTGCTATGGGAACAGCCAGAAAGAACAGCGCGGCATATAGCGCGGCGCCCACGGCGATGTTGAACCAGAACACCGATGAGTAGTCGCGGTCGTCCACCTTCTTGCGGTTGACTATGGCGAGTGTGAAGCCGCTCTCGGTGAATATGCCCGCCACGGCGGAGAATATGGTGAGGGCCCCCACCACGCCGTAGTCCGACGGCGAGAGCAGGCGGGAGAGGAATATGCCGAAAAAGAGGTTGAGCAGCTGCATGCCGCCGTTGCCTATGCCTCCCCACAGCAGTCCGCGGGCTGTTTTTTGCTTCAGATTGTCGTTCTCGCTCATGGTTTCTCGCCCGGCTCCGGACTGTTGTAGACAAACGAGTGGAGCACACGTGCGGCTCCGGCAGCATCTATGCGGGTGTCGGTGCACATGAGCAGCAGAGGCACTTCCGGGAGCCCGGGGGCGTAGGGCGGCTGTATGTACGGATAGTCGAGCACGCCGAAGCCGTTGCGGCGGTAGAAGTCGATGCGGCGTTGCTCCATGCTGTCCGGGCCTTGCGGATGCTCCACCTCAAGCAGCAGCGGGCGTCCCTCGGCGCGCAAGGCGGCGAGCACAGCTCCGCCAAGGCCTCTTCCACGCAGCGCATGTGCGGTGCACAGGTGCTCGATGTAGGTGAACTGCGGAAAGCGCCATAGGCTCACAAGGCCTGCATGCGGCTCGTCGGGAGCCGATATGCACAGAAGGCACGGTGTGTCGCCTCCGGCGGCCACCATGTCCCAGGGGCGCCGCTCTTCGGGAGGGAACGAGGCAGTGTAAAGGGCCTCCAGGGCCGGTAGTTCGGCTAAGGCCGGGCGATGCAGGGTGATGTGTGTGCTCATAGTCCTTTGCCTGTGAGAATGGCGCGTATGTCGTTGAGTTTTGTGAGCGCCTGCAGTGGTGTGAGGCGGTCGATGTCTATTCCCAGAAGTTCGTCGCGCACCTGTGCCAGCACGGGGTCGTCGAGCTGGAAAAACGACAGTTGCACGCCGGGCTGGGCGGTCGCCTCGGCCATATCGGGGCGTGCCACGGCATTGTCGCGGGCGCCGCTCTCAAGGCGGTGGAGCACAGAGTCGGCGCGGTCGGTGATGGAGCGGGGCATTCCCGCGAGGCGTGCCACGTGTATGCCGAAACTGTGTTCGGAGCCTCCGCGGGCAAGTTTGCGCAGAAACACCACCTTTCCGTCTATCTCGCGCACGCTCACATTGTAGTTGGCGATGCGCGGGAAGCGTGCTTCCATGTCGTTGAGCTCGTGGTAGTGGGTGGCGAATAATGTCTTGGGATGCAGCCCGCGGTGTTCGTGGATATGTTCCACGATGGCCCACGCGATGGAGATACCGTCGTAGGTGCTGGTGCCGCGTCCGAGCTCGTCGAAGAGAATGAGCGACCGCGCGCTCATGTTGTTGAGTATGCTTGCGGCCTCGTTCATCTCCACCATGAATGTGCTCTCGCCCAGGGCAATGTTGTCGCTTGCGCCCACGCGTGTGAACACCTTGTCGACGACGCCTATATGGGCCGCATCGGCGGCTACAAAGCTGCCGCACTGAGCCATGATGACATTGAGCGCAGTCTGTCGCAGAAGCGCCGATTTGCCACTCATGTTGGGGCCGGTGATCATCATTATCTGCGTGCCCTCGTTGTCGAGCTCGAGACTGTTGGCTATGTATGGTTCGCCCGGAGGCAGCTCCCGCTCTATCACGGGGTGACGGGCTTCCGTAAGGCTCAGGAGCAGGGAATCATCCACTACGGGCCGCGCATAGCGCCCCTCGGCCGCAGCCCGCGTGAAGCCCAGCAGCACATCAAGGCGCGCGAGCATGGCGGCGTCGAGCTGCATGGCGGGTATGTAGGCACCTACATCGGCCACGAGGCGCCCGTAGATACGTGTCTGTATGCTCTCGATGCTCTCCTGGGCTGTCAGAATTTTCTGCTCGTACTCCTTCAGCTCGGGGGTGATATAGCGTTCGGCGTTGACGAGGGTCTGTTTGCGTATCCATTCGGCAGGCACCTTGGAGCGGTGCGTGTTGGTGACCTCGATGTAGTAGCCGAACACATTGTTGTAGCCTATCTTGAGCGACCCTATGCCGGTGGCCGCGCTTTCGCGCTCCTGGATGCGCACCAGATAGTCCTTGCCGCCGCGGGATATCTCGCGCAGTCGGTCGAGCTCCTCGTCCACACCGGCGCGTATCACATCGCCGCCGCGGTTGAGCTGCGCCGGGGCGTCGTCGCTGATCTCGGCTCCTATCCGCGCGGCCACGGCGGCGCAATCGTTCAGTTGGCGCCCGATTGCCATCAGAGCCTCCAGGCCGGAGGCCTCGCACAAGGCCTTGGCCGGCCCTATGGCCAGAAGTGCCGAGCGCAGTTGCAGCATCTCGCGCGGGGTGATGCGCTCGTTGGCTATCTTGGAACAAAGGCGCTCGAGGTCGCCCACGCGTCCGAGAAGTTCGGCCAGACGGTCGCGCGCATCGGTGTCGCGGAAGAAATGTTCCACCACATCGAGGCGATCGTTGATGGCGTGCGGGTCGCGTAGCGGAAACAGCAGCCAGCGCCGCAGCAGGCGCGCACCCATGGGAGTGACGGTGCGGTCCAGCACGCCGAGCAGGCTGCGGCCTTCGGCGCCCAGTGGCTCAATGAGCTCGAGATTGCGCACCGTGAAAGCGTCCATGCGCACATACCGCTCTTCCTCAAGGCGGGATATGGCGCTGATATGGGCTATGCGTGTGTGCTGGGTGATGTCGAGGTAATGGAGTGTGGCGCCGGCGGCAATGATGGCATCGTGCATGCGGTCGATACCGAAGCCCTTGAGCGAGGCGGTGGAGAACTGGCGCCTCAGGCGCTCGTCGGCGGCATCGAGCGTGAACACCCAGTCGTCGAGCTCAAACATAAGATAGCGTGCCGACATCTCTTCCTCCATGCGGCGCCGGCATCCGCGCATCACGAGCACCTCCTTGGGTGCCATACTTGCGAGCAGCTTGTCGATGTAGGCCGTGTCGCCCTCGGCGGTGAGGAATTCGCCGGTGCTTATATCGAGAAATGCCACGCCGGTGGCATTGCGTCCGAAGTGCACGGCGGCCAGAAAGTTGTTCTGCCCGCTTTGCAGCACATTGTCGGTAGTGGCCACGCCGGGCGTCACAAGCTCCGTGATGCCGCGCTTCACGAGTTTCTTCGTGAGCTTCGGGTCCTCGAGCTGCTCGCAGATGGCCACGCGCTTGCCGGCGCGTATGAGTTTCGGTAGGTACGTGTCGACGGCGTGGTGGGGAAATCCGGCCATCTCCACATGCTGTGCCACACCGTTGGCGCGTTTGGTAAGGGTGATGCCGAGGATGCGCGATGCCGTCACGGCATCATCGCCGTAGGTCTCGTAAAAATCGCCCACGCGGAAGAGCAGCACGGCGTCGGGATGAAGAGATTTCATCTCGAAATACTGCTTCATCAGGGGCGTCTCCACAATCTTTTTGCCCATTGCCGCCTATTTGCTGGATGCGTATTCGCGCCGCAATCCGGGAACCACGGCATTTACAAAGCGGATGGCGTAGGGGTCGAAACTGCTGTGGCGGAACACGAAGTAGCGCTGGAGGATGAAGTTCCAGAACCATCCCACGATGAGCGATACAAAAATGCGCGCCGCAGCATAGTAGCCGTCGGGCTGGAAGCCGATGGTCTCGAGATAGTGCCAGTCCTGGATGAGGAAATAGAACACCTGCGTGCCCCCGGAATTAAGCACCAGGCTACCGAGCCACACCATCACGTATTTTACTATAACGGCCCTCCACGGGCATCCCTGGGCATGGAATGTGAAGCGGTAGCAGAGCACGCAGTTCACGGCACCGCCTATTACGGCGCCGATGGCGGCCGACATCCAGGGCGCCAGGCCGAGCCATGCGAAGAGGGCGAAACCAAGGCCGAGGTCCACCCATGAGGCGGCCTGCGAGGATGCTCCCGAACGCAGAAACGAGAAAAAAAGCGAGTCGCTGTGGGCTATGTTTGAGCGTAATTGTTTTATCTTACCCATATTTGCACTGTTGTGGAGAGATTCAACCGCCGGACGGCGGCAAGGTTAAGCTTGCAAATATACGCATTTTCCACGGGCTGTGCAAATCAGCGTTTTTCACTCCTGCCCGATGATCCCGCGGTCGATGAGCATGCGTGCAAATGCTTCGGCATTTTCAGGGCGGTCGGTGTCGAAGAAACTGATATGGCTGCCATCCTGCTGTGAGCCTACCATGAAATCTGCGAATATGGATTTTTCAAGAGTGAAAACCTTGCTGCCATTGGCTGCGGGAACAAAGGCCACATACAGGCAGTTGGGGCATTCCTCGGGTTCGGGAAACTGCCATATGTAGATTGTTTTGCCGTCGTAGGACAACGTGTCGATGCTTATCTGGTCGTCGGCGAAAGGCGATGACAGTTGGTTTTCTTTCATTAGTTCGCCGTTTACTAACTCCGGAGTTGATAACAAAGCTCCGGCGTTGTCGGTTGTGATATATTGTGCAATCTCGGGCAACCATCTGAAGAAATAATCATAAATGCGCAGAGGGGTGGCGGGTGTGTTAATCCGTTCAATCATTTGCGAGGCAAATTCATGAGTCTCGTCATCAAAAACCGGATTGTTCAGTAACTCGAGGTATAATTCAACGGCTTTGTCGTTCTCGCCGTTCCGGTAATATATGTAGGCAAGGTTGCCTATGGCCATGGGGTCGTCGTGGTTCAGGTCTTTAGCCCGCAGAAAGTATTGCACGGCCTTGTCTGTGATTCGTGCTCCATAATGTACGGCGCCGGCAAGATTCACGATTTTATATTCTTCGGGCATCAGTTCAACAGCTTTATTGCACAGGACTATTGCCATGGAGTCGGTGATAGCCGAATTCTGCTCGTGCAAGCCGCCTATATAACGAAGAGACGCATCTATTACGATTTCTTTAGCAAGACTGTCGAGCGGAGCATTGTCTTCGCCGTACCATGCCAATCCGTTTTGCAAGGAGCGGTCGAGCAGGCTGTTGAATGTGGTGAATACTGTGTCCCATTTTTCAGACAGTTCCGCACCGGCGGCTTTTCCGAGCCGGAAATCTATTCTGTCGGGGAATGCTGCTATGCCTCGGTCTATCTCGCTGAATGCCAGGTTAAGCAGAGAGTCGTTCCACGTGGATTGGCCGAATATTGCTCCTGCGGTGTTTCCTGTGGAGTCGGTGAGAATCAGGGCTTCGCCGTCAGGTGTTTCGTTGGAAAGCACAAGTGTTGATTGCCGGGAACTGTTGAGCATATAGTTGTAGCGGGCGGCAAACAGTTCGGGATCCTGAGGATGCTCGGTTTCCCACGCGGCGAGCACGCTGTCGGCCTGTTCATATCGGCCGTTGGCGAGGTTGTCGTTGAACTCTGTTTTGTGGTTTGAGGCCATAGCGGAGCATATGGCGACAGAAGGAAGCAGCAGGAGAGCGAGGTGTTTCATGCGGTAAAGGTTTGGTTTATACGTTGCAAAAATACGAAAAAAATTCGCTTGTCAGCAAAACAATCCAATTTACATCAGAGGGCTATCGCCCGCAATGTAGTGTCGTCGCTTTGCGACGTTTCGTGAGAATGTTTGTTTATTTTATCCGCATGGTCAAAACCGTGGTTCGTGTGGTTTTTGAGATTAACTTGAACCAGGCTCTAATAACTACACGAACCGCTAATTGATTTTTGGGAGCTTAAGATACAGATGAAAGCTGGATGAGGATACGCGATAATTCTTTTTTCAGTGGTTCGATTTCATTTATTGAAACATCGAAAACTATGTCGGCATCGATGTTGAAATATCCGTGTGCTATATGGTCGCGAAGTCCTTTGATGTTTTTCCACGGAGTTTCAGGCGCAATTTCCACGAGAAGGCCCGGCATGATTCTGTCTATTTTCTTAACTCCTTCGCCTATACTTTCAATGAGCATGCAACTTGCCGCCATTTTTTGCATACCTTCGGGAGACAGGAGATAATCATCGGTAGAGCGCACATCCTTATTCCACAGAACAATGAGTTCGCAAGCTTCAATCATTTGATTGATAGTATGCTTGGTCAAGGCTATGTCGTTAAAATACTGTGATTCCATCGCGACGTATTTCGTTGATAAGGAAAGAATCAAGGCGCGGGTTGAGGCGAACTACATCGACAGCCGCGCCGAGCAGTTCCTGAAGATATAGCTTCAGACCTACCACTTTAAACGCTTTTGGGGGCATATCCACGCACACATCAACATCGCTGTCGATACGGTTGTCGCCTCTTGCCATGGAGCCGAAAAGCAACAGCGATTTGACCCCGAATTCAGATTTTAGATATGATTCGGAAGCCGACATCTTTGCCAAACATTGTTCGCGTGTGCACATATATCCAATGATTTATGGCAAAGGTAGTACAAACATTTCATATTTCAAAATATGAAGCAGAGCCATGCATCTTTAAGAACCGCTTAAGAACTGCGGGAACCGGGAAGAACTGCGGAGTGATTGTTATCTATGATTATCATGGACAGCGCCCGGCTCTTTTATGGGATGATTTCGTCGGTTTTTTTTGCGAGGTGGCTGAAGGTGGAAGCGTCGACGATGCAGCGCAGGAAGAGGAGGACGGTCCAGAGGGCGTAGACGGTGAGGGCTACGGACGGGTCGGACCATAGTCTGCGGCCAAGCCACGCCAGGAAGAGGGCGAGGGCGGCTATTGTTATGCTCTGCGGTATGCGCGCGGGGAGCAGGTAGGTGGCCATGGCAAGGGCAAGAGGGAACAGCAGCCACACTATCATGGACTGTGAGTAGAGCAGCTGCATGCGCTGCCACCACGAGCCGCCGCAGCGCACGGCGCGGGCGGCATGGAGGAATGCGTCGGGCGTCTCTGCGGCAGGATAGGTGTAGGCCAGCACGTATGGCTTGCCGGTGGCGGCGTAGCCGGTGTGGGTTATGAGCCGCAATCTGTCGGAGAGACGGTAGTAGCGGCGTTCGGTGTAGTCGTGGTTGAGATCGTGCCAGGGCTCGTCTGTTTCATCGTAGCTTACATAGCCCTCGAGCGGGAGCGCCGCTCTGTCGTAGCTGTCAAGGCATTTGTCGAGGTCGTACCCGGCACTGTCTGTTGCGGTGGCGAAGGCTATGGTGTGGGTGCCGTCGGACCATGTGAGCACGGTGGCGGGATAGTCGGAGGTGAGTGTGTAGCCATCGGGCACATCGAATGTGAGACCGTTGGGAAGGTCGACGGTAGTGGCGTGCGCGGCGATTGTAGCCAGTGCGGCTATGGTCGTAAAAAGGAGCCTAACCATTGACTGCTGAATCGAGGAAATCTTCAAATTTCAGTATCATGCCGCAGTAACCGCCGGCAGCAGCGGCAACGCATAAAAGGATGGCCAGCACCCATGCACCCGCCACGATGGTGAATGCGAGGAAGAAACCCGCGATGCCGCATATTATGGCTGCTGCCATGGCGCGCCGCTCTCTGTTCATGGCCCATCCGGCCATCTGCGCCAGCAACATTGCTCCGACGAAGAAGAAGATGGCTATGGCCCATGTGTTTCTGAATACATTCCATTGCCAGGCGAGGGGCGAGAGATCGTCGCGCACGGAGCCGATGGCGGCGGCGAATGGTTCCGGCAGCTCGTCGCCGGTGTATGTCACAACGATGCAATATGGTCGCGATGGGGTGTAGAAGGTGTAGGACATTGCTTTGCGCTCGGGCCGCGTGGCATCGGCGTAGATGCGGCGGGCGTAGCTTGCGCGGAAATTGAATGAGTCGTGGTTTGATTGCTCGTCCACCGGCTTTAAGCGGTCGAAGTTGAGCAGTTCCTTGTGCATGTCTGCAAGCACTCTGTTCTCGTCAAAGTCCACTTTTCGGGATATCGAGGGGTCGCCTAATGTGGTGAGATAGAGTGTGGCATCGGCGATGCGTGCCCTTACCATGGTTTGCGTACTATCGTATTGCACAGAGGCTTCGTCGGGAAGGTCGATGGAGATGTCGGCAAAGTCGATGCGTCCGGCATGTGCGGGCAGGCAAGCGGCTATCAGAAAAAGAATTGCAAGAATCCGGTTCATGCGGCTAAAGGTTTGGTTTACATGTTGCAAAAATAGAAAAAATTTGAACAACCACATGAGCCATACATTGAATTTATGTGGCTTATGCTATGTGTGGCAATTCTTTTCTCGGCACAAGCCCTGTATTAAGGTGCATGGTTGTATGCAACCTCGTATAGCGAGGGTACAAAAGTTCATAAAAACATAAGAGACACAATTTATTTCGTTGGCTATTAATTCTTTTGTGCCGTTTGTCGTTTTGTTCTTCTGTACCCGCGAAAAGATCTAAGATGATTTATGCACCTACACTTCCTGCACGATATGCAGTTCCGGATACCACAGGAAGCCGCGCAGGCGCGTGTGGCCCATAGCGCGCAGCATGGCCAGATAGCCGCGCACCTGCGTGCTGTGTTCCTGCCGCGGCTCGGCGGTGAATTTGTAGTCCACCACGTCGGCGCTACCATCGGGGTAGAAGATTATGCGGTCGGGGCGGAAGCTCTCGCCGCGTTCGGCCACATATATGGTGCGTTCGGCCAGCACTCGGGCTCCGGGGTCAAACCACCGGTCGGTGTGAGGGGCGGCCGCCTGCATGGCTTCGCTGATCACCTCGGAGTACTCGGCACGCTGCACGGCCGACAGTCCTGCACGGGTGCCCACAGTGGCGATGGCGCGCGGCAGGTCGGTCAGGGTGCGCATCAGGGCGAGGATGTTGTGCAGGTCGTTGCCGCGCTCTGCTGCCCGCGCCCGTGCCCGTTCCTCGGCGGTGCGCGGAAACGGTATGAGCTCTTCGCGCGAGGCGGCTTCGTTGCCTATGCCGAGCTCGGGGTCCATGGTGGTGATATCGACCACGGTGGTGAGTTCGCGGGTGTCGTCGCGGAAACACACGGCGTAGGGTGGTGCGGGGCATGCGCTTTCTGTCGCGGCGCTGTCGTGGGCGCCGGCGGCAGGCGCGGTGGGTGCGCCGTAGGTATAGACGCCTTCCGTGTCGGGGTCGGCTCCCGATGGTAGAGGCATGCCTTCCGGGGTGGTGTCGGATGGATGTGTGGCCTGAAGGGCGGGCTGAAGCATGCGCCCTATGCCACGGGCCGGATCGTAGTGTACATGCAACTCGCGCACGGGGCGTGTGAACGCAACGTAGGTCATGTTCATGTTGTCGGCCACCTGCAGGGCCGCGTTGGCGGCATAGGCAGAGGCGAACGGTTCGCCGGCCACGCTCCACAGACGTCCCATAGGCAGTGCGAGCACCGGAGGCCGGTCGGAGGGCTGGCCCACGGCCACGTCGCCTACCGGTAGCCACACATCCTCGCTGCGCGGGTCTATCTCCCAGTTGGCGAACGGTATGTGCACGCAATCCCATTCCAGGCCTTTGGCCTTATGCACCGTCATCACGGCCACGGCGTCGAGCGTGGCGGCGGCTCCTACGGTGAGGCGCGGTGCGTTGCGCTCCCACCATGAGAGGAAGGCGTGGACAGAGGGGTTGTACATGGCGCAGTAGTCGAGCACGGTGTCCTGAAAAGCGGCGATGTAGGCAAATTCCCGCTCGCGCTGTTCGGGCGGCACATTGCGGCTGATAATGACCTCCACGAGTGCCGGCAGATTGGCGGCGTGTGCGGCACGGACGTCCGAAGCTTCGTCGGCGAGCGCATTGGCATCGTCGTCGGCAATGGCTGCGGCAAGTGCTTCGGCGGGGGTGCACCCTCCGCGGCCGAGGATGTATTCAAAGCGCGACAGCATGAGGAGTATGTCGCCGTAAGTGGCGAATGCGTCGCCGTTCGCTCCGGATGGGGTGTACGAATGGTCGACAAACTTCAGTATGCTCACAATCATGCGCACGGCGGCGCTGCTGTCGAGGCGCAGGCCCTCGTTGCTCAGAAGCGGTATGTGGGGATGGCGCCGCATGAGGCCGTCGACCACTTCCTGAGCCTCGGCGCGGCGCCGCACAAGCACCGCGATGCGGCTCCAGGGATAGCCGGCGTCGTGCTGTCGCACGATCTCCGCGGCCATGGCGTCGATGGAAGCCTCGCGCAGTTCGGCCGATGAGGGGCGCGAGCCATCGCCATCTGCATTTTCCGGCAGAAGCGAATCCATGGGGCGCAGGCACACAAAAGCGTCCATTCCGGCAAATTTGTCGAAGAGGCTCTGGCGCACGTTTTCGTAGCCGTCGATGCGGCAGCTGTCGGCCAGGCGTGAGAACAGGGCATTGTTGAAGCGCACGATGCCGTGTGCGCTCCGGTGGTTGGTGTTGTCGGCCGGCTCGGAGCCGCGTTCGCGGTGCTGACGCGGAAAATCCTCGGTGGCCACGCGATGGTGCAGCAGGCTGCTGTCGGAATTGCGGAAGCGGTAGATGGCCTGTTTCTCATCGCCTATTATCAGGCTGTCGGCCTGTTCGGCCAGTCCGTTGGCCACAAGCGGCCGCAGGTTCTCCCATTGCATCACGC
Source organism: uncultured Muribaculaceae bacterium (assembly GCA_910578095.1). Taxonomy (GTDB): domain Bacteria; phylum Bacteroidota; class Bacteroidia; order Bacteroidales; family Muribaculaceae; genus CAG-873. Next base: position 29,811 of record CAJTOZ010000024.1, on the reverse strand, counting down.
TCGTGTCCTGGAACTCATCGATCAGGAAGTGGTGCAGCTCCACGCCTATGCGCTCGTAGATGAACGGCACCTCGGCGCCGTTGATGATGCGGCGCAGCAGGTCGTTGGTGTCGCTCATGAGCACCAGATTGTTGTCGCGGCGGTAGTCGGCCACGTATTGCCACGCCAGCCCGAGAAATTCGAGGGATGTGGTGGCGTCGGCGAGCATTGTCAGCATCGACACGCGCACAAAGCACTCCTGCATGGTCTCCGCCGCGCTCCTGAGGCAGGCCGTGAGCGCGGGAGAAGGATATACGGGCTTGCTTTTGATTTTCGGCAGTTTGGATGCCGTGTAGATGTCTTTTTCCTCCCCGCGTTCCAGTATGGCTTTGAAAGTCTTCGCCTTGGATGGGTCGCCGATGCCGAATTTCGTAGCATCGGGCATTGTGCCTGTTGCGGCAGTCTCAAGCATGGACGTCAGCACGGAGCGGCAGATGGCACGTCCGCCGGGTTCGGCGTCAAGTCCCTCGAGCGCTGTGCGGGCGGCCTGCTGCATCTTGTCGGCGGCGTCGCGGGTGGCTTCGGCTATGGCTGCCCGGTATCGGCGCAGGCGGGAGGGATCGTCAAGATAGGCTATGGTGGCCTCGGCGTGGGGCTTGAAATCTTCGCCACACATTTTGTGGACGTAGCGCACCACCTCGCCCGACAGGCGGCTCGAACGGTCGAACACATTGAAGCTGCGTCCGCGGGCTATGCGCTCCCGCATGTAGCCGGCTATCCAGTCCTTTATCTGCTGCTCGCGCGGTGCCACCCCGAAGTTGAGGTCGTCGAACAGCATGCCCACTCCTGCGGCCACGGCGTAGCGGTCGTTGAGCTCCACTTCATAGTCGCCCTGGTGGTCTACCTCGCGGGCGAAGGTGCGCAGCACCATCTGGAAAAAACTGTCGATGGTGCTGACGTTGAAATTGCGGTAGTCGTACAGTATGTCGCGTAGTGCGGCCGCGGCCTCGTCGGCCAGTTCGGAGCGCGTGCATCCAAACAATTTCTCCAGCGCGGGAGCATAGGCCGCTTTTGCATCGGGCGATGCCAGAGTGTTGAGCTCGCGCACTATGCGCGCCTTCATCTCGTCGGTGGCCTTGTTGGTGAATGTGATGGCGAGGATTCCGCGGTGGCGGTTGCGCGTGCGGCGTCCGGAGGGCGACTGGCGCGGGCAGTTGAGACAGTAAGTGGTTCCGTCGGCATTCTTGATGCCGAGCAGGGCCTTGATGTATTCGAAAGCCAGAGTATAGGTCTTGCCCGAACCTGCGGACGCCTTGTAGATGGTCAGCATGGCGCTATGGAGAAGAGGGAAAAGTGCTGCCGGTGGGTCATGGTATGATGCTATGAACCTTTGGGAGTGGGATAGCCGAGGGCGATGAGGGCGGTGCGCACGTCGGTCCGTCGGTCGCCCTGAATGAGCACTTCGGTGTCGCGTGCCGAGCCTCCTGTGGCGAGCCGTTTCTTCAGCGCCGAAGCTGTCGCGGCGGCTTCTTCCGGCGATGTGAATCCGGCGATAATTGTTGCCGTTTTGCCTCCGCGGCCTTTGCGCTCCATAGAAATGGTGAGTACGGGGCGTCGCGGCGCCGGTGTGGTATCGGGAGTGTCGGTGCCGCCGGGGAGGTCGGGGTTGGCGGCGAGGAATGCCGCGAGTGCTTCGAGACGGTTGTCGCTCATGGATTGATCAGTGTGTCGGGTTCTTCAAAATCATGAATGTCGGCGGGCCGTGAGCATAGCTGCACGGCCAGGGACATGAGCGGACGCTGATCCGGCGGCATCGTGCGTATGAAAGAGTCGACGGCCGCGGAGTCCTTGGCCAACGCGCGGCGCATGCAGCGCGCTGCCATGCCTATGTCGCCCTCGTTGCCGCTGTTGTCCTCGCCCACGGCTGCGTAGACCACAGCCATGCGGCAGAGCTCGGCTGCCGACAGTTCGGCAGTGTCGACATTCTCCACGCCTCGGCGTGCGGCTTCCATGTCGCCGTCGCGGAGGCTCTGCTCGGCATCGTCTATGCGCTCCGGTGCCGGGGCATTGCTGCATCCGCACAGGGCGGTCGCGGCAAGCGCGAAGGGCAGTAGGCGTCGCATCAGAGGGCGTTTACCTGATCGACAAATGCCATCATCTTGATGGCGGTTTCGGCAGCTTCGCTGCCTTTGTTGCCCAGAGCGCCGCCTGCGCGGTCGAGTGCCTGCTGCTCGTCGTCGACGGTGAGCACTCCGAAAATCACGGGGGTGTCGCGGTCGGCGTTGAGGGCTGTGACGCCTTGCGTCACGCTCTGGCACACATAGTCGAAGTGGGGCGTGCCGCCGCGCACCACGCAGCCGAACACAATGACCGCATCGAAGCGGCTGGCTTCAATGAGGTTGGAAGCGGCGAAGGTGAGCTCCACGGCTCCGGGCACATCGAACAGTTCGATGTCGTCGTCGGAGAAGCCGGCGCTGTGCAGCACGTCGATGGCGCCGTCGCGCAGTGCGGCTGTGATGTGGCGGTTCCATTCGGCTGTGACGATGGCCACGCGCTTGTCCTTTACTTCGGGGAGAGCCCCCTGGGGGGCGGAGTGGGTGAGAGATGTAGACATTGTGAAGTTTCTTTTTTCGTTTGTGCAGAGGAGAGAGGCCGTGCGCCTCATTCGTGGGTGCGCTGCCAGGCATCGGGCATGGCGGCCAGTGCTGTGTCGGCCGTGGCCACGGCTTCGCGCAACACCGCATTGCGCAGCATGGCGGGCGATGTTTCTATCATTTCGGGGGTGGCGCCGGCATCGGCGAGCGCTTTGACGGCGCCGGCCACTATTCCGGCATTCCACACCAGGGAGGCACATGCGGAGAGGGGCACGTCGAGCACGTCGGCGCCTGCGGCCGAGTAGTAGCCCACGGTGTGGGCCGCTGCATCCACATTGAGCAGTGCGCGGCAGTAGAAGTCGATATGGTTGCGGTAGCATGCGGCGGCATCGCGCGCCCCGAAGATGAGGGCGAGGTCGGCCGAGCGCGTGCACACGATATGGGAAAGCTCCATATTCTCGAGTATCGCGGGCATCACGCGTGTGATGCGAGGCTCCTGCTGCGGCAGGTAGCCCGGCAGATACACGAGCAGCGCTTTGCGCTCGGCGGCGTGTTGCAGGAGCGGCAGCATGCGGCGGCGCATCCGGCGGTCGATGGCGTAGTATCCTCCGAAGAGCACGATGTCGCCCTCATCGATACGTGGCCACACGATGTCGAAGCACTCCTCGGCGTAGCTTTCATAGCGTGTAGCCGAGAGGCGGCCATCGGCAGCCGTCATGAATATGGTGACGGGCGTCCGTCCTTCGGTGAAGCGGTCGACGCCGGTGGTGTCCACGCCGGCATCGGAAAGAAAGGACACTACGGTGTCGCCCACGGCATCGGCAGCCGCCTCGCCGGCCATGACCACACGGCAGTCGTGGTTGCGGGCCAGGATGGCGGCGGCGTTGACAAGGCGTCCGCCCGGCATTGATCCCAACGGGGTGCCGTCGGCGCCGAACACTATGTCGAGCGCGCACTCGCCTATGCAGATTATTTTCTTACTGTTCATTCAGAGCACGTTTTTGTCGCCTCGCGCGGCTGAGCCGAGATAGCCGCCGTGGTGGCGCCGGGCATAGTCGTGGCGGGAAAAGTCGATATTGTTCATGACGTTTACCACGAGCACATCACCGATCACTGTCATGAGCGTGGTGCTGGTGGTGGGTGTCAGGCCCAGGGGGCACACCTCGGGCGCGCCTCCCGTGAGGAGGGCGGCGTCGGCGCGCAAGGCCAGCGGGCTGTCCGGAGCGCCTGTGATGACGATGATAGGGAGCCCGTCGTAAAGGCCGGCGGCCAGGTCGATGAGCTCGAGTATCTCGCGGGTCTTGCCGGAGTTGCTGACGAGCAGCAGCACATCGTCGGGCGTGAGCACGCCCAGGTCGCCGTGCTGTGCCTCGCTGGGATGGAGAAACACTGCCGGCGTGCCGGTGGAGCAGAACGTGGTGGCTATGTTCATGGCTATCTGCCCGGCCTTGCCCATGCCCGATGTCACGAGCTTGCCGCGGTGGCGGTGTATGCGGTCGACGATGATCTCGACGGCGCGCACGTAGCTGTCCGTGACGGGTATGGCGCTGATGGCATCGCTCTCGGCGCGCAGTATGGCGCGCATGGATTCTTTTATCTTGTCGGCGTTCATTCTTCGTAGGGAGTGGGGTCGGGTAGGCCGGCGTCGCGCAGGGCCTCGCGCCGCTCGCAGCATGTGCCGCAACGGCCGCAATGGCGCTCGCCGCCTTTGTAGCAACTGTAGGTGTGTGAGTAGTCCACGCCGAGCTCGCCTCCGCGGGCGGCTATCTGTGTCTTTGTCAGGGCCGTGTAGGGGGCGAATATGGTGATATGGTCGTAGGTGCCTTCGCTGATGGCGCGGCTCATGGCATCGACAAATCCCGGCCGGCAGTCGGGGTAGATAGCGTGGTCGCCGGCATGGTTGGCGAGCATTACGGTGTGCAGCCCGCGGCTTTCGGCCAGTCCGGCTGCTGCTGCAAGCATGATTCCGTTGCGGAAGGGCACCACGGTGGAGCGCATGTTGTCGTCGTCGTAGCTGCCTTCGGGTATGGCGTCGGCGCCGCTCAGCAGCGAGCTGTTGAAGAGGCGTCCGATGAAGTCCATCTTCACTTCCACGAGCTCTATGCCGAGGCGCTCGCAGTTGTAGCGTGCGCAGGCTATCTCGCGCGCATTGTGGTTGGAGCCATAGTCGAAGGTGACGGCGAGGGCTATGCGGTCGGCGTAGTCGTAGAGCATGGTGGTGGAATCCATTCCGCCGCTCAGCACCATTATAGCGTCTTTCATGTCGGTGTGGTTTATGAGTTGGGGAATGCGGCGAGCAGGCGTGCGCGCTTGATGTCGGCATGCTCGGCGTCGGCGTAGTTGGCGAAAGGATAGATGCTTATGCCTCCGCGGGGTGTGAACACGCCGCGCACCTCGAGATAGCGCGGCTGCATGAGGCGCACGAGGTCCTTCATGATGATGTTGACGCAATCCTCATGGAAATCGCCGTGGTTGCGGAAGCTGAAGAGGTAGAGCTTCAGGCTCTTGCTCTCTACCATGCGCTCCCCGGGGATGTAGTTTATTATGATAGTGGCGAAATCGGGTTGGCCTGTCTTCGGACACAGCGATGTGAATTCCGGACAGTTGAATGTGACGAGATAATCGTCCTCGGGGTGCTTGTTGGGGAAGGTCTCCAGCACTTCGGGGGCGTAGTCGGTGGGGTATTTTGTGCCTTGGTTGCCGAGGAGGGTGCAACCGGCCAGTTCTTCGTTGTTTCTGCTCATTGTATGATGTCGGAAATTTTTAGCAAAAATACGCAATTTTCCGCGCATGTGCAAGCGGAGCGTGCGGCATGAGCGTGGCAGCAGCTTGCGCGTTAGGTGGAAAATTCGTAAATTTGCAGAGTTATGACGCAGACAAAAGGACGAATCATACTCTTTCCGGTGCCTATGGGCGATGTAGCCCCGGCCGATGTGCTTCCGGCCCGCAATATCGAGCTGTTGCGGGGCGTTCGCCACTTCGTTGTGGAGAATCTACGTTCCGCACGCCGGTTTCTGCGTGCGGCAGTGCCCGGCTTCGACATCGACGGCAGTTCGTTCACCGAACTCAGCGAGCACACTCCGCGCGCCGAGGTTGCGGCCATGCTGCAGCCGGCGCTTGAGGGCCACGACATAGGCGTGGTCAGCGAGGCGGGATGCCCGGCCGTGGCCGACCCCGGTGCCGATCTCGTGGCCGAGGCTCAGCAGGCAGGCCTGGAGGTGGTGCCTCTGGTGGGGCCTTCGAGCATCATAATGAGCCTGATGGCAAGTGGTTTCAACGGGCAGGACTTTGCCTTCGCGGGCTATCTGCCCATCGATGCCGAGCAGAGGCGTTCGTGCCTGCGGCGCATGGAGCGCGAAGTGCGCTCGGCCGGCCGCACATACATCTTTATCGAGACGCCCTACCGCAACAACCGCCTGATAGCCGAGATGGCGCGCACGCTGTCGCCCGCCTCCATGCTGTGTGTGGCCTCCGATATCACCGGCCCGCAGCAGAACATCCGCACCATGAGTGTGGCCGAATGGGCTTCGGCAGACTATAATTACGACAAAAAACCGACGATATTCCTGATAGGCAGATAGAAGCACTACCCCAATGAAACGCTCGCGACGCACCACACGCATCCCCGACAGCCACCCGGGATTGTTCGACGCCATCGATGGCGCCGAGCCCTTCGGCATGGCCGACATCGTGGCCGAAGCCGTGGAGCGCATCCGTGCGCGCGAGGCAGCGGAGGCCGTGGAGTCGCTGGCGCTTCCGCGCGATGCGACGGAGCGCGCCGAGAAGCTGATGTTTGTGAGTTTCGGCAGCGGCAGCAGCGGCAATTGTGCCTACATAGGCACGCGCAGCGCCGGCGTGCTCATCGACGCCGGTGTGGATGCCGATGCTGTGCGCGGGGGCCTGCGCAACAATGGCATCGACTTCGGCAGCGCCGTGAAGGGTATCATCCTCACCCACGACCACGGCGACCATGTGCGGTATGCCTACCCGTTGCTCAGGCGCACCGACAAGCGCCTGTGGGCCACACCCAAGGCCTTGGCGGGAATATTGCGGCGCCACAACATCTCGCGGCGCATAAAAGAGTATCATCAGCCCATATACAAGGAATTTGAGTTTGCCGTCGGGCCACTGGCCATCACTCCGTTCGAGACCAGCCACGACGGCACCGACAATGTGGGCTTTTCCGTGCGCTTCGGCGCAGAAACCTTTGTGGTGGCCACAGATATGGGCTATGCCACGGAGCGGGCCCTGCACTACATGCGTGGCGCCACGGTGCTAATGGTGGAGGCCAACTACGACGCGCACATGCTCGCCACCGGCCGCTATCCGCAATATCTGCAGGCACGCATCCGCGGCGAGCGCGGCCACATGGACAATGAAGACACGGCGGCGCGCCTTGCGGAGCTATGGACGCCGGCCATGCACCATGTGTTTCTGTGCCACCTGAGCCACGACAACAACACCCCCGAGATGGCGCTGAGTGCGGCGGCAGCGGGTCTGGCACGTGCCGGAGCGCAGGTGATGGATACTGCCGGAGCGGCTTTCGCACGCCGACACGGCATGGTGAGCCTTTCGGCTCTTCCACGCTTCGACGCTTCGCCGCTGTATCTTTTCTGAGGCTTATAAAATAATAAAAAACGGATGCACCGTGGTGCACCCGTTTTTTATTGTATTGGTGGGATTGTTTATTTCACAAACACCTTGCTCACCTTGTTGCCCTGGCGGCGGATCACGATCTGACCGGCTGCGGGTTCGGCGATGCGCACACCCTGGAGGTTGAAGAACTCAACGGGAGCATTTTCGTCGGTGGTGATGTCGGCGATGCCGGCAGCAGCATGTACGATGCTCACTTTGGTGATAGTTACCTTATCGCCGCAGAGTTTTACGTTGTGGTAGGTGGTGTTGAGGAAGATTTCAACGTTTTCCTCGTCAAGAGTGAAGGAGATTTCGTTCTTGTCGGTGGGGAGGTTGATGGTCTCGTACTCGGGCTGATAGCCTTCGAGCTTGGTCATGAAGGGCATGATGTGGCCGCCCCAGGAAGCGTCTACATAGATAGCCTTGAAGCCGTTGTCGGCGCCTGCGGTGTATTCGATGACGAGTTTGTCGCCGGCTACGAGCTTGGCGGCAGCGGCGTCGCCTGCGGTGATGTCGACGGCGTTGCCCCACCAGTCAATTTCTTTGCTGCCTTCGAAAAGAACAACGGGTTCGTTGGGGTCTACTTCCACTTCGTTGCGCAGATATGCAGCCTTGAGCACGATGGTGCCGGGAGCGGAAGACTGGATGTAGATCTGCTGCACGTCGGCTTTTCCGTTGGGGTCGAGGGGCACAGTAGCGCCGGTGCGGCCGGCGGGTACGGAAATGGAGGTGTCGGTGTAGGTTTTGTCGCGGTACTGTACAACCAGGTTGTAGCCGATGGTTGTCTCTTCCGTCACGAGAACGAATTCGTCGTAGTTTGCGAAATCGCCTTCGCCTTCGTTGAACCACCATCCGCGGCCTTCCCAGGAGCCTTCATAGGTAATAGTGTGTGTGGCAGCGTCATAGGATGTGCTGCCCCAACCGCCGGAACCGCAGGTGGGAAGGATGTCGAGTTCTGCGGCATTTGCGCTGAAAGCCATAGCTGTGGCAGCTACGGCAGAAAAGAGTAAACGTTTAATCATGCGATAAATTGGTTTAGGTTAATGTGTCTGGAATTTTTCACTGGCGCAAAATTAAGCAAAAAAATGCTTGCGGTTGCACAAATTTAGCATGTTGTACAGCATAAAAGTGTAGATTGGGCTGTGAGATGCGAAATTTTTGCCTGTAAAATTAACTTTTCCTTTGCGCGCGTGTCTTATATATATAAGAATATAAAAACATAAGCTATGAAAACGAAACAACTCCTTGCCGCTATCTGTGCCGCGGTTGCAGCCACGGGCTTGTTCTCATCGTGCATCGGCATGACGGAATCCCTCGGCACGGGTTATTACTCAGGCTACGACGACCTGTGGTACAACGGTTTCGGCTATGGCAACAATTATTACGGAGGCTACTACGGCCCTAACTACGGTTATGGGCCGGGACTACCCCCGCCTCCGCCTCCACAGCGGCCTCCGCAGGCCTCGGCTCCACAGCCGCCGACGAGCCCCGGCGCCTCTACGCCGCATCGTCCGGCTGTGCCTTCGACACCATCCGGCTCGCAGCGCCCGGGCAACAATGGCCTGCCTTCCACGCCGTCGGTGCGTCCGGGCAATGGCCATGGCGGCACATCGGTGACGCCCGTGCAGCCTCCTCGGCGTGAAACACCGGGAACGCCCGCCCAGACTACTACCGGCCGCGGTCGTAAGTAGGATTTCCTGGAGGCCGGGCTATGGTATTCTGCGCGCGGCCATGTGGCGCAGCTGCCATGCTATCATGGCGGCGGTGATGATGGTGGCTACGAGGTCGCTTAGCGGAAACGACATCCACACGCCGCGCACACCCATGGTGTCCGGCAGCAGGAGCAGCAGCGGAATGAGAATGAGCACCTGGCGCGTAAGGCTCAGGAATACGCTCTTGGCTGCTGCTCCGATGCTTTGGAACAGGGTGGTCGATACAATCTGGAAGCCCACAACGAAGAAGCACCCCATGGCGGTGCGCAGCCCTGATGCGGTGACGTCGATGAGGGCGGTGTCGACGGTGAATGCGCGTGCGATGAGGCCCGGCATGGTCTCTGCTCCGATGAATCCCAGCACACTCACCACCGTGGCGGCTATCACGGCAAGCATGAATGCGCGGCGCAGGCGCCCGGTGTTGCCGGCGCCGAAGTTGTAGCCCACTATGGGCTGCATGCCCAGGCATATGCCGAGCACGAAAGTGGTGAGCAGCGAAGCGTAGGTGGTGAAGATGCCGGCGGCCCCCACGGCCATGTCGCCGCCGTGCAGCACAAGGGTTTTGTTGATGATGATATTGATGAATCCGGCAGCAAAATTCACCACCGACGGCGCGGCACCGATGGTGATGATGGCCCACACCGTGCGCCCGTTCAGTGCGAATGTGCCGCGGCGGAAGCGCAGCGTGACATCGCGGCGGAAGAAGTGGGCAAACACAAAGACGGCGCTCACTCCCATGGCTATGTCCGTGGCGATGGCCGCGCCGCGTATGCCCATGTCGAGGCCGAAGATGAATATGGGATCGAGCACGATGTTGACGGCGGCACCTATCACCATGGTCATCATGGCGCGCGCCGGATAGCCCGAGGCGCGCATTATGTTGTTGAGGCTGAATGCGAGATTGGTCATGAACAGGCCCGGCAGGAGTGCCGATATGAGGTCGCGGGCGTAGGGGAGCGTGGCGTCGCTGGCCCCGAACAGTATGAGCACCGGATCGAGGAACGTATAGAACAGCGCCATGTAGCACGTGGCGAAAATCACCAGCAGCGTCAGCGAGTTGCCCAGCGTGCGCTCGGCATCGGCGTGGCGTCCCTCTCCGAGGAGTATCGACACGCGCGAGGATGCACCGGCGCCCACGAGTACTCCAAGGGCGGTGGTGACATTTATCACCGGAAATGTGATTGCGAGGCCGGCGATGGCCTCGGGTCCCACGCCCTGGCCGATGAAGATGCGGTCCACGACATTGTAAAGCGACATCACGAGCATACCCGTGACCGCAGGAAGCGAGTATCGCCACAGCAGGCGTCCTACAGGCAGCGTGGCGAGATCGCGCAATTTTTGTGATTGGTCCATAGCGATTGCTGCATATATGTATGCCACAGGGACCGCGGATTTCCGCGGCCCCTGTAGTGATTCGGGAGTGTGTGCCCTTGTGTTATTCGCCGGCGGCTATGCGGGCGCGCTCCATATACTTGCGCAGGTCTGTCTGCTGGCCCTGTGCAAACTGGTAGGAGGGATATTCGTCGATGATGGTCTTGTAGGCCTCGTACTCGGCTTTGTAGTTCTGCTGCGCGCGGTAGATGTTGGCGAGCTTGATGAGCACGAAAGGCACGATGTCGGGATTCTCGTCGGCATCGCTGATGGCGGCCTTGTAGGCTTTCACGGCGTCGTCGAGGCGCTCGAGATTCACGTAGCAGTCGCCCTTGAGGCTCTGGATGCCGGCGGCTACGATTTCATCGCTTGCGGATGCGTCGTTGAGATATTTGAGGGCATCTTCGTACTTGCCGTCGTTGTAGTAGCGTATGGCCACTTCGAGTTTGGCGCGGTTGCCGCTCTTGTGTCCGGCTTCGGCAGCTTCCTGATAGAGCTTCATGGCGATGCTGTCGTTCACTTCTACGTCGGCTTTGCCCACGAGCTCATCGGCCTTGCTGCTGCCGGCCTGATTGATGAAGAACCAGGCGAAAGCTGCAACAACGATTACGATGCAGAACACGAGTGCGCCCATGAGTTTGCCTTTGTTGGCTTTGGCCTTGGCCATGAGTTCGTCGCCTTCGGCGGGATTGGGCTGATTGATTTCGGGTTTGATTTCCATTATGTGATTTCTTTTTATTCGTTGCGTAGTGTGCGGCATCGGTGTGGAGCCTATGCCTACCGAAGTGCAAAAATAGCGTAAATTTGGCTAATGGCGAAATTTTAGGGGATGTTTTTTTGTTTTGATAGCATAAAGCGCTAAATTTGCGTAGGAAAAACAAGAAACCATGAAGGAATTCACCATAAGCGTTCCTGTGACGGAACTCAGCTACGACGAACTCAACGAATCCGAGCGCGAGCTCGTGGAGACTGCCCGTGAGGCCACGAAGCGCGCCTATGCTCCTTACAGTCATTTCAATGTGGGCGCGGCCATACGTCTCGACAATGGCGTGACGGTGCCGGGCTCAAATCAGGAAAACGCAGCCTTTCCCTCGGGCACATGTGCCGAGCGATCGGCCTGCTACTATGCCCATGCGCGGTATCCCGAGGCCAAATTCGAGGCCATAGCCGTGGCTGCTGTAGGCACCGACGGCCGCGAGCTCGACGAGCCGGCCAGCCCCTGTGGCGCCTGCCGGCAGGCCTTGATGGAATATGAGCATCTGGCCGGCCACCCTGTGCCCGTGTATATGGCGGGCAAGGACAAGGTGTATCGCCTGCCTTCGGTGGCATCGCTTCTGCCTTTTGTTTTCGAGGAATTCTGATGCGGATGGGCGTTGCTGCGCCTGCTGGAGCCCATCCGATAATATATTATTTCCGCAAAAGCACCCAAAGTTCGCCCCAAACCGAAATGTCGGTGCATGAATCACTTTGGATTTTGCGGCGGTTTAGCCTATGAGCAGAACTGTCGCAAGGGCCGCTATGCCCTCGCCGCGCCCGGTGAAGCCGAGGCGTTCGGTGGTGGTGGCCTTTACGGATGCGCGGTCGATGCCGATGCCGAGATCGGCGGCCACGTTGGCGCGCATGGCATCGATGTGCGGCAGCATTTTGGGCTCCTGTGCCATTATGGTGATGTCGGCGTTGCCGATGCGGTAGCCCCGCGAGGCAGCCATTTCTACGACGGCTCGCAGCAGGCGCCGCGAGTCGGCGCCTTTCCATTGCGGGTCGGTGTCGGGAAAATGATAGCCGATGTCGCGTAGGGCGAGCGCTCCGAGAATGGCATCGGCGAGAGCATGCAGGGCCACATCGGCGTCACTGTGGCCGAGTAGTCCGCGCGAATGGGGTATGTCGACGCCGCAGATGATGCAGCGGCGCCCTTCCACGAGCCGGTGTACGTCGAATCCGTTGCCTGTGCGTATGTCCATTGCCTGTTGTGTTTTAGCGTCCTGTTATCGGCGGCCGAAGATATCCTTGAGGCCTTCCATGTCGAACGTGAGGGAGAAACGCAGTGTCTGGTCGAGGGGAGAGTTCTGCGCTGTGGCCATCATATAGGATGCGTCGAGACGCAGCACATTGAGGGCGAAACCTGCGCCCACGGCGAAGTAGCTGCGGCCGCCCTTGAACTGGTTCTCGTAGTAGTAGCCGGCGCGGGCGAAGAACTGGTTGTTGTAGCTGTACTCTGCTCCGAGCGACCAGCTGATCTCACGCAGCTCCTCCTTCATGCCGCCGGGGGCGTCGCTGAAGCTCTTGAAGATGCCTTTGATGCTGGACATATCCCGCCAGTCCTGCATGGCGTCGAGATATTCCTGCTGGCCCTCGGTGGAGTTCATGTCGTAGTCGCTTTCGCGTGGACGCGTGGGCACAAGGAGCTTGTTCAGGTCGAGGCCTATCATGAGGTTGTGGTAGTCGGCGAGCGGGAAGGTGAACGATGTGCCGAGTTTGAGGTTGGTGGGCAGGAATGCCGGATTTTCGCCGTTCTGCAGGTTCACTTTTGAGCCCACGTTGCTTATGTTCCATCCCCACGACCACTGGCACTCGTTGCGTCCGATGATGGGATAGGTGGTGAAATATCCCGAGATGTCGGCCGAGAAAGCCGATGCGCCGGTGTTGTTGTCGCCGGCGTATGAATCGCTGAATCCAAGGTCGGTGTAGCTGTAGCGGAACACCACGCCCATGGAGAATTTTTCGCTGAGTTTGCGTGAATAGCCTATGTCGAAGGCCATTTCATAGGGGTTCATGCTCTGCGCGGCGCCGCCGGTGATCTGGTCGGAGCTTACAACTTCGCCAAGCGAGAAATAGCGCAGAGAGGCGCTGAGAGCCTGATTGTCGCCACTGCCCACTTTCCAGTAGCCGGCCACATCGGCCAGGAATATGTCGTTGACGAGTTTGCGCAGCCACGGGGTGTAGCTGAGCGACACGGCTGCCGTGCTGTAGGCGAAGGCGTATTTCGACGGGTTCCAGTACTGCGAGTAGGCATCGGGCTCGGTGGCCGCGCCGAGGTCGCCCATGGCCGCACCGCGTGCATCGGGGGCTATGTTGAGGGATGTGACGCCGGTCTGTACAGGGTTGAACTCGTTTTTCTGGGCGTTGGCCGCGGCGGCTGCCGCGAGCAGCGCACCGACGAGGAGCATATATCGAAGCGTTGATTTCATCGTGGATGGTGGGTGGTGGTGGAGAAATATTCTCTATAATAACGGTCTGAGATGTGTTTTATTGCTCAGCCGCTCTCACCACTATCACTTCCGTGGGCTGCGTGTGGGCTACGCGCAGCCCGTCGCGGACGAGGGCATACGCTCTGTACACACCGTCGGCCACGGGTGTGCCGCCGGCATCCGTGAGGTCCCATGTGCCGGAGCAGGTGCTCACGGTGGCGCCGGTGTGGTCCTCGATGATGATGGTGTAAGATGCATCGGAGCCCAGGTTGTGGTCTACGCTGAATGTCGCGGAGGTGCGTGCGGGGTGCTCTTCCACGGATATGGTGGCTTCGCCTTGGGTGGCGGCCACGGTGAAGCCTACGGTGCGTTCCGATGTGATGCCGAGGTTGTTGGCGGCCGAGAGCGTGACGTAGTGGCGTCCTTCCGCAAGGCCGGAATAGGGCATCGTCAGCAGCATGAAGCCTTCGCCGTCGGGTTGCATGTAGCCGGAGATGTTGCTGCGGCTGTCGGAGCCGTCGAGGGATATGCGTGTTGGGCCCGAGAGGGGAGCGGTGTTGATGTTGAGGCCGGTGGCCGGCACGGAGATGCGCGCATACACCGTGGGAGCAGAGCCCGTGACATCGCCGTCGCGGAAATCGGGGCTGCCCACATACATTTCTACGATCTCCGGAGCCGATGTGTCGAGGCCATCGGTGGACGCCGGCTCTGCAGCGGTGGGCAGCGACCGGAAATAGCCGTGGGCTGTGCGTGCGTCCTGCGTGGTGGCGACGGCATCGGCGCTTATGGCGAATGTTTTTCCGGGATTGGAGAATTCGGGAATGAAGATTTCGGCAGTCCATTGTCCGTTGGCCACCGGGGCGGTGGCCGTGGCTATGCGCACGTTGCTGAATTCAAGCGTGGGCTTGTTTCCGGTGCCGGAAGGAATCTGTACGGAGCCGGCCACGGGGGTGTCGTAGACGATTATTTCCACGTTGCCGTCGAAACCGGCGTCGACATTGTCGCCGAGAATGTCGGTGATCTCTCCGCTGAGGCGCAGTACCGAGAGCCCCGCCACTTCATCGGCGCCATCGGTCTGCGCCGAGATAAGGCGCACGGCGCCGCCGGCAATGGGGAGGCGCACGGCGGGGTCGCCGCACAGGTTGTAGCATTTGGTGTTTATGGGCACCGACGATGTGGCGTAGTTCATCACGGAGTTGTGGGCCTCGCGGAAAATGTCGCCGGTGGTGGCTCCTTGTGTAGCTTCGGAGTAGGCGCGTGCCATGGCTATGCCGAGGTGGCGGTTGGCGTCAGAGAATACGCTGCGGGCCGCACCCACCACTCCTATGGCTCCGCCGCCTGCGCGTGCTGTCATGGTGGGGGCGAGGCACGCCATGTCCTTGTCGAGGTTGAAGGCGTTGCAGGTGGCCAGGAAAGCGTAGGGGGGCACGTCGTAGTCGATGGTCTCGGCTATTATGCAGGAGTAGAACCCGTTGCCGAGCGAGTTGCCGTAGTTCGAATGGCCGAAATAGCTGAAAAATCCGCGCCCTTCACCGAGGTAGTCGCGCAGACGCATATTGGATTCCGTATGGTTGTTGTTGGATAGCGGATAAGCCATCATTGGCAGACGTGTGACCACAAATTTTCCGGAGGATTCAATCACGGAGGTCATTTCCTCGGAGTAGTTGTAATGCTCGTAGTCGTCGCCCTCGGCGCTCACCATAAGCGCACGATGGAAAAAGGCTGCCGATGGCGGGTTTTCCATATAGTCGATGGTGTGTGCCACGATGGATGCGGCTTCGCCGGGAGTGCGAGCGGGAATGCGTCCCACCGAAACAGTCATTTTAGCCCGGTGGCCCTGTGTGTAGTCGAAGTCGTCGAGGCATCCGGTGTAGACATCCGATGCGTAGCATGTGTTGCTCATCATGCGTGCCGACGGCACATCGCATTCGTGCAGCGGGAGCATTTCGGCAACGAAGTGCTGCGTGATGCCGCGCGGGTCCCATGTCGACGATCCCATGAGCAGGATGTGGCGGAACTTTTCAGGGTCGCGGTCGTGGAACATGCGTGCGAGGCGCCTGTAGGCCACGGGGGTGGGTGCACCGGAGGAGAATTCGTTGAGCACCTGCGTGTTGGTGAACACCGCCACGTCCATTCCATCGATGCGCGCGTGGGCTTCGGCAAGAAGGCGCGCGCTGGGCTCGCAGACATCGGTGGTGATGATTACCATGTCAGGCGTGGCGCTGCCGTGGATGTTTTGCGTGGCCACTTCGCCGCAAAACTCCGGCGAGTGGTGGGTGGCCTCGGTGTCGAAGAGTATGAGGCGTCCGGGAGAGGCTGCGCTGAATGCCGCCGGCATAGACGCGTAGGCGCCGCCCTCGCCGTCGGGCTTCAGCTCAAGGATGCTCACGGCGCATGGGTCGCTGATGTTCCACAGCTGCTGCGAGGGAGTGGCGTCTGCTATGCGCAGGGGGCGCGATTTGTCCGACTCGGGATATTGGAGGATGAGTTGGGCGGTGCCTTCGGGCAAGCGGTTGCGGCGGGGATAGGCGAGCGCATGGCGGTCCATGTAGTGGACAAATGAACTGAGCGCGGCCGAGGGGCTCACGGCGAGTGCGCCTGTGATGTCGCGCAGCGGAGCTGCTGTGGTGTTGGTGAATTGGGCGGTACCGGTGGCACACACGTAGTCGTCGGCCTGATAGCGAGGCGGGCGCGCAGGGTTCTGGCGTGCTATGCGCGAGGCTATGTCGCCGCTGAAGAGGTGGGTGGCCTGCGCCGTATTGGACCAAGAGCCGTTTTTCACCACTATATAATAGGCCAGGGCTGCGTTGCGTGTGGCGCCGTCACTGCATTCCGAGAGCACGGGGTCGACGATGGAGATGGGTATTTCGTAGGGCTTGGCATCGGTGAAGTCTTTCTCACAGAACACCGGGCCCACGCTCAGGGGCGAGATGTGGTCGATATCGGTGATGTCTA
Source organism: uncultured Muribaculaceae bacterium (assembly GCA_910578095.1). GTDB lineage: Bacteria > Bacteroidota > Bacteroidia > Bacteroidales > Muribaculaceae > CAG-873. Next base: position 13,377 of record CAJTOZ010000024.1, on the reverse strand, counting down.
CATGAATGTGGCCGGTATAGGCGGGTGCGTCATCGTTCAGGGATGCCGGCGCGGCTATGACGCTGCCTTTGGCCGGGCCTTCGCAATCGCTGAGGAAGTAGTAGCCGAAGTTGTCGCCGGCATTGCGGCGCCATAGGGTGGTGTTTTCCGATGACGCGGTCTCTATGGCATCGAAGTTGCGCAGGTCGAAACGCTCCGCTGCGTCGCCGTAGAAAAGCATGCGTCCGTCGGTGGTGTGCAGGGCCGGGGTGGGGATGAGGTCGGTGGGTGCGGAGAAAAGACGCCCGAGGGCGAGTGCGGTGCCTCCGTAGCCGTATGCCGCCACTTCCTCGGGGCGGTCGAATCCCCATTGGCGTAACTGTTCGTGGGAGATTTCCTGTATGCCTTCGTCGGAAATCCGAATTTTCACCCAGTGGCCTTGCGCGAGACGCGAGGATGCTGCGTAGTTCCCGTTTTCGGCCGAGGCGGCCGATGCGAGGGTGATGGCGAAAAGGAAGAGAAGAGCGCGGAAATTCATGTCGGTATGCTTGGAAATGTGACTGAGCTATTTTATTTTGAAGTGCAAGGTGGTGGCGGAATTGAGCGCCCACTCCGGACGGCTGTCGCGGGGGGCGGTGAAGCAAGTGGAAAAGTCGGCGAGCGCCAGGATGTCGCCGGTTTTGAATGTGGAGCGTTCTGACACAGCCTCGATGGCCCGCTCGAAGTTGTCGGCCACCTGCCATCTTGTCGCAGTGCCGTCGGGACACTCGATGTTCCATATTCTATCCTCCGGGACAGGCATCCACGCGCCCACGGTGAGGGCGCTGTCGGCCACAAGGTCGGTTTCGGAGGGGGTGGCCCCTACTGCCGGGATGCGCAGGGCCACAAGCGTGGCGGCGTCATAGTAGCGCGCTGCAAAGCGCCGGCTGATGGCAAGCCCCAGGCGCGAGATGCGCACGGCGGGCATGACTGTGAATGTGGCCTCGGTGTCGTTCTCGCCTAAAAACAGCGGTCGCCCGCCGGTGAGGAGCGCCGAATCCGGCACTTGCCGCAGTTGCGGCTTTCCATCGGGGGCGAAGCGTACAATCAGGGTTTTCATTTCGCTATGCTGTCGAGGCGGTTGTACATTACCGCCAGGTGGGAATATATGGAGGTGTTGGTGATGACTACGCCCTCGCGCACACGTATTCGGAAAGGTGTGAAGTTCCATATCGCGCGCACTCCGGCGTCCATGAGCCGGTCGGCGGCGTTCTGGGCATGCCGCGCGGGCACGGTGACAATTCCCACCGTGACATCGTGCTCGCTGACTATGCGCGGCAGCGAGTCGTAGCCGGTGATGACAATGCCGCCTTCGCGCGTGCCTATGAGGTCGGGGTCCACATCCACGCCGCCCACTATGTTGAGGCCGTAGCGCTGCAGGCCACGGTCCTGGATGAGCGCGCCGCCGAGGCTGCCCACGCCTACGATGACGGCATTGTGGCCGGTGTCGAAGCCGAGATAGTCGCGCAACTCGCGTTCAAGCGCGGCCACTTCGTAGCCGATGCGTGTCTTGCCGCGCACTCCGAGATGGGAGAGGTCCTTGGCTATCTGCGAGGCGTCCACGCCGATGGCATCGGCGATGCCTCGCGATGATACGTACTCCACGCCATCGCGCCGCAGCATGGCCACATAGGCCAGATACCACGGCAACCGCCGGAGCGTGGGCTCCGGCAGCCAGTCGTGTGCGGTGGGATGTGTGGCGCCTGTCGTGTTCACGGGTGCAAAGTTACGAATTATTTTTGAATTAGTAGGCTGTTACGGCGAGCTTGCGGGATGCCGTGCGGAATGTGGTGCCGTCGACGGATATGCCGGCGCTGTAGACATAGATTCCTCGCGGCACGCGGCGTCCGGAGCCGTCGCGCAGATCCCATGTGATGGGTGTGGATGTGAACATGTCGCTGCGGCCGTGCTCGGTGCGCGTCCACACGGGGTTGCCGAGCATGTTGTAGACAGTGACGGTGATGGTGGCCATGGCGTCCGGGGCGTCGTGGGTGAGATAGAAGTTGGCAGTGGTGCGGGCCGGGTTGGCGTCGGAGTATAGGTCGAATATCTGTGGCGCCTGGTCGGGGCTGGCGAAAAACTCGATGGTGCTCTCGGCGGGATTGCCCGAGGTGTCCCACACGCGCAGGCGCAGCGTGTGCAATCCTGCGGCCACATCGGGCAGCGGGTAGTTTACGGTGCCGCCCGGGGTGCCGTCGGTGTGCGGGCGGTAGTACAGGGCGCAATCGCTGTAGGTGGTCGCGCTGTCGAGGGTGAGGGTGATCTGGTGGCCGATGCCTGCCGATGATATGTTTATGCCGATATTGTCGCTGATGGACGCGAGCACCATCGGCGAGTGCGTGCTGACGGCGTCGCCGGATTTGAAGCTTGTGTGGTTGATGACGTAGCTGTCAATGACCGGTGGCTCCGTGTCGGCGCCGGCTGTCTCGTCGTAGCCGTAGACATAGAGGTCGCGGCTCACGCCTACTGCCTCCCTGGCGCCCTCGGCTGTGATGGCGTAGCAGTTGAGTGTGGCGGGCCGGAAATTGTCGCTGATGTCGGCCGGCATGGCCACGCGTGCCGAGAATCGTCCGGCTTTCACCGGCGCCGACACCGCCAGCAGTTTGCTGCCTTGTGTCTGGAAGGTGAATTCCTTGCCCTCGTTGTTGCCGTGGGTGGTGATGGAACGCTCGGCATCATAGAGCTCGAGTGTGACCGTCCCGTCGAAATCGGCGAGCGGAGTGCCATCGGGAGCTTCCACGTGGCCGCTGACGGTGGCCTGCTGCATGGCCGCGAGAGTGGGCTGGTCGTCGGGCCGGAAGGGAATGCCGTCGATGCTGTCGATGCGCACTATGTTGGATGGAGTGGCGAGGCGCATGGCGGGGTCGCCGCTGAACACGTACCGCAGCCGGTTCTTGTTGTCGGAGATGATGCCTTTGTCGTTGCGCAGATCGTTCTTGGCGCATCGGTAGATGTCGCCGGCGCGCATGAACGAGCCGTCGGTGCCGCGAGCCGCCAGAGCGCGGCCCATGGCGTTGGAGAAGTAGCCGTTGTCGGTGATGTAGACAGGGCGCGTGGCGCTGATCATGCCTATGCAGCCGCCGTTTCTCTCGTTGTACATTATTTCTCCGCCGCTGATTGTGGAGCTGTCCCAGCGCAGGAAATAGCAGGTGGCGGCGTAGATGAACGGCAGGTTGCGCAGATAGAGGCCGTTGATGTCGGAGTATGTCAGGAGGCCTTCTCCGGTCCAGCCGTGGTTGCTGGCGTGGCCTATGTAGTTCCACCACACGGCGCCTTCGTCGAGGCGGCGGTACATGTCGTCGCGCGCCTGCTGGTACACGCCGCCCACGAGCTCGTAGGCATCGGTGTACACTTTAGTGACGATATGCTGCTGGCCGGGCGATTCCATAAGGTATGTCACGAGGCTGTCGGCCTGTTCCATGTGCACTCCCGCATCGCCGTCGTCGGCGAGCATGACGATGGAGTTCTTCCAGGGGGTGGCCGATGATTTGTGCACATACTGCTCGAGCTTGTCGACTATGGTCGTGGCCTCGGCGGCCGTTGTGGCCGGAATGCGGCCCACGGCTATGCAGATGCGGTCGCTTCCGAGGCGCAGGCCGCTGTTGTCGTCGAGCATGGCGATGAAATCGTCGGTGCCGAATCCGAAGGAGTCGCTGAGCGAATCCTCATCGTCGCGGTTCACCCAGCATGGAAGCACAGGCCAGGTGGCGCGCTGCATGTCGGAGGTGAGGCGCCGGTGGTCGTAGGTGGGGCGTCCCATGAGAAGAGCGTAGCGCAGGGTGTGGCCGGCGTCATTGCCGCGGTCGAAGAGCATCTTGAGATATTTGCGCAGGGCCGACACATCGGGGGCGCCGCTTCCGAACTCGTTGTACACCTGCTCCACGTCGACCACGGCCACGCGCATGGTGTCGGGCTCGGCGCGGTGCATCTCGGCTATGCGCTCGGCTGCGGCACGCATTATGCCGGGGGTGAAGATCACCATGTCGTAGCCTGAATGGGAGTGCAGGTCGCTGTTGGCCACGGTCTGCACAAACTCAGGTGCGGGCAGTGTGGCATCGGCGGAGAAGGCTGCGTAATGCCGCAGGCCGGTGTAGTCGTTGGTCCACACGGCGTCGGCGCCGCTGCTGCCGGTGCGCATGAGCTGTATATCGAGGGGGTCGGTGACATCCCACACCTCTACGCCCGATGCCGCCCCTCCGAGGCGCAGCGCCGATGATGTGGAGCGGAATTCGAGAGCGCCGGAGGCTGGCATGGCGAGCGAGCGCTCGTAGTTGATGGTGAGATAGTCGAGCCATGCGTTGTAGACGGGCGACGCCGGAGACGAATGGCTCACCTGTACCTTGAATTGCGGGTTGGAAGCGAGATCGAAAGTGTGGGTGGCAATGGTCATCATGGCGTGCTGATAGCCGGAGGACGACATGGTGGGAATGCGGTCGGTGGAGTTGCGTTCCAGCGCGTTGCCGTTGATGGCGAAATCAACATAGGATGCCGCCGATGGTGTCACGGCCAGGAAGCCGCATTGAAGCCACAGAGGGGTGCCGTCGGCGCGGTCGGTGGCGGTGAATGAGAAGTCGCGCCGCGGAGTGAGGCGGAATTCCTCGCCCACGAGCAGCGGACCGGCCTCGCCGGGAGTGACGCGGTCTATCTCGTGGTGCAGCACTTCGGTGAATGTGGTGGCGGGAGATGTGGCCTCGGCCACGCCCGACAGCGGTATCTCGCGTGCAGGGGCAGTGTTCTCGCTCAGAAAGTAGTAGCCGGCGGTGGTGTAGGGGCTTGTGCGCAGGTTGAAGTGCGTGCCGTCGCTCGAGAGACTTAGCTCATCGGGGCCGACGGCATAGAATGTGATTCCTCGCGGCGATACGGAGGTCTGCACCGGCGGGAGGTCGTCGATATACGTGTCGGCGGAAAGTTTGTCGTCGATGCGCCGGCCGCCATAACCGTAGACGCGTACGTTTTCAGGCGATGAGAATCCCCAGTTGCGCAATTGGGCGGGTGTGATGCGGTAGAGGCCGGTGGAGGGCACGGCGATCTTCACCCAGCGTCCCTCGGCGAGCACCGAGTGGTCGGCGTAGCCCGACAGTGGAAGGGCCGCAGCTGTGGCCGCAGCGGAGAGTATGGTGATAATGAGAGCGTAGAGTCGTGTCATCAAGAGAGATTTGTGGCGTGTGCGGCAGGTGACCGCTTGTGCCTTTTTCACACTCTTATAACGTGTGCGTGTGCGTTTTATTGTGTGCGCCAATGCCGCAGGGCACTGTGCCAGTCGGCGGAGTCGCCGCAGAAGGTGTTGAGGTCCACCGGTCCGGGAACGCCGGGTATGCGCCCGGAATGCGAGTGCTGCCAGAAGAGCCAGTCGGCACGGCTTATGGGAGGGTCGGTGAACGACGATATCCATAGCCCGATGTCGTCGAACCGGCCGCGAACAAAGCGCCTGTGAGAGCCTTTGTTGGTGTATATTACAGGCTCGTGGCCTGCGGCGCGCAGATAGTCGATCATGCCATGGAGCTGCACCACCACCTCGCCTGTGACGGCGCCGGGATGGTTGCGCCACTCCTCGAGATCGATGGCAGGCGGCAGGTCGAGCTGCCTCGGGCCAATGGCGCGCAGCATATTGGCCGCCTGGCGCCACCCCTCGCAGTCGAAGCGGAAAAAGTGGTAGGCGCCTATGCTGAGGCCTGCCTCACGGGCATTGGCGTAATTGTTTTCGAAAGCGGCATCACGGAAGGTGTCGCCCTCGGAGGCTTTGAGGTATACGAAAGAGATGCCGCCTTCGCGTGCGGCCCGGCCGAAGTCGACTATGCCGTTGTGGGCGCTTATGTCGATGCCGGCTATCGGATACCGCGAGCGGTCGGGATCGGCGTGGTCGGGGCGCGGGCGCAGCATGCGTGCCGCGCCCGTGCCGAGCACGGCTATGCCTGTGGCAATGACGAGTGCTATGGCCAGCGAACGTGCAGTCCGTGGCGAGGGCATCAGCGGGAAAGGCGGGCGAGGGCCGCGGCTATGCGGCGCATTGCTTCGCGCAGATTGTCGTCGGAAGTGGCGTAGCTGAAGCGGATGTAGCCGGGAGCACAGAATGCCGAACCTGCCACGGTGGCCACATGCGCTTCGTCAAGCAGATACATGGCGAGGTCGCTGTCGGAGGCTATGGCGCGTCCTTCGGGAGTGTGGGTGCCGATGTAGGCGCTCACCTCCGGAAACAGATAGAAGGCGCCCTGCGGCTCGTTCACCTTGAGGCCCGGAATTTCTTTCGCGAGCGCGACGACAAGGTCGCGGCGCCGGCGGAATGCCTCGCACATTGCGGCCACGCAGTCCTGCGGGCCGGTGTAGGCTGCCTCGGCGGCTTTCTGCGCTATGGACGATGCGCCGCTGGTGTATTGTCCCTGGAGTTTCGACACAGCCTTGGCTATAGGCAGCGGAGCGGCGCAGTAGCCTATGCGCCAGCCGGTCATTGCGTAGGCCTTGCTGACACCGTTGATCACGATGACGCGTCCTTCCAGGCCGGGCAGCGATGCCATGGAGGTGAAGCTGCCGGTGTAGTTGATGTGCTCGTATATCTCGTCGGCGAGCACCAGCACCGAGGGGTGGCGTTCAAGCACGGCGGCAAGGGCCACAAGCTCATCGCGTGAGTATACGCTGCCGGTGGGGTTGCTGGGGCTGCAGAACATCACCAGCCGCGTGCGCTCGGTGATGGCGGCCTCAAGTTGAGCGGGGGTGAGTTTGAAATCGCTGTCGATGCCGGTGGGAATCTCCACCACGCGGCCTTCGGCGAGCTTGACCATCTCCACGTAGCTTACCCAAGCGGGAGTGGGGATGATGACTTCGTCGCCGGGATTGACTGTGGCGAGAATCACGTTGCAGAGCTCCTGCTTGGCGCCGTTGCCCACCACGATCTGCTCGGGTGCGAAAGTCAGGCCGTTCTCGCGCGACAGCTTTTCGGCGATGGCCTTGCGCAGGCTCAGATAGCCCGGCACGGGGGTGTAGCGGGTGAAATTTTCGTCGATGGCGCGCTTTGCGGCCTCTTTGATGTGGTCGGGTGTGTCGAAGTCGGGCTCACCTACGGAGAGGTTGATGACATCCACTCCGGCAGCACGCAGCTCCTGGCTGCGCTGCGACATGGCCAGTGTCTGCGACACTGCCAGCGAAGCTACTCGTTTAGAAATAAAATCCATAGTGGCGTATTTTACGGCAAAGATAATCATAATTGCCGTAATGTGCAAGCGTCAGATGTGGATGCTGATTCCGGCCATGAGGCTGCGGGGGAGGGAGGGGCCGTAGATATAGCCGGAGTCGCGGAGGTAGCCTTTGTCGAAATCTTTCTGGTAGGCGTTGAAGATGTTCATCACGCCGGCGCTGATATCCATGCATGCCGAGCCGAATAGCTTGAGCTCGTAGGTGAATTTGAGGTTGGCATCGAAGAAGGATGGTGTGCGTACGGCCACATCCACCGGTGTGCCGCTGCCTTCGAGGTGCTGCACGAGCATGCGGCCGGTGTAGGTGGCGCTGAGGGCCACGGTGAGCGGCTGCCACGGACGGTAGGATGCTGTGAGATAGCCGTAGATGTCGGGGGTGCGGAACATGCGTCGCACGGGCGCCACATCGGGATTGTCGCTCCACTGCTCGGGCTCCTTGTAGCGGCTGCGCTGCCATGTGAGGCCGGCCTGCACCGATGTGCGCGAGCCGTAGGCGGCCTTGGCTTCGAGGTTGATGCCTGCCACGCGTGCTCCGCTGCCGTTGTAGCGTTCCAGCACTGCGTTGCCGGCGGCGTCCGGCGTGTCGAGCTGGCGCAGGGCGAACACATGGCTAAGATCGGTGTAGAAGGCCTCGAAGAGCACGTTGGTCTGCACGTCGCCTATATGGCTGTACCAGTCGACGGAGCCGCTGACACTCTGGCTGCTCTCGTGGCGCAGGCCGGGCGCAAGCACCGTGACGACGCGTTCGCCGCCTACGATGGCTACGTGGAAATCCTCGTCGTAGGCCTGCGGAGAGCGGAAGCCGGTGGAGTAGGAGAGGCGGAAATTGAGCGACGGCGAAGGATTGAAGCGAATGTTGGCTCGCGGCGACACGATGGGTGCGCTCACCATGGAATGCTTGTCGATGCGTGCGCCGATGAGGAATCCCCATCGCTCGTCGCGCCATTCGTTCTGGGCGTAGGCGCTGTAGATGCGCACGTGCTGGCGTGCGTCGTGGTCGTAGCCCACTGTGGCATCGTGCAGGTAGTTGTAGTTGAACTCGGCTCCGGCCACGAGCTCGGCCGGCATGAACCATAGGCGGCGGAACGAGTGGGTCCATTGCGCTCCGGCGAGAGCCACAAGGTCGGTGGTGCGGCCGTAGGCGTCGGGGTCTTTCTCGCTGCCGTAATAGCTGCGGCGGCGGGTGTGCTGCATTGCCGTGTAGGCGTTGAGGCGGTCGTTGCCCGAAGCGCTGCGAATGTCGTAGCCGAGGTCGAGGGCGTTGATGTTGTGTTCCACCTGTTCGGCCACCCAGGCTTCGTGGGGCGGCAGGTCGAGGTTGTCGCCGCCGCGGCGGTACTCGTGGGTTGAATGGTACTCAAGTGTCACCCGCGAAAGCTGTGTGGGCCGGGCGAAGCCACGCATGCCGAGGGTCTGGGTGCTGAGCTCGGCTATTTCCGTGAAGCCGTCGCCGTCGTGGTCGTAGCCGTCGCGCGAGCGGTTCTGTCCGTACACAAATATGCCCATGCGTCCCTCCTTTTCCACTACGGATGCATTGACGGTGGTGTTGTTGTCGAGGGCTGAGCTCAGGCCCATGGATGTGAGTGTGTGGGCCACGGACGCGGTGTTTTCCGAGGGGTCCTTGGTGATGATGTTGATGGTGCCGCCGATGGCCGACGATCCGAATAGGGCCGAGCCGCCTCCACGCATCACCTCCACACGGTCGATCATATTGGCCGGTATCTGCTCAAGGCCATATACGCCTGTGAGGGCCGAGAACATGGGGCGGGAATTCATGAGTATCTGCGAGTAGTGTCCGTCGAGGCCGTTGATGCGCACCTGGGTGAATCCGCAGTTCTGGCAGTCGTTCTCCACGCGCACGCCGGGCTGGAAGTTGAGGCCATCGGCCAGGGAGCATGCGCTCACGAGATCGAAAGTCTTGGCGGACACCACATTGACGAGCGATGAGCTGTGGCGGCGTTTGAGCTCGCTCTTGGTGCCTGTCACCACCACCTGGTCGAGCATCATTGCGTCGGGGCGCAGGTCGAGATCTACTGTGGTGATGGCTCCGGCGGCAACATCGGCTGTTGTGGAGCGGTCCTGATAGCCCACGTAGGAGGCGGATATGATGTAGCGGCCGGGAACGAGACCGGCGAAGTTAAATTGTCCGATGGAATCGGTGAGAGTGGCGGAGGAGTGGCCGTTGCCGTCGATGCGCACAGCGCAGAACGGGACGGTTTCGCGGGTGTCGGCATCGCGCACGGTGCCGTGGATGCCTGCGGTGTTGCGGGCCGAGGCGAGGAGAGCGGCGGCTGCCATTGCGGCTGCCGCTAAGAGGCGGAAAAATTTCATAAAATGGGAAGCTTATGCTGATTATGCGATAACGTGGGCGCACCGGCCTCCGGCTGGTCCGTGGGCTGGTGTGCGTCAGTCGTTCTCCTGGAGAGAGGCGTCAGGCATAAGCGGGCGGTCCGCGCCGGTCGGGCGTGGCCGCGAAAACGGTATGCCACGTGAGCTGCACGGATGGAGCCTCAAGGCGGCATACTGCGGGCGATGCTCCTGCTATCGCAGCAGGGGCGTCGGAATTGTCGAAGCTAAGCGAATTGACGGCGGCCAGTGAGTCGAACTGCGACGCCGTGTGGGAGTGTTGCGAAGAAGGCAGGTAGGGGTGGGAGTGGGTCACTATGCCCTTGGGTCCCACGTGTGTATGCACGCAGAGGGTGTTTCCGCCGATGAATGTGACGAAAAGCGCCAGCAGCATGGCTGCAATCAGTCTGTGCGTGCGTTCCTTCATTTCGGCCGCAAAGGTACGAAATTTTCAGGTTACCACAAAATTATGGTACATGCCCCCAGTGTAGCTCCTGTGTCAGGGGTCTATCCAGTAGGTGTAGCCCACATAGCCTATGGCATCATCGCCGGGCTTGTTGTAGGAGCTGCGGTTGTCGCGGTGGATGTTCACTTTCTTGCGTTTCGAGCTTTCGGCGGCGCGCACCACGGCTGCAAAGTTTTTGGACTCCTTAAGTGTGGGGCCCCACTTTGATATTATCTCATCGATGCGCATGGCGTTCATGTCGTCGAACAGTCCGTTCAGGGCTGCGAAGCGGTCCATTTCCGTGCGGTTCCATGTGCGGTTGCTGTCGAGGTAGCGCACGGCTTCGGCCAAAGATGCTTCGGGGGCCGGAGTTTCCGGCGTGGCGGGTTCGCTTTGCTGCACCGGCACAGGCGCGGCATCGGCGGCGGGAACTTCCGCTGTCGTGATGGATGTCGTGTCGGCAGTCTTGGTGGCCGGGTCGCGACGTCCCACCTTTTCATCGTCGGAGCCTGCGAAGAGGCAGAATCCCAGCACAAGGCCGGCCACGAGAGCTATGGCGGCGGTGATGATGGTGTGTTTCAGGCTTGTGCCGCGCGGCGGGGCATAGGCGAGCATGTTGCTGCGTCCGGCGCCCTCCCGCACAGTGTCGAGGGCTTCGTAGCCTTCGATGGGGCTGGATGTTACGGGATGCTTGCTGCGTATCTCGAAGTTGACGGGCGCGCCCAGTTCGGCGCTTCGCACCGGCAGCGTGAAGCGGTAGACCTTGCCCGGCGCATCAAGGCGTATGTGCACGAGCGTGCTTCCTGCGAGGTCGATGCGGCCTGAGAATGGCGTGAATCCCGGACAATTGATGCTCACGTGGGCCGATGCAAGCTCGGCTTCGGTGAACGAGCGGGGGGAGTCGACGGGGGTGCCGTTGACGGTGATGGTGCAGTCGTGCAGTGGCGTACGGTCGGTGCGCGATGTGATGAGGAAGGATGCCGGCGACAATGTTTTGCGTGCGTCGGCGGTGCGGCCCGCGTCGGGCGTCATGGCCGGACGCAGCACCTGAGTGGTGCTGATACGGTCCTCGAAGCCCTGGCGTTTCCAGGTGATGTCTACTATCCCGCCGAGGGGCACTGCGAATGGCCGGTCGAACGGACGGTTGAATATATGCGGCTCAAAGCCTTCTTTTGTGGGCTCGGGAGGCAGAAGCGGCGTGGTCTCGGCCAAGGGCTGGCCGGACAGATCGGGGGCTGCGCCGTCCAGACCCAGGTCGGCGTCGAGCAGCAGCACTCCGCTGTATGGCAGCCAAGCCGGCTGGTAAAGGTGGGAACCGAGATAGTCGGCTATGCTGCGGCCTGTCGCTCCGCCATACAGGCAACGGGCATAGCCGCCGTTGTCGGCGGATGCCACCATTGCCGCGCATTCCGCCTCGGGGCGGTCGGAGTAGTCGCGGGAGAAGAGGCGCCGCAGCTCGGCGATGTCGTCCGACGACATTCCGGGCGCGCTCATCTTGCGGGTGATGGCATGCACTATCTCCTCGAGCTCTTTTGCCGGGATGGCGGTGCATGCGGGAATGAACACGGTGGCTGCAAGGTGGTCGAGCGGTTCCGTGGGGATGGTGCGCAGTATAGAAAGCAGCGTGCCTTCGTCGATGTAGCGCACCATGTAGAAGATGTTTTTTTCGAGAGGGTCGTAGTCTATGGCGGCGAGTGCGTCGCGCATGTCACGGATGTGGCGGCGCACATCCTCCGTGGGGTTGAAGTTTACGAGGCTCTTGTAGCCGCGCAGGCTCTTGGCTATGTAGAGTTGCAGTTTGTTCATCTTGAGCGCAAAGATACACTAAAAGCTACAAACGGGCAAAAAAAATAAGTCCCTGCTCATTTTCTCAATGGGCAGAGGACCTAAGCAGTTAGGCAATTGTAAGTTTACTTAAGTGTAGAGATTATATCATACTTACTTCACGTCACTGCTGCCTGTCGCGTCGTTTCCCAACGATGGTCTTTGCAGCATTGCCTTCCGCTTAGTCCGTTAACAGCTTGTTGTAAGCAAATGTAAATAATAGTAGGGCCAAAAACTCGGGCACTGTGTCGTTTAGTGCTACAAAGGTAGTGATTATTTACAACATGTGTCGCAGATTAATGTTTTTTAACAGCAACGTGCCACATCATAGCCTGATTGTGGCTTCTGATATGGGCCGCGAGGCATCAGAGCATAGAAAAAGGCAAGCGGCAGCAATTCCGGCAGCCTGCGCTGCGGGATCGGCCGCGGTGATGCTGAAGCCTGCGCCTGGCTCGCTGTTAATGCTGATGGTGCGCGCGCGTTGCGAACGCAGTACCTCCGGGATTTCGGTTCGGGCAGCCTCTATAGCTCCGGCTGCACCGGAGGAGTCGTGGCCGGCGACGATGAGGATGTCGACCTCGTGCCAGTCGTGGAACAGGTGTCGCACGGCCGCTGCAGCGCCCTGGGCCGCGGGGTAGGAGCGTATGCCCTCGATGGGGCTTCCTATAAGGGCCACACGCGCGCCTGCTGCCGACAGCGTCTGCGCCACGGCTGATATCACAGGGTCGATGTCGCCGGCGATGAGCACACGGCAAAGCCCGAGACGCGGTCCCGAGGGCGCGTGTGAGCGGCAGCGGGTGTTGCCGCTTCCTTTGCGGGCCATGTGCTCGGCCATCTTGTTTTCAAGGTAATTGTCTGCCATAACAGTGGTATTGCAAAAGAGAACGGCGCGTCATCTGCGACGTGCCGTTCTCTTATATGTAATCTTCATTTTATTGTGCTACTTTTTTGCTGAATTATGCTTGTATGGTAGTTTAGATTGGTTTAAGCGTTTTTCGGTCTCGCAAAGTTATGAAATTGATGTTACACTTGTGTGACACTATCGACACAAGTGTGACACATTTTTCTTTGCGATATATTTTCAGTATGATTATCCGAAAAAGTACCCAAGGTTTTATTCTCAATGTAGGGACGAGCCTTTGGTACGTAGAATTGGCATGCAGGCATATTATACATCGCAAAGCGATGTCCCTTCTATGTTGTGGTGCAATAGGCGATTGTAACTTTAACTCAATTTTAACATTCCCTTTTTTACATTGATAAATGTATTTATCTTTGCATCAGAGAGTTGAAGAGGAAGCGGGCTCTGCTGAGGAGCAACCTGCCAGCAATAGGCTCTCTCATCAAGCCGTGAAAAGGCGGGGTCGGGGTGTTCCGGCCCTTTCTTTTTACGGATGATGCTGTATGGCTAAGAAAACCTTTTTCCGTAAAAGTGTTTAAAAAGAATCTCCTTCGGACAACCTTCTATCAGCAGTCTCGATGAGCTGCAATTTAATCTTCAGTCGTAAGGAGCGCCACGCCGTAAATCTACAGGAAAGCAGTCTCTGAGAGCTGCAA
>CAJTOZ010000023.1 GCA_910578095.1 uncultured Muribaculaceae bacterium | reverse complement strand
CAACCAAAATTTGAACTGACCAAATTTTTATGAACTTTTTAACAACTTTTTAATTCTCGACCCCGTTTTAAGGTCTTTCGCTGTTCTCGCAGCGCCCTTCCTCCGAAAAGCGAGTGCAAAGTTACATGCTTTTTCCCAAACTACCAAATCTTTTTGCAAATATTTTTGGAGAAAATTATGACAATTTTATCAAAATGCTGATTTTAAACACATTGCAACTCGACTTATTTTTCAATACAATCAGCGCCTAATGTTCAACGGCGGGTCATAGCTCCAGAACAGAGAAAAAGCACCGCCGCGGGCACAACCTATATATAACAAATTTGCGGGAAAATGTTTTCCTTATATGCACGGCGTGCCGGAAGCTTACTACTGCATTCCGACACGCCGTGTATAGAAAAAACAGCCGATTACTCCGCCTCGGTGCTTGGTGGGGTCTGGGGGCGACCTTTTCTACGGCGCCCTCCACGATGGCGGCGCTTGCGCGGTGCGGCACCCTCACTGCCCTGAGGCGCTACAGCTTCGACAGGGGCTGCAGCCGATGCTTCCGACTTTTTCTTTTTATCACGGCTACGCCCTCCACGCTTTCGCGAAGTTGCGCGGTTTTTGCCGCCACGCCCCCCACTCCGCGTTCCGGGGGTGAATTCCGGCATACTGCCGAACTCAGGAGGCATCTCCTCCCGACGGACAGGCTTGCCGAGGAAATCCTCAATGCCCGCAAAGCGCTCCTGATCACGCTCGCCCACGAGCGTGACAGCCGAGCCTCCGGCTCCGGCACGCGCCGTGCGGCCGATGCGGTGCACATAGTCTTCGGCCTCGCGTGGCACATCGTAATTCACAACGAGAGCTATATCGTCTATATCTATGCCACGGGCAAGGATGTCTGTGGCCACAAGGATATCCACGCGGGCGCTGCGGAAATCGTGCATCACTTCGTCGCGACGTGTCTGCTCCAGGTCGGAGTGCATTTCGGCACTTTTGTAGCCGGCACGGCGCAATTCGCGGTTAAGCTCCTTGACTTTCAGTTTCGAGGCCGCAAAAACTATGACACGCTTGTCGGCCTTGGTTTCGAAAAGATGACGCAACACCGGCGTCTTCTGACGCTCATGGCATATCACCACCGACTGGTCGATACTGTCGGCCGGGCGACTCACAGCGATTTTCACTTCGGCCGGATGGTTGAGTATCTTCTGCGCCATCTGTTTTATCTTTGGCGGCATGGTGGCCGAGAACATCAGTGTCTGACGGGTGGCGGGTGTGGCCGCCACAATCTGCATGATATCGTCATAGAAGCCCATGTCGAGCATACGGTCGGCCTCATCGAGAATGAGCACCTGAACCTTGCTTAAATCCACATAGCCCATGCTCATGTGGGCGAGCAGACGGCCCGGGGTGGCGATCACCACATCGGCGCCCATCTTCAACCCCCGCTGCTGCTGGGCAAAGGTAGCACCGTCAGTGCCTCCGTATATGGCCACTGAATTGACCGGCAGAAAATAAGAGAAGCCTTCCATCTGCCGGTCTATCTGCTGGGCGAGTTCGCGGGTAGGCGACATCACGATGCAGTTTATGGCATCGGGCTCGGGCTGCGAAGCCAGGCGGTCGATCACAGGCAGAAGATATGCCGCGGTCTTGCCGGTGCCGGTCTGTGCCACCGCTATGAGGTCGCGCCCCTCGAGCACCGCCGGTATGGCCTGCTCCTGGATAGGGGTACACTCTGTGAAGTGCATGGCGTCGAGCGCGTCGAGAATATCATCACTGAGGTCTAACTCGTCGAATGTCATATATGATAATATATAGTCAAAGTATTATACATTGCAAAGATACGCAAAATTATTGATACGGCAGCAACTAAGGCTGCAAATGGCCGGGGCGCTCGGAGAGCACATGGAGCGCATTGCGCCGCAGACCGTCCAGACGCAGACGCATCACAGCGCTGCGGCGGAACATGGAGTTGAAGCGCCCGCGCGACATCGTGGCTGCTTCCTCGGGGGTGAGGGCGAGCACTTCGGGCCGTGCCAGCATCTCATCCACCACAACAGGAGCCCCCGACATAGCCTCGCGGGATGAAGCCGGACACACGCGGCTGCACACATCGCACCCCACCAGACGCCCATGCAGCTGCGTGCCGGGCGGAAAATCGCCGCGATGCTCTATAGTGAGGCACGACAGGCATTTTCGGGCATCCACACCGCCGCGGCCATCGAGTGCTCCGGCCGGACAGGCCTCCACGCAGCGGCCACACCCATCGCACAGCTCCACGGATAGCGGGGGCGTGGTGGGAAGCTCTGCCGTGGTAAGCACCTCCCCAAGCACGACATCGGCACCGGCTCCGGGCACAATAAGCTTTCCGCTCAACCCCACGGTGCCCACACCCGCGCGCACAGCCCAGTAGCGCTCACGCAGCGGAGCAGAATCCACACACACGCGTGTTTCCCCTCCGGCGGCGGCACGCACTGCAGCGGCCACTCTCTCAAGCCTCTCGCGCACCACACCGTGGTAGTCGCTGCCGAGAGCATAGTCCGATATATAGGGGCTATGGTGTGGCTGAAGATATGAAAAAGCACACACTATCAGGCTGCGGGCTCCTTCGAGCAGCGTACGGGGGTCGGAACGCAGCTCGGGATAGCGCTCCATATATGCCATCGGCCCGTGTGCACCACGCTGCAGCCACTGCTCGTAGATATGCCGGTCGTCCGGCGACACAGGAGCAGCGGCAGCCACACCCCAGGCGCAAGCACCGGCCTCGTGGCATAGTGCGGCAAGCATTCGCTCATCAACGGCCGTGATGCTCATTGCATAGGCAGCACTTCAAACTCGTAGCCCTCGCCGAGCAGCCATTCTATAGCTGCCGGCAGCGCGTCGCGCAGATTGCGCTCGGCCTTGAGTGAATCATGAAACACTATTATACTGCCGTTGCGGGCGTAACGGCGCACATTGTCCACCACCTGGGCCGGCGATATGCGGCGCGAATAATCGCGGGTCACAAGATCGTACATTATTATATTATAATGGTGCTTGATGGCGGCAGCCTGCTTCCAGCGCATGATCCCGTGGGGCGGACGGAAAAGCGTGCTGCCTATGAGAGCATCGGCCTCGCATATGTCGCGCCAATAGGTGCGCGCCGTCACCTTCATGCCCTGAAGGTGGTGCATGGTATGGTTGCCGTAGCTGTGGCCACGCCGGCGCACCTCGTCGAGCAGTTCGGGATGGCGGCGCACATTGTCGCCCACCATAAAGAATGTGGCACGCACGCCGTAGCGCTCAAGCACATCGAGCACCCATGGCGTCACCTCCGGCACCGGACCGTCGTCGAAAGTGAGGTACACCACCTTCCGGCCGCGTTTCTTGATGCGCCACAGCGCTTCAGGGAAAAGCAGACGGTAGAGCAATGGCGGCTGTTCTATCAGTTTCACTGAGATGAGTTATCCGAAAAGAAGAATGAAAAATTGAAAGACACGCATATCTCCCAATTTTTCATTCCTTGATTAATCATTAAATTAATTGTCAGAGCAGACGGCCCCAGGCCACACGGTCTATGCCATACTGCTGCTCGAGGTCGCGGGTGCGCTGAAGCGGGTCGATGCCGGCTGCATCATGGGCACGCAGCAGCATCACACCCTCGAAGGCCACCGGCGGCAGCGCATCGGCCCCGGCACCCGGCTCCACTCCGCCGGCCTTGTAGAGGTCGTCCTGGCTGTAGCCGTCCACATACAGCAGCGGGAACACGCGCAGTGCATACTCGATGGGCAGGCGCTCGCGCACGGTTGCCAGCAGCTCTTCGTTGCCGGGCGTGGCGGCGAGTTTGCGCACCACTTCTATCTGATTCTTCATGCCCACTACCATGCCGAGATATTGCAGTGCATAGTCGTCGTTGCGGCCGATATTGGCGAGGCGCGACGGCGAGAGCGACGATGCCCAGCGCACGAGTTGGGCATAGCGTGGCTCGGCAGCGTCGAGCAGAGCCTCTGCCTTGGCCAGATCGTCCTCACGGCCTGTGTCGAGCCACATATCATAGTACTTGGCGGCCACGTACACATCCATCATACCATCCCACGGCGATAGCGAGGCCGGCAGCTTCTCCACCATCAGGTCGAGCAGATTGCGGGCCATATCGCGCTGGGTGGCCGGAGCGGGCGCACCCTGGGCGGCTGCATGTTTCACTGCAAAATCGCTTGCAGGAGCATCGGGATCGGCAAGCAGATCCTCCACTGTGCTGTAAAGGCCGGAGCGGGTCGAGGCCACCATGCGGCGCACAGTCTCGTCGAGATACAAGCCATCAGCATCCGGAGCATCAAGTCCACCCCAACGGAAACGCGAGAATGCATTCTCATAAGCCTTGGCGGCGTTGACATTGACGGGCGCGTCGCGGAAAGGCGTCACCTCGTAGGCCATGCCTGTGGCGCTCAGATAAGGCCGCAGCCCGAGATAATAGCTCGAAGGCACGGTGGTGGCGAAGTAAACGGGACGTTCCCAACCGTTGGCCAGCGAGCGGGCAATCATGTCGAGAGACAGCGTGCGGCTCAGCGTCATGCCGCTGCCGAGATTGCGCAGATTGGTGCGGGGAGCCTCGAAATAACGTGCCAGCACAGAAGTGGTGTCGGCGGGATTCACGCCGTAGCGCGCGGCAGCGGCGGCCGTGTCGATTTCAAGATACAGATTCGGCGTGGTCAGATAATGCGCGCCGAATGTAGAAGCATCGGACGCATAAAGCGAGCGCAGTGCTTCGGAAGCCGTCACAAGACTGTCGCTGCGGGGAATCACGAAGCTGTAGGCCAGACGGTCGTAGGCATAATCGGACGGTGTGGCATACGTTTCGATAGCACGACCTTCGTACGATGGATGGCGCAGCTGGTTGGCATACCAGTCGGTGGTCAGATAGCTGAGATTGACCACACGCACATCGCGGCGCACTCCCTCCACTTCCTGGGCATACCAGAGCGGGAAAGTATCATTGTCGCCGTTAGTGAAGATGATGGCGTTTTCATCGAGCGAATTGAGATAGTTCATGCCGAAATCGCGTGCCGTGTAACGGCCGCTGCGGTCGTGGTCGTCCCATGTCTGCGACACCATCTGCAGAGGCACTGCCACACCGATAGCCACGGCCACAGCCACTGTGGCCCATTTGGCACCGGACGAAGTCTCGCGGCCTTTCGACAGCTTGGCGAGTGCATCGCGCAGCAGATAGGCAATGGCAGCCACTCCGATACCTATCCATATGGCATAGGCATAGAAGGAACCGGCAAACGCATAGTCGCGCTCACGCGGCTGGCCGGGTGTCTGGTTAAGATACAGCACGATGGCGATACCTGTCATGAAGAACAGGAAGAACACCACCCAGAACTGCTCGATACCGCGTTTGCCATCGGGACCGAAGCTACGGAGAGCCTGCCACAACAAACCTATCAGACCCAGCAACAGAGGCAGCATGTAGAACACGTTGTGGCCCTTGTTGCCTTTGCCGAACTCATCGGGCAGGAGGCTTTGGTCGCCCAGACGCATATTGTCTATGAACGGAATGCCCGAAATCCAGTTGCCGAGCTGAGGCTCGCCGTTGCCCTGGATATCGTTCTGCCGACCGGCGAAATTCCACATGAAGTAGCGCCAGTACATGTGATTGAGCTGATAGTTGACAAAGTAGCGCAGATTCACACCGAAGCCCGGTTTCCAGGCCGTGGTCTGCATCACAGGGTTGCCGGCAGCGTCCACTGCCGTAGTGATGGTGGACTGGTGCGTCAGATAAGGCGCCACCTCATAAAGCGGGGCGTAGCCATCCGATGCCCAGCGTGCGCGCAGCTCCTGGGGAATATCAGCCAGATCGGGCGTGGCGTATTCGGCCCATCCCTTGTAGCCCGACACGTGCCGGGCGTTCTGCTCGTCGGTGCTGTAGATGCGCGTGAAGAGCATCTTCATGTCGGGCACGGTGCGGTAGGAGGGTTTGTCGGTCTCCTGCACATACTCATCGGGCTGCGTGGCCGATGTCTTGGCCACTTTTGACCATACGGGTTCGGAATCGTTGTAGGCACCGCCGTTTTCATCGCGCAGATAGCCATCGAGCACACGGGTGACCGGACGGCCGTTCTGGTCCACACGCACAAAGAGGTTGCCCTGGCCATCGTCCACTGTCTCCAGCTCCTCGGCGAAAGCCACACCGTAGAAAAGCGGCCGGTCGCCGTATTGCTCGCGGCTCATGTAGGAGGCGAGAGCAAACACGTTGTCGGGAGCATTCTGGTTCATGGGCGTATTGGCGGAGGCGCGTATGAGCAGAAGAGCATAGCTGGAGTAGCCCACAAAAATCACAAGCACACTGAGCATGGCCACATTAAGCACACGCACCGGAAGCTTGGAACAAAAGATGAAAAGCCAGCAGGCAAGAGCCGCTATGATGATGGCGGCCGCCCACCACGGACCGATAAATGGCAGACCGCTGAGTGTAAGGCCCAGCAGACAGCTCCAGCGTATGGCTCCGGGGCTGGTCTGCTTATACAGGGCGCTGGCCGACCAGCACAGCACGCCCACAAGCACGATAGCATATATGAGCACACCCATATTGTAGCCCAGGCCAATGGTGTTGACAAAGAACAGCTCAAAGCTCTGGGCCACTTTCATGAATCCCGGAACAAGACCATAGAGTATGGCTCCGACGAGCACACACGACAGGCCGAGCGCCACGAGAGATCCTTTGGCGCTGACACTGCGCCACTTGCGGTAGTAGAACACCAGACCTATGGCCGGGATGCACAGCAGGTTGAGCAGGTGCACGGCAATGCTTACGCCTATCACATAGGCTATCAGCACAAGATAGCGGTCGCTATGAGGCTCATCGGCACGGTTTTCCCACTTCAGGATAAGCCAGAACACCAGCGCCGTGCAGAACGACGAGAAGGCATACACCTCACCCTCGACTGCCGAATACCAGAACGTATCGCTCCACGTATAGGCCAATGCTCCGCACAGACCCGACCCCATGATCACCACCAGCTTGCGCAGCGACACCTCTGTGGCGTCGTCGCGCACTATGAGCCGTCGCACAAGATGCGTTATAGTCCAGAAAAGCAACAGGATAGTGGCCGCCGAAAGCAGAGCCGACATACTGTTGACCGCAACGGCGGCATTTGTTATGTCGCCACCGAAAAGTGTCACGAAGAAACGGGCGGCGAGCATGAAGATGGGGTTGCCCGGCGGGTGGCCCACCTCAAGCTTGGCACCCTGCGAGATGAATTCGGGACAGTCCCAGAAGCTGGCCGTGGGCTCGATGGTGAGCAGATATGTCACGGCGGCTATGAGGAAGCACAGCCATCCCAGCGTGTTGTTTACGATATTGTATCTTTTCATATCAGATAGAAAGGCGGCGCAGCGTGTCGAGCAGCTCGCGGTTGATGGGTTTGTCGTTCTTGATAGCTTTGTAGAAAGGCACATACACGATTTCGTCGTTGCGGATGCCTATCATCACATTGCGCTGGTCCTCCATGAGAGCGTCGATTGCGGCGGCGCCCATGCGCGAGGCCAGGATACGGTCGTGGGCCGTAGGCGAGCCGCCGCGCTGCAGATGGCCGAGGATAGACACACGCACATCGTAGCCGGGATACTCGTTTTTCACACGCTCGGCCATGCCCATGGCGCCACCCGTCACAGGGCTCTCGGCCACAAGCACTATCGACGAGTTCTTGCTCTTGCGGAAACCGTTCTCGATGAGTTCGGCCAGCTGGTCCACCTCCGTGCTGATCTCCGGAATGATGGCAGCCTCCGCTCCGGAAGCTATTGCGCCGTTGAGAGCCAGGAAACCGGCGTCGCGCCCCATCACTTCGATGAAGAACAGGCGCTCGTGGCTGGTGGCGGTGTCGCGTATCTTGTCCACGCAATCCATGATGGTGTTGAGAGCCGTATCGTAGCCTATGGTTGTGTCGGTGCCATACAGGTCGTTGTCGATAGTACCGGGAAGACCTATTATAGGCAGGTTGAACTCATTGGCGAAGATGCGGGCGCCGGTCAGCGATCCGTCTCCACCTATCACCACAAGGGCGTCTATCTCATGGCGGCGCATCACATCGTAAGCCAGCCGGCGCCCTTCCGGGGTCTGGAACTCCTTGCAGCGTGCCGTCTTGAGGATGGTGCCACCCTGCTGGATGATGTTGGATACATTCTGGGTGCGGAAATCCACGATTTCATCGGCGATGAGGCCGCGGTAGCCACGGTAGATGCCTTTTACCTTAAGACCGTTGAAGATTGCCGAGCGTGTCACCGCACGGATTGCGGCGTTCATGCCGGGGGCATCGCCGCCCGAGGTGAGAATGCCTACGCATTTGATCTCTGCCATATAGTGTGGTATGTTTGGTTTTTATACTAATGTGCTAATAAAGTGCAAAATTAACACATTATGCCCACACTTGACCACCACTCTACGCCTTTTTAGTTTTTTTAAACAAGGAATAGAAAAAGAAGCGCTGAAAAAGCCCGGCCCTATCGCATAATTCACAGCACAGAAGGAAAAAAATGCCGGCGCGGAATTCCGCGCCGGCAAGCCTTCACCTTATATCATCGGGACTATTGTGGGGTGTGGCCTTTATTCTTTGAGCGATTCATCGTACTGCACAGGATACGGAAGACTGCCGTTGGAGAACTGCCAGTTGAAGCCGTCGCCCCAGCCAGGCGTCTGTGTGAGCACCTGTTCCGTGAGGATGATCTGCTTCGACGGCACGGGCATGAAGCCGCGCGTCTCCTCGTAGCGCTTCTGGAGCCCGTTGCCGGCTATCTCGGCATATCCGCCGGGCACGCGCGAGCCCATATACTGGATGTAGGCTCCGCGCTGGTTGTCGCTGATTACAGTGCCGGCAGTGCGCGGATACCATCGGCGCAGATCGTTGAAACGTATGCCTTCGAAAGCAAATTCATACCGGCGCTCTTTCTGCAACCGCTCGAATGTGTAGCTGCCGTAGGGCTTCAGGCCGGCGCGCACACGCAGACGGTCCATTCCTGTCGATGTCTGCTCCAGCTCGTCGAGCATGAGCAGCACGTCGGCATAACGGATGTAGATGGCATCGTTGCGGTTGTCATACTGGTTGCTGTTCTCCAGGCCACCGCCGTAGGCATAGAAGAAGTTCTTGTAGATGGTAGTGGCATCGGAATTGGAATAGCATGTGGAGACAATATATTTCTTGTTGTGCAGAAGTGTTTTCTCCACCTCTTTGGGGTCGTTGCCGGTGTGCTGTGGCAGCTCGGTGGACTGCCCGGCCATCCAGTTGCCACCGCTGCCGCCACCATATATCTCGGCAGCGTTGTCAACGGATAGCACGGAGCCCCACAGGCGCTTGTCGTCAAATCCATAGTCGGGGTCTGTGGCCCAGTCCTCCACCATTTTGGGGTTCACAGTGCCGTTGGTGTAGCCTATGCCATAGGGATAACCCTCGGCGTTGGGAGCCGATTTGGGATTGCGCAGCCCGAAGTATTCGCCCATGCGGTTGTAGTTTGTGTTGCTGTGTCCGAACATGAGAGTGAAATGGCATGCCCACACTGTCTCCTTGCTGTGGTTGCCCACCCAGCGCAATCCGTTGCGCGATACATAGGTGTTGAAATCAGTATTGTAGGCCGCTCCGGAGGAGTATTCGTTGGTGTAGGGCCATATCTCGCGGGGATCGTCCTCAAGACCGAAACCGGAGTTGTCGCGGCAATCCTTGAGCATATCCACCACCTGCTGGCGCGTAACACCCATAAGGTCGGGCTGCTCGTAGAAGCCGGTGTAGAATAGCCACACACGGCCAAGAAGAGCCTCCGCAGCATAGCGCGTGGCGCGGCCGGCCATACCATCCTCACGCGAATAGCCATAGCGCGCAGGCATGATCTCAATGGCTTTCAGGAGGTCGTCCTTGATTGATGTGTATACCGTCTCTACATCGCTGCGGGGAATATTGGCCACCTCGGTGGATGTGAGCACAGGGAATGTCTCATACAGGTTTGCCATCTCCCAGCACGCCCACGCACGCATGAAATAGGCCTGTCCGAGAAGATAATTTTTCCATTCGGCCGACTGAAAGGCCTCATCGGCTATAAGAGGTATCTGCTCTATGGCATAGTTGGCTCGGAACACAATCTCATACATGGTTTTCCACGTGCCCTGCACAGTGCTGTTGTCGGTGCTGGAGTACATGAGACGGTCAAGGCCCTGCGCTCCGGAATTGGAGGTGGAGCCGCCACCGAACATCTCGTCGCCGGCAAGATCATGAATGAAAATGGTTGCACCCTCGGGTGCCTTGTACACCTCGCCGAGACGGTTGTATATGCTTGTGACTATCTGCTCGGCATCTTTCTGCGATGTCGGGAAGGTGGATGTGTCGTACTTGGAATAGTTCGTGGTGTCGAGGGCGTCGTCGCACGAAGAGAAGGCGAGCGCGAGCACCGCGGCGTATATGATTTTTTTCATGGCGCTTAGAATTTAACGTTGAGACCGAAGGTATAGGCTTTGGGGCTGGGATAGTAGCCGATGTCGATGCCCGACGACCAGCTGTCGCCGCCACCATATCCCACTTCGGGGTCGAAACCGTCGTAGCCTGTGAATGTGAGCAGATTCTGTCCGGTGAAGAATATGCGCAGCTGCTGCATCGGGAGTTTGGGGAACAGGTGCTTGAAGTCGTAGCCGAGAGTGATGGTGCGGAGCTTGAAATAATCGGCGTCCTGCACCCACACATCGCCCACATAGCCGTTGCATTTGAAGTTGTTGTGGCTGCCGTCGGTAAATCGCGGGAACGAGTTGGTGGAGCCTTCGCCGGTCCAGCAGCGGTCCACAAAGTTATTGGTATAGTTGTCGTAGTCGCTGTTGGCGAATGAACGGTAGCTCTGCAACACCTGCTGGCCAAATGCTCCGCTGCCACTGACAGAAAGATCAAACCCCTTGAAATTCATGGAGATGTTGAGGCCGAGGGTCACATCGGGGTGCGGATTGCCTATCATCACCACATCCTCATCGCCATACGAGCCGTCGCCATTCTGGTCGATCCAGATCACATCGCCCGGACGGGCCTTGTCATAGCCGTCGATGAACGAATAGCCGGCATCGCGGTAGGCATCGATCTGAGCCTGATTCTGGAAAATACCTTCGCTGGCTATACCCGTGAAGTAGCCGATGGGGAAACCCACGCGCGCCTCATACGTATTGTACTGGGCGAGGTTCTGCGATATCACGTTGGTGTTGCCGTGGATTATACCGTCCGAATTATTGATGGCGGTGACCTTGTTGGAGTTGGTGGTCATGTTGACACCGACGCTATAATTGAAATCGCCGATGCGGTCGTACCACGAGAGCGACAGCTCCACGCCCGTGTTGCGCACGGAACCACCGTTGATCACAGGCGAGCCGGTGCCGTAAGAATCCAGCGTGGGAGCATTCACAAGCCAGTCGCGTGTGGTCTTGCGGTACCAGTCGAAGGTGGCCACGAGGCGCTGGTTGAGGAAGCGCGCGTCGAATCCGAAGTCGAGCTGCTCGGATTTTTCCCAGGTAAGGTCGGGATTGGGAATGATGTCGGGATATGCGCCCGTGGCTGTGGACGTGCCTCCCACGGTGAAATCGTATGGTGCGTCAAGCGATACCGTAGCGAGATACTGGAAATTGTCGATATTGCAGTTGCCGTTTCGTCCCCAGCTGCCACGGAGTTTGAAGAAATCCATCCACTGCCGTGCCGGCTGCATCCACTCTTCATTGGTCATCACCCAACCGGCCGATACCGAGGGGAAAGTGCCGTAGCGGTGGCCGCGGGCAAAGTTGGAGGAGCCGTCGCGACGCAGGATGAATGTGAGCAGATAGCGCTCTTTCCAGTTGTAGTTCGCACGGCCGAAGAACGATATCAGCTTCTTGTAGGGGATGGTGTTGGAGCCCCATACCGATACCATTTCCGGATCGATGGCGCTATCGCTGCTGCTGAGATTGGCCGATTCCCATGTGCCGAACTTTGTGTCCTTGCGCCATGCACCGACGCTTGCGCCCCAGCCCTGCTGCTCCATGGACATGCCTATGATGGCATCGATATGGTGGTCGCCGAAATCATGTCCCCACTGCAGCGTGTTCTCCCATGTCCAGAATGTGTTGGTGGAAGCTTCCTGCTGCACTTTGTCGTACTCGGAATAGTCCTTGCTGGAGAGCTCGTAGGCGGGAGTATAGGTGCGGTTGTTGCGGTTGTAGTAATTATAGCCGTAGACGGAGCGGAAGCGCCAGTCGCGGTGGGGGTTTACTTCAAGCCAGAAATTGGACTGGATGCGGAAACGGCGGTTGTCGTAGTCACGCAACGAATTATCCTCGAGCATGTTGTATCCGCCGGCCGGCAACTGAAAACCGTCGGCGAGCTGATCGGCGTAGGTATAGAACGTGCCATCGTCGTTGTAGGCAGGCAGCAGAGGCGACAGCACAAGCAGATTGTGGAGCTTATTGTCGTAGATATTGCCCTGCGAGATGCTGTTGCTCTTGTAGGTGGAGAATGTCACATTCTCGCCCACCTTCACTATCTCGAGATCGCCGCGGCGCCAGAGAGTGAAATCTGTGTTGAGACGCACGGTGGTGCGGGTGTATTTCGGAGGTTTGGGAGTGCCGAGCGTACCCTCGGTGGACGTGTTGGTGAATCCGAGCGAGAAACGCGCGAGATCGTTGCCGCCATCGATAGATACGGCATTATTGTAGGAAGGCGCGTTGTTGTTGACAAACTCCTCGAGCCAGTCGGTGCCGTTCCAAGCCCCGCTCTTCATGAGAGCATACTGCTTGGGCATGAGAGTGGCCCAGTCGTGAATATCCTGTCCCTCGCTGATGGTGCCTTTGGACACAAACGCGCGGTTGAGCAGATCGATATAATCCGACGCCGATACCGACTTGACACCGTTCAGATTGGCGCGCTGTATGGAATAATATCCATCGTACGACACATGCACCTTGCCTCTGCTGCCCTGCCGCGTGGTGACAAGCACTACGCCGTTGGCTGCGCGGGATCCGTATATGGCGCACGATGCCGCATCCTTGAGGATGTCGATGGACTCGATGTCGGCGGGATTGAGGGAGTTGATATCGGCGCCGGCTATCCCGTCGACCACGTAAAGCGGCGACGAATTGCCTGTGGTGCCGATACCGCGGATATTCACCTTGAATCCGGCATCCGGCTGACCGTTGTTCTGCACTATGCTCACACCCGGCACGGAACTGTAGAGAGCGCCGAGCGCGTTGGTGCTGTTCTGACGCTTGATATCTTCGCCCTTGATATTGAGGGTGGCACCGGTGACAAGGCGTTTTTTCTGCACGCCGTAGCCCATCACCACCACTTCGTTGAGCACATTATTGTCGTCGGCGAGTGTGACATCCACCTTGCCGTCTTTCCCCACCTTCTTGCTCACGGGGGCGCAGCCCACGTAGGAGAAATTGAGGGTGGCGCCGGCAGGAACACGAATCTCGTAATCGCCGTTGATATCGGTAGTGGTGCCTCCGGTGGCGCCGGCGGCGCTCACCGACACGCCGATAAGAGGCTCGCCGGAAGAATCGCGCACATTGCCGCGCACCACCACGGAGGGACGCTCGGGGGCGGACTCGGCGGCGCTCAGCACTATCTGTTTCTTATCTATCACATAGGCTATGCCACGCCCGGCAAAAAGCTTGTCGAGCGCCCGTGGCAGCGGGAGATTGTCCACATGGAGCGATACGGGCACGCTCACGTCGATGACATCGCGGCTATAGAAGAAACGGTAGTCGGTCTGATGTTCAATTTTTCCGAGCACGCTCTCCAGGGATGCACCCTGCACGTTGAGCGTGACGCCGTTGTTCTGTGCCTCTGCCGGGAACGCCGTGAATACGGCCCATAGCAGCATTACGAGAAATGCGCGGCCCGGCATGCGCAGGCTGGGCATTGGTCGGTGTAGTCTGTTCATAAATAATTGTGTTGGTTTTTCATGGTAAATAGCGCCCTCCAGCGCTTTTTACATGAATGACGTTTCAAGGGGTGGAATCCCACATCGATTTTTTCATATTTTTTATGACAATATTAAAAAAATGCAAAAAAAGTTAAGAGACGAAACGTATATGACGGGCTGACGTCCTATCTCCCGCAATGTAATTTTGTTAAATTTTGTTTAAATGCAAATTTTGACACATGTGCTTGTTTAGCCGCCGCGTATTGCTTAATTTCGCTGCCACAACCATGGAGAACAAGAACGAATTTACCGATGCGCTACTGATGGCTGCCCTGAAACTGGACAGCCACGATGCCTTCGTCGAAATCTTCCGGATGTACTACTCCGACCTGGTGATGTTCTGCGGACAGTTTGTAGACAGCCGCGAAGCCTGCGAGGACATCGTGCAGGACGTGTTCGTGAAGCTATGGGAGGATCGCAGACGCCTGGAGATACGCCGCTCGCTCAAGTCGTATCTCACGGTGCTGGTGCAAAACCGCGCCCTCGACGAGCTGCGGCACAGCAAGGTGAAAGCGCAGTACGCGTCGGGCCACCATCTCCATCTGCTGTCGCTGTCGCCGGGAGAGCACCTGTTTTATTCCGACCTGAACGCAGCCTTCGACGATGCCCTCTCCAAGCTGCCGGAGCCCGTGCGCGACACGCTGCTGCTCAGCCTCCACGACAAACTCAGCTACCCGCAGATAGCCACACGGCTCGGCGTGTCGGTGCGCACGGTGGAGGCACGCATGAGCAAAGCGCTGAAATACATCAGAGGATCGCTCAGCGACTTCAAGGCACCCGTGATGGCAGCTGCCGTCCTATTAAATAATGTATAACCACTACCTAAACCCACGGGCTTATGGACTTGAACACCCCACAGGACATAGATATCATCATCGCTCGCTATCTGGCGCGTGAGGCCTCGGCAGAAGAAACCGAACTGCTCCTGAGGTGGATTGAAGCTTCGGAGGCCAACCGGCGCAGCTTCTTCGAGATACAGGACACCTGGCACGCGCTGCACCCGCCGTTCGCCCCCGGAAGCATCGACACCGCGAGGGCCGAGCGCAAGGTGCTGGCACGGGCGGGCCTCATGCGTAAAAGAAAGAAGCTATGGCTGCAGACGGCGCTGGCAGCAGGTGTGGCCGCGCTCATAGCTTTCGGCGCCTACCGTGCGGCCACTGCCGACAGCACGCCGCAAGTGCCTGAATACACGGTGAGCACGGCCTACGGCTACACCATGGAAGCGCTCCTGCCCGATGGTTCGCGTGTGTGGCTCAACGCCAACAGCACACTGCGCTATCCGGCCCAATTCGGTGATGGCGACCGTGCCGTGCACCTCTCGGGCGAGGCATATTTCAGCGTCAGCGCCGACGCCACCCACCCTTTCCGGGTGCACGCCCACGACATCACCGTGACAGCCACAGGCACACAGTTCAATGTGAACGCCTACGACATCTCGCCCTGCAGCAGCGTCACTCTCGTTGAGGGAAAAGTCGATGTGGCTGCCGGCGGCCATATCTACTCCATGAACTCCGGCGAACATCTGAACACAACCTCAGGACGCACTCGTGTAGCGGCTGTGGAGGATGTGGCGAAATACTGCTCGTGGCGCGATGGCGTGCTGATATTCGACAACGACCGCCTTGCCGACATATGCAGCCGGCTGGAACAGATATATAATGTGGATTTTGAAATAGACCCCGCTGTGGCGCCAGTGAATTTCCACATCATCCTGAAAGGGGAAAACATCAGCGAGATCATGCGCATGCTGGAGATGAGCGCGCCGATAGCCTGCACAGCCGCCGAACCGGCCGACAGCTGCGGCGTAAAGCCACGGCAGCACATCTCTATTTCGGCTCGGTAGCGGTATAGGAAAAGAAAGTATAGCTCAGCCCCGTGGCAGGATCTACGTGTGGGCCGTCGGCAGCGGAGACGCTCCACCGGGACGTATCCATGTGCGGAAAATAGGTATCGGCGCCGGGAGCCGGGGCATCCACACGGGTGAGCTCCATGTGTGTGGCCAGCGGAATGGCGGCAGCATAGATCTGTCCGCCGCCTATAATCATTATTTCATCCTCGCCACCACACATGGATATGGCACGCTCGAGCGATGGCGCCACTTCGGCGCCCTTAGGCGCATATCCTTTACGGCGGCTCACCACGATATGACGCCGCCCTGGAAGAATACCGGGCAGCGACTCGAAGGTGTGCCGCCCCATTATCATGGTGTGGCCCATGGTGAGGCGCTTGAAGCGGCGCAGGTCATCGCGTATGTTGAATATGAGTTTGCCGTCGCGGCCTATTGCCTCATCGGATGCCACCGCGGCTATAATCGTGATTTTATGCATTTCAGAGAGTTGCGGGGGTGTGGTCGGAAAAATATCTCCCGGAACCGGCTCACACACTCACCTTTCCCGCGATGTGGGGGTGAGGATCGTAGCCTTCGAGTGTGATGTCGCCGTAGGTGAAGTCAAAGATATCGCTGATCTCGGGATTGAGATGCAGACGCGGCAGTTGGCGCGGCTGGCGCGACAGCTGCAGGCGCACCTGGTCGAGATGGTCGTGGTAGATGTGGGCATCGCCGAGCGTATGGACAAATTCGCCGGGCTGCAGCCCGGCCACCTGGGCCACCATGTGCAGAAGCAGCGCATAGGAAGCGATGTTGAATGGAACACCCAGAAAACAGTCGGCGCTGCGCTGATACAGCTGCATGTCCAGGCGCCCGTCGGTGCGGGCGTAAAACTGGAACAATATGTGGCACGGCGGAAGCTTCATGTTGGGGAGGTCGGCCACATTCCACGCGCTCACAATATTGCGGCGGCTGTAGGGGTCTCGCCGTATCGTGTCGATGGCCGAGGCTATCTGGTCGATGGTGCCACCGTCATAATCGGGCCACGAACGCCACTGATAGCCGTAGATGTGGCCGAGATCGCCGGTCTCGGGATCGGCCCACTCATTCCATATCCGCACACCGTTGTCCTGAAGATAGCGCACATTGGTGTCGCCACGCAGAAACCACAGCAGCTCGTGGACGATGGACTTTAGATGGAGTTTTTTTGTTGTGAGCAGAGGAAAGCCCTCGGATAGATCGAAGCGCATCTGACGGCCGAACACACTGCGTGTGCCGGTTCCGGTGCGGTCGGCACGGTCGCGTCCGTTGTCGAGTATATCCTGCAGCAGGTCGAGGTATTGTTTCATGGTTGGCGGTTTTGGATAGTTGTCATTCTACGCCTTCGATAACGATGGCTTTATATGGGTGTGAGGGGCACGCGGCCATGCAGGCCCCGCAGCCGATGCAGGCCTGCAGGTCGACGACCGGACCGCGCCGGCCATCGTCGAGACGTATCATGGTGATGGCGCCCAGGGGACAGCGGCGCGCACAGCGGCCGCACGACTTGTCTCGCCCGTAGGCGAGGCAGTTCTGCAGGCGCACGCGCGCCTTGCCTATCACAAAGCGCCGCTTCTCGCTCAGAGTGAGCGGCACAAGCGCGCCACTGGGGCACACCTGCGTGCAGGCATTGCAGTCGGTGCGGCATGCCACGGAGCCATAGTCCATCACGGGGAGCATGGCATGCCGTAAGCCGTATTCACGCACCGCCGGACGTATGACACCCGTAGGACAGGCCGCCACGCAGGCACCACATGCCGTGCAACGGCGCAGAAAACTGCTGCGCGAACCGAAACCCGGAGGTACCGGCGCATTAAGCGGATAAAGCGGCACCGGATTCCACACGGCAGGGACAGGGGTCACAGCCGCACGCATGGCGGCTCCCACTCCGGCCGCTGCTGCCACAACACCGGTCTTGAGAAACTGCCGGCGGTCGAGGCGCACCGGCTGCGGAGATGTAGCCTCCATGGACGCCGCCGGCGCGCCGGCGGCAGTGGGCTGCATGAGCGGAGTAGCCAGGGCATGGCGGCCGCGGCGGTAGGTAATGGCGTCGTTCGGACACACGTCCATACAATCGAAGCACACCACACACCGTGATGTATCGACAGTCATGTCGGCAGGATTGATACAGGAAGCCTTGCATGTATCGACACAGCGCATGCAGTGCATGCAGAGATCGGTGTTTATATCGGCATGATATATCGAGTGGCGGGAGATAAGGCTTAGCGCCGACCCGACGGGGCAGATAGTGTTGCACAGATAGCGCCCGCGGCGCCACGATGCGGCGGATATCACCACCAGCGTGCCGACAGCCACAGCAGCCGACACCACACCTATGCCTGCGGCGCGCCCGGCCGGGATCGCCACCAGCGAGCGCACGGCGGCCACCATGCGGGCGTATGCGCTGTAGGGGTCGAGCAACGCCGGCATCACGCTGAATCCGAGCACCGCGCAGAGCACCACGACGAAGAGCACGGAATAACGGCCGCGCACCGAGGGCGAGGCATAGCGGTAGCGCAGCCGGTAGCGGCGGGGGCCGGCGCGTTCCACAGCCATGCGCAGGCGCGCTACGGCATCCATAAGGGTGCCCGACGGACACACCGACGAGCAGTACACACGGCCGAATACCATTGTCACCACTGCCCACAGCAGCAGCCACACGGCGCTTCCGGCCATTATGGCAGGAAAGATCTGCATGCGGGTGAAAACACAGCGTGCGCCGGTAGCCACGCAGAGCGTGATCACAGCAGCCACGGCCACAGCCACGGCACGACGCCCCATCCGTATTCCATGATATTTTCTCATCGCTCCGCAAAGATAACACATATTTCCAAAATAATAACTAACTTTGCGACTACTGCACGTGTTCTACTATTGAATCAAAACCCAAGTATAGCATATGGAATCTACAAGACAAGCCAAAATATCAAGGCTCCTGCAAAAGGAGTTGAGCGAGATTTTCCGCCTTCAGACAGCCAAAACCCACGGCACGCTCGTGACGGTGACAGCCGTGCGCGTGTCGCCCGACCTCTCCATTGCCCGCGCCTACCTCTCGGTATTTCCCGGCGACAAGGCAGCAGCGATGCTCGAGAGCATCAACGCCAACGCACGCACCATCCGCTATGAGCTGGCACAACGCGTGCGCTTCCAGCTGCGCAAGACACCGGAACTCACCTTCCTGCTCGACGATTCTCTGGACTATATAGAGAACATCGACCATCTGCTCGCAAAGTAGCCTTTTTTCTCCACTCCCCCGCACAGTGCTGTCACTAAGCATAGCCCGCCGCTACCTGCTCTCGCGCAAAAGCCACTCCGCCGTCAATATCATCTGCGGTGTGGCCGTGGGCGGTATGGCCATAGCTGTAATGGCCATAGTGGTGGTGCTCAGTGTGTTCAATGGCTTCGCATCCCTGGCCGAGAAGCAGATGGGCCTCTTCGACCCCGACCTGCGCATAGAAGCCGCCGGAGGCAAGACCATGGCCGACGGACGCTCCGTCGCAGCACGCGTGGCTGCATCAGCAGGCGTTGAGGCCGTGACCGAGGTTGTGGAGGAACGCGCGCTCGCCGTGTCGGGATCGGCCCAGATGCCCGTGCGCATAAAAGGCGTGGACGCCGGATTCACATCCGTCACCGATATGGACTCCATCATCATCGACGGCGCATACACCACCGACACCATCTATGGCTATGCGCCCGCCCATCTGGCGGTGGGGGTAGCCGGTTATCTGGGATTGCGGCCTCACATGGGAAGCATCGTGGGGCTCTACGTGCCGCGGCGCGTGGGACGTATCAATCCCGCCAATCCGGCGACAGCTTTCCGCGGCGACAGCCTGGCCGTACGCTCGGTGTGGCAGACGGAACGCCCCGACTACGACGCCGACCGCGTGGTAGTGCCTCTCGCGGTGGCCCGCACACTGCTCGAATACAACGCCGGCGAGGCCACAGCCATCGAAGCTGCCCTCGCTCCCGATGCCGACGCCGAACGCGTGGCCGCAGCTATCGGAGCTGCCCTCGGTCCCGAATTCCGCGTGCTCACACGCGCACGGCAGAACGCCGACGCATTCCGCATGATATCCGTAGAGAAGTGGATGACATTTTTGCTGCTCGTGTGCATCCTCGTGGTGGCATCGTTCAACATCGTGTCCACGCTCTCGCTGCTTGTGATAGAAAAACGCGACAACATGTCGACACTGCGCGCGATGGGGGCTTCGCAAGCCATGGTGCGCGGCGTGTTCCTATGGCAGGGAGCATTGATAGCACTTGCCGGTGGCGTGCTCGGCACAGTGCTGGGGCTTGGCCTGAGCCTGGCACAACAGCATTTCGGACTGGTGCGCCTGAGCGCCGACCCATCGGCACTCACCATCGATGTATACCCCGTGGTGGTGCAGGCGGCCGACCTTTTGGCCGTGGCTGCCGTAGTGGTAGGCGCTGCCGCGGCATCGGCCCTGGTCACACTCTTATTCACCAAAGACATCAACAGACAACAATAATGCAGACCGTATTATTCCACGAAACCATATTCGGCCCCATACACTCGCGGCGTCTGGGAGTGTCGCTGGGTGTCAACTTGTCGCCCACCGACGGCAAGATATGCTCCTTCGACTGCCTTTACTGCGAGGCCGGTTTCAACGCCCAGGGCGCCGGCACCACAGGTCTGCCGCCGCGGGAGCTCGTGGCTTCCCTTCTCGAGCACAAGCTGAAATCGATGCTTGAACAAGGCGAGAAACCCGACGTGATTACCTTCTCCGGCAACGGCGAGCCCACCCTGCACCCCGACTTCGCAGGTATAATGGACGATACCCTGCGCCTGCGCGACACCTACTTCCCCGATGCCAAAGTGAGCGTGCTTGCCAACAGCACTCAGCTGCACCGTCCCGACGTGGTCGACGCCCTTCAGCGCGCCGACAATGCCATACTCAAGCTCGACAGCGCAGTCGAAACCACCATGCGCGCGCTCGACCGCCCGGCATCCCCGGCGTTCACAGTGGAAAAGGTCACGCAACAGCTCGCCGCATTCGGCCGTAAAGCGATAGTGCAGACACTGCTCACACGAGGCACACATGGCAAACAGACGATAGACAACACCACAGACACCGAGCTTGACGCCCTCATAGAAGCCTACAAACGCATACAGCCGCGTGAGATAATGCTCTACACCATAGACCGGCGCACACCTGAGCAATCGCTCCGGCGCGTGCCGCGGGAGGAACTGGACGCCGCCGCCGCACGCATAGTCTCCGCCACGGGCATACCCGTGCAAGTGAGCGCCTAACTTATTGGCACGATATTTGTTATTGCATAAAATAGAAACTAAAACATATATAATATGGAAAATAAAGAACTCGACCGTCTCAGCTATGCCCTCGGCATGAGCATGGGACACAATTTCAAGGCCTCCGGCATTGAAAAAATCAACAGCGCCGATTTCGCAGCCGGTGTGGCCGCAGTGTACGAAGGCGCCGAACCCCGCCTGAGCTACGACGATGCCAAAGCCATCATACGCGAATATTTCACAGCCCTTGAGGCAAAGCAGCAGGAAGCTGCCAAGGAAATGGCTGCTGTCAACGCCGCCGCAGGCGAAGCATTCCTTGCCGAGAACGGCAAGCGCGCCGAGGTGAAGACCACTCCCAGCGGACTTCAGTATGAAGTGGTCACCGAAGGCGACGGTCCCGTGCCCACAGCCCAGGACCGCGTGGTGGTGCACTACACCGGCCGCCTCATCGACGGCACCGTGTTCGATAGCAGCGAAGAGCGTGGCGAGCCCGCCACTTTCGGCGTCACTCAGGTGATTCCCGGATGGGTGGAAGCCCTCCAGATGATGAAGGCAGGAAGCACTTGGCGCCTATACATACCCTCCGCCCTCGCCTATGGCCCGCAGGGTGCCGGCGGTGCCATCGGCCCCAACCAGACACTCATCTTCGACGTCACGCTCCTCAAAGTAGAGGGTAAGTGATGCGGGTGATG
Source organism: uncultured Muribaculaceae bacterium (assembly GCA_910578095.1). Taxonomy (GTDB): domain Bacteria; phylum Bacteroidota; class Bacteroidia; order Bacteroidales; family Muribaculaceae; genus CAG-873. The sequence continues at coordinate 28,244 of CAJTOZ010000023.1, read as the reverse complement.
CAACGCATAGCCTTGGCTGCCGCGGTTCTCGCGGCAGCCATAGGCGCATACGGGCGTCCCGCAGCTCCCGCCGCCGTAGCCGCCATCGGAGCCACCGACACCGTATCGGTGGCCGTAGGTACAGTGCTGGGAGCCACCATCGGACGCATCGTGGGCGAATTCGAGCAAGGAGGCGTCACGCTGGACCGCGCGCTGGTGTCGCAGGTGGCAGCCAAAGCCATAGGAGGCTCATATACAGGCCTTAGCCTCGAGCAGGCGCAGCTGATTGTCAACGGCATCCTTGAACAGATGCAGCCCATGGTCGGTGTCGACAGCTTCGACACAGCATCCCAGGTGCGTTTTCTCGACGAAGCCGCGGCGCGCCCAGGCGCCGTGCGCACCCCGTCGGGAGTGGTGCTTGAAGTAATCACCGAAGGCGAAGGAGCCATGCCGCGACGCGACGACAGTGTGAGCGTATTCTACGTCGGACGCCTCAGCGACGGCACCGTGTTCGACGCCACCGACGATCCCGTGGTGTTCCCCCTCCCCGACCTCACCCCGGGGCTCGCCGAAGGCATCACCATGATGCGGCCGGGCGGAAAGTACCGCGTGACAATACCCGCATCGCAAGCATACGGCGAAGAAGGCATACCCGGCATCATCCCGGGGCGGGCGGCGCTGCAGTTCATAGTAGAACTCATCGAAGTGGTAAAACAACAAAAATAACGAACAACAACATTTCATCATTATAACTAAATCATTATGAAAAAAATCATGCTCGGCGCCGCCGCACTGGCCGCCATCACCGTAGCTTCCTGCTCCGACAAACAGGCCACAGGCAGCGACGCCACAGCCGACAAATTTGAAGTGTCGGCAGCAACTTCCGACTCTGTCAATTCCTATTTCGGCACATTTGTAGGCTCCTCCATACTCGGCGAATACAGCCGCCTGGATTCCGCAATGAAAGCCGAACAGCCCAAGGCCGACATCGTGAAAGGCATACAGTATGTGCTCGGCGCGCCCGAAGAAAAAGGTGTGGCTGTGGGCATGCAGATTGGCCTGCAGATGCTCAACAACCTCCAGCGCTTCGAAGAACTCGGCATCAAGCCCGACCGCAGCGCCATAATCAACAGCTTCAAGAAAGCATTCCTCGCCGACACTACCGACAGCGATGCCGCACGCGCCGCACAGATGGTATATCAGGAACTGATGGGCCGCATCCAGAAAGAAAACAAGGATTTCGAGGACGCTAAGAAAGCCAACGCACCCGAAGCTCTCGAAAACGTGGCCGCCGGCGAGAAATACCTCACCGAGGCCAAAGCAGCTGATCCCGAGATCAAGACCACCGAGAGCGGCCTCTCCTACAAGATTGAAAACGCCGGCGACGACACCAAGATCACACGTCGCGACGTAGCACAGATCAAATACACCGGCCGCCTTGTCGACGGCACCGTGTTCGACAGCAGCGACGACGCACGCCTTTCCCCCGCCGGCGTTGTGCCCGGCTTCGGCGAAGGCCTCCAGATGCTCGGCAAAGGCGGTAAAGCCACTCTCTACATCCCCGGCAAGCTCGCCTACGGTGTGGAAGGCGCACCCCGCGCCGGCATCGGCCCCAACGCCATGCTCATCTTCGACATCGAAGTGCTCGATGTCAATCCCGGCATGAAATAAAAACGCATACCGGCATTCCCGAACAGCGCGCCGCGGCACCACATACCGCCGGCGCGCTTTTTATGTCTCAACCATAAGCCTCAATTTGTTTATTTTAACGTTTTTGCCGCGCCACACATATTTTTATTTTTTGTATCTTTGCGATATCCGGAATAAGGTATGAAAATAGTGCCCTCCACGCTGCAACCATTCGGATAACAACAAGAAAAACAATCAAAAGCAAGTGAAAAACTTCAAAAAATTCATGGCCGCGGGCGCACTCGCCATCGCCGCCATCTCCGCTCAGGCACAAGCACCCAAGTACATTTTCTACTACATCGGCGACGGCATGGGAATGGGACCCGTAATGGCAGCCCAGACCTACAACCGTGTGGTGCGAGGCAATGACAAGCCACTCACCATGATGCAATTTCCCACCGTAGCATGGTGCCAGACATGGTCTGCCTCATCCACCACCACCGACTCCGCCGCCGCAGGCACAGCGCTCTCCACCGGCACAAAAACAAAGAACGGTATGCTCGGCATGAGCCCCGACACCATTCCGGCCACATCCGTGGCCACTGTGCTCCACAATGAAGGCTGGGGCGTGGGCATCACCACCTCCGTAGCCGCCGACGATGCAACCCCGGGAGCATTCTACGCCCATGTGCCCCACCGCAAGATGAGCTATGAGATAGACTGCGAGGCAGCCACCAGCGGCTACGAATTTCTCGCAGGCGCCGGCCTCAGCGGCCTCAACGGCGACAAGCATGATGAAATCGTAAAACTGATGCAGCAAAACGGCGTGCAGATGGTCTACGGGCCCGAAGGCGTCCAGCAGATCGACTCCCGACGCGTGTGCCTGCTCAACACCGAGACCGGACATGTGTGGAACGTGGGCTACACCATCGACTCCGTGGCCGACCGTCTCACACTCCCCCTCATTGCCGAGACTTGCCTCGCACATCTTGAAAAATACTCGCCCGACCGCTTCTTCATGATGGTGGAAGGCGGCAACATCGACCACGCACTCCACGCCAACGACGGCGGAGCAGCGCTCAAGGAAGTCCTGAACTTCGACGAAGCGCTCGAAGTGGCATACAAATTCTACCTCGCGCATCCCGATGAAACACTCATCGTCGTCACCGCCGACCACGACACCGGAGGCTTCGTGCAGGGCAACGACTACATCAAATACGCCTCCAACCTCGGCGTGTTCGACCACCAGCGCAAATCCAAGGAAGCATTCAGCGAGGAGTGCAAGGCCATGCTCAGAGACCGACGCATATATACATGGAACGACATGCGCGAAAAACTCTCCGAGGACTTCGGCCTCTTCACTGCCATACCCGTGAAGGAAAACCGCGAGCAGGAACTGAAGGACATGTTCACCAAAACTTTCGAACTGCGCAACAGCGAAGACCAGAAAACACTCTATGCCAATTTCGACGCTTTTTCCGTGGCTGTGTTCAAGCTTATAAACGATGCCGCCGGTATCGGCTTCACAACCACAGGCCACAGTGGCAACCCAGTTCCCCTCTTCGCCGTGGGTGTCGGTGCCGACGAATTCAAGGGCCTCAACAACAACGACGAGATTGCCCCCACTATGCTACGTTTGGTCCAGGGTAAATAAGACGCCCTAAAAACCACAACCCAATACCAAGAGGCTGCCTCAGCAATTGTAGGCAGCCTCTTTTTTATTTGTCATATTAGAAACCGGCCTTTCAATCAAATGAGTGTTAATTATCGTTAATTCAGTATATATTACCGTGTTAACCACACTCATTTTTATTACTTTTGCGAAGTAAATTAATTAATATCATTGTTTTTATTACGACATAACACGGATCATGAATACAAATATTTATGGTCAATAATATACTTCATAGAAAAACCTTAAAACTTATTCATAATATGATGGCACGCAATATCCTACCAATCATTTTCTTAACTCTATCGGCCTTAGCTTTCACGTCCTGCACACAAAGCGGAGATGAATTAATAGCCGGAGACAACACACAGGCTTCCAATACGAAAGATCCCAATGTGGTATATGATACACGATTCCCATTTCCCGTATGGACCGACGAATCCGGAGAAATGCATTTCGACATAGACATCGACAATTGCGATGCTCCCACGCACAACGAGCTTATGGCCAATATAGTGGGCAAGGGACTGATGCTCGACAAAAACTACTGCTATAGAGAAATCGGCAACAGCACCGATGGATATACCCCTACTCTTGATGTGCTGAATTTCATCACGGTGGTAGGCGGCGATGCCAACCCTCGCTTCTTTATCGATAGCGACACAAAAGCTACCATTTTTTATATGTGGAAAGCGTTGCCGGGCACTGTGCCGGATGAGGAACTGGATGTGCTGCACCACTCCATCGAAAATATAGGCTTTTCCTACGATGGCGGAAAATTAAACCTGCATTTTCTTGGAAAATATAAGGTAATAAAGACCACACCGGAAGAACTTTGGCTGGGCTACGAGTCGGAATTCATGAAAAATTTCATCCGCTACATCGTAGTAGCGCGCGAGGAAGTTGAGCTGTGGCATAAGCTCTACACCGACCCGCAATAATGCTCTTAGACGGCAGGAAGAGACGAACCTTCGAGCGTGCGGTACAGATTGAGGGCATACACATCGGTCATAGCCGAAATATGATCGAGCACAGCCTGAAGCTTACCGTAAAGCGAGGGTGCCGTAACATCATATTGCTCCGGAAATTTAGCCAGCAGCAGCCTTGAATAGTTGAGGTCGGGGCGCGTTACGGCATTAACCAGCTTCTCCATCAGATATGTGATGATACGGTTGCCGGCCAGCTCCACATCGACAACGGAGCCCGCCGTGTAGATGCGCTGCCACGAAAGCTCCGTGCAGTGCCGGTAGCCTTCGCGCTCACGCTCGTCGATATCGCTGAGCAGTGGTGCCTGGAAAGTGCCGTCGAGGATGTCGGCCTCGCGGCGCATGAACGCCTCGGCACAGCGGTCGGCCAAAGCGCCGATCACACACGAACGCAGATATGCTATTTTCTCGTTCGGATCGGCCACGGTGTCCATTATCCCGCGCATGTGGTTGCGGCGTCCGGAATCGAAAAACGCCAGAAACGCATCCACCACCTCGGCCGTGGAAAGAATCTTGAGCTTATGGGCGTCCTCTATGTCCATCACCTCGTAGCAGATATCGTCGGCAGCCTCTACAATAAATACAAGCGGATGGCGGGCGTAGCGCACTGTGCCCTCGGGCGATGGCAGACGCTTCATGCGCAGTTCGTCGGCCACGCGCACGAAATCCTCACGCTCGCTGGCGAAGAAGCCAAATTTTCCCTTCGTGGCAAGAGCCGATTCGTAGGGATATTTCACGATGGAAGCCAGAGTGCTGTAGGTCATGGCGAAACCGCCGGCGCGCCGGCCCTTGAACTGATGGGTGAGCACGCGGAATGCATTGGCATTGCCTTCGAAAGTCGTGATATCCCGCCACTCGGCGTCGGATAGATGCCTGCGCAACGTAGCGCCGGCACCCTCGCTGAAGAATGTGGATATGGCTTTCTCGCCGCTATGGCCGAAAGGCGGGTTACCGAGATCGTGGGCGAGGCATGCGGCGGCGGTGATATCGCCGAGAGCATTGAATTTGCCGGCCCAGGGAGCGCCGGCGTATTTCTCGCGCAAGGCATCGGCCACACGGTCGGCTATGCTTTTGCCCACGCATGCCACCTCCATGGAATGTGTGAGGCGGTTGTGCACAAAAATGCTTCCGGGAAGCGGAAACACCTGTGTCTTGTTCTGCAGGCGGCGGAATGGCGACGAGAACACAAGGCGGTCGTAGTCGCGGCGAAAATCGCTGCGCAGGGCGCTTTTCTTAGGGTCGTGGTAGTGCTCGAGCCCGAAGCGCTTGTCGCAGATGAGAGAGTCCCAGTGCATCATAAGAACCAGATGGCTATGGATGTGAGTATGCTCATGGCCACGAGCACCCATGAAAGGGTGATGCGCTCGCGGGCACAAGCGAGAGATAGAGCGGCATAAGCTACCGTGACCAGGGGATAAAGCCACACAAGAGGGCTGCCACCCGAACGCACGGCCAGCATGGGCCATGCCGCCACCGGCAGCAGCGAGAGCACAAGCGCAACCTTCAGCGAGGCGGGGGCGGAAGTCCAGGCTTTCATCGGCGGCGGCGCTCCTCCTTGGCTGCTTTCTTTTCCTTGAGGTATTCGGCCACCGTTACGGCCAGACCGCGCTCAAGCGGCCATTGCGGCGTGAAGCCGAAATCGCGCCGGGCGTCGGATATGTCGCAGTTCCAGTTGCGCTGCTTCATTATCTTGTATTTGTCGCGGTTGAGCGTGGATGGCTTTCCCTGCAGCGCGGCCAGCTTCTCGGCCACTGCCGAGGCCGCGTACACGGCCCATAGAGGCAGACGCACAGGCACCACAATCTGCTTGCCGAGGCGAGCTGCCACCATGCGGCGGAAATCGGCCTGCGAGTAAGCGCGGTCCTCGCTTATGATGTACTTGCGGTGGAGCGTGGCGGGAGAGTTGATAGCCTTGAACATGGCATCCACCAGGTCGGCCACATAGATGAATGTGAGCATCTGGCGGCGGTAGCCCACCCCGAAATCCCATCCGGCATCTATGCTCTTCACCATCATCAGATAGTCGCGCTCATGCGGCCCATATACCCCTGTGGGGCGGAAAATGGTCCAGCGCAGGTCGGGCTGCATCTCCAGGCATGTCTCGGCTTTGATTTTCGACAGACCGTAACGGGTGTTGGGTTGCGGCACAGTGGCCGATGTGAGGGGGGCATAGCCTTTCTCATCGCCGGGGCCGAGCGCGCTCAGCGAACTCATGAACAAGAAACGTTCGGGAAGCATGCCTTCGCGGCGGAGAACATCGGTGAACGTACGCACATACTCGAAGTTGATGCGGTTGAAATCGGCGAAGTTGGCACACTTTGTGGCCCCGAGATTCCATATTATGTAGTCCCAGCCGTGCTCGGCGGGCGCAGCGCCACGCAGGGCGGCGGCGATGGCATCGGCATCGTCGTAGTCGAAGTCCGTGATATGCAGTCCGGGCTGACCGAGCCAGCGGCGCGATGTGGACGGCCGCACACCTGCCCAGGTGTCGTAGCCGCGTTTCAAAGCCTCATCGGCGATAAAGCCGCCGATGAATCCACCGGCACCTACTATCAGCAGCGTCTTTTTCATGTATATTCTTTTAATGCTTGTTCATAACATTTCATGGTGGCCGCGGCAAACTCTCCCACTGTGAAACGGGCCACATGCTTCCGGCCGGCAGAGGCCATCTCCGCGCGCAGGGTCTCGTTGTCGATCAGCCGGCACAACGCATGCGCGGCCGCATCGGCATCATCGGGGTCAACATACACAGCTCCGGCGCCACCGGCCTCCTCCAGACACGATCCGGTAGCGGCCAGCACAGGTGTGCCCACGCTGAGAGCCTCGGCCACAGGAAGGCCGAATCCCTCGTAACGCGACGGATAAGCCACAGCCCTCGCCATAGCATATACAGCGGGCAGAAGGCGGAAGTCCACACCATCGAGCCACACCACACGGTCGCGCAGACCGTGGGCGGCTGCATATGCCTCTATTTCGGCCACATAGGCGCGCATGCGCCGGGGACCCACCAACAGCAATTTCACATCGGATGGCACCGCACGCATAGCCTGCAGTGTGAGCAGCTGGTTCTTGCGCCTCTCTATGCGCCCCACCTGCACCACATACCGCTCCGGCAATGAATAGCGCCGCCGCGCTTCATCCAATTCGTCGGGAGTGGGTTGGCGTCGAAAAACCGGAGCCACACCCTGGTATATCACATCTATTTTGGCAGGGTCGATGGCGAAATCCGCCACAAGGTCGGCCTTGGTGCGCTCGCTTATCGCTATCACACGGGTGGCCCGGCGGGCGCTCTCCCCGTATTTCCAGTCGTAAAGGCGGCGGTCGATGGCGGAATAATCGCCGGGCACGCGGCGCCATATCACATCGTGCACCGTCACCACCGACGCACATCCGGCGCGGCCGATGGAAAGTGGCAACTCGTTGCTCAGGCCGTGGTACAAAGCCACGCCATCGGCCGAGAGCTGCCGCGCCATGCCCCATGTGCGCCAGAGCGCGCCACGCCCCGTCATGCCACCTGTAGCCGGCGTACACACCGACACTCCGGGCAGCGCGGCAATGGCGTCGAAACGCGCGTTCTGAGCCAACCGCGGGGTGTACAGCCTAAACTCAGCCTCGGGGAAGGACGTGGCCATAGCCTCGATAACGTAGCGACTGTAGTTTCCCAGGCCCGTGTTGTTGAGCACGGCGCGCTTGGCATCCATTCCTATGACGAGTTTATGCATAATGGGGTCGGGCTGGTAGTTTCAGCTACAAAAATACAAAAAACTTTGCAGAGCGGCGAAAAATTCGTAACTTTGCGCACCGAATGCCCGGATGGCGGAATTGGTAGACGCGTCGGTCTCAAACACCGATGGAGCGATCCGTACCGGTTCGATCCCGGTTCCGGGCACAGATAAAGGCTGAGAATCAGTACGATTCCCAGCCTTTATTCTTGTAACGTCGATTTATTGGCAACACGCCTTGTCAGCATCCGGAAGCGCCCAGCAGCGCCTCTGCTCCAAGGCGATATACATCAGCCCCGAAGCCGGCGATGGTGCCTCGGCACACCGGTGCTATATACGAGCGGTGGCGCACTTCCTCGCGGGATGCCACATTGCTCATGTGCACCTCCACCACCGGCACATCGATGGCGGCTATGGCATCGGCTATGGCCAGTGATGTGTGGGTATAAGCCCCGGCATTGAGCACTATCCCGTCAGCCTCGCCGAAGCCTGCGCTGTGGAGGCAGTCGATGATGGCGCCCTCGTGATTGCTCTGAAAATAGCTGATCTCGGCGCGGCCTGCGAGGGCTATCCTTGTGGCGGCCACAATGTCGTCCATCGTCATGGTGCCATATACTTCCGGCTCCCTGCGCCCCGTAAGGTTGAGGTTAGGACCGTTGATTATCAATATTTTCTTCATGAGGCTATTTTTTCATGGCTACGGCCTCGGTGGGGGGAAGGTCGCGGTTGCGGCGGTCCACGGCGTCGATTACCATTCGGGCCAGATGTACAAAACTCTGCGCGCTGAGGGTATCGCCGAGGGCTATGGGAGAGCCAGAATCGTTGTGTTCGCCCACCGCTGCCACCAATGGTATCTCAGCAAGCACCGGCACACCGAACTCATCGGCCATACGGCGTACGGCTGCGTCCGGTCCGAAGATATAGTAGCGTTCGTCGGGGTGCAGTTCGGGAGTGAACCAGGCCATGTTGTCCACAATGCCCAGCACAGGCACATTGATCTTGGGATCGCGGAACATGGCTATACCCTTGCGTGCATCGGCCAGAGCCACCTCCTGCGGAGTGGTCACAACCACAGCACCCGTAAGGCCGAGCGTCTGCACCAGCGTGAGATGTATGTCGCTGGTACCCGGGGGCAGGTCGATAAGGAAATAGTCGAGCTCGCCCCAATCGGCCTGCTCTATAAGTTGCTTGAGAGTGTTGGAGGCCATTGTCCCGCGCCACACCACGGCGCTGTCTTTTGCCACCAGAAGCCCGATGGACAGCAGTTTGACACCGTATTTCTCCACAGGGATGATGAGATTCCGGCCTTCCACTTCATGCATGTACAGCTGCTCGTCCTCGATGCCGAACATCTTGGGCACGGAGGGTCCGAAAATGTCGGCGTCGAGCAGTCCCACCTTGTAGCCTTCGGCCGCAAGACTTACTGCCAGATTGGCCGCCACGGTGCTCTTGCCCACACCGCCCTTGCCGGACGACACTGCCACAATATTGCGCACACCGGGCAGCACCGGAGCCTTGGCCGCAGGCGCGGGCGTGCGCGACTTTATCTTTATATCGGCCACGATATCGTCGGCCACGAACGTGCGGAGAGCTGCTTCGGCAGCCTTCACCACCGAACGTGCGAACGGGTCGGTGGCCTTGTCGAATATGAGCGAGAAGCTCACGTTGTGCCCGTCGATGCGGAGGTCGTCCTCCACCATATCGAGGCTCACTATGTCTTTTCCCGAGCCGGGGTAGCGCACTGTGCGCAGGGCATCGGTGATTTGTGCGGGGTAAAGCGGATTTTCAATCATTCTTGCCGGTTTTGCATCATTTGTGGCATCTGTATGTAGCCGCGGGAGTAACTTCGGTAGGTGTCCTGCGGGATGTCGTCGGCCTCAGGCTCCACGAGAGCCTGGTCGCCGGCGAGGCTGAACGCGAGATACTTTATGGTGAGACCGCGCTCGAGCCATTGCTGCTCGTAGTGGGTGCGTATGCCCAGCCATGGCATTGCGGCAGCGGAGCCGTCGGCGTAAAGGTCGGCGGTGGCGGCCTCTATGCTGAGGCCATTAGTGCTTGCCATGCGCTCGGTGTAGGTGTAGAGAAAGGGGCTGTCGGTTTTGAGCCGGAGCATGCATCCGGGCGCTGCCACGCGCCGGTACATGGAGCAGAAGCGTGTGCCCGTGAGGCGCTTGTTGGCTTTCTGCATCTGCGGGTCGGGGAAGGTCACCCATATGTCACTGACTTCGCCCGGAGCAAAGAAGCTTTCCAGCAGTTCGATGGACGTGCGTATGAAAGCCACGTTGCGCAGTCCCTCGCGGGCGGCGGCAGTAGCACCGCTGTGCATGCGGGCTCCCTTGATGTCTATGCCTATGTAGTTGCGCGACGGGTCTCTGCGGGCGAGGCCCACCGTGTATTCGCCTTTGCCGCAGCCGAGCTCAAGCACTATGGGGTTGTCGTTGCCGAAAGCCTCGTGCCAGCGGCCGCGCAGAGGAAATCCCTCCGAGGCCAGGCGGGCGTAGGGATATTGGTAGACAAAGTCTATCTCGCTGAGTTCGCTGAATTTGCGCAGTTTGTTTTTACCCATGCTATCAGTTGTTTCGGGCTAATTTTATGGTAAAGCGTGTGCCGTCGGCAGCGATGGCTCCGAGCAGATACACACGGGTGGACCATGCCGAGGTGTCGAGTATCATGTGGCCGTCGGCGTCCGGACGCAGCCGGGCGAGCAGACGTCCATCGATATCGGCTACGGTGACCGACTCCACATCGACACCGCCGCAATCCACAAGAAGGACAAATCCTTCGAAGCAAGCGCGCACAGTGCCGTCCACTTCCTGCATCACAGTGCCGGTGGTGGATGAATGGCGTATGTCGAATTCCTTCCATTGGTCGGTGTTCATGAAAGCCGAAGCCATAGCAGCTGTGGTGTATAGCTTTACAGCGCTCTGGTCCACTCCGCTCCACACCTCCTCGCCGAGTGCCGGCACTTCGGCAAGCTCTTCGGCGTCAATCTTCTGCAGGCCTGTCATGCCTTCCATGGCGTGGTCGCCTATGTATTCAAGAGACGATGGCAACGACATCTCGGATGTCGACGCCGCACCTTTAAAAGCGTATTCCCCCACTTCCACAGCATTCCCGATAGCGGCGGAGACATCAACGGCCGCATCGCCGGCAAAGGCATACGCCGGAACAACGCCGCCGGGCACCGACACAGCCACGAGCATGGGGCAACCCATGGCAAGCGCATGCGCATCGTCCACTTCGGCGCTCTCCGGCAGTAGGAGCGACCGCAGCTGCGGGCAACGCTCGAAAGCCGCCGCACCCACTGTTTTAAGGCTGTGGCATGCGTCCATATCAGCCTCCTCTATGGCGCTTCCGCTGAAAGCCCGCGGGCCCACGGCCATCAGGGCGCTGCCGAATTCAAAATCTTTCAGGGATGTGCATCCCTCGAAAGCACGCGAACCTATCGACGTGACGTCAGCCGCACCGGCCACCGTCGCCAGAGATGTATCGCCGGAGAAGCACTGCGCCGGAACAGCACCGGAAATGGTGGCGGAGCGCAAAGCCGTGCAGCCGGCAAACGCGCCCTCGCCGAGAACCGCTGTGGCGGCCGAGGCTTCTGCGAGCTCCCTGCAGCCGGCAAAAGCTCCGGCTCCTACCGTGCGCACCGATGCGGGAATATGCACGGAGCGCAGGTGCGTGCCCGCAAGCGCGCACTCGCCTATAGATATGAGAGTGGGTGGAAATGTGACTGTCTCGAGAGCCGTTCCGGCCATTATAAGCTCTGGAAATGTATTGGCAGCAAATATGCGCACTCCTTCGATAGGATCGCCCTCGTAGGCCTCCACTCGCGCGGCCGAGAGATCAAGAGCTGTGAGATGCGGCATCTCCGAGGCCATGAAATGAAAATCAGACGCATCCACGGGGCCGGCCACAGCGAGCGACGTCACCGATGCGGGGTCGTCTACCGATGATGCTAAACTTCCGGGGGCAATCACTTCAACATCAAGCGCTTGCACGCCTATAGAGGATGCAAACAAGAGGGAGAACAGGAGAGTGGTATATCGTGTCATATCATGCACATTCAAAAACATGCGCAAAATTACAAAAATTTTTCCACACACCCCCCTTCCCGCCTCCCATAAAACGCCATTTTTCAAGCACAAGGCCACATGGAGGTGCTTCATGGCGCCTGGCGCTTTCGCTGGCCCGACACGCCTTTTTATAGCCCCTAAGACTTATTTTTTGCAGTTAATCGCACTTTTATGGCCCGCAGTTCGTTTCTTTTTCATAATTTTGTCGGCTGAAATCGTTTTACCCTTACACAATAATTATAATTTTATAATATATGCTGAAGAATTTAGTCATCGTCGAGTCTCCTGCCAAGGCAAAGACCATAGAGAAATTTCTGGGCAAAGACTATAAAGTGATGTCGAGCTACGGCCATGTGCGCGACCTCAAACGCAAGAGCTTCAGCATAGATGTGGAGGGAGGTTTCAGCCCTGTCTACGAAATTCCGGACGAGAAACAGCAGCTTGTGGGCGAACTGCGCAAAGCAGCGGCAGAAGCCGAGACTGTGTGGCTCGCATCCGATGAAGACCGCGAGGGAGAAGCCATTGCATGGCATCTTTACGAGGTGTTGGGACTGAAACCTGAGAACACCCGACGGATCGTGTTCCATGAAATCACGAAAAAAGCCATCCTCCATGCCATTGCCAACCCACGCGGCATCGACCTCAACAGAGTGGACGCGCAGCAGGCGCGGCGCGTGCTCGACCGCATCGTGGGCTTCGAGCTGTCGCCCGTGCTGTGGAAGAAAATCAAGCCGGCACTGTCGGCCGGACGCGTCCAGAGCGTGGCCGTGCGTCTCATCGTGGAACGTGAGGAGGAGATAAAACGATTTGTCAGCGAACCTTATTGGCGAGTGGGAGCCACTTTCGCCACCGGCGACGGGACTACATTCAACGCCGAGTTTGCCCACCGCCTGCCCTCGGAAGAAGACTGCCGCACTCTGCTCATGCGATGTGCCGGAGCAAACTTCAGTGTGGCCGATGTGGCAGTGAAACCCCACGCCAAAGCTCCGGCGCCCCCATTCACCACGTCCACTCTCCAGCAGGAAGCCTCGAGGCGCCTCGGATTCACAGTGGCGCAGACCATGATGGTGGCACAGCGGCTCTATGAAGCCGGTCACATAACCTACATGCGTACCGACTCCGTCAACCTCAGCGAGGAAGCCATATCCGCCATATCGGCGGAAATCACCGGCAAGATGGGCGAAAGCTACCTGCATGTGCGTCGCTACCACACCAACAGCAAGGGCGCGCAGGAAGCCCACGAGGCCATTCGCCCTGCCTATGTGGACCGCCCGACCATCGACGGCACATCGCAGGAAAAACGCCTCTACAGCCTCATCTGGCGACGCACGCTGGCTTCGCAGATGGCCGACGCGCAAATCGAAAAAACCACTGTGGAGATAGCCGCCGAAGGCGATGCCGCCGACCGATTCACAGCCTCCGGAGAAGTGGTGAAATTCGATGGATTCCTGCGTGTCTATGCCGCACACAACCAAAACGACGACACCGACAGCACTACCGACAGCGCTCTGCTGCCGCCCATGACACCCGGACAGAAACTCGAAGCACGTGGCGTCACAGCCACCGAACGCTTCACGCAGCAGCCTCCGCGATATTCCGAAGCCACACTGGTGCGCAAAATGGAGGAACTGGGCATAGGACGACCCTCGACCTACGCTCCCACCATCTCCACCATCCAGCAGCGCGAATATGTGGAGAAAGGCGAGCACGACGGCACAGAGCGCACCTACGCGGTGCTCACTCTCGACGCCGACGGACACATCAGCCGCTCCGAGCGCACGGAAGCCGTGGGCAGCGACAAAGGCAAACTCGTGCCCACCGACATAGGCACCGTGGTGAATGAATTCCTCACCGAATATTTCCCCGATATACTCGACTATAATTTCACCGCACGTGTGGAAGAGCGTTTCGACGATATAGCCGAAGGTAAGCTCCCCTGGGCCGGTGAGATCAGCGATTTCTACGCCATGTTCCACCCCGTGGTGGACCGCACGCTCAACATGCGCCTCGAGCACAAGGTGGGCGAACGCGTGCTCGGTACCGACCCCGCCACAGGCGAGCCTGTGAGCGTGAAAATCGGACGCTTCGGGCCGCTCGTACAGGTGGGCGACGGAGAAGGCGACAACAAGCCGCGCTTCGCATCCCTGCTCAAGGGACAGAGCGTAGCCACCATCACGCTCGACGAAGCCCTGCGCCTGTTCGAGTTTCCCCGCGCGCTGGGCACATTCGAGGACGCCGACGTCACCGTGGCCATCGGACGCTTCGGGCCATACGTGCGCCACAAAGGCAAATTCGTGAGCATTCCAAAAGATGAGGCGCCGGCCGAGGTGGGCCTCGAACGAGCCGTGGAACTCATACTCGCCAAGCGCGACGCCGAGAGCAAGAAAGTGGTCAAGACCTTCGACGAAGCTCCTGGCACACAGATACTCAACGGGCGCTTCGGCGTATACATAGCCAGCGACGGCGCCAACTATAAAATACCCAAAACCGTGGCCGACCCGGCCTCGCTCTCTCTCGAAGAAGTGCGCGAGATCATAGCCGCACAGGAATCAAAACCCAAACGTACGGCCGCACGCCGCACATCAAAAAAGAAATAACAACATGCCACGCCGCTTATCTTGCAAGCCGGGCGCCGAGCGCGCCAAGCCGCGCCCCGACGTCATTCTCACGTTCCGCACCGATGCCGAATGCCGTCTGCTCGACTTTCTATTCTCCGCCATGCCCGACCGCAAGCGCACCACCGTAAAGGATTATCTGAAACACCGTCAGGTGATGGCCGGAGGCGTGGTCACCACGCAATGGGACACTCCTCTCGCACCCGACACAGAGGTGAAAGTCAACACCTCGAGAGAGTTCCAGACATTCTCCAATCCCCGCCTCAAAATAGTCTATGAGGACGACGACATAATCGTGGTCAACAAAGGCTACGGGCTACTTTCCGTGGGCACCGACAGCAAGCGCGACGGCACAGCCTACTCATTGCTGCGCGACTATGTGAAGCGCGTGGACCCCCGGCAGAAACTTTTCATAGTACATCGTCTCGACCAGCACACATCGGGCCTGATGATGTTTGCAAAGACTCCGGAGGCGAAAGAGACAATGCAGCACAACTGGAACAACATGGTGCTCGAGCGACGCTACGTGGCAGTGGTGGAAGGAGGAGCGCCTGAACCCGCCGAAGGAATGGTGCGCAGCCTCCTTGCCGAAAATTCAGAACACGTGGTGTATGTCACCACCGACCCAGCCATCGGGCGCGAAGCCCTCACGGAATACCGCACGCTGGCCGCACGTGGCAATTATGCTCTTGTAGAACTGCAGTTGGCCACCGGACGCAAAAACCAGATACGCGTGCACATGAAGCAGCTCGGAAGACCCATTGCCGGCGACCGGAAATACGGAGCCACCACCTCGCCCATCCACCGCCTGGCGCTGCACGCGCGCACACTGCGCTTCGTGCATCCCCGCACGCGCCGCGACATGAATTTCTCCACTCCCGTGCCGGCCGCGTTCAAGACCCTTGTGTGACACCGCAGTGAAGATAGCAGCCGAAATATTGAAACGTGCCGGCATTCCGGCCACACCGAACCGCCTGATTGTGGTCGACGCGCTCAGCCGCGCCCATGGTCCGCTGGCTCTCGCCGATCTCGAGACCATGCTGCCCACAATGGAGCGTTCCGGCATATTCCGCGTGCTCACCCTTCTGGCCGAGAACCATGTGACACACACCGTCAACGACGGCACGCGCTCGCTCAAATACGAGCTCTGCCCGGCCACCGACGGCCACCACAGCGCCTCCGACCACCACGTACACTTCCACTGCACGGAATGCGGCCGCACATTCTGTCTCGACACACCTGTGCCGCGGGTAGCGCTTCCCGAGGGTTTCAGCGCCACCGCGGCCAATTATGTCGTGGAAGGACTATGCCCGTCGTGCAAATAAATACGGGCTACATTTGTTTTATCGACAGGAATCAGGCTCCCCGTTGCTTCTTACGGCCGAACAGGCTGTTCCATTTCAGGCGTATCACACCGAACACAGCCTCGCCGAATATGGAGGAGTTCATCTTGGACGTGCCCAGCACACGGTTCACGAAGATTATGGGCACCTCGACGATGCGGAAACCGAGTTCACGGGCCGTGAATTTCATCTCTATCTGGAAAGCATAGCCCTTGAACTTGATATTGTCGAGATCAAAAGCTTCCAGCACGCGGCGACGGTAGCACACAAAGCCTGCTGTGGTATCGTGGACGGGCAGACCGGTGACAATGCGCACATATTTCGATGCGTAGTACGACATCAGCACGCGTCCCATAGGCCAATTGACCACGTTCACCCCGGTGACATAACGGGACCCTACGGCCACATCCGCACCATCGTCGGCGCACGCTGCGCGCAACCGTTCAAGATCGGCGGGGTTGTGGCTGAAATCGGCATCCATCTCGAATATATAGTCATACCCCTCATCCAGCGCACGCTTGAAGCCGGCTATATATGCCGTGCCGAGGCCCAGTTTGCCGGTGCGCTCCGTGAGCAGCACACGTCCGGGATACTGCTGCATCTTTTCCTTCACGATCGCGGCGGTGCCGTCGGGGGAATTGTCATCAATAACAAGCACATCGAAGCCGTGCTCCAGCGCCATAACGGCGTCGATGATGGCTGCGGCATTCTCGCGCTCGTTGTACATCGGTATTATCACCACGCAATCGCTTTTCATATCTTCGGGGTATTGGATTCTGAGTGCAAATATACGAATTAGTCGAGTGCAAAACCAAATTTATTTGTGTTTTGCCGAGCGTGAGTATATCGGACGATAGTCAAATATACGAATTAGTCGAGCGCAAAACCAAATTTATTTGTGTTTTGGTTGGTCGTTTGATTATTGATTATCCGTAAACAATGTAGGGACATCGCTTTGCGATGTATAATACCTGCATGCCAATCTCTGTTGCCAAAGGCACGTCCTATATTGAGAATTTAACATTGGATAGTTTGGCGGATAATCATCTTTGATTATTGCATTACCATCAGCGTCGAAGCTGATTTCCTCCCACCTGCTGTATGCCGCCGCTGCCGAAGCCGCGATTGCCGCCGCGGTTGCCTGTTCCGCGGTTGGGACCCAGGAAGTTGGAGCCTCCGAATTCATCTTCGTCCTCCTCTTCGTCCTCGTCTCTGAGCGGCTGCTCGCCGGGTTTCAACTTAGGCTTGTTTTTCTTGATGGCCAGTGGTTTCTGGGCGTCCACAGGCAGTTCGTTGAGACTCCATTCCTGCGCCACATCCCAGTTTTTCTTCAGTTTCAGAGCTTTGGCGAAATAGTAGACATCCTCCGGCTGTATGCTGTCGAGCACACCTGTGTCCCACCGTCCGTTGTCATTGCGGTCCACAAACAGGCGCGCATAATAGGTGGATGGTGCCAGATGGCGCAGCACAGCATGGCCGTCGGCGCCTACCGGGGCAGAGTATTGGACATTGTCCGACGACCCCAACAATTGCACCACAGCCTTATCGCCGGGCGACAGACCACGTATGGCAAAGTCCACCGCCGAGTATTCCTCCTCCGGCTTCACCGTGAATTCGTGCTTGAACGGCTTGTTGTGCTCGCCGTATATTCCCGTGATGGCAGCCGAATCTATTGTGAGCCTGTACTTGGCGCCGGGCTCCCATACATATGGCAACCTACGTCGCAGCAGATTGAGCGTATCATCCACAATTGGCGGCGGGGCTACGGGCGTAAGTACCGTGTCGACAAACATCTCGAGATGCACGGCCGACGTGTCCAGCGCAGCCACCGGCTGGTCAAATTCTATTGCCACCGGGAGATGCACCTCCTGCGAAGAACCGGTGAGAGCCCTCAGACCGAGGAAATTGACCGGCACGGCGGGGATAGTACTGTCGGCAGGTATACTGTCGGCTATCTCTTCCACATCCTTTTTCTTCTTCTTTTTCTTGTCCTCTTTAATTTTAGGATCACGGAAGAAGAAGCGCAGAGTGTCGGTGGTCCAGCGTAGGGTCTCGGTAGAATCAGGCTTCTGATAACGCACGGCGAGGCGCAGCGAATCGATGCCGTACACAGCCGAATCCGTGATCCAGTACTGTATGGAGTCGCGTTGGGCGCTCACTTGCTGCAGAAACCAATCGTCGCGGGCGGGCACACGGCGGGCGGCCGACGAGCTGTCGGCCACGATGCTCAGCTGCGGCAGCGTGTCGCAGGAGGCGCCGAAGCCGAGCGTGATGATACGCCGCGAGGGACGGGCGTAGTCCTTGAGATATTGGGCCCGGTAGTTTTCATTGAACCATGTGAGCAGCACGTCGTTAGGCACGTAGCGCACGCCGCCGTGCTTCACAATCGAATCCGTACCCTCCGAAGAGCGCAGCGTGTCGGTCACCTCTATGGATTCTACCGACGGCACAAGGTCTACATCGAGATAGGCCACATCCTCTGTGCGGTCCCACTTATAGTCGCGGTTGATATCGTTTATGGCATATACGCGGTAGGCTCCTGGGGCCAGACCGCGCACAGTGAACTGTCCAAACTGGTTGGTTCGGGCCACACGCTCCATGGGGAGCGTGCGCACGGTGCTGTCGGCGATACTGTCGGCACGGTACACCCCCACGAGCATACCCTGTGCCGGCTCGAGATTCTCCGCGGCAAGCACAATACCTGAAATACGTAGCGTATCGATAGTCGGGCCGGTGGAAAATTCCATGGCGAATCCATCGAGGATATTGCCTTCGTTGAGGTCCTTTATGGCGTCGCCGAAATCGATGGTGTACGTCATATCGGGGATAAGCGTGTCGCGCAATTCCACGCTCAGACGACGCCCGTTGGCACTTACGCTCGGGGGCGTGGTCTGTGCCGGCGACACTATCACTTTGTTGAAAGCATCGTCGAGCTGTATGTTCTCATCGAAATAAGCGGTGAGGCGAGTGGTGCTGACATTGGTGGCGCCAGGCTCCGGCCGTGCAGACACAAATACCGGTGGCTCAGTGTCGCGCGCGCCTCCCTCGGGGCGTCCTATACTCGCGCAGGCCGGGGTTATGAGCCCTCCGACCACGGCCAGCAGAGCCGTAAGATGTCGCCAATAATGTTTCATGAGCGCAAATTTACTGAAAATCCGCGAGAAAAGCGGATGCAGGCATGTCAAATTTCGCAAATTACGACACACGCCGGGTGCGCGTCGTGTCACAGACGGCACACCCGGCGTGGTAATAGCCTTGGATGAGGGTGGTATCAGCGCACCATCACCTTATCCACTTTGCTGCCGCAACGGCGGATATACACATTGCCTGCGGAGGGATGCTCCACGCGTATTCCCTGCAGGTTATAGTATTCGGCTGTCGCGGTAGCTGTGTCGGCAGCTATATCGCTGATGCCGGAAAGGTCGAGACCTGTCATGTCGAGCTTGAAATCGCCGCCGAGATACATGTCTTCGTCGGGGCTCACGCCGGCCTCATAGTCGGGATTGGGCTTGAGATTGGTGTAGTGCCACTGGCCTGTGCCTGCGAAGAATATCTTGATTTCTCCCGTACCGTCGAACGTGAGCACATTGTCCTTGATAGTGCCGCCGCTGTAGATACCGAACATATTGAGCAGATCGATACCGTACTCACGCACCATATCGTAATAAAGGCTTCCTATGCCGGCTTCGCCAAGATTCTCCACGCTGATACCGAGACCGCTCTCAAGGATGTACACATTCTCGTGGTTTTCGGCATTGAAGTAGATATAATGGTTGTGGTCGTGTGCGAGAAGATAGTCGCTGCTGTGGCTCCAGGGCGAGTAGGGATTGACAATGCGGTAGAGACCCGGCTGAGCGATATTCCGCTGCACCTCCACCTGATAGCTTTCCACGTCGAACATAGTGGGAAGCGAGCACGAAAGGAAGCCCTCGGTAAGGGTGGCGTTGCCGAGAGTGTGCCAGCCAGCCGTGTCGGTGTCGGGCACAGGAAACGCGAGATAGTAAGGCATCTCGTCGGCGAGGTTGCCATCGGCATCCACTGCGCAGAAAAACATGAAATATTCAGCACCCGTGGCATCGCTGATGTCGATAGCCACCTTGGTGTTGACGGATGCTGTAAGGCCCTCGGCGTTCAGTTTGGCTATCGTGGCTGCGATGGCCTGCTGTGTCTCGGGATACTCGGTGCTGCATATATACTTCACGCCGGGGATACGCTCGTCGCCTTTGAAGGTGACATAGTATTTGCCATCGGCCTCGGGACAGAATTTGGTGGTGGGGGCAGCCTTGAGACTGTAGTCTATCGGAGTTTCGGTGCCCGGCAGGGCTATGCTGAATTTGCTGTTGCCATTGCCGTTATAGTAATCACCACCCTGGTGCAGCATCAACGCATAGCGCTGGTCGAAACTGATGGCTCCGTCGGCCATTTTGCCGGCCTTGGTGTCGGCATCGCTCTGCGTAACGGTAAATGCGCCGAGATTCACGCCCACAAGTTCGGTATAGCCTACCACTGTGGAGGCGCCGTAGCCGTCGTCCATGCCTATGTTTGTTTCGAGCACACGGACATAATCGGGATCAGTGGCGTCGATCACGATGGTGATATCGTCGGACTGCTCGAGTGTGCCGCCGGCCTCGGTGATCTTGTCCATCTGCGTATAGTTTTTCCATGGATTGACAATGCGGTACCACCCTTCGTTGGCAGCGTCCTTCTCCACATCGACAGTAATGGCCTGCGGCTCCACAGAGAAGTAGGAAGTGGTGATGTCGTCGACCATAGTGCCTTCTCCCATGGCCACCCACGTGTGTTGCGGCTCGGCTTTTGCCGGCGTTGCGTGGAAGGATCGACCGGCAAGCTGTTTGCCCATCTCCTTGGAAACTGTAGGTATGGCATTCCGGAACGTCCTGAAGCCTGTGGGGGATGCCGCTGTGGCCGTCAAAGCAAAAGCTGCAATAGCAAGAGTGTAAAGTTTTCTCATAAAAATGTATATAAATGTTTATTTTATGGCAAATATAATGTGTTTCCGCGATTATAATACTATCAACATGAAAAAAATGTCATATATCAACTCCACGTTGATTGTCCGTATCTTTGCAATCAGAAAAATAGATTATAGTTTATGAAAACAAATGATATTGCATCATCAACGGAACTAAGCAAATAAGTATGCCAAAGGGCGCCCGAAATTTGTATGCACCCGGTAAGTTATAAAAAGAGGGTGTGCCATGAATTTGACACACCCTCCTGTTTTTTCAATGAATAGCGTCAGGCTGTGGCGCGCTCAAGCCAGCGCAGCATGGCGAACATAGCGCCCATACTCACGAGACACACGCCGAGGAATACGGCCCATGCCACCCAGATGGGATACTGGTTGTAGATGAGCGGACCGATCCAGAGCAGGAGATTGCCCAGTGCGGTGGCTCCCAGCCAAAGACCCTGGCACAGACCCTGCAGATGCTTGGGTGCCACCTTCGACACAAAGCTGAGACCGAGCGGCGAGATGAACAGCTCAGCCACAGTCATGAAGAAATAATAGAGGATGAGCACCCACCAGCCGGCCTTGGCCACGCTGACACCCTGCGCCATGAGGGCACGGAAATCAGTGCCGGAAGGATAGTCCATGACGATGGAGAAGATCATCAGGAAGAGATAGGCCACGCCGGCCAGACCCATACCAATGGCTATTTTCTTGGGAGTGCTGATTTCTTTGCCACGACGGCTGAGAGCGCCGAACATCAGCATCACCAGCGGGGTGAGCACAATGACAAAGAAGGGATTCACGGCCTGCCATATCTCGGGAGCCACGGCGGAGGTGTCGACAAAATCGCGGGCGAAAAGGCTCATCGATGTGCCGTTCTGATGGAATGAGAACCAGAAGAAGATAGCTATTCCGAGCACGGCGAAGAGGGCATACATGCGCTGGCGGATCTCAGCGGCCATGGCGCGGCGCTCCTCATTGGTCATCTTCACGCTTTCTTCCTTGGCCTTGGCGGCAGGAGTGGGCAATCCCTTCTTGGTGGCGATGAATATGGTGAGGGAGATGAGCATGGCTGCCACGGATGCGATGAAGGAGTAGTGGATGCCGGTATTGAACACATTCAGGTACTGGGAGCAGAATTCGCTTAGCTCTACAGACTGCGTGTGGCCTACGGCTGTGGCCATGGCATACAGTTGGTCGATATTCTCTGTGGCGGGGGAGCCGGTGACACTCAGGAACTGATGGCACATGGCGGGGAACGACGCGTCGTACACCATGCCGTTGACATCAAGCCACCACGAGCGCAGCATGGGAGCCACGAAGGGGGCGATGAGACCGCCGATGTTGATGAACACATAGAAAATCTGGAAGCCCGAATCGCGCTGCGCTGCGTAGCGGGGATTGTCGTACAGCTGACCCACGATAGCCTGAAGGTTGCCTTTGAAAAGACCGTTGCCGAAGGCTATGAAGAAGAGCGCCATGGCTGTCACAGCAAGAAGCATATCGGTGTTGTCGCTTGTGGCCATCACCGGCACGGCGAGCACAACGTAGCCGAGGGTCATGATGATAAGACCCCAGATGATGGTGCCTTTGTAGTTCTGCGTCTTGTCGGCGATGGTGCCGCCCACAAGGCTGAGCACATAGATGCCGGCGTAGAACACGGAGTAGATCAGGGCGCTTTTCTCTTCCGAGAGGCCGAATTTGGAGCACAGGAAGAGCACCAGCACTGCATTCATGATGTAGTAGCCGAAACGTTCGCCCATGTTGCTCAAGGCCGCTGGAATAAGGCCTTTGGGATGGTTTTTAAACATAATGACTGGTATTAGTTTTTGTTCTTATTTCATGTTTTTTGCACGGAACGCAAGAGCGTAGACGCGCATCTGCTTGACCATGGCCAGAAGGCCGTTGCTGCGGGTTGGCGAGAGATGGCGGCTCAGGCCTATCTCGTCGATGAAGTGCAGGTCGGCGGCGAGGATTTCGTCCGGAGTGTGACCGTCGAGCACACTCACAAGCAGCGATATGATGCCCTTTACTATGATAGCGTCGGAATCGGCGCGG
The DNA here is from genome assembly GCA_910578095.1 of uncultured Muribaculaceae bacterium. Classification (GTDB taxonomy): domain Bacteria; phylum Bacteroidota; class Bacteroidia; order Bacteroidales; family Muribaculaceae; genus CAG-873. The sequence goes on along the minus strand of CAJTOZ010000023.1, from coordinate 5,195 downwards.
AAGTGTATGCGCCCCTCTTCATCCTGCGATGCGTCGAGCCACACGCGGCTCTGACAACCCTCGATGAGGCGGTCGGGCGTCTTGAGTTCGTCGGGCAGCGGGTCGAGGGCATTGCCCAGGTCGATGATATAGCCGTAGCGGTCCATCCAGTCGCTGATGTCGGCGAACTCGTCCGTTATCTCTTTCTGGCGTTCTTCTATTGTCATTTTTCCTTATATATCAAGCTTAGTACTGTTTTTCCGGCCCGCTCGAGGGAGCGCCGGTCTATGTTGTCAAGATTGTCGGCATGAGTGTGCCATGTGGGCGGAAATGTGCCCGTAGCCGGGCTCATGCTCTCTATAATGTCGATTGCCGGTATGCCGGCCCGGGATATGTATACGTGGTCGTCGACCACAGCCCCGCCGGTGCTGTTCACAAATGTGTCGGCATATCCCAGCGATGCCGCTTCGGCCCACACTTTGTCGACTATACGCGCTGCTGCGGCATCGGAGAATTGCTCGCGATGGAACCTGGCGCCGGCGCCGCCCACCATGTCGAGCAGGATGGCGTAGGACGGAGCCGTACGGCCGGCATATGGCTGCGAGGCAGCCCACATCTGCGTGCCGAGACACCACGTGTGCGGACCCGCCGCCACTCCCGGCCCCACCTCATCGCTGTGGCCGCAATCCTCGGCATCGGCCATGAGGATGTCCACACCGATATTGGCCGGGTGCTCGCCCAGGCAGCGCGCTATCTCCAGCAGCACCGCCACTCCGGAAGCGCCATCGTTAGCGCCGGGGATAGGCTGCGCGCGGCGCGTAGCATCGGGCTCCATATCGGCCCATGGGCGTGTGTCGTAGTGAGCGGCCAGCAATATGCGCTTCGGAGCGCCGGCATTGAACGATGCCAGCACATTGCACACCGGCAACTCTTCGCCGTCCCACCGCTGCATGCTGCCGCGCTGCTGCACCACCGTGTCGGCACCGGCGGCACGCAGGCGCGCGCTCATCCATGCAACGCAGCGCGCATGGCCTTCGCTGCCCGGAGTGCGTGGGCCCATAGCTGTCTGCGCCGCCACCAGAGCATAGGCGGTGTCGGCGCTGAAAGCATCGGCTGCCGACGGCGCATCCGCTACGGCAGCACCTTCGGGAGTGGTGCCGCCGCCACGGCCCCCGGCAGTACACGCCACAAGGGCGCCCGCGGCAAGAGCAATGGCCAATAGACGTTTTATCTTCATAGCGCGAATTTACAAATTTTTTCGTAATTTTGCGTTCAAATGCAAGTCAAGGCCGAAAAAATACTACCATATAGCGCCGACAGGCGCGGCAAAAGCGAGCAGGTGCGCGATATGTTCGACAGCATCGCGCCTGCCTACGATTTTATGAATCGCGCTATGACATTGGGCGTCGACCGCATATGGCGCCGCCGGGCAGTGCGCGCGGTGAAGGCTTGCGCACCATCTAAAGTGCTGGACATCGCCACAGGCACCGGCGATGTGGCCATTGCCGTGGCACGCGCGCTACCTCAGGTTTCGGTGCTTGGCATAGACCTCAGCGAAGGAATGATATCCATCGGACGGCGCAAGGTGCAACAGGCCGGACTTTCCGGCCGCGTGGAGCTAAAGCAAGGCGACAGCCTCGCCATCGATCTGCCCGACAATTCCGTCGATGCCATCACCGTGGCCTATGGTGTGCGCAATTTCGAGCATCTGTTGGACGGATATGCCGAGATGATACGTGTGCTACGCCCCGGCGGCACACTGTGCGTGCTCGAGCTATCCACCCCGCGCGGACGCCTCACCTACCCTCTCTACCGCCTCTACACACGCCATATCATACCGGCGCTCGGACGCCTGGTGTCGCGCGACGTGCGCGCCTACAGCTACCTGCCCGAAAGCATTGCGGCCGTGCCGCAGGGCGACGACATGTGCTCCCTCATCCGCACCGCAGGTGCTTGTTCGGCCGTAGCACATCCCATGACATTCGGTGCCTGCACCCTCTATATAGCCCGTAAATAACGTTTCAACTATCCACAATGTACACCGTCAGAGCTCTTTTGCTGCTCGCAGCAGCCTCATGCGCTTTTTCAGTTTCCGCCCAGTTCCACTACCGCGGCTCGGCACGCGTGGCCGACACCGAACCTGCCGTGATAGCTCCCGAGGAACCCGCCGACACCATGATGGTGCCGACAGATACTGTTGTGAGCCTCGAACCACTGCCAGGATACTTCTTCCTGCCTGCGGTCTACAACCACTACGACTTCCCCGACACAATATCCGTGGCCGGCACCGACTACAGCGGCAACCCCGCACTGCGATGGCTTGAGGACGCCAACGCCGTGGGACTGCGCATGCAGGACATGCGCCACCGGTTTTTCTTCACATACCCGCAGTACACGGCATACCTCGCCGAAGAGCTGCCGGAGGCCCCTAAACAGTACTCCGCCGTGGTCAATCCATCCGATTTCTCCATCGACATCGTGGAGAATGTGACCGGACCCGCCGATGTGCCCACTGTCAAAGCCGAGGAAGTGAAGAAACGCCACTGGATACGCGCGTTCAACGTGTCGCTGCAGTTCTCGCAGGCCTACATTTCGCCGAACTGGTATCAAGGCGGTAAAAACAACCTGAACATGCTCGGCCAGATTTACTACAATGTGAAACTCAACCAGGAATACCACCCCACCCTGCTCTTCGAGACCACAGCACAGTATAAACTCGGCATGAACAATGCTCCCGACGATGAGCTGCACGACTATAACATCAACGAGGACATCTTCCAGGTGAACTCCACCTTCGGTCTGAAAGCCGCACGCAGGTGGTACTACTCGGTCACCGGACAATTCAAGACCCAGCTGCTCAACTCCTACAAGCCCAACAGCCCCGACCTCAAATCGGGATTCCTCTCGCCGGCCGATCTCACGGTGGGTGTCGGTATGACCTACAACTACGCCAACAAGAAGAAGAGCTTCACCTTCGATGCCAACATCTCGCCGATATCCTACAACCTGCGCGTATGCACCAGCGACAGGCTCGACCACGAGGCATACGACATCCGTCAGGACCGCACCACGGCCAATAAGTTCGGTAGCAATGTGGAACTGAAAGTGTACTGGAAGCTTTCCTACAATATCTATCTGCGCTCGCGCATGTATGCTTTCTCCGACTACCACACCGTGCAGGCCGACTGGGAAAACACCATAGTGTTTGAAATCAACAAATTCCTGACCACCCAGGTTTTCGCCCACGCACGCTACGATTCCTCTACGCCGCGCGTGGAGGACAGCCGCTGGCACAAACTCCAGTTCAAGGAGATTCTCTCGATAGGCTTTGCCTATAAATTCAGCTCACTCTGATGCTTAGGGCCTTGATCGCGGTTGCGGTGGTGCTGCTGGCTGCCGGAGCTGCTGAAGCGCAGCGCACCACACGCCGCGGAGGCAAACCGGCGCAGGAGCAAAGCCACGCCCATGCGCGCGGACACAACGACAGCACCGCATGCGTGCGGTGCGACAGCACAGTGCGCATATCCGGCTACGACAAGACCCTCCAGGCGTCAAAAGAAAGCTTCTTTGTCACCAATCTCATGGACAGCGCCTCCATCACGCGCCTCCATCTCACGCTCAGCTATTCCGACATTGGCGGCCGCAGCCTGCACAAGCGCAGCATCGACGTAGACTGCCACATCCCGTGTGCGGAGACACGCCGCATCGACATCCCCTCGTGGGACCGACAGCATGTTTATTTCTACCGCCTTTCGGAGCCGCGGCGACGCGTCACGGCAGCAGCCGCGCCATATGATGTGGCCATAGCTGCCGATTCTGTAGTAGTTTCAATTCCCTGATTCTATCAGCGTTTGCGCCGCCGCCAGAACGCACGGTACACGGCTGTGGCCTCGGCCACGAAAGCATCCGTGTCGGCACCGGCGGCTATGCCTGCCTCACGGCAATAATCCTGCGCCAACTGCGCTGTGAGCTCCTCCGTGTTGAGCAGGCGGGCAAACATCGACATCTGCCGCTCACGGTCGTGCACATCAAAAGCCATGCGGTTGATATCCACAAGCATATAATGGCGCTTTCCCTCGCGGTCGGTGCGATACAGCACATTTCCCGGAGAGAAATCCTTGACCAGCACACCGGCCCGGTGCAGCCGCACCATCAGCGCGGCTATCTCACGCAATATTGCGCCGCATTCCGGCAAGCGTTCGATATCGCGCACCTCATGCACTCCGTTGATATGGCGGCAGAAGTAATAGCTGCGCCCGAAAAGGCCCAGCGTGCGCTGCTCGGCATAGGCTATAGGCTCAGGCGTGTCGAAGCCGAGAGACAGTAGGCGCATGGCATTGTTGAACGAGCGGGCAGCCTTGGAAGCACGCAGCATGCCGTAGGCTATACGGTTGATCCATATCGGAATCTTGAAAGCCTTGATGCTCACATCGCCCACCGCTTCAGTGGCCACAGCCACCACGGTGTTGCGCGGCCCGTCGTAGACCATTCGCGAGTCGGCCGGCAGACCACCGGCCACCACTGCATCCACCAGCGGCTCCAAAGCGTCGTAAAGACTATTGATATGAATGGTGGTGACGGTCATGGCTTTATCGGAAGGTATATGTCACATAGGCCGTGGACTCTTCGGGAGCATTGTCATCGGCACGCGTGAAACGCCGTGCGCGCACCTCGGCTTCCACAGCGCGGCGCACTGCGGGATCGGTGGCGGCCGGGGCGTCGCCGCCCTGGAAAGTTACGGATGTTACCCGGCCTGTGCGGTCTATCTTAAGCATCATCTTGACGCTGCCCGTCACCGTGCTCGGCACTTTACCATAGGCGGGAATCATCCATCCTCCGCCTGCGGAGCCGGTGCCGCGGCCGTTAAGAGCCGAAGCCTTGTCGGAGGGGGCTCCCGCATTGCCGGGCGTGCGCCCCGGGGAAGCCGTGTTGTTCTTTCCGCCGGCATTCCTGAAAGCGTTCTGTGTATTGGCAGTAGCGCGGCGGCGTGCTTCCTCCTCTTCTTTTTTCTTGCGCAACTCTTCGGCCGAAGGACCCGTCTTCTTGGGTTCTTTGGGCTTGGCCTTCACCGGCGACGGCTGTCGGGAAGTCACTGTGGCAGGAGCCTCGGCCGGCTGGCCGGCGTCGCTCACATCGTGCCCGCTCTCCGGCGTAGGCTCGGCGGCGGCATGCGCCTCCTCCGGCAGGGGCGCCGGTGCCGGAATATCGGCGGCCGG
>CAJTOZ010000022.1:39513-52697 GCA_910578095.1 uncultured Muribaculaceae bacterium | reverse complement strand
TTAAAGAGTTCTATGCGATGATTTCGTAATTTTGCACTTGCTTGTTGAGAGTAAGCGTATCCGTAAATTCATCATGAACCCGAAAAAATGACGCGTATGTCGTTTTTTTTTGCTAAGTTTGCAGTCTCAAACAGGCCGCGGCCCGGTAGTTCAACGGATAGAATAGAAGTTTCCTAAACTTTTGATAGCGGTTCGATTCCGCTCCGGGCTACTATTTTTAACACTCTCTAAATGACAGCAAAGGAACTTATGGCAAAAGCCCGCAGCGAACAGGTGTGGGGCTTTTTTGTGTCGCTGATAGTGATGGCTCTCATATCCATCGCTTTTTTCTATCCCGACAATATTGAGGGCGCGGTGCTCCGGCAGGCCGACATGCAGCAGGGCCTCGCCAACGGCCACGAGGCACAGCAGTATTATGAGGCCACCGGCGAGAAGGCGTTGTGGACCAACTCTCTGTTTGGCGGCATGCCCACCTTCCAGATAGCTCCCAGCTATCCCTCCAACGCGCTATTCGAGTGGATCAACGATGTGTACGGCCTGTGGCTGCCGGCACCGAGCAACCTTCTGTTCATGATGATGCTGGGCATGCTCATATTCCTGTATGTGTTGCGCCAGCGCTGGTATGTGGCTCTTCTCGGGGCTATAGCCTGGGGCTTCTCAAGCTATTTCGTGATAATAATCGGCGCGGGTCATATATGGAAATTCATGGCTCTGACCTATGTGCCGCCCACTATCGGCGGCATGCTCCTGTGCTACCGGGGGCGCTATGTGGCGGGCGCTGCCATGCTCTCGCTCTTTGCCATGATGCAGCTTGCCGCCAATCATCCGCAGATGAGCTATTATTTTGCCTTCGTGATGGGGGCGCTCGCCATAGCCGCGCTCTACAAGGCCTGGCGCCGTGGTGAGATGCGCCGCTGGTGCGTGGCCACAGTCGTGGTGCTCTTTGCGGGAGCGCTCGCCGTAGGCGCCAACGCACCGAGCCTGTACAATACTTATGAGTATGCCAAGGAGACCAAGCGTGCGCAGAGCGAGCTCACCCCGCTCGCTCCGGTTGCCGACGACGAGCCCGGCGCACGTCCCACCGGCGGCATGCCCTACGATCAGATAGTGGGATGGAGCTATGGCGGTGCCGAAAGTTTCTCGCTGCTTGTGCCCAACATCAAGGGTGGCGCCACGGCGCGTCCCGAGGGGGGCTCTATGGTGCACATGGGGCTCGACCGTCTGCCCGGTGCGGCGAAATATCAGGGACAGCCGGTGGGAGAACTGATGTCCTACATGCCCCAGTATTTCAACGACTCCGAAGGCACCAACGGCCCGGTGTATGTGGGAGCGCTGATGTGCGCGCTGTTCCTGCTTGGCTGTCTGGTGGTGCGCGGTCCTTTGAAGTGGGCTCTTCTCGGCGTATCGGTGCTGGCTCTGCTGTTGGCTCTGGGACGCAACTTCGCGTGGCTCACTGATCTGATGATATACCATTTCCCGATGTACAATAAATTCCGCGCGGTGGAGAGTATCCTCGTCATTGTGGAATTTACAGTGCCTGTGCTGGGAGTGCTGGGCCTCACCCGCCTGCTGAACACGCCGCGCGACGAAGCACGCACCATGATGCGCCCGCTGGCCATAGCCTTCGGAGTGCCGGTGGTGCTATGTCTGGCGGCCGCCGTTGCCCCGGGTATCTTCGGCAGCGCCATCACCGAGCAGGACAGAGCCACATCGCAGGCCATACAGCAGCAGCTTACGGCCATGGGACAGCAATACGGCGCCACTCCGGCCCAGATTCAGGAGGCCACCTACGGCTACTCTCTGTCCAATCCCGCAGTGGTGTCGGCCATCGAGGAGCTGCGCTACGGAATGGTCAAGGACGACGCCCTGCGCTCGGCTCTTTTCCTTGCCATCGGTTTCGGCGTCATCGCCTTGATGCTGCGTGGCTCGCTCCGCCGGGGCGTGGCCGTCGGGTTGCTCGGCGCGGCCGTACTGGTGGACCTGTATGGCACCGACAAGCGCTATGTTAGCCACACAAGTTTCTGCACGCCTGAAGTGGCCGCGGCCGATCCCTTCGCGCCCGATGCGGTGGACCGTCTGATATTGGCCGACACTACAGCCTCCTACCGTGTGATGGATATACCCGGATTCAACAGTCCGCAGCGTTCCTACCACCACCACATGCTCGGCGGCTACCATGCGGCCAAGCTCAACCGCTACGAGGACCTCATACAGCGCCGCCTGAACTATGTGCTGCACTATGGCTACGACGCTTCCCTGCGCGCCGATAGCGTGCGCGCGCTCTACGATGGCGACGAGCGCCGTGTGGCCGACGCACTCGCGGCGTCGTACCGCACGCTGGATATGCTCAACGCGCGCTACATCGTCACCGGCGATCCCGAAGCTCCGGTGGTGCTGAACACATCGGCCATGGGGCCGGCGTGGCTTGTGGACTCATTGGTGTATGTGGACGGTGCCGACGCCGAGATGGCGGCACTGGCATCGGTCGACGTGCATGCCGCTGCCGTGGCCGACAATCGTTTCCGCCAGCTTCTGGGCGAAGAATGCCCGTCGCTCGCTCCCGGCGATACTGTGCGCCTTATATCCTATACTCCCAACCGTGTGGCCTACGATGTGAGCACACGCGGCGGAGCCGTAGGGGTATTCTCCGAAATCTACTTCCCGTGGGGATGGAAAGCCACCATTGATGGCGAGGCAGCTCCCCTCGCGCGTGTCAATTACGTTTTGCGCGCCATGCGTCTGCCGGCCGGTCGCCACGAAGTGGTGATGACGTTCGATCCCGACTCCATCCGCACCACCGGTGCCGTAGCCTATGCCTGTGTAAGCCTCATATATCTGCTCGTGCTCGCAGGTCTCTTTGTGGGATTCTTGCGCAAGGAGGAGCAGAAATGATGTTTCCCCGGCTCGGGTGGTGGCAGCGCCTGCGCCACGGGCGGGGTTTCGGGGTGCATTCGCCGTCGGCCTACCGTTTCATCCGCGAGGTGCTGCGCGAGGAATGCGCCTACTATGCCTATCCGGAGGTCGACGCTCTCGCCGCATCATGGCCCGGAGGGGCGCGTAAGGCGCGCATGCTGCTGCGCATTGTGGCTGCCATGCGCCCGCACAGCGTTGCCGTCGGTGCTTCGGATATGGCGGCGCGTATAGTGCGTCTGGGCGGTTCGGGTGCCGTAATCTCCGCTGCCGTGTTGCCCGATACGGATTTTGTGGTGATGGCCGACAGCACAATATGTGCCGCCGATGCGTTTGCCGCCGCAGCACGGGGCGCAACGGTGGTGATGCCCGACCGCTCCATGCATGAGGCTGCCGCACTGCTCGCCAGATTGAGCGGCGAGATGGCGCACGGCCATATCTACCTTGATGGTGGCCGCACGGCCATATTCGTGGGCAACAATGCGCCGTTCCAGACATTCGCCGTGCGGTTCTGACATCCTGTGTCGCGCACACTGGTATTAATGTCCGAAAAAATATCCTTTTTTGGAAGCAATGCGGGGTGGAATGGGCGAAAAACATTAAATTTGCACACACATAATCAAAAAACAGTCATCACACATTCCACCCCTACCAATATGCGTCTGCGCCAGTATCTGATATTGTTCATGGCACTGATCGGCTTTGCGAGCCAGGAAGCCTTCGGGCAGATTGTGAGTTTCGACGGCCGTCCGATGGATGCCGACAGTGTGCGCTATGATTTTGAGCATCAGCCGTATTTTGGCTTGTATAAAGACAACTACTTTATATTCGGACCGGCCATAGGCCCGAGAATGACACGCGAGAACACCAATGCCAAATTCCAGGTGTCGATAGCGCAGCGCCTCACGCGCAGCGTGCTGCCCTGGGGCACATATCTGTATCTGTTCTACACCCAGAAGGTGTTCTGGAACGTGCTTCAGGAGTCGCTGCCCATGACCGACCTTAATTTCAACCCCGGCATAGGCCTCACCAAGCCGCTTTTCGTGAAAGACCGTTATATCGGCAAGCTCACCTTTATGATAGAGCACGAAAGCAATGGCCGCGACAGCATCCAGTCGCGTTCGTGGAACAAGATCTCGCTTGCCGGCAGCATCTTCATAGACAAGCAACTGATGGTGCACGGCAAGGTGTGGATTCCCATAATCGACAGCAGCAACAACTCTGACATACTGAGCTACAGCGGTATCTATCAGGTGGGAATGCAGGTAATGAGCGCCAACCAGCGTTTCACCGGCTCGCTCACTCTTGTGAAGCGCAAAGGATGGAATTTCAACTACAACACCATCCTTGAACTGGCCTACCGCTTCAACCGCCGCGACAATCAGTACTTTTTCCTGCAGTACTACAACGGCTATGGCGAGGGACTGCTCGATTACAAGCAGTTCCACAGTCAGTTGCGCGTGGGCATAGTGATCAAGCCGCGCTTCTTCAGCGAGTTTTAAGAGACGGTCTATGCGGTCTGTGCGGCCTCGCCACGCTCTTTTTCGTGCAGAGCGGCGCGCTGGCTTTCGTCGAGCATGAGCTCATAGATCTGATGCGTGTCGCGCGGGGTGAGACGGTAGTAGCTGCCGATTTCCTCGCCCTTGTTCTCGTGGAGTTTCTGCACAAGCATGTCGATGTCGGGATCCTGTACGCCGAGGGCCTTTAGAGTGAGAGGCATGCGCAGCACCGCGCTGAAAAACGCGCGCAGCTGGGCCACGGCCTCGATGGCGGCCGTACGGTCGTCGGGAGCATCCACGCCGAACACGCGCCGGCCCAGCTGGGCCACTTTCGAAGGCTTGTGATGGGCCATGAATGCCATCCATGCGGGGAATACAACCGCAAGGCCGGCTCCATGCGTCACGCCGTAGGCAGCGCTCAGCTCGTGCTCCAGGGCATGGCTGGTCCAGTCCTCAACGCGCCCGCAGCCCACAAGGCCGTTGTGGGCCAGCGTGGAGGCCCATTCTATATTGGCGCGGGCATTGTAGTCGGTAGGATCGGCAAGGGCTTTAGGAGCCACATCCACAAGGGCCATCAGCAGGCCTTCGGCAAGGCGGTCGGTCACTTCCACACCGCGAGTGGTGGAGAAATAGCGCTCCATGATATGGCTCATCATGTCGACAATGCCGCAGGCTGTCTGCCATGCCGTGAGAGTGAACGTGAGTTCGGGGTCGAGAACGGCAAAACGGGGACGCAGAATGCTGTCGGTGCGCAGGCTCAACTTGCGCAGGTCGTCGCTGCGGGTGATCACAGCGTTGCCGCTGCCCTCACTGCCGGCGCCGGGCACTGTGAGAACCACACCCACCGGAAGAGCCTCCTTGACAATGGCCTTTCCGCAGAAAAAATCCCAGAAATCGCCCTTGTAGGGGATGCCTGCGGCGATGGCCTTGGCTGTGTCGATGACCGAGCCGCCTCCCACGGCCACCAGACCGTCGATATTGCGGTTGCGTCCGAGTTCGATACCTTTATAGACAAGCGTGTCGACCGGGTTGGGCTGAACGCCACCCAGCTCCACCACCTCTATGCCGATCGCCTCCAGCGACATGCGCAGCCGGTCCAGCAGTCCGTTGGTCTTTACATACTTCTGGCCGTACACAAGCATGATGCGTCGCGACCCCGTAAGGAATGTAAGCATGCCCGTTTTTTCTTCCGAGCCTCGGCCGAACTCAAAGAGTGTCGGTGCATAATAGGTGAAATTGTCCATAATGTTTTGAATGTATTTGTTTTGCCGTTTGTGAAATTATAACCCTCCGGAATGCGGGAATGTTCAAAACTACAAAAAATATTATAAATAGGCATGCCGGCTCCAAACCTTTCTTTGATTATGTTGGTATATCTGCGTCGTGTGCGACGCGGATATGGGTTGGAGCTGCCGCCGGGTCACGTAAATTTGTGTCGTAATACTAATGAATATGACACAGGAACTTACTCTTGCTTTTAAAACTATCTTCAGCGCCCTGGGCGGCGCGGTGCTTGCCGTGGCCGCTCCCGTGGCCCCGTATGCCGCGGTGTGCACGCTCATGGTGGTGGCCGATGCCGCCACGGCATGGCGTCTCGGCCGACGTGTGGCGGCCGACACCGGGTGGCGCAAGGCCGCCAAGTTGCAGTCGCAGCGCATCGGCGCTATGTTTTCCACGCTCGCACGCGTATATGCGCTCCTGCTTCTGGGGCGCGCCGTTCAGGCTGTGATCCTGGAGCCCGATGTGCACTTCGACCTTGTGCGTGCGCTGGCTGCCGCGGTGTGTCTGTGGCAGGCGCTGTCGATGCTTGAGAATGAGGCCTCCTGCCGTGGCTCTCGCTGGGCGCGCATAGCACGGCGCTGGCTCATAGACAAGACCGAGCGGCACATGGGAGTGCCGCTCGACGAATTGCGGGAGCCGCCGTCAGAGGGTGGCGATGCGTAGCTCGCGGCTGCGGTCGGGGAGCAGCGACAGCTGCACGCGCATGCGGCTTTCATCGTCGGGTATCAGCTCTTCGGCGCGGTCGGGCCACTCTATGAGGCATATGTCGCCGCTGTCGAGATAGTCCTCGAACCCTATGTCGAGAGCCTCCTCGGCGCTTTCAAGGCGGTAGAGGTCGAAATGGTAGACATTGCGGCCATCGGCGGCGCGGCCGTAGTCGTTGGCTATGGCGAAGCTCGGCGAGTTGGCGCCGTCGCAGCCGTCGGCGCCGAGTATTTCTACGAGCGCGCGTATCAGAGTGGTTTTTCCGGCTCCCATCTCGCCGTCGAATGTGGCGATGTGGCAACCGCGTCGGGCCATCGTATCGGCCACAGTGCGGGCGGCTGCCGGCATGTCGTCGAGGCCGGTTATGTGCAGGGTGGTTTCCGTCATTTCGGTGTCATGGTTATGAGCGGCACAAGCATTTCCTCCATGGAAATTCCTCCGTGCTGGAAGGTGCCGGTGTAATATTGTACGTAGTAGTTGTAGTTGTTGGGATAGGCGAGGAAGTCGCGCCCGAGGGCGAAGATATAGGCCGTGGAGATATTCGGCGCCGGCAATCCGGCGCGTTTAGGGTCCCGGATCTCGAACACGCGGCGCGCATCGTAGTCAAGATTGCGCCCCAGTTTGTAGCGGAGATTGGTGTTGGTGTTGCGGTCGCCCACCACTTTTACGGGCTGCTCCACGCGCACTGTACCGTGGTCGGTGGTGAGCACCACGCGGTGGCCTCGGGCTGCTATGCGGCGGAATAGCTCGAGCACGGGAGAGTGCCGGAACCACGACTCGGTGATGCTGCGGTAGGCGGCATCGGTTTTTGCAAGCTCCCGTATCATTTTGGATTCGGTGCGCGCATGCGACAGCATGTCGATGAAGTTGACGACAACAACATTGAGATCGTTCTGCTCGAGCGCGGCAAATTCCCGCAGCAGGCGTTCGGCGCCGGCGCTGTCGTTGATCTTATTGTAGGAGAAGCGCACGTTGCGCCGGTAGCGTTCAAACAGGGTGGTGAGGAGCGGCGACTCGTTGAGGTTCTTCCCTTCCTCCGATTCCTCATCCACCCACAGGTCGGGAAACATGCGGGATATCTGCAGCGGCATGAGGCCGGAGAATATGGCGTTTCGGGCATATTGTGTGGCCGTGGGCAGGATGGAGGTGTACAGCTGTTCGTCGAAGTTGAACATATCGGCGAGCAGAGGCTTCACTGTGGCCCATTGGTCGAGCCTGAAATTGTCGATGAGTATTAGAAACACTTTTTCTCCGCCCGAGAGCATCGGCATCACATGGCGGGGCATCACCTCGGGGCTCATCAGAGGGCGGTCGGCCGCTTCGGGGTCGGCCGCCCACCGCTCGTAGCGCTTGCGCATCCATTTGCCGAATTCGGCGTCGGCCTCGCGGCGCTGCAGCTGCAGCATCTCGTCCATGCCGGTGGTGGCTGCCGAGGCCAGCTGCATGTCCCAGAACACGAGGCGGCGGTAAAGATCGTACCAGTCGTCGATGGTGTCGGCGCGTCCGATGCTGTCGCTCAGGGCTGCGAACTCGCGGCGGTAGTCCACCTGCGTCTGCTCGCTCACGAGGCGTCCCGAGTCGAGTTGCTTTTTGATGGCGAGCAGTATCTGGTTGGGATTGACGGGTTTTATGAGATAGTCGGCTATCTTGCTGCCCAGAGCCTGGTCCATTATGTTCTCCTCTTCGCTCTTTGTGATCATGATCACCGGCACATGCGGCATGCGCTGCTTTATGGCCGTGAGTGTCTCGAGGCCGGAGAGGCCTGGCATGTTCTCGTCGAGTATTATGAGGTCGAACGGTGTGGCGTCGGCCATCTCGAGGGCATCGGCGCCGCTGCAGGCCGTGGCTATATCGTAGCCGCGGTTGCGCAGAAACATTATATGGGGCTTGAGCAGATCTATCTCATCGTCGGCCCAGAGTATGCGGTAGTTGTTGTTCGGCATGGTCAGTCAAATAAGGGATCATCGCCCTCGCTGCCGCCGTCGCCTTCATTCGTGGTGATGTCTGGTGCGGTGCTCGGTGCGGGGGTGGTTGTGGGTGGAGTATGTGGCGGCACGGCGGGTACCGGGGCCGGTTTGGGTGCCGGAGCGGGTGTCTCCGCAGGTGTTTCTGCGGCAGGTTCGTCAGGTGTGTGCATGCCATTGTCTGTCGGGCCCTCGGCTTGCTGCAGGGTCTCGATCTGTTCCGGCTGCAGAAGGCCGGCCTGGGCATCTACATAGTTTTTCTCGTCGAGGTAGCGGAAATACTCGTCAAAGCTGCGTCCGCCCTGCAGCAGCGCATCAAAATTGGCCGCGCTTATGGCCACCGGGCGCACGCCCGGAGGGATGTGGAAGTCGGGCGATGCGGCCATCACCTTGCGGTAGTGGTTCAGCTCGTTCATGTTTCCGAAACCACGTATCACAATCATTCCGAGGCGCCCGAAATTCATGGGCTCAAGTTCGAAGTCCTTCACTACGAATGAGCGGAAATTGTGGCGGGCGATCTCGTACAGCAGCAGATTGGACGACACGGAATCCGTCGGGAAAAGCATCACGAGCAGCTGCTCCTTGGCCGGGTCGAGGTCAAATTCCAGCGGCCCGTCGGCGCCTGTCGCGGTGCTGTCGGCCGAGAGGCGCACATCCCATATCATGCCGCGCATGTTGCCTCCGGCATCGCTCTGCAGGCGTCGTCCCTGTGCCATGCCTTTGAGCCATGCCGATGCGATGGGAGTGATGTCGGTGTCGGGGTAGCGGTTGAGCAGATCGCGCAGTGTGGCGTTGAACTCGTCGGGACGGTTGTCCGTGACATAGGCCAGGGCGTGCAGAAACATGAATTTCGGCATCACAGGGCTCAGCGGGTAGCGTGTCTGCATCTCCTCGTAGGCTGCGTGCACCTCGGCATTGCGGTTGGCCATGTAGGCCTCGAGGGTGGCGTCGTACAGCTCCTGCTGGCGCCGGTCCATCTGTCTCAGATTGTCGAGATAGGCCGGGTCTTGCAGCGCCACTCCGTAGGTGCTCTCGGGGAAGTCGGTCATGATGGTGTGGCGCCAGCGCTCTGCCTCGGCGGTATCGCCTGTGCGCGCATACATCAGATACATGTTGTAGTCCACATCCAGGCGGTAGATGTTGTCGGGATAATCGCGCAGCAGACGGTCCCATTGGGCCCGTGCCGCAGGATAGTCCTCCAGTTTGTCCTTGAGTATCACGCCCATGTTGTACAATCCCTCCTGAATGATTTCATGGCATACGGCCCTCTCGGCATCGGACGATGGTATCTGTCGGAGGTAGTACTGCGGGTTGTGCGGGTCGTCGGCGCCGGGGGCCGAATTGTCGTTGTTGCCGGTGTCGGTGCTGTCGGTCGGTGTCGTGCCGTCGCCGTCGTCGCCATCGCCGTCGGCCGCATCAAATTCGAGGTTGTTGAAGCTGTTTTTGTTGCGCCGCCGCCAGTCGTCCTCGAGCCTTCGGGAGCCCCAGCGTTTCTGAAATTCCGTGCGTCCGGCCTGCTTGGCTGTCTGATTGTAGAAATACCAGGAGTTGTCGGTGTTGATGTTGAAAGAGTTCGGGGCATTGCTGCTGTTCTGCATGTCGTCGCCGCGCGCCGCCACTTCGGCTTCGTACTCGGCGCGTCGTGCCTCTTCGGCCTCGCGTTTCTCACGGGCCACGAGTTCGGCGATGATTCCTTCCACCACTTTCATGCGCTCGTCGTCGGTCATGGCCGATAGGCGCAGCAGAGAATCCTGCAATTCCACATTCTGCGCATATACAGCCAGTTCGTCGAGCACATCGCTGCGCTTGCGCAGGGTGCGGTAGTCGGGATAGGACGATGGTAGCTGCGGCACCGCTTCGGCATAGCACGGCTGTGCTTTGGCGTATTGCCTGCGGTCGAAATACAGGCCGCCGAGGCGTAGCTGCGCTATGGCCTTGTCGATACCGTTGCGGGTGCTTTTCTCGGCAGCGAGCGCATAGTTCTCGATGGCGTGTGCGGTGTCGCAGCGGCTGAGATACATGTTGCCTATGGCGTAGTAAATCTGGTCGAGATAGGGTTTGTTGCGGTCGTAGCGTGTCATGCGGCGCAGCGAGCGCACTTCAGAGTCGATGTCGGCGCCATCAAACACCTCGCTCTGTTTGATGCGTGCGTTGAATTTGGTGCGGTAGCTCGCCGACGATGCCGCACCGGCTTTGCCGAAAGCGGCATAGGCCTCGCTGCGGCGCCCGAGACGCTCAAGCACCTGCCCCAGCAGGAATTGCAGGCGGGTGCGCTGTGCCCCCGATGCCGCTTTCACGGCCACGCGCAAGGGCTCCACCGCATCCTCGAAGTGCCCGGAGCGTATCATGCAGTCGGCCTGAACGTAGGCATAGAGGCCACGGAGATCCGATGTGGTCAGCTGTTCGGGGCGGATGCGGTTGAGTATCAGCTCGGCGTCGTAAAGCCAGTCGAGGGCCACATAGCAGCGCGCCTGCCATAGCTTGGCCTCGGTGACGGTGGCCGGCAGCCATGAGAAGTGGCGGCTTACATAAAAAAAAGTGGATGCCGCACCGAGGAAATCGCCGTTGAAAAACTGGCTCCGGCCCATCATCATCCATGCGTTGTGCATGAACGGATTGTATTCATCGCGCTTTAACCACGCCTGATATGCCGCGTCGCCGCTTTTTCCAGGTTTGCGCCGCGGGCGCTTCTTGATGCTGCGTAGCTGTATGGCCTTCTGCCCTTTTTCGATGCTGCGGTCAAAATTGCCCGATGGCTGCGGCGTCTGTTCCCGGCCTTTGGCCTCCACAGGGTGCATCAGCACCATGCGGGAATAGTCATCCTCGTAGCTCTCCTCCATCTTTTGCAGCGTCTCGTTGTAGTGGGTGTCGCCGTTGTAGTAGATGTTGTAGCGGGTGATGAATGCGTTGTAGTTTCGGCTCGCGGCCGTATTCTTGCGGGTGGAGCACGCCGACAGTATTGCCGGCACGCACAGCAGAAGTACCACCCTGAACAGTAGTTCCGGGCGCGCACAACGGCATAGGCGCTGCCGACATGTATGTCCCGCGCTTGTAATGATCATTGATATTCTAACGCTCGCGCGCGCGGATTATTGCGCGCCGGCGCACAAGTTTTGCGTAGTTTTGGCGAAATCTTTGTTGTGTGTTCGCAAAAAAATCCTATCTTTGCAGCTACCATATTATTACTCATTTCAATCTATATTTTTTATTTTCCATCGCTTATGCGTAAAATTCTACTCATTGCCATGTGCGCCGCACTGTCCGGCGCCTGGGGCGAAATTTCCGCCCGCACTCCGGAGTCTCCGGTAAAACACATCAAAAAGTCACGCAAGGCATCTGCCGGTGTGGATGTGAAACAACTTGCAGGCCGGGCTGCCGAGGCCGGGGCACTGTGGTGCGCCACCACAGAAAAGACCTATGGTTGGGACGGCTCCCGCTGGGTGCAGGATGAGACCTACAAAGTGCAGTACGATGCCAAAGGCAACGTGTCGATGCAGAATATAATCGATGCCGATGGCTTTGTGAGCCGTGAGACCATGACATGGAACGAAAACGGTATGCTTGCCACGCGTATGTCGCAGGTGGCGGAGAGCGAGGGCGCCGATTTTGAGAACAGCGGCCGCCTCAGCCGTACGTACGATGAGCGTGTGACATCGTTCATCACTTTCAACGACCAGGATATTTGGTTCGAGGGAGCCTGGGCCCCGTCCAACTCCTACCGCCACAACATCACACGCGATGCAGCCGGAAACATCACGCTCATGGAGCGTGCCGTGTATTTCGGCGGCATCTACGATCCCACCTTCCGTCTCACCATGACCTACGGCACCGACGGGAAAGCTACCCGCATCGAGGAGTCCAATCTGAAATACGACTACAGCACCCAGAACTATTACTGGGAACCCGGAATGATATTCTCCAATATCGTATGGGAAAACACCGACGGCCAGATAGTTTCCGATGAAGATCTCTTCACTGGGGCAAACCGCATCAAATCCGCCACCATGACCGACGGTGATACGGAAATGAACGTCACCGCCGAGTACGCTTCCGACGGCGGGTATACGGCCCACGTGACATACTACGACGCCGAGGAGGAAGAAGATGTGGCCAGCGTGGTTACGTATACTCCTCTCGATGGCAATGGAAGCGTGCGCATCGTCACCACCACCGACTATAGCGTGGGCGGCGATGTCTACTACACCGAGAGCTACACCGAGGTCTACCGTTACGATGCTTTCGGCCTCATTCTGCTTGAGGAAGAGCAGTTCAGCGACGGCACTTATGCCGAGCTGTTGGACCGCATCCAGGGCACCGTGGAATACGACGCCACCCACGGCTATCCCACCCGTTGGACGCTGCAGCAATACGATTATGACACGGAGGAGATGAATAATATTTTCCGCGCCGAGTATTCCGACTATGTGGATGCTTCCGCCGGCATAACCGATATCGAAGCCGACACCGATGCCCCCGTGGAGTACTACAATCTGCAGGGTGTGCGTGTGAGCCGTCCTGAGGCAGGATCTGTATATATCCGTCGCCAGGGAACCACTGCCGTGAAGGTGATGGTGAAATAACCCCGATCATCCTGCCTCTGCGCTCTGCAAAGCAAGAGAAAACGCGCGAAGCCTGGCTTTGCGCGTTTTTTTTGCTTTTTTTTGCACACCGTTCAATTTTTATTGCTAATTTTGGCCCTGCGCCCATGCGCGCCACACATTTTTATGAACCTCAGTATGGAAACGAACGAATCCTCCCCGCGCGCTCCCCGCGCCGAGGAAATCCTCACCCCGGCCGCTTCTGCGGCCGAAGCACCCGACGCAGC
>CAJTOZ010000022.1:0-39386 GCA_910578095.1 uncultured Muribaculaceae bacterium | reverse complement strand
CCGGTGAGGCCGCCGATATCGCCGGCGATGATGTGCGCCGCCTGCGCTCGCTGTGGAACGCCCTGCGCCCGGCCGCTGCCGCCGACAACGCTGCCGCCGACACCGCCGCCGCCGAACCCGATGCGGAGACCGTGGCCGCCGCTGTCAAGCAGGAGGAGATGTTTGCCGCCATCCTTGCGCAGATACGCGATAAAAAAGCCGCCTGGACTGCCGAGCAGGAAGCCGTGCGCGCAGCCAATCTCGAGCGTAAGAATGCTATAATAGAAGAGATCACCGCACTTGCCGATGACACCGACAATGTGAACCGCACGTTCCCGCGCTATCGCGAGCTTCAGGACGAGTTCAACGCCATCGGCGATGTGGAACCCACGGAGGAAACCGGGGTGTGGAAGCGCTTCCAGGACGCCCGCGAGCGCTACAGCGACAACCTCAAGATAAACAAAGAACTGCGCGACTACGACTTCAAGAAGAATCTCGACAGCAAAACTCTGCTGCTCGAGGAAGCCGAGGCTCTGGCTGCCGAGGACGATGTCATCACAGCCTACCGCCGCTTGCAGGAGCTGCACAACAAATGGCGCCGCATAGGCCCGGTGGCCAAGGAGTTGCGCGATGAAATATGGGATAAGTTCAAGGCCGCGAGTGCAACTGTCAACAAGCGCTACCAGGCATATTTCGAGGAGCGCAAAGCCCGCGAGGCCGAAGCCGAGGCCGCCAAGGAAGCGCTCTGTGAGCAGGTGGAGGCTATCGACACCGCAGCGCTCAACGGATTCAGCGCATGGGACAAGGCCACGGCCACCATTCAGGAACTGCAGGCAAAATGGAAAGAACTCGGTTATGCATCGCGCCGTGCCAACCGCGACCTCTTCGGCCGGTTCCGTGCCGCCTGCGATAAATTCTTCGCTGCAAAGGCTGAATATTTCCGCAACACCCGCGAACAGCTCGCCGCCAATCTGGCTGCTAAGACGGCCCTTGCCGATGAGGCCGAGGCTCTGAAGGACAGCAAGGAATGGTCCAAGGCCGGCGCACGTTTTGTGGCCATGCAGCAGGAATGGCGTGCCACAGGACCTGTGGCGAAACGCCATAGCGATGCCCTCTGGCGCCGCTTCATGGACGCTTGCAATTATTTCTTCGATCAGAAGAAGAAGGCAGGCACCGGACGACGCAACGAAGAGAATGCCAACCTTGCTGCCAAACGCGCCCTGGTGGACCGTCTCAACGCGCTTTCTTCCGACACGCCCCGTGCCGAACTTCTCGCCGCTATAAAGGAGATTCAGGACGAATGGCAGACCATCGGCCATGTGCCTTTCCGCGAGAAAGACAAGGTGTATGAGCAATACCGCGCACGCCTCGACGAGCTGCGCGACGGAATCTCCGGCGCACGCCGCCGCGAACGCCGTGAGCAGTTTGCAGGAGCCGTCGCACGCATGGAGGGCGACAGCGCCGACCGCGAGCGCGACCGTCTGGCACGTGTCGCCGAGGCCAAGCGCGCCGAACTCCGCACGCTTGAGAACAATCTCGGCTTCCTCAACGCCAAGAGCAAGAGCGGCAACTCGCTCGTTCGCGATTTCGAGCGCAAGATAGAGCGCCTGCGCGAGGATATCGCGGAGATCACCGAAAAAATGAAGATGCTTAACAAGTAACACTCGCATAACAACCCCACACGCATGTAGGGACGCGGCGCGCCGCGTCCCTACTGTACACCTGCCGCACACATGTCAAGCAAGCGCCCTCTGCCACGCGGCCGTTTCATTCCGGCCATTTTCGCCATCGCCGATATAGCGTTGGTGAACCTGCTTTTTGCCTTCGTGTGCGCCATGTTTCCCACATTTGCCGCCAACGGTGCCCGTGAATTGGGCGTGATAGTTAATCTCAGCCTTGTCCCGGAGCTGTGGTGGGGATGGCGTCGTGGCCTCCACCGTGCGCTGCAGCTTGATGTGGTGGCCCGTCAGGCACTGAGCGATGTGGCGCTCCATGCGCTCTTTTTCCTGGCATTCATAGCTGTGCTCGGTATCGACATGCCGGTGCGGGCCCTCGCCGTATTCTATGCCATGATGTTCGGCGGATTGCTGTGTCTGCGCCTGCTCTCGCGAGGGTTGCTCAAAATCTACCGCCGCCATGGGCGGGGATATGCGCGGGTGGTGATAGTGGGAGCCAACCCCACCGGCGAGCGTCTGGCTGCCGAACTTGGCCGCGATGCCGGTTTCGGCTACCGTATGCTCGGATTTTTTGACGATGCATGCCCCGCCGGATTCTCAGGACACTATGTGGGCACAATAGAGCAGCTGGCCGATTTCATGCGTCGCGAGCGCGTGCATCAGGTGTTCTACTGCCGCTCCACCGACGGCAGCGGCCGCCATGCCGCCGAAGTGCTCCGCACGGCCGACGACGTAGGTGCCGACTTCCTGTTCGTTCCGCAGTTGTCGCGCTATGTGCAGCGCGGTATGGAACTTGCCACCGTGGGCTCCATGACGGTGATGGGCGTGCGCCCCAATCCGCTTAAATCGTTGCTGAACCGCGGGGTGAAGCGGGCCTTCGATCTGGTGGTGAGCAGCGCTTTTCTCTGTGTGTACCCGCTCATTTATGTGCCTGTGGCCATTGCCATAAAAATGTCGTCGCGCGGTCCTGTGTATTTCAGGCAGGAGCGCACCGGCTACCACGGGCGCACGTTCAGTTGTCTTAAATTCCGCACCATGCGCAGCAGTGCCGACGCCGACACGCGGCAGGCCACGGCCGGCGATCCGCGCGTCACCCGCATAGGCTCTTTCCTGCGGCGCACGAGCATCGACGAGCTGCCGCAGTTCATCAATGTGTGGCGCGGCGATATGTCGATAGTGGGTCCGCGCCCTCACATGCTCAAGCACACGGATGACTACAGCAAGCAGATAGACCGCTACATGGCGCGCCACGCTGTCAAGCCCGGAATCACGGGATGGGCCCAGGTGACGGGATTCCGCGGGCCCACCGACGAACTGTGGAAAATGGAGCGCCGCGTGGAGGCCGATGTGTGGTACATCGAGCACTGGACGCTGCTGTTGGATGTCAAGATCATGATACGCACGGTCATAAACGCCCTGCGCGGCGAAAGCAATGCGGTGTAGGGCCTATGCTCCCATGATGTCGCGATAGATGTCGAGGGCGGTTTCTATGTCGGTGGCAGGAGCGGTGCAGTCCGTGACGGGCTCGCCGGGATTTTTCAGCAAAGTGAAATTGATGGCGTCTGCAGAGGCGTTTTTTTTGTCGTGTCTCATCAGCTGCATTAGTTGCGGATAGTCGTCGCAGCTGAGGGGCTGCGCTCCATAGTTTTCCTTGACGTAGGCAGCCACCCGGTAGAGCGGTGCCGTGGGCATCGCCAGCTGCATGTGGCTGAGAATCATTTCCACCACGCATCCGCGGGCCACGGCATAGCCATGTGGCACAGGGGTGCCCCGCTCTATGGCAATGGCCTCGAAAGCGTGGCCCACAGTGTGACCGAAATTCAGTGCTTTGCGTGGGCCGCGCTCCGTGGGGTCGGATTCCACGATGCGCATTTTCAGCTGTATGCTGTCGCGCAGCAGCCGCAGCATGGTGTCGGCGCTTATGTCGGCCACGTTACTGCCCAGCACTTCCGATAGGGCCTCGGGGCCGCTGAGCAGTGCGTGTTTGAGGATCTCTCCGTAGCCCGACTGCAGCTCCACGAGGGGGAGTGTGCCGAAGAAACATGTGCCGACGATAGTGGCCTCCGGATGGCCGAACACGCCGATTTCATTTTTAAGACCGCCGAAATTGATTCCGGTTTTTCCTCCTACGGCGGCGTCCACCGCACCGAGCAGGGTAGTGGGCACATTGATGTAGCGCATTCCGCGCTTGAATGTGGATGCCACAAAGCCCCCGAGGTCGGAGACCATGCCGCCCCCGAGGTTCACCACCATGGAGCGCCGTGTGGCTCCGGCATTGCCGAGCGCCCGCCATAGGGCGGTTGCAGTGTCGATATTCTTGTTGGCATCGCCGGGGGACACTGTCAGCACGCGTGCGGTGGCTACGGCGGTCGATTGGTCGCGCAACAGCGGCAGGCATAGGGCTTCGGTGTTGGTGTCGGCGATGACAAAAATCTGTGTGGCACCGGCTTCTCCGGCTATGCTGTCGATTTCCTCTCCCGGAGCATTGGTGAATATTACCCGTTCTTCCATATCAGGCATTCCTGAGGGCTTCCAGTAGCTGAGGCATGGCCGCCGCGCATTCCGGCATGGATGTGAACACCACATCGGCGCCGGCTTCGGCGAGTACCTGTGGAGGGAGGCCTGTGGCCACCCCGATGGTAAATACTCCTGCAGCCACGCCGCTTTGCACGCCCAATGGGGCGTTTTCCACAACTATGGCTTCCCATGGCTCCACCGCTGCCATCTGCATGGCTCGTATGTATGGTTCGGGACGGGGCTTGCCGTGGCGCACGTCGCGCGAACTCACCTTGAGGCTGAACGCTCCGGGATAGTCGGTGGCGAGGCGTTCTATGAGCGAACTTTGTCCCGACCCGGTCACAAGCACCGTGGTGAGGCCTGCATTCATGCATGCCCCCACCGCTTCCTGCGCTCCGGGCATCAGTTGTACAGGCGGGAGCGCCCGGAAATTGGCGCTTTTGATGGCATACAGGCGTTCCACGTCGTCGGCGGTGGCGCTGCGTCCGTAGTTGCGCCGGAACAGCATTTCTATAGTGTCGGCGCCGGTGCGTCCCTCGGCCATGAAAAAATCGTCGGGAGTGGCTTGCAGACCGGCCTCATCGCACATTTTCATCCAGGCGTAGGCATGGCCCGGCATGGAGTCGTAGAGAGTGCCGTCCATGTCGAACAAGGCGGCGCGCGGTATGATGCGGGTGTAGCCGCGCGATGTCTTGAAACTTGTGATTATGTCTTTCAGGTTCATCGTGGTGCGGGAATGAGCCCCTCGCGTATGAGCACGAGCGAATCAGCTCGGGAGAGGGTGTCGGAGTTTAAGTCTATGTTCTGTGCCTGCGGGCGCGTGGCGAATTTGAGCGGGGCAATACGCGAATTGGCCACGCCGCGGCGGAATATACCCTCGATCTGCCGCAGGAGATTGATGCGTGTGGTGTCGACTATGGCCGGGCGTTCTATGGCCGTGCGCTCGTTGAAGCGTGCCTTGCCCAGACGCACCTTGAAGTCGTCGGGGTTTCCTTTCAGGGTGATGCCGAATTTGAATGGCAACGGCGATTTCAGCACGGCCACATGGTAGTTGAAGTTCATGGCCATGTCGTTGTAGCCCTGCACGCCGAGACGGTAGCGGTCGAGGTTGAATACGAATGGAAACAGCTCCATCATGCCTTTGTCTATGAGCAGCTCTACGCTCATGCTGTCGATAAGGTTGTAGTTTTTGTTCTTGAACATGAGCCATTTGGCCATCGTGCGGTAGGTGTCGCCGTCGAGCAGCCGCAGCGAATCGCCTTCCATGCGCACAGCGGCATTGAGCGTGGAGAGGTCCAGGTCCATATTCGGCTCTATATCCACGGTGGCGGCAATGTTGGCATCGATGATTCCGCTGATGTCGCGCATCAGAGGCATGATGCTGTCGATGGCCGGCACGAGGCGCAGGAAGCGTTCGATGTTGAATCCTTTGAGCACGAGGCCGAAGCCGAATTGCATGTCGGCGGGCTCAGGAGCGGAATAGAGTGCCGACAGGTCCACGCTGCCGATATCGCTCGAGGCACGCAGGTTGTGGAAATTTACGCGCCCGTTGCACATCAGGGCGCTTCCGTCGAGGTCGTGCAGCAGGAGGTCGCTGTACAGCACGTTGCGTGCGCGCAACCGCAGCTCCGCGTCGATATTGGCCGGGATGAGCACAGGGCCTGCAAGGCTGTCGGCGGTTTGTGCCATCTCGGCGCCCATGTTGTCGTCGGCCATGTCGTCGGTCATGGCCAATGCTCCACCCGCGCCGGCGGCGCGGCGTTGCGAGTAGGCTGCGCCGGCGAAGGTGGCTGCAGCGAGCTGGTTGATATCCACCGTGTCGCTGACGAGGTCGAAATCCATGCGCAGCGACTGCCGTCCGGTGCGCGATGTGAGGGCCCGCTTGATGTTGGTGATGCGGCCGGTCAGGGTG
This sequence comes from uncultured Muribaculaceae bacterium, assembly GCA_910578095.1. GTDB lineage: Bacteria > Bacteroidota > Bacteroidia > Bacteroidales > Muribaculaceae > CAG-873. Next base: position 33,302 of record CAJTOZ010000022.1, on the reverse strand, counting down.
AAGTCGCTGTGCCCCACTTTGTACTGCACGTTGTTGAGGCGCACGCTGTCGGTAGTGAAACTGAGATTGAAGTTGCGCACGCGGTTGCGCAGCGGGAAGGCCGGAGTGTACAATCCTGCGCGTTCGGCCGATACTGTGCCGCCGAGCACCCATCGTGTGAGTATCCGCGCAAGGCCGCGGCTTGTGCCCCAGTCTATGATCTCGCGGTCGTCGGCTGTGGTTTCGGGATGCACACGCGGCCGTGCCCCGGGCCGGCGGCGATGCTCCATCACTGCGAGCGCGTAGACGCTGTCGAGCGGAATCTCGGGGTGTAAAATGCGCAGGGAGTCGGCCGTGCGCCGTATGCGTTTCTGCCGCTCGGTGGGCGGCAACATGTGGGCGTTGGCTATAATATTGGCCTTTGTGAGCATGAAGCGCACGTCGGGCGTCCCGACGGCCATGCGTCCGGCGGCTATGTCGAGCCTGAAATCCGGACGGTGGCTGGCGCCGTTGTGTCGCGTCATCACTATCCGTCCGCCCAGATCGCGGGCCACCACGCCAATGCTGTCGCTGATGCTCTGTATGCGCAACGAGGCGATGCTGAGGCCTCCGCCCATGGGAATGATGGCAGTGGTGTCGGAGGAGAGATGGCGGTTGGAGGCGCCCACGCCGAGCCGCAGCCCGGTGGTGCGCACGCTGATGTCGTGGTCGAGATAGCTTGCGGAGTCGAGGCTTATGCGCGCTTCCAGAAGGCTGTCGGCACGGCGGCCGCCCGTGGTGTCGCTTTCGTTGGTGCCGAAACTGAATCGGGCGCTGTGCACGTATGCCGCCCGCAGGGTGTCGTCGGCCAGCCAATATAGTTTTGTACCGTCTAAGGAGCCGCGCGCGAGCAGGCGGTGGAAGCCGTCGCGGCTGAACATCGACGGCCGCCCGCTCAAGTGCAGATCGGCCTGCAGCGACCCGCTCAGCGAGCCTTCCACCAGGTTGAGCAGCACAGGAGGCAGACGGCGCAGATCGGAAAATCCGCTCAGCCGGCAATCGAAGGCGGGATCGGGGCCGATATCGCTGATTGTGCCGGAGAGGGTGAGGTCGGTGGCCGGTCCGGCCATGTGCAGGCGTTCTATCTCGATGGCTGCATCGGCCGGATTATTGCCTCGCAAGGCCACATTTGCCAGCACCTCGACATCGTGGAGCACGGAGCGTCCCATCTCCACGCGGCACGGGCGCACGGCTATGCGTGCGTCGGCGTAAGGAATGGTGTCGGTGGCGGTGTTGAAGGGCTTGACAAGGCGCATGCCGAGTTCGGCTGCGGCATCGGTGTATAGTCCTTTCAGCATCGGGATGCTGCGGCGTGTGCTGTCGGGAAGACAGCTGAGCAGGGTGTCTATGCGCACGGGATCGAGGTTGAAATCCAGCTCGCGCAGGATGAGCTCGTCGCCGAAGTCTATATCGGCGCTGAAGCGCGATTGCAGGAAGGCTGCCGATGCGCGGAAATCGTCGAGGCGGATGCGCGCCGGCTCTGCGGGATCCCACCGTATGCCGCCGTCGAGAGCAAACGGCAGTTCCCATAGATTGAATGCGCCGAGCATGGGCATGTGGAGGTTGCCGCCGAACGATAGCGTGTACATAGGGCTGCCTTTCGAGGCCAGTTCGGCGGGATGCAGTTCCACCGTTATGCTGTCGGGCCCCTCGGGCGCGGTGGCGTTGTAGTAGCGCACCGGCCCGGGCGAGCGGAGTTCGAAGCGCGTCATATTGATGGCGGGCATCTCCGTGGAGCCTTCCGACACAGAGGTGTCGGGGCGCGTGATGAGATAGTTGCAGGTGCCGTCGGGCGCGGTCACAATATTGATTGCAGCGGCATCGACCACGATATCGCTGAGGTCGATCTCGCCCATGGCAAGCGATGCCAGATTGATTCCGCCCCGGAAAGAGCGCATGCTCATGAGGGTGTCGGCATATTGCGGGAGTGCCGCGCGCGTGCTGTCGGGGAGTGCGCGCATGTCGCGGCTGACGACGGCGAGCGAGTCAACGCGCAGTTCCAGAAACGGGAACGAGGCGCGCAGCCCCAGCTCGACGCGGCTCAGGCTGATATCGGCTTCAAGCGATTTCTCTGCAATATTCTTCACGAGTGGCGTGAGACGCTCCGGCTGCAGCATGTTTACAGTGCAGATAAGTATGGCCACAATCGTGAGCGTGAGGCCCATGAGTGTCCATAGCAGTATTTTCAGCAGTCTCCGCCATAGCGGATAGGGTGGGGCGGCTTGTCTGGCAGTCATAATGATCGGTGATGCGGCTGGCTACTTGTTGCGTGCCGCGAAACGCAGATGGGTGATGGTGCAGAGCGATTTGCCGGCTACGGGCGAGGAGAACACAAGATAGAGCGGGTGTTTGCCCGACAGTTGTCCTATGCCGTCGAGTTCGGCAGTGATGGTCACGGGTTCCTTTTTGTCGGAGGCCTTTATCTCAAAGCTTCCGGCCGGCGCCGGCGCGCCTTTCCACGGTGCCGAGGTGAAAACGGTGATGGTGCCGTCTATATCGCCGGGGATGATGTCGAGGGCAAGCTCCACCCGGTTGGCGCCGTGCAGTTTGTCGAAGTTGTAGTATTTGTAGCCGAGGATAGACCCATCGGTGTTGTTGACAACGGCATTTACGTTGATGTCTTCTCCGTAGGGGTCGGGGGTGGAATGGTCGTCGATATATGCGGGTTCGAAATAGGGGCCGGAATAGTTCATGGTGGGGTATGTCTGATAGGCAAGGGTGGGGCCGGTGAAGTGCGATGCTATGGCGGCAGGATAGCGGCGCAGCGGATCGAGGCCGTCGGTTTCAAAACCTTCCGAGGTGTATTCGGCTTCGGAGATGGTCACCTTGCCGCCGGGTCCAGGTGTCACATCCACCGTTATGGGAGCGACCATGGCCTGGCGTGCATACTCGTTGAGACCGGTCTGACGATGGTAGAACACCCACCACTGTCCGTTGATTTCGAGTATGCTGCCATGCGTGTTGCCGTTGGGAGTGGCTGTGGGAATGGGATTCCCCGCGGCATCGGTGTCGCGCCCGCGGGCATCGATGATAGTGCCGCCATAGGTGTATGGTCCCAGAGGCCGGTCGGCGTATGCGTAGGCCAGCGTGTAGTTCGACTCCGGCAGTCCCCATTCGCCGTTCGGGGCGCGGCGACTGTAGATAAACACATATTTGTCGCCTATTTTTCGTATCGACGAGGCTTCGTAAAAGTGGCCCTGTCCCTCTTTGTCATCAAGGCTCGACACAAGGTTGGTGACTATCTCGGTGCCGGGCTGCACAGTGGCCATGGTGGTGGGGTCGAGCTCGGCGGCGTGGGATGTGCCGAATCCCCAGTACCCGTATACGCGCCCGTCGTCGTCCACAAGCACGGCGGGGTCAAATCCGAGCACGCCGGTTGTTTCCTGCGGGTTGGACCGGCTCCAGTTCACGACCTCGAACGGTCCGTCGGGGCGAGTGGCGCGAGCCACCATGCCGTTGCGTCCGCCGCCCTGGTTGTTGGGGTAGAGATAATATTCCTTGGTGCCGTCGGGGAGTGTGCGCTCGGCCACATCCGGGGCATAGAGCACATCGGGTGTGCCCTCGGCGTTGAGGGGACGTCCGGAGGCGTCGTTGGCCACGGAAAAGATGATGCCGTCGTAGCGCCAGTGCTCGAGCGAGTCGGGAGATGCCGACCACACCACCTGGTCGGTGCCGCAGTACTGCTTGCGCAGCATATCGTGCGAGCCGTAGATGTACACGCGTTTCTCGCCCGGCCTGTCGGGGTCGTCGAATATGTATGGCTCGCCGTCAGGGATATGTTCCCATAGGGGCAAGTAGGGATTCATGGCCGATGCCGCCGATGCGGCAAGGAGGAAAATGGATGCGGAGGCGAATAGATTTTTTTTCATTATATGATGCGGTTACGGGCGTGCGGTGATGTGGAAACAGGCTTGACGGCGCTCCATCTTCACATAGCACCGTCCCTGCTTCTTGAAGTCGAGCAGCACCTCGCCGAGGAGGTTCTTGAGATCCTCGAAGGTGCGCGGGAGCGTGTCGCTGTCGCAGATAAAGCGCGAATAACTGATGTCGAACGTGGTGCCGAATGTGTGGGTCGACTCGGCCGAGGCATTGCGGTTGACACGCCTCAGACGGCTGACAGTGGCGGGAGTGCGCAGCAGGCTGGTCACTTTCAGGCGGTAGGCCCCCCCGCCTCGTGCGGCCAGCGAATCGTTGAATGCTGCGCCTATGTCGTGCAGCAGGCGCGATGCTTCAGGCACAAGATAGGGGTAGCTGTGCTTGAGCTCGTCGATGTAGAAGTCCTTGCAGGAGCTCACCGGCACGAGCGGCCGCGATGTGTGCCATGCGTCGGCTATGGTTTCTATGGGGCGGATACCTATGGCGCGCGCAGCCTCAAGCTGCACGTGGTTGCTGTCGTTGAATAGCGGGCGCAGGTGGCCTATCGGGCGCAGCGGAATGCGCACGCAACCGGCGTCGGGCGCCGAATCGAGATGAGCGTCGTAGGGATTGGCAGCCGGTGGGGCGAGTATCTCGGCCAGCGACGCATCGGGATACACCGATGGCTCTGCGGCCACCGGCGCGTCGTCGCCGGAACTATTGCCGCATGCTGTGGCTCCTACGGCTGCAATGGCAAAAATGAGTGAACGGAACAGTGTGCGCATATCTACCTACAAAGGTAGCGCTTTCCCCTCACGCGCGCAAATCCCGCGTGCAAAAACAATGTGCCGCGATACCATGAATTCGGAATAAAAACACTAATTTTGCCTTAAAATTATATAATAACGCATTATGAGACCAGCAAGCATTGAATGGATAGATAGCTGCGACAGCACCAACACGCTGATGAAAAGCCGTGGCGAGGCTGTGGCGCATGGCCACGTGATAGCCACACGCACGCAGACAGCCGGACGCGGGCAGCGCGGAAATTCGTGGGAGGCAGAGCCTGGCAAGAATCTTACGTTCAGCCAGATGCTGCATACCGATGGCATGGATGCCGAGCGCCAGTATGAGCTGTCGATGCTCACGGCACTCGCCATACTGAATGTGCTTGAGCGCCACCTGGGCCGCGATGCGCGGCTGAGCATAAAGTGGCCAAACGACATTTATGCTGCCGACCGCAAGCTCGGCGGCATACTCATCGAGGGAAGCGTGTGCGCCGGATGTCTCGACCACATCGTGCTGGGCGCCGGGATAAATGTGAATCAATCCGAGTTCCGCAGCGATGCGCCCAATCCTGTGTCGATGACGCAGATCACAGGCAAAGAATACGACCTTGAGGCGCTCATGCAGGAAATAGGCGATGAGATAGCCGACCAGATGGCAATATACGAGGAGGACCCCGACGGCGAGGCTCTGAGGGCCATGTACAAGGACGCGCTTTGGCGCCGCGAAGGCATGCATGCCTACCGCGACACCGCTACCGGCGAGCATTTCGAGGCCGAGATTGCCGACGTGCTCCCGTCGGGACTGTTGCGGCTGCGCCGTGCCGACGGCTCCGAGCACGACTATGAGTTCAAGCAGGTGGCTGCCATACTATGAAGAAAAAAACGATATTCGACATGGCGCGCCCCGATGTGGAGACGTTCCGCCGTGCCGACAAGATGCCGGTGGCGCTTGTGGTGGACAATGTGCGCTCGCTCAATAATATAGGCTCCCTGCTGCGCACCTCCGACGGTTTTGCCGTGGCAGAGGTGTGGCTGTGCGGCATATCGGCCGTGGAGCCGGGCCCGGAGGTGCACAAGACAGCCCTCGGAGCTGAGGATTCGGTGGACTGGCGTCATTGCGCCGGCACGCTCGAGGCCTTGGATGCGCTGCGCCGGCGCGGTTTCACCATCTGCTGCCTGGAGCAGGTGGTGGATAGCATCGAGCTTCAGGACTACGCCGTCGATACCTCCGCACGCTACGCCGTGGTGGTGGGCAATGAGGTGGACGGAGTGGACCCTGCGGTGGTGGACGCATGCGATGTTTGCCTCGAGATACCCCAGCTGGGCACCAAACACTCCCTGAACGTGGCCGTGAGCGCCGCTGTGGCGTTGTGGCATTTTTATGAACGATTTTTACCCGTTTTACGCAAGAAATGAAAAAAATACTGATAGCGGCGGCGGTGGCAGCCGCTTCCGCAACAACCCTTTGCTCCATGAATCTTGAAGAACCAGCAGCTATGCCGCGCCCGCTGCGCGATGGCGATAAGATAGCCATAGTATCGCCGGCAGGCCCCATCGACTCGGCTATCGTGTATGAGGCCGCCGACACTCTGCGTGCCGTGGGCTATGAGGTGGAGGTGATGCCTCACGCCATCGGACGCGTGGGCCGCTATGCCGCATCCGACTCCGGACGTCTGGCCGACTTGCGCGCCGCGCTGACCGACACCACAGTGCGCGCCGTGCTCTGTGCGCGTGGCGGATATGGTGCCGTGCATCTGCTCGACAGCCTCGCCGGGTTGCCGCTGCGCGATGATCCTAAATGGCTCATCGGCTTCTCCGATATATCAGCGCTCCACGCGCTGCTCGCCTCGCGCAATATCGCCAGCGTGCACGGCAATATGTGCAAGCATCTGGCTTTAGGCCCCTCCGATGCCGACAATGCCCTGATGCTCGACGTGCTGCGCGGTCATAAGCCTGTCTACCATTGGGATGCCGACACGCTCAACCGCGAGGGCAGCGTGCGGGGCCGTCTGCTCGGTGGAAATCTTGCTGTGATAGCCGAACTGATCAACACGCCCTACGATGTGATACAGCCCGGCACGGTGCTCTTCATCGAAGAGGTGGAGGAGCCTGTCTACAAGATCGAGCGCATCATGTATCAGCTGCGTCTGAGCGGCGTGTTGCCGCGCCTTGCGGGGCTGGTAGTGGGGCAGTTCACCGATTGCCACGGCGACGACAGCTATGCCACGGCCGAGCGTATGATTGCCGATATGGTGGCGCCATATGATTTTCCGGTGGCCTTCAACGCCCCCATCGGCCATGTGGACCACAATGTGCCGGTGCTGCAGTCGGCCACAGTGCTGCTGGATGTGGGCCGCGACGGCACCACGCTGAGTTTCGAGTGAGTCACCGCTCTGCCATACATAGTAAGCGCTCCGGCCATGGCCGGAGCGCTTACTATGTATAAGGGACATCTATTTCCGTGTCACGACGGCCGTGTAGCCGCCGCCAGGAGCCAGGCGCACCGTCATGGTGTCGCCTCCGCTCAGGGTGGAGCGGTCGATTCTGTAGTCGGTGGGGTGCTTGGCGGCGTTTATGCCGTCGGCAAGCGCCGCGACGGTGTATTCCGTGCCCGGAGCGAGGAAGTCGGTGGGCAGGCTGAGCGTGCGTGGCGATGCATTGGTCATGGCGGCCACATACCACGTGTCGCCCTTGCGCCGGGCTATGGCCACATACTCTCCCACGCTCCCTTCGAGCACGCGTGTCTCATCCCACACTGTGGGGATAGCGGCCATGAAATCGGAGCAGTCGGGCTCACGGTCGTAGGCCGTGGGGGAGTCGGCGAGCATCTGTAAGGCACCGTCGTAGACCACATACATGGCCACCTGATGCGCGCGCGTGCCGAGGCTCATGGGAGCATCGTTGCTGGGGCGATACGACGCGAGCGTGCTGTTGGTCATGGCGCCGGGAGTGTAGTCGAGCGGCCCGGCGGCCATGCGTATGAACGGTACGGTGACATCGTAGCGTAGCTGGTCGGGCTGCCCTGCATCGGCAAAGCGTCCCCATTTATAGTTTTCAAGGCCTTTCACGCCTTCGTAGTTGACAATATTGGGGTAGGTGCGGTGCAATCCTATAGGGCGGAAGCCGTGCAGGTCGAGCAGCAGATGGTGCTCAGCGGCGCACTGTGCTATGCGCTCTATCGATTCTATCACCTCCTGATCGTCGCGATCGAAGAAATCCACCTTGAAGCCTTTCACGCCCATATCGGCGAATCTGCCCAGAAGGGAGGGATAGTCGTCCTTGAGCTGGCGCCATGTGGCCCAAAGGACTATTCCCACGCCGCGCTCGCCGGCGTAGCGTATTATCTCGCTCAGGTCTATGTCGGGGTTTATGTCGAGCAGGTCGCCGTTGTCGCGGGCCCATCCTTCGTCGAGAATCACATATTCGAGCCCCTTGCGGCCGGCGAAATCGATATAGTGCTTGTAGGTGTCGGTGTTGATGCCGGCTTCAAAGTCCACGCCGGTAAGGCCCCAGTCGTTCCACCAGTCCCACGCCACTTTTCCGGGGCGGATCCAGGATGTGTCGGTGAGGCGCGAGGGCTCGGCGAGGCGCATGGCCAGATCGATGTCGGGCAGCTGCGTGTCGCTGTCGGTGATGGCCACGGCGCGCCATGGCAGCGCGGCATCGCCGGCCACACGTGCTATTATGCCGGCATCGGCGGTGGGGATGAGGTTGAGGCGGTTGAAGCCACCCACTTTGTCGGCCACGGGCAGCGGGGCATGCACGCTCTGCAAAGCGTCGCCGCCATCGCTGCGCCGCAGAAACATGCCCGGATAGCTGCTGAGGGCACCTTCCATCACGAGGGCTTTGCGGCCCCCGTCGAGTTCCACAAGCAGCGGTGTGCAAGAGAGGGTGTCGGCCGGCATGTCGGCGAGCGGCATCTCATCGTAGTAGCTCTCGAAAGAGAAAGCAAAGGGGTAGGCCTGGTCGCGCAGGTCGTTGATCAGCGGCAACCATGCCTTATGCTTGCCTCCGAAGCGGAATTCAGCGTGCTCGGCGGCTATGTCGACAGAGTCTTTCTGATGCAGCACGAAGCGGTAGGCGGCAGCGTCGTCGTAGGCGCGCACCTGCAGCGTGTAGCCGCCGCGCAAGTCGAGCGACAGTTCGTTGTAGCGGTCGGCCACAGATGTTTTGCGGTAGAGTGGGGTGGCAAATTCCGTGTCGGTGCTTTTGCGGTGTGTGCGCGTCACGCGGGCGCTGCCTGCTGCCGTGCGCCCGTCGGCGAGCATGAGATTGATGGCGGAGGGAGCCATGGCCTCGGTGCCGTCGCGGCTGATACTCCATGTCAGGCCAGGGCCTGCGTCTACGGCCACGCTGAGGCGTTTGTCGGGCGAGGTCACGGTATAGGTTTTGGCCATCGCCGGTAGCGCGAGTGCGAGCGCGCAGGCTGCAATAAGGTTTGCTTTCATTATCTGGTGGTTATTTGGGTGTTTGAAAATTCTTGTTAATATTCAGCCGAAACAAATCGTTGACACTTAGCAATGTAGGGATGCACCCCGGTGCATCCGCAATCGGAAAAGTGGTTTTGTTGGCGTTAGGACGCACCAGGGTGCGTCCGTACATTGTGTGGTTGTAGGGATGCGCCCTGGTGCATCCGCAACCGGAAAAGTGGTTTTGTTGGCGTTAGGACGCACCAGGGTGCGTCCGTACATTGTGTGGTTGTAGGGATGCACCCCGGTGCATCCGCAATCGGAAAAGTGGTTTTGTTGGCGTTAGGACGCACCAGGGTGCGTCCGTACATTATGGGGTTGTAGGGATGCACCCTGGTGCATCCTAACACTGTGGGGCTGCATCCTAACATTAATGGGTCATATGATTGTAGAAACAATCGGTGGTCCAACGTATTACATTAGTTTCTATGTAGTCGGCTATATTATTGCCATCGTTCGTTCCGCGTATAATGTGGTCGTGATAGCGTTTTTGCCATCCGAAATCAATTCCGTTGCGCCGTGCGTACCTTGTTACGGATTGCTTGTAGCCGCCGATTACTACTCCGAGTGCGCTGCGCTGTGTAGGGATGCACCCCGGTGCATCCTTGATGCGTATAATTGCATGAATATGGTTTGGCATAACAATATATAGCGGAACCTCTACATAGTTGTAGTGCATATGTAGAGTTTTGAGCGCATCGTCTGCAATTTGTCCAATTTCCGAGAGATACATTTTATCGTCAATGATTTTACCAAAATAATGGAATTTGTCTTGTGTGCATATGGTCACGAAATAAGTCCCTTCACAATAATTATGAAAATCGGCGCGAGGTGTTTTGCGAGTGTAGAATGGATTGCTCATTGCTTTTTTTGTTGGCGTTAGGACGCACCAGGGTGCGTCCGTACATTGTTGTGGTTTTTGTTGGCGTTAGGATGCACCGGGGTGCATCCGTACATTAGGGGGTGCATCCGTACATTTGTAAAAATGGAGCCGGCGGGTGCCGACTCCACAAAGATACGGAATATTCACTTAATAATCTATATCAAAAGGGATATACGCCTTCCTGGGCGCCTTCAAGCACGCCGTCGAGCTGGTAGGAGCGGATCACGGAGCCATCGCGGCGGCTGATGTCGGTGCCTACTTCCCAGAAGAAGGGCACACAGCCGGCGTTCTTGGCTTCGCGGGTCACTACGCGGTTCCAGAGTTTCTGGCTGGCCTGATGCTTGGCTTTGTCGACGCCGTCCACATTGGAGCGGTCCACGCACACGCAGTATTCGCCGATGATGGCGGGGATGCCCTTGTCCACGTAGGCAGTCTTCATCTTCTGCATCTGAGTGCGCACGTCGGCCTCGGTGTGGGGGGAGTTGCGGTCGGAACCGGCCACGAGATTCTCGGCACCCCAGTAGTAGTGCATTTTGCCCCAGTTCTCGTCTTTTTCCATCATGTTGAACTGATAGGTGTCGTAGTAGTGTGCTTCCACCATCATGCGGTCCTCCACCACGTCGGTGGGCAGGTGATAGTAGCCTGCGGTGCCGAGGTCGATGTTGGTGTTGGGCACCTGCATCACGAGCACGCGGGTGGCGTTGTTGCCGCCGGTGGCGCGCACGGCGTCGAGCATGGTCTGCTGATAGGCCATGATAGCGTCGGTGCTATTGTCGTCGGAGTGGTTGGGCTCATTCATGGCGGCGAGCAGCAGGTGCTCGTCGTAGTGGTTGAGCTTGTTGGCTATCTGTGTCCAGTAATCGCGCTGTTTTTGGTCGACGGAGGCGTCGTAGCCGTCCTTGCAGGTGTTTTCGAGCCATCCGCCGTCCCAGTGGATGTTGACGATGGCATACATGCCGTTGCCGATGACCCATCCCACCACTTCGTCCACGCGGTCGAGCCACGCGGGATCGATGGCGTTGATGGCGGCGTCGCTCACATGGCTGTCCCATGCGCAGGGTATGCGCACAGCATTGAAGCCCATAGCTGCGAGGGCTGCTACGTAGGTCTCATTGACAGGCATGCTCCAGTCGCCCTCCTTGCCGGGGCACTCCATGGTGTTGCCGATATTGATGCCGGCATACATTCTGGATGCGAGCTGTGCGGCGGTGCTGCCCATGTCCTGAGGCAGGTCTTTGGGTGCTTGCGTGAGTGTTACGGTGGCCGTTGCGGTCTTCGTGACGGATAGCGTCACCTCAACCTCGCGGGGAGCACCGCTCAGGTTGGCTGTGTAGTTGATGGTGAGAGCTCCCTCTGTGAGTGCCCTGCCGTGCACGCGTGTCATCCAGTCGGGCATCGTAGCCGAAGGCTCGGCGGTGGCCAGGTATTTGATGGTAATGGTGCCGCCTGCGGGGTTGAGCACGGTGGATGGCTCTACGGAAAGAATCTCCACGGCGTCGCCGGCATGCTGTGTCACCTTTACCTCCGCCTTGTGCGTGCCGGAGGTGATGGACACTATGGCCTGGCGGGCTTCGCCTGAGGGATTGATATCGCCATGGATCTCCACGGCATATATGCTGGCCGGCAGTGATTTTACATCGCCGAAGTGCAGCCATGTGGCATCGGTGGTGAGGGTGGGGGCTGCGGGAGCCTTGATGTTGAGTGTCTGAGGGGTCTTGCCTGCGAGGGCCATCTCGCTTTTTACGGTGATGCCGTCGCCCCATGCAGGAGCGGGCTCATCCTTGTCGTCGCTGCAGGATGCGAATCCGGCGGCCACGGCGAGGGCAAGGAGCAAGTGTCGGAATTTCATGTCGTTTGCTGTGCTGTGTTTTACAGTTGGGGGGAAAGAAAGCCCGGTTTAACGGGTAAACCGGGCTTTCGCGGTGTGTTATGGTCTTAGGTTCAGAAGATGCTGATTACTGTGCGTGTACGGGAGTGGTGACGCTGTTGATCTTGATATCGAGCTTGGAGGTGTCGGCGAGATCTTTCCAGAGGCCCACGATGTCGATGCACCACACTACGGTGCCTGTACCGTTGGCTTCGATGTAGGCAGGGAAGTTGTAGGTACCGTCGCCGGAAATCTGTTGGTCGCTTGCGCCGCCGCCCCACCAGGAGGGATACCAGCCGCCGCATGCAAGGCTCATGGCGCCGGTGTAGCTGCCGGCTGCTCCGCTTACGAGGTTGCCGGTGACGCCGCTGATGGTGACGTTGGCTACGGTGGTGCCCTGGCCGAATGTTACGCCGGCGAAGGGATCGCCGCTGCCATCGTTGGAGGGGCCGTACTCGTTGTAGAATTCAATGCGCACGTCGGTGCCATTGTCTTCCTTGTTGCCGAACCAGATATGAGCTCCGGAAGTGTCGACGTTGGTGTACATGGCCTGCTTGGGATCAAGCGAGATAACGAGTTTCTCCACTTTCACGTTGGTCTTGTCCACTACATCGTTGCCGAGGCCGTCGATGTCGATGCAGAACACAACTGCGCCCGTGGTAGTGCGCTCGGTGTTCATGCACACGCGGTAGTTGCCGTCGCCGTTGACTATGCAATCCTGTGCGTTGCCGTCGAAGCTGCTCCAGTAGGAGGGATCCCAGCCGGCTGCTGCGTATTCAAGACCTGCGCGGTAGCTGCCCTTGGCGCCTTCCTTGAGGTTGCCGGTAACGCCGCTGAGGGTGAAGTCGACTACCATCTGACTCTCGAACGAGAGGGCAGAGAGGTCGATGGCGGGGGCGCTGGAGGTGCTTCCGAATTCGTTGTAGATCTCGATGCGGATGCGGCCGTTGCTCTCAAGGTCGCCCACGGCGAGTTTGGTCACGTCGGCTTCGATTTCATTGACGAAGGGCTTGCGCACGGGACGCACGAGGGCACCGGTGCTGCGCAGTGCGGGCTGCTCGGCGTGGATGCCGCTGTGTACCATGATGAGGCTGGCGTAGTCGGCTGCATCGGGGCGCACATTGCCGGTCCAGTACATGCCGGCATAGGTGTAGTCGATATTGGTGCCTTCGCGCTTGCCGGCTGCGGGCAGGAAGATGGTGCCGCCGGTGGTGCGGGAGGTGAGTTTCATGCCTGCGGTGCCGTCGACAGTGGCTTCTTCGATATCGCACACGGCGAAGAGTTCTTCCCAGTCGGCGAGCGTGGGCGTGAAGCCCATGCCTGCGGCCACGGCTGCGTCGCGTTCGGTGCCGGTGATATCGGCGTCGGCGTACTCGTAGAGTTCGGTGGAGTAGTTGAAGCCGGTGATATCGCCGAAGCCGAGCAGTGTGCCGGCATCGCCCTCGGATGCTGCGCCCACATTGTAGCGGCACCATTCGAGGCGTGTGCCCATGTTCACGTAGTCGTCAATGCTTTCGGCTTCAGCGTTCACGCCCACGGGGGTGGTGAGCTGCTGCACGTTGCCGAGCACATCGGCTCCGTTGACGGTCATGAAGGCCGCAAACTGGTAGGCGGTGTTGGGCACAAGACCCTTGGCGGTGACTGTGAAGGCGTTGTCGGTGCCTTCGGCAGGCAGCTTGGTGCCCTGTTCGATGGACTTGGATGCGGGAGCGATGATGATACCGTAGGCAAGAGTGCCTGCATCGAGCTTGTCCTGCATGCCGTTGATGGTACCGCTGAGGTTGGCGGTGGTAGCTTCCACGTCTGCGGGAGCTGCGGTGGCGATTTCGGAGTCGGTGGTGATGAAGCTCTTCACCTCGCCGTACTGCGACACGGTGCCCTGCAGGGTCACGAACGAAGCATAGTAGTAGGTGACACCGTCGCTGAGGCCGTTGATGGTGGTGGTGACGGTGGTGCCATCCTCGCCGAGGGTACCGGCCACGCGGCTACCGCCGGCGGTGGGATTCTCGGAGGTGCTGTAGACCACGCCGACGGTGTAGGCGCCGGCTGCCTGGCCGCTGAGGCCGGTTACGGTGCCGGTTACGGTGGCGCTGGTGGCGGTGACATCGGCGGCGCCGGTCACGACTTCCTTGACGATAGGGGTGGTGCTGACTACGGGATCGTCTACATCATCGCACGAGGTGAGCGAGAAAGATGCACCGAGAGTGAGCGACAGCAGCCCTACCAGTATTTTTTTATTCATATTGATTGGAAAAAATGAATTCTGATTGGATTTATAGAATATTTATTCGCCCAGGAAGGAATTTCCGGTGGAGAAGCTGACGGTGAATGTCACTTCATAGCCACTGGTGGCGTGGAACTGATCGAGGCCGGTGAAGCAGCTTGCAAGACCCCAGGGGTTGCAGATGTAGCGGCGGGCGCCCAGATAGCCGTCTTCCTCAATTTTGTCGGATGAGCGCGAGCGGGAGATGGCAGAGTCGTCGAACGCTACGCTTACGCCGTCGATCTTGATGTCCTTCAGCACCACGTCGCAATCCATGTGGGTGTTGAGGATTTTGTTCACATCAAGCCAGAGGCAGGGATCGCCCATGCCGGAGGTGTAGGGTGCATCGAGCTTGATGGTGTATGTGCCGCCGTCTTCAACAAAGATGGGGGCGCTGTCGATCTGGGTCCAGGTGCCGGTGTCGTTCCAGGAAAGTACGGCCTTGTAGGTCTCTTTCTTCTCGCCTCCGAAGTCTGCCACGAATTTGTAGCCGAGGTACTGGTAGACGGTGCCGTTGACATCAGCCTGAGGCAGGCCGGCAACGAAGCTTTCAACACGGCCGAAGTCGTCGAAGGTCACAGCAATCATTGTGAGCGAGCTGCCTTCGAGCTTCACGGTGGAACCGCCGAGGGGCAGGTAGCCGATGCCGTTGCTGAAATTGATGAAACCCTTGGGGTTTACGCTGATTTCACCGGTCATGTTGCTGCCATCGGGAAGTGTGGCCGTGTATTGGCCTACTTCGGGGCTGCACAGATTGAGGGCGAATTCTTCAACGGTGGAGCTCACGGGCTTGAACGTGTCGGGATAGTCGCCGGAGCTCTTGAAGCCGTTGATAGCTGCGCCGCCCAGGTCGTACCAGTCGAAGGGAGCCTCCTGGTCGAGAGCCCAGGTGCAGTATCTGAACTGGTTGCCGAGGGTCTGGTCCCAGCCTTCGGGCAGCGTGATGGTGGTGGCTACCGGCGGGGTGTAGGTCTCGAAATATTCTTTGGTCACGTAGTTGAGGGTGACGCCTTCGGTGGGAGCCATGAGCAGCATGGCATCGTTGGAAAGATAGAGCAGCTGCAGGAAGCGCTCGTGGGTGCGGTTGTCCGTAGCTTCAAGAGGATAGGTGTCGGAGAGCGTAACGGTGTGCGCATCGGTGTCGAGCATGTAGGTGCCCTTGCTCACCACGTTGCCGTTGGCATCGGTGATTGTCACGTTCGCGCCGTTGATGAGGTCGAAGGTGATGTAGCCGAAGTTCTGGGCTCCGCCGCTCACCAGCCAGTCGTTGCTTGCGTAGTCGGCGAACCAAGACCAATCGGAGTTGGGCGTGATGGCCATGCTTGCTTCCCAATCTTCGTTGTCCAGGAAGTTGTTGCTCACAGTCTCGGACTCGTTGGCTGCGTGCAGGCAGTCCCAATTGTAGGTGTTGGTGAAGAACCAGTGCGGTCCGCCGAAGAAAGTGGCTTTCCAGGAGCCGTCGGCAAGCACGCCGAGGTCGAGCTGCCATGTCTTGCTCTGGCCCACACCGCCGCTGATACGCTTCCAGAGGTAGTGGTCGACGAAGTCGGCGCAGAATTCATCGATGGTGAAGGTGTAGGGTTCGCTCCACACATAGCCGCCGCGGGTGTCGACGCCCATCTGCACTTCGTACGATCCGTCGAAGGGGATGGAGAGAGTGGCTTCGCCGCCGGTCTTGCGGCCCTGCGGTGTCACCCATGCCACCTGATAGCTGGCGGGCATGAGGCTTTTGAGGTGGATGATGTTGGGGTTTTGTGCGTCGTGCTCTACAGTGAATGCCACGCCTTCCACGAGCTCTGCGGGGGTGATGTTGGGCTCGGGGAGTTCGTAGGTTTCATCTGTGCAGGACCATGCTGCGCCGGCGCATGCTGCGCCAAGGAGCATGTAGCTCAGATATTTGAAAGCTTTAGTCATTGTAAGGTTGGAATTTAGAGGAGTAATGATTGATTGTGTGTTTTTCGCTCGCCAAGGCGCCGATGTCTGCGCTCAGGGTTTCCTATTAACGTGAAAATCGGCGCCTTAGTGTGCGAAATATGTTAAATTATCACTATTCCCAGCCGGCATTCTGCTTGAGCACGCCGTTGGAGAGAATTATCTGGTTGAGAGGAATCTGGCTGAGACCTTTGGTGGCGATGATTTTGCTGCGGTCGTAGCTCACGGAAGCGTTGACGCCGCCGTTTTTCACGGGGCCGGCGGTGGAGGCTACAGCCTCGGCCACTTTATCGATGCCCTGACGGAGCAGGTCCCAGTAGCGGTGGCCTTCGAATGCGAGTTCGAGGGCGCGCTCGTTCATCACGTTCTCAAATGTGGCGGGCACGCTGGCAAGGCCTGCGCGGGCGCGCACTGCATCGAGGGCGGCCTGGGCGGTCATGGAGGGAGTGCCGCCAAGTTCGGCCACCATGAGAAGCACATCGGCGTAGCGCATGATCACCCAATCCTGCGAGTTGGTGATCTGGAAGTCGCCGCTGCCGTCGGGACGGGATGCGTTGAGGCCGTCGGGGAAGGCGATGGGGGAGTATTTCTTCACGCAGAAGCCGGTGAACTCGCGCCAGTCTTTCACGCTGGTGCTGTAGTCGGGAGAGGCGCTCACGCCTTCGCCGGCGAGGTTGATGACAGATGCGGTGAGGCGGGGGTCGCCGTTGCCGAATTTAGCCACATAGGCGGGTGTCACAGTTGCGGCACCCCAGCCCTTGCCGTAGGGGCAGAAGTTGAGGGAGCGCATACCCATCATCACCTGCCAGCGGTTGGAGTCGTTGTTGCCGTTGTAGTCCTGCGTGGGAGTGAACTTCTGCTGCAGGATGAACTCGCTGTTGGCGGAGCCGGCGTAGGTGGAGAGTTCGGGATCCCATTCGTTCTTGCCTTCTGCAGCTACGAGAGATGCAGCGGGCCAGAGGCTCTTGAAGTCCTTGACGAGCTCGTAGCCGCCGTTGGCCACAACATCGTCGAGATAGGCTATCACCTCGCTCTTGGTGAGGCCTTCGAGGTCCTTGCCATAGTAGCCGGTGTAGAAGAGGTATACGCGTGCGAGCATTGCCTCGGCAGCGTAGCGTGTGATGCGGCCGTTGTCGCTGGTAGCTTTGTTGGCTCCGGCGGGGATGTTGTCGGCGGCAAATTTCAGGTCGGCCACGATGGCGTTGTACACTTCGGTGGGGTCGGCCTGCTCGCGGTTTTCGTTCGCTGGCTCAAGGAACAGGGGAATGTTGCCCCAGAGGCGCACCATGTCGAAGTAGAGGAGAGCGCGGATGGCGCGGCATTCGCCCATGTAGAGGCTGCGGTTGGCCTCGCTTTCCCATGCTATCTGCTCTTCGTGTGTCACGAGCTCGTTGCAGCGGTATACGCCTGCGTAGTACACTTTCCAGTCCTGCTCGAAGAGGTTCTGGTCGGAGGGGCTTTTGCTCTGGTCGAAGCCGTCCATGGCCTGGTAGCCGTAGCCGTCGCCCTGACCGGTGGCGCCGTAGCACTCATCGGAGAGCACCGTGGAAGCTACATAGAAGCCCACGCCGGGCGAGGAGCTGATCTGGCGCCAGCCGTCGTAGCAGCCGATGAGCGCGCGCCATGCGTCGCCTTCGGTCTTGTAGAAGTTCTCGGTGTTCGATTCGGTTTTGCTCGACACATCCAGGAAGCTGTCGGCACATGCACCTGTCATGAGGCCCATGGCGGCGATGCCGGCAGAGAGTATGCTGTATTTGAACTTGTTCATTTTGTCAAATTCTGTGTTGTGTTGTTCGTGAGATTGGATTTAGAGCGTGAGGTTTACGCCGATGAGGAATGTGCGGGGACGGGGGTAGAAGCCTACGTCGATACCGCTCACCCAATCGCTGGTGCCGTAGCCGATTTCGGGGTCCATGCCGTTGTACTTGGAGAAGGTGGCAAGATTCTGCACCTGGAAGTAGAGGCGGCACTGCGAGCACCATTTCTGGTTCATGATGGGGGCGAAGTTGTAGCCGAGCGTGAGGTTGCTGAGGCGGAGGTAGTCGCCGTCGTGCACATAGAGGTCGGAGAACTGCCAGTTGATGTTGCCGTTGGTCACGCGGGGAATCTTGTTGCTGGTGCCTTCGCCGGTCCAGCGGTCAAGGATCTCGGTGGTGTAGTTGGCCTTCATGTTGGTCTGGTTGCGGTAGGTCTGCACGATTTTGTTGCCGGCGGCGCCTGTGGCCACAAGACCGAAGTCGAAGTTCTTGTAGTAGAGGTTGATGTTGAAACCGTAGGTGAATTTGGGCACACCATTGCCGAGGTTCACCTTATCGTTGTCGTCGATGATGCCGTCGTGGTTCTGGTCGACGAATTTCACATCGCCGGGCTGTACGGCGGTCTGGAGTATGCCGTTGCCGGCTGCAATCCAGTCGTTGATTTCCTGCTGGTTCTGGAAGAGGCCTGCGGTCTGGAAGCCCCAGAAGTAGCCGATGGGCATGCCGTTGCTTGCGCGGTAGAATTCGGGCGAGTTGTCGTAGAGCATGTTGGACGAGCCGTGGATCATACCGTCCTCGGTGGGGATGGAGCCCACTTTGTTCTTGTTGTATGTGCCGTTGACGCCGATGCTGTAGGAGAAGTCGTTGCCGATGACATCGTTCCAGTTGATGCCGAGCTCGACACCGGTGTTGACAACGTCGCCGCCGTTGATGAAGGGAGCGTCGGTGCCGGCGGTGGCGAGGATAGGAGCCACTACGAGCCAGTCCTTGGTGCTCTTGCGGTACCAGTCGAAGTTGACGCGCAGACGGTTCTTGAACAGGGTGGCGTCGAAGCCGAAGTCAAGCTGCTCGGAAGTTTCCCAGGTGAGGTCCAGGTTGCCCAGGCGCGAGGGATATGCACCCCAGTTGTTGCCGAGGATTGTGGCGTAGTCGCCATACGATCCGTTGGGGCCCATGTACTGTCCGAAGAAGTAGTGGGTGTTGGTGATCTTGATGGGAGCCAGATACTGGTAATTGTCGATGTTCTGGTTGCCCACACGGCCCCAGCTGCCGCGGATTTTCAGGAAGTCGAGCCATGTGCGTGTGCTTTCCATGAAAGCTTCGTTGCTGATGTTCCAACCGGCGGATACGGAGGGGAAGGTGCCGAAACGGTGGCCCTTGGCAAACTTGGAGGAACCGTCGGAACGCACTGTGACGTTGATCATGTATTTTTCCTTCCAGTTCCATCCCAGACGTCCGAAGTAGCTGATGGAGCGGCTGTTGTCGTGGGGGTTGCCGTTGGCTCCGAGGCCGTCGGCGGTGGTGGAGGCGGTGCCGTTGTTGATCCAGGCGAAGGGCCATGTGTCGAAGCCTTCCTTGAGGTCGCGCTGGTTGGCGCCGAGGTAGGTGCCTTCATAGCGGTAGGCTTCCATACCGAGAAGTGCGTTGAACTCGTGGTCCTTGATGTTCCAGTCGTAGCTGACGGTGTTGGTCCAGGTCATGCCGAGGCTGTGGTTCATGTTCTGGCTGACGCTGGTGTGGTCGTTATAGTTATAGATGGAGAAGTTGTATTTGGGGCTGAAGCTGCGGTATTCGCTGGAGCCATAAACGGCGCCGAATACGGTGCGGATCTTCAGGTTTTTGATGGGCTCGAGCTGGGCGTAGACGTTGCCGGAGAATGTGGCGGTTTTGCTGCGGTTGTTGGTGTTTACCATCATTGAGCCGTAGGGGTTGCCGTCGGCGTTGTTCCAGTCGCTGTCGCTGGTGCTGTTGAAGTTACCATCCTTATTATATATGGGGGAGAGGGGCGATGTGCCGAAAGCGCCGCGCAGGGTGTTGTTGTACTGGTTGCCCACGCCGATGCCGGTGTTCTTCACATATACGAAGCTTGCCTGCTCGCCCACGGTGAGGATACCGTCGAAGAGCTTGTGGTCGGAGTTGATACGGAAGTTGTAGCGGGAGTAGTCGCTTACGTCCTTGCCGCCGGCGATACCTTCCTGGTTGAGGTAGCCCAGGCTCATGGCGTAAGTGCTGTTCTTGCTGCCGCCGGTGATACCGATGGTGTAGCTCTGCGTGATGGCGTTGTCCTTGAACATGCTGTCCACCCAGTCGGTGTCGTATGTGCCGAGGCGGTTGCCTTCAGCGTCGGTGCGCCAGATGCTGTTCATGCCATTCCAGTCGTAGGGGGCTGAGCCATCGGCAATCTGCTGCTCGTTCATGATTTCCATGTACTGGTCGGCGTTGAGCATGTCTATTTTCTTGCCCACGCTCTGCCAGCCGAAGTAGCCGTCGAATGTGACGGTGGCTTTGCCTTCACGACCCTGCTTGGTGGTGATGAGCACTACGCCGTTGGCGGCCTGTGCACCGTAGATGGCGGCGGAGGCTGCGTCCTTGAGCACGTCGATGCTCTCGATGTCGGCGGGGTTGAGGGTGGAGATGTCGCCGCCCACACCGTCGATCAGGTAGAGGGGCGATGCGTTGCCGATGGTGCCGAGACCGCGGATCTGCACTTTCATGCTGGTGCCGGGCTGGCCGGAGTTGGACGTGATGTTCACGCCGGGGAGCTGGCCCTGCATGGCCTGGAGGGGCGATGTGGTGTTCATCTTGGCGATGTCATCGCCCTTGATCTGGGCGGTGGCGCCGGTGACGAGTTTCTTTTTCATCACACCGTAGCCCACAACCACGAGTTCGTTGAGGCTTTCGGAGTTTTCTGTGAGGGCCACGTCGATTTTGCTGCCGGTCACCTTGATGTCGCGGCTGGTGAAGCCGATGTAGGAGAACGTGAGGGTAGCACCCTGATCCACCTTGATGGTGTAGTTGCCGTCGATGTCGGTGGTGACACCGTTGGTTGCGCCTTTCACCGTGACGGAAGCGCCGATGAGGGGCTCGCCGTCGGCGGCCGATGTTACGGTACCGGTGACTGTCAGCGTCTGAGCGCCTGCAGCCACGCTGCCCACCAACAGGCAAAATGCCAGAAGCATAGCCCTCGCGGAGCTAAGCCAATGGCACCGTGTGCAATGTGTTTGTCCCATTGATAAAGATTTTAGGTTGTTTGAAAAGTTGAAAGATTGTTGTATTTTCGGTTTAGGTAGGGGAGAGATTGCTCTGTGTGTGCCGCCGCGACACTCTTGTCTGTTGCGGCAATGCAAAGTTACGGCTTTATATATTACGCGTAACGTAGCGCTGTTTCACAGCAGGGTATAAAAAATAACCGCGCTGGTTTTAAATGTTAACACAAAGGGTGTGAAATGTTGTTAAGGAATGCTTTTATGCTGTATAACATACTATTTAACATCTCAGCACAGGGTGGAATTGTTTACTTTTGTACGGTAAAAAATGTCAAAAATAGCCGAAATCATGAAAAAACGCACGCTCCTATATATAATATGTGTCATGCTCGCAGCGGTCAGTCTCGAGGCTGCGTCCGGCTATCAGTTCCGCCACCTGCCGGCCGACATGCATCTGTCGAGCAAGCTGATCAACGCCATTTACCAGGACGACGACGGCTTCGTGTACTTCGGCACGGCGTCGGGGCTCGACCGTTACGACGGCTACAGCGTGCGCTCGTATGCGCGCGACGATAGCGACAGCACATCGCTGCACGACAGTTTTGTGGAGGAGATACAGCGTGCGCCCGACGGCCGCATCTGGGTGCGGGCCGGGGGCTCGTATTCAATATTCGACCCGCGCACGGAGCGCTTCAACCGTGATGTCGCGTCCGAATTCCGCACCATGGGTATGACGGCCATTCCGTCGTTGGTTACTTTCGGCCCCGGAGGGTCGTGCTGGATGTATGTGGCCGGCGACGGCCTGTACCATTATCGCAACAATGCCACCGTGCGGGTCGACGATCCCGATGGCCTGTTCACCAAGGCCGAAGCCTGCACATTGGTGCCTGTGGGCGACTCCCGCGTGGTGTTCACGGACAAGAGCGGCAGAATGGTGTTTGTAGATGCCCGCACATCGCGCATATCAGGCACTGTGCGCGTGCCCGGCTCGGAGCAGATAGTGGGTCAATACTATTCGGCCTACGCTGACCGCGAAGGGCTTGTGTGGATGTATTCGACTGACGGTCTGTGGCTTTTCGGGCCCGATGACAATACGTGGTACGACAGCTTCGGCGGCACGCGTCTGCCGCAGGGGCATGTGATGGATGTGATGCAGGACCGCGCAGGGCGCATGTGGATAGGCTTTGACCATAGCGGCCTCGCGGTGATGGAGAAGAACGGCCGCGTGCAGCGCATCGTGAGCGATGGCGCCGACGAGCGCACTCTCGGCAGCAACACCGTGACGGTGCTGATGGAGGACCGCATGGGCACAATATGGGCAGGCTCCCGTAAGAGTGGCGTGTCGCTGTACAACGATAATACTTTCAAATTTGATTTCACGCCGTTTCCGGACGTCAACTGCATAGCTGCCGGAACGGACGGTGCCCTGTGGCTCGGAACAGACAGCAAGGGGCTCTTCTGTTGGGACCGCGGCGCAGGCTCAGTCCGCAATATTGATATTTCGCGTGCGGGGCGCATGCCGGATGCGGTGGTGAGCATTGCTCCCGACAGCGCAGGCAATATATGGGCCGGAACCTTCGGCGGCGGTCTGCTGAAGGTCGACCGCGGCGGCCACATTCAGCGGCTGACAACGGCCGATGGTCTGACTTCCGACAATATATGGGCCGTGCGCCCTATGGCTGATGGCACGCTGATGCTCGCCACCCTCGGCGGCGGCGCGCAACGCTACGACCCTGTCACGCGTGTCTCTACGGTCTACTCGCCGGAAGTGTCGGATATAGGCTCCGAGTTTGTCAATTCCATAGCCGAGGGGCCGGACGGGAAAGTGTATATGGCCACGGCCAATGGTATGAGCGTGCTGAACCCTGCCACCGGCGATATCGAGAATCTGCTTGGCAACCGAGCCGGCACGGCGCATTTTCTGAATCCAAATGTCAACCAGGTTATGTGCGACAGCCGCGGGCTGGTGTGGCTGGCCACACGCGAGGGGCTTAACGTATACGACGTCGCTGCCGACAGCGTGTACACCCCTACGCTGGGGCCTGCGCGCCGTTTCGTGCTCGGTGTGGCCGAGGATGCCAACCATGCCGTGTGGGTCAGTGTGGGCAGTGAGCTCGTGAGCGTGGCGGTCAGCCCCGGGGCATCGGGCGATGGCTGGACCTTCGACATACATAGCTACGACAGCAGCGACGGGCTTCAGACGTGCGATTTCAACCAACGCTCGCTATTGGCTCTTCCCGGTGGCGACATGATGGTGGGCGGCTTTTACGGCGTCAACAGCTTCCGCCCCGACGGCATCAAATTCAACACCATGGCCCCGAGGGTCTACTTCACGCGCCTCATGCTTTTCAATGAAGAGGTGAGGGTGGGCGACGAGCGCGACGGCCGGGTGCTGCTTCCCGAGCGCCTATCGCGTCTTGAGGCCGTGGAGCTGGACTATTCCGATAATGAATTTGCCGTGGCATTTGCCACCGACAACTATGTCAACCCCGAAAAGACCGTGTACTACTACCGTCTCGACGGTTTCAGCGAGGACTGGCGCATGCTTCCCGACAACGCCAACAAGGTGGCCTACACCAATCTGGCCCCCGGACGTTACACTCTCCGCGTGAAAGCGTGCAGTGGCGATGGTGTGGCCTCGTCCAATGTGGCCTCGCTCGGTATTGTGATACGTCCGCCGTTCTATGCCACTCCGCTCGCCAAATTCATATACGTCGTGCTTGCGCTCGCGCTCGCCTTTGGGGCCTTCCGTCTGGTGCGTCGCCACGAGCGCCGGCTGTCACGCCGCCGCGAGCGTCGCGAGGCAGCGTTGAAGCAGGAAGAGCTTGACCAGCTTAAATTCAGATTTTTCACCAATGTGAGCCATGAGCTGCGCACGCCTCTCACTCTCATCACCGCGCCCCTCGACTCCCTGCTCAAGAAACCGCTCGACGACGACATGCGCGAGAAGCTCGAACTCATACACGGCAATGCCGACCGGCTTATGCGCATGGTCAACCAGCTGCTGGACTTCCGCAAAAACGAGGTTGCGGGGCTCACCCTGAATCCATCGCGGGGCGATATCGTGCGCTATGTGCGTTCCGTGTGCGATTCGTTCCTGCCGCTTGCGGAAGCCAAGCACATACACCTCACGTTCTTCAGCTCCGTGCAGCGTCTGATGATGGATTTCGACGAGGATATGGTGGCCAAGATAGTGATCAATATCCTGGGCAACGCATTTAAATTCACGCCTTCCGACGGCCGGGTGGATGTGGCGCTCACACTTGTCGACAACAATCTTGAGATAACCATCGCCGACACCGGTTGCGGCATTTCCGATGCCGATAAGAAACGCATTTTCGAGCGCTTCTATCAGGGCGGAGATGGTCGCAGCGCCGGCGGCGGCACGGGCATAGGTCTCAGCCTTGTAGCGGAATTTGTGCGGTTGCACGGCGGCACCGTGGCCGTGGCCGACAGTGCCGTGCGCGGAGCTGTGTTCACCGTCACCTTGCCCGTGCGCGGCGGCGACGAAGGCGACGACGCGCACGAAGAGCGCCCCGCAGGGGACGCCGGAGCGCCCCCTGCGGGGCCTGCCACGGGCATACCGCGCTTGCTCGTTGTCGACGACAATCCCGACCTGCTGCGGTTCATGTCGTCCGAACTGAGTGGCGACTACGCCGTGGTCACCGCTGCCGACGGCAACGAAGCTCTGGCCGAGGTGGCCCGTTATCGCCCCGATATAGTGATCAGCGACCTCATGATGCCGGGAATGGACGGAATCGAGCTGTGCCGGCGCCTGAAGAGCGATCCCGCCACGGCCGGAGTGCCGCTGCTCATCCTTACAGCCAAGCACGAGGTGTCGGCCAAAATCGAGGGCCTGACGCTTGGGGCCGACGACTACATGACAAAGCCTTTCAATATCGACGTGCTGCGTCTGCGCTTGAAAAAGCTTCTCGACCTCCGCGGCCGCGGGGCGCAGAGAGCGCTCATAGACCCGGAGCCGCAGAGCCTTGCCATCACATCGCTCGATGAGCAGCTGATAGAGCGCGCCGTGCGCTATGTCGACGACAATATGAACCGTCCCGACCTCTCGGTGGAGGAACTTGCCGCCGAACTCGGCATGAGCCGTGTGCACCTCTACAAGCGCCTCAAGCAGATCACCGGCAAGACCCCGATAGAGTTCATCCGCGTGCTGCGCCTGAAGCGCGCGGCGCAGCTGTTGCGCGAAAGTCAGCTCAACATCAGCGAGATCGCCTACCGTTGTGGTTTTAACAATCCAAAGTACTTCAGCCGCTATTTCAAGGAGGAATTCGGCGTGCTGCCGTCAGTCTATCAGGAAAAAGAAGGCAAGTAAAGACATAGATAACAAACACACCCCAATGCGGCAACATTCTGTCCCCGCGTGATAGCGCGCGTATAAGTATCTTTGCAATGAGAATATTAACCGTTAAATCATTATACATGAAACTCAGTACATTGTCCCTCATGCTCCTCGGTCTTTCGATGCCGGCGCTTCTCGGAAGTTGCGCCAAAGCCTATTCGAAAGACGCGAAAGGCGTAGTGGTCAACGTCGATCCCGCCAAGGCCGGCGGCGCTTCAAAAGTGCGCCTTCAGGTGCTCGGCCCCAAGATCATACGTGTCAGCGCCACCCCCTCCGCATCGTTTGCCGAGGATGCAAGCCTCTCCGTAATTCCACAGGAAGTCTATACCGACTATACCGTAAAGCAGGAAAACGACACCTGCATCCGTGTAGCCACTCCGGAAATCAGTGCCACCGTCAATACCACCGACGGCGCCGTCACCTTCTACGACAAGGACGGCAAGCTCATCCTCGCCGAGAATGCCGGCGGCCGCAGCTTCACGCCCATTGAGGTGGAGGGCACGGAGTCGTTCAGCGTGCAGCAGACATTTGCCTCGCCCGACGATGAGGAAGGTCTCTACGGTCTCGGCCAGCACCAGAGCAACGAATTCAACTACAAAGGCCTCAACGAGGAACTTTTCCAGTACAACACCAAAGTGTCGGTACCCTTCGTGGTATCTACCGGCAACTACGGCGTGCTCTGGGACAGCTACTCGCTGCTGCGCTTCGGTCGCCCCGACGACTACAAGCAGCTGGGCGAAGCTTTCAAACTTTACGACAAAGACGGCAATGAAGGCGCCCTCACCGGCACCTACACACAGGCCGACGGCAAGGTGATGACACGCCGCGAGGACAAGCTCTACTTCGAGCACCTCAAGCGCGGCGACCTCGGCCATGTGGTCAACGCCCCCGAGGATTTCAAATTCTTCGGCGCCAAGGTGGTGTATGAAGGCGATATCGTGCCTGAAGTCAGCGGCGACTACAACTTTATCCTCTACTACTCAGGCTATCAGAAAGTGTACATCGATGGCAAACTCGTAGTGCCCGAACGCTGGCGCACAGCCTGGAACCCCAACAGCTACAAGTTCACCGTCAAGCTCGAAGCCGGCAAGCGCACACCGCTGCGCATCGAATGGGAACCCAACGGAGGCGTAGCCTACTGCGGCCTGCGTGTGTATACTCCCGGCGAGGACATCAACAAAAACGACATGAGCTGGTGGGGCGAGATGCAGGATATGGTCGACTACTACTTCATCGGAGGCGACTCGATGGACGATGTGATCCACGGCTACCGCACCCTCACCGGCAAAGCACCTGTGATGCCAAAATGGGCCATGGGCTACTGGCAGAGCCGCGAGAAATACAACACACAGGAAGAAGTGCTCTCCACTCTCGCGGAATATCGCAAACGCAATATCCCCATCGACAATATCGTGATCGACTGGCTCCACTGGAAGCAGGATTCATGGGGCAGCCATGAGTTCGACCGCGACCGCTTCCCCGATCCCAAGGGTATGGTCGACAGCATCCATGCCATGAACGGACGTGTCATGATTTCGGTATGGCCAAAGTTCTATGTAACCACCGAGCATTACAAGGAATTCGACAAAAACGGCTGGATGTACCAGCAGGCCGTGAAGGACAGCATCCGCGACTGGGTGGGCCCGGGCTATCTCGGCTCTTTCTACGACGCCTACAATCCCGATGCCCGAAAGCTCTTCTGGCATCAGATGGAGGAACACTACTATCCCCTCGGTATTGACGCATGGTGGATGGACGCCAGCGAACCCAATATCCGCGACTGCACCGATATCCAGTACCGCAAGGACCTCTGCGGTCCCACCTTCCTGGGTCCGTCGGCCAAATATTTCAACGCCTACGCTCTGATGAACGCCGAGGCCATCTACGACGGCCAGCGCGGCGTCGACCCCGACAAGCGTGTGTTCCTGCTCACCCGCAGCGGTTTCGCCGGCCAGCAGCGCTACAGCACCGCCACATGGAGCGGCGACATAGCCACCCGTTGGGAGGACATGGCCGCCCAGATAGCAGCCGGCCTCAACTTCGCAGTGAGCGGCGTGCCCTACTGGACAATGGATATCGGCGGCTTCTGCGTCGAGGACCGCTACGTGGCCGCCCAGAAGCTCTTCAACGAGAAAGGCATCGAGAACGCCGACCTTAAGGAATGGCGCGAGCTCAACAGCCGCTGGTTCCAGTTCGGAGCCTTCGCTCCTCTCTACCGTGCCCACGGACAGTGGCCTTTCCGCGAAATCTACAACATCGCCCCCGAGGGCCATCCCGCCTACGAGAGCATGCTCTACTACACCCGCCTGCGCTATAATATGATGCCCTACATCTACTCGCTGGCCGGCAAGACCTACTTCGACGACTACACCATCATGCGTCCGCTTGTCATGGACTTCGGCTCCGACAAAGCCGTGCGCGGCATCAAGGACCAGTTCATGTTCGGCCCCGCATTTATGGCCGCTCCTGTCACGGAGTACGGCGCCCGCTCGCGTGAGGTCTACTTCCCGGCTGGCACCGTGTGGTACGACTTCTACACCGGCGCATCCCGCAACGGTGGCGAGAAAGCCGAAGTCGACGCGCCCTATGCCCGCATGCCTCTCTTCGTGGCAGCAGGCAGCATAGTGCCCTTCGGCCCCGACATGCAGTGGAGCGCCGAGAAGCCCGCCGAACTCATCAACCTGTATGTCTACACAGGTGCCGACGGCAGCTTCACGCTCTACGAGGACGAAGACCTCAACTACAACTATGAGAAGGGCGCCTACGCCATGATTCCCTTCGCTTGGGATGAAGCCACAGGCACGCTCACCATCGGCGACCGCCAGGGCGAGTTCCCCGGTATGCTCGCCAAGCGTAAATTCAACGTGGTGAAAGTGAGCCCCGAAAATCCCGTGGGCTTCGACCGCTCGCCCAAGGGTACAATGGTCGACTACGACGGCAAGGCTGTGAGCGTGAAACTCTGACGCCATCCCTCGCCCGATTATGAAATTCCGCAGGGCCGCGGCATGCCGCGGCCCTGCCCAATATCAAAGGTTTTACCCCATTTTCCCAGATGAAATTTGCATACAGATTAATTATAGTATTTATGGTGATGACTGCAGCTGCGGTGTCGGTATTTGCTGCCGACAGCCGCGCTGTCAGTTTCAACGACGGCTGGACATTCCATCTCGGCGACACAGCCGGCGCGTCGGCTCCCGACTTCGACGACGCTGCATGGCGCAAGCTATCGCTGCCCCATGACTGGGCCATCGAAGGCGATTTCAGCAAAGACAATCCCAGCGGCACCGGCGGCGGTGCGCTGCCCGGAGGCATAGGTTGGTACAGAAAAACATTTGAGCTCACCCGTGCCGACCTACGCAAACACATATACGTGGATTTCGACGGCGCTTACATGAACGCCACCGTCTACATCAACGGCCACGAGCTGGGCACACGCCCCTATGGCTACGCCTCTTTCAGCTACGACCTCACTCCCTGGCTGCACGCCGGACGCAATGTCATCGCGGTGCGCGTGGACAATGCCGAGCAGCCCAACTCCCGCTGGTACAGCGGATGCGGTATATACCGCAATGTGTGGTTGCGCGCGCTTTCCGATGTGCGCGTTCCCCTATGGGGGCAGCAGGTGATGTCCGATGTCACCGATACCGCGGCAACCCTCAAGATAATCACCGATCTTGAGAATACGCCCGGCGGCAACAAATCCGTGCAGCTGTACTCGACGCTTGTCGATGCCGAAGGCCATGTGGTGGCGCGCACACCCGAAGTGACAGTGCGTTTCGGACGCTCCGACAGCACCGGTGTGGCGCAGACATCGCTGAGTGTGGAAAATCCGCATCTCTGGAGCACTACCGATCCTTATCTCTACACGCTGGTCACCTATGTGCACGACAAGAGATCGGGCGAAGTGTTCGACACTTACACGCTGCCCGTGGGGCTGCGCTATTTCAATTTTGATGCGCGCAAAGGCTTCTCGCTCAATGGCAAATCTATGAAAATCAACGGCGTGTGCCTGCACCACGATGCAGGAGCGCTCGGTGCTGTGGTCAACACCCGCGCGATAGAGCGCCAGCTTGAGATAATGAAGGAGATGGGTGTCAACGCCATCCGTTCGTCCCACAACCCTCCTGCTCCCGAGCTGCTTGACCTCTGCGACCGCATGGGGCTGCTCGTGATGGACGAGACATTCGACATGTGGCGCAAGAAAAAGACTGCGCATGACTACTCGCGCTACTTCAACGAATGGCACGAACGCGACATGGACGACCTGCTGCGGCGCGACCGCAACCATCCCTCCATCATCATCTGGAGCATCGGCAACGAAGTGCTCGAGCAATGGACCGATGCCAAGGCCGACACCCTCAGCCTCGAGGAAGCGAATCTCATACTCAACTTCGGCCACAGCAAGGATATGCTCGCTTCTGAAGGCGAGATGAGTGTCAACTCGCTGCTCACACGCAAGCTTGCCGACCGCGTGCGCGAGCTCGATCCCTCGCGTCCCGTCACGGCCGGATGCAACGAGCCCGATCCGGGCAACCATCTGTTCCGCAGCGGAGCCCTCGATATCATAGGCTTCAACTATCACAACGCAAATGTGCCCGATGTGCCCCGCAATTTCCCCGGCAAACCGTTCATCATCACAGAAAGTGTGTCAGGTCTGGCCACGCGCGGCTATTATGACATGCCGTCCGACAGCATGCACATAGCTCCCGACCGCTGGGATAAACCCTTCCACCGCGCCAATTTCTCGTGCTCCAGCTACGACAACAGCCATGTGCCCTGGGGCGACACGCATGCATCCACGCTCAAACTCGTGCGCGACAACGATTTCGTGTCGGGGCAATTCGTATGGACAGGTTTCGACTACATAGGCGAGCCCACGCCCTATGGCTGGCCCGCCCGCAGCAGCTACTTCGGTATAGTCGACCTCGCCGGCTTCCCGAAAGACGTCTACTATCTCTATCAGAGCGAGTGGCGCCCCGACACCACCATGCTGCACCTCTTCCCGCACTGGAATTGGAGCGAGGGGCAGGATGTGGACGTATGGGCCTACTACAACAACGCCGATGAAGTGGAACTGCTGCTCAACGGTCGTAGCCTCGGCACCCGCTCCAAGGGTAAAGACGACTTCCATGTGAGCTGGCGCGTGCCCTTCGAGCCGGGCGTCATCACAGCCATCAGCCGCCGCGACGGCCGCGAGGTGGCCCGTGCCGAGCGCCGCACCGCCGGTGCTCCCGCCGCACTGCGCCTGTCGCCCGACCGCTCCGAAATCGCCGCCGACGGCACCGACCTGAGCTACGTGACGGTGGAGGTGGTGGACGCCGACGGCAACCTGTGTCCGCTCGCCGAGGACGAGATCACATTCGGCGTGTCGGGTGCCGCATTCAATGCCGGTGTGGACAACGGTAGCCCCATATCGCTCGAACGTTTCAAGGCCGACAAGCGGAAAGCGTTCTATGGCAAAGCTTTGATAATACTTCAAAACAACGGAACCGAGGGCGAAGCCACTCTCACCGCCTCCGCTCCCGGTCTCGCTCCAGCATCCATAACCATCAAATGCGCAAAATGAAAAAAGCAATCTTTCCATTCATTCTTGCCGCTGCGGCCACATCAGGTGCCGTAGCCTCAACTCCCGTATATCTCGATCCCAAGGCTCCGCTTGAGGATAGGGTGGAAGATGCGCTCAGCCGCATGACACTCGACGAGAAGGTGGCCATGTGCCACGCCCAAAGCAAATTTTCATCACCCGGCGTGCCGCGCCTCGGTATTCCCGAGGTGTGGATGAGCGACGGCCCCCACGGCGTGCGCGCCGAAATCAACTGGAACGACTGGGGGCATGCTCAGTGGACCAACGACTCCGTCACAGCCTTTCCTGCCCTGACAGCGCTCGCCGCCACATGGAATCCCGCGATGTCGGCCCTTTATGGCAAAAATGTGGGCGAGGAAGCCCGCTACCGCGAGAAAGACGTGCTGCTCGGCCCGGGTGTGAACATCTACCGCACGCCGCTCAACGGGCGCAATTTCGAGTATATGGGCGAGGACCCCTATCTGGCGTCTGTCATGGTGGTGCCCTATGTGCAGGAATTGCAGAAAAACGGCGTGGCGGCCTGCGTCAAGCATTTTGCCCTCAACAACCAGGAGCAGTGGCGCGGCAATGTCAACGCCAATGTGAGCGACCGCGCTCTCTACGAAATCTATCTGCCGGCATTCAAAGCAGCTGTGCAGGAAGGCGGCGCGTGGAGCATCATGGGCGCCTACAATAAGATATGGAACCAGCACTGCTGCCACAACAAGCGCCTGCTGGAGGATATACTGCGTGGCGAATGGGGCTTCGACGGAGTGGTGATCACCGACTGGGGTGGCGCCCACGACACCCGCGAGGCCGCCCTCAACGGTCTGGACATCGAGATGGGATCGTTCACCAACGGTCTCACCTCCGAGAGCGAGTTCACCTACGACGACTATTATCTCGGACGCGCTTTCCGCGACCTCATCCTTTCGGGCGAGATACCCGAATCCGTGGCCGACGACAAGGCACGCCGCATTCTGCGCCTCATCTTCCGCACGGCCATGAACACCGACAAGCCCTTCGGTTCGCTGCACAGCCCCGAACACTATGCCGCTGCCAAGGCCATAGGCGATGAGAGCATTGTCCTGCTCAAGAATAGCGGAATACTGCCTCTCGACCCAGCCGCCGGCAAAAAAATCCTCGTTGTCGGCGACAACGCCACCCGCAGGCTCACCGATGGCGGCGGTTCGTCCGAGCTGAAAGTGAAGGACTATGTGTCGCCCCTCGATGCCATGCGCGAGGTGTTCGGCGCCGGCAATGTCGATTATGCCCGCGGCTATGCTGCCGGCAGGCCCATGTATGGCCGTGAGGAGGAAATCCCGGCCGCCGTGCAGGATTCGCTGCGCGCGGAGGCGGTGGCAAAAGCCGCCGAAGCCGATGTCGTGGTGTTCGTGGGTGGTCTGAACAAGAACCATTTCCAGGACTGCGAGGGCGGCGACCGTCTGCACTATGAGCTTCCTTTCGGGCAAGACGCTGTAATAGAAGCCCTCATGCAGGCCAATCCCAACTTGGTTGTGGCCAATATCACAGGCAATGCCTATGCCATGCCGTGGGCCGACAAGGTGCCGGCCATCATGCACGTGTCGTATCTCGGCACCATGGGAGGAGCCTCGATGGCCGATGCCATCAGCGGTGCCGTCAATCCCTCCGGCAAGATGCCGTACTCCATTCCCGTCAGTCTTGCCGACTGCGGCGCCCATTCCTTTGGGGTGAACGCCTATCCGGGCGTGGAGAGCGAGGAGGGCGATGTGCTCTTCGGTGTGTGCGCTCCTCAGGAACAGTACAGCGAGGATATCCTCGTGGGCTACCGCTGGCACGACACCAAGAAAATCCCCGCGCGCTATGCTTTTGGCCACGGTCTGAGCTACACCACTTTCGCCTATGGCAAGCCTGTGCTCTCGGCCAAGGAAATGACAGCCGACGGCAGCCTCACCGTGACCGTGCCCGTCACCAACACCGGCACCCGCGAAGGCGCTGAGGTGGTGCAGATGTATGTGGGCGACGACAAGGCGTCCGTGCTGCGCCCGCGCAAGGAACTCAAGGGCTTCGAGAAAATCGTTCTCGCACCCGGCGAAACCCGCGACGTTAGCTTCACCATCACCCCCGAAATGCTCGCTTTCTTCGACGAAGCCACGCACGCATGGCGTTCCGAGCCCGGAGCATTTACGCTTTTCATCGGAGGCGCATCTGATTCCACGCCCGCGGTTGCGAAATTCAAGCTTAAATAACGTATTTATATGCAGCAAAGATATTATCTTTGCACTCAGAACCTGAAAACAAACCATAAACCCCTTACGACAATGGCAAAAGAATATTTTCCTGAGATCGGAAAAATCAA